>CAYILR010000035.1:0-48470 GCA_964364175.1 uncultured Bacteriovoracaceae bacterium
TTTTTAGGTGCACCGCTTCAGCCACTGCTCGCATAATCAGGCTGAACAGTTACCGAAGATCTAGATATTTTTCAGCAGATATTTTTCCCATTTTAATTACCCCTTTCGTTGAGTTGGCAACATCCATGGATATGATAGCAATATCGATGCCACGCTAGCGGGCCAGGCCACTCCTTTGATCAGGATGAGTTAGGCTGGGTGATTCCGATAGAAATGGGATGCTAATTTCAAATCCAATAAGCGAGCCTCTGTTTCGAAGAGTATCTCGATATAAAACCGGATTGTTTTCAGGATCAATTGCCCTCAGTTCGACTCTGCGGGTTTTGCCCGCAGAGTCCCTGAGCGCAAAAGTGATGGACCGTGGTGGGATAAAGCTTCGCTGAAGAGAATAGGGTTTTGAACCCCAAACGCCGTCGACCTCGGCCGCAAATAGCAGTTTTGAAAGCAATACTAGGGCGATCAAGTTGGTTTTTTTCATGCTCTTGCCTGATGACGGATATGAACGCGCTGATTTCGCTCCAGTAGAAGCCTTTGTAATGATATGAATGCGTCGCGAATGGAAACATAAACATCTTCGTGCCCAGCGTTCTTTTCAGGTTCACGATTGACCACTAGAGTGTCGCCGCGCATGGAGACGAGAATTTCAACGTGGTAAATCATCCCTTTGCGTGAATGGTGATGCGGACGGGAAATGACAATCCTACATGAAATCGCATCCTGGCACAGGGGTTCGATCTTTTCGAAATGCTCTCGAATATTTTCTGAAATAGCTTTGGATGGTTCTATATCTTTGTAAGTTATTTTTAATGGAATCATATTTCACCTCTGCAAACATTGAAGCAATTTCCGTGCCGATCCTGGCATGAAGACACTGAGTCAAAACAGCCCAAGCCCATGAGCATACTTTTCTCAAAGCAGATGTGATTTCACCACATACCCCGCTAGAACGTCTTTTGGGTATTGGCACAACGAATGCAACGTTAGCTTTTAGAGGAGCAAAATCTATGAATCCATCAATAGAAAAATTTTTACACGGAGGGATGTTGGTTTTGAATGAGAGTGCTCCTGCACAGCAGGCGGCGCGAGCCATGTATGAACGGAATGTGGGGAGTGTGATAGTTCATAGCAAAGATGGAAAAATGGTTGGGGTGGTGACTGATCGGGATTTGTCCAATCAAGTTTTGGCGTTGGGCTACCCTCCTGAAACTCCGATTGGAGAATTAATGGCAAGTGATATTTGCAGCATTACTGAAAATGACTCACTCCAAGACGCCATCCAATTGATGGAGGACTATGGAGTTCGGAGAATACCCGTTGTCAGTGTAAAGAATAGTGGCAAGGAAAGGTGTGTTGGGTTGATTTGTCTCGATGATCTGGTGGCTGAAAGGGTAGTGGATTTAGATACGTTGAGTCGAATTGTCTCTAAGCAGATTCTTAAGCCGATCAAGCCAGTTGAGCTGGGATCTGAAGAGATGGATGTGCTTCAAAAAACACTGGATCGTTTTTATGACATCATGTCGGAGCAAACGCACATCAGCCGCTCTCAAATTGAGGAGGTGACGGTCTATTTCCTGAAAACGATGATTCAAAGGCTCCCATCGAGCGGTGCTGCGCAACTGATTGCGCAGTTGCCCTTGCTTTTGCAGGACGAGTTGATGAGTTTTCGATCCAATCTGAGTCAAGAGGCGGGGGTGCCTATGTTTTTAAATATAGAGAACGAGTTTGGGATGACCCCGCAAGAAGCGGAGTTAATTTTGGATCGTTTTTGGGACGCACTGGATGAGTTTACATTTGACTTAGGGGGAAGATATGGGAGCGACACTGGAGAGTCCATTTCAATGGGTTGATGAGCCCATGATGTTTCAGGACCGGGCAGCTGCTGCACTGCTTTTGGCAAGAAACCTGGCTGAGTATCGAGGTCAAAATCCTTTAATTTTAGCTATTCCACGCGGTGCTGTACCTATGGGTGAAACGATAGCAAGACAGCTGGGAGGCGAGTTGGACATTGCGTTGGTTCATAAAATTGGAGCTCCTTCCAATCCAGAGTTTGCCATTGGTGCGGTTTCTGAATCGGGTGACATCATCGAGAGTGAAGGTTTTTCGCACGCGAGCGAAAAAATCATTCAACAGTTGGCGCAATCTGAAATATCGGCACTTAAAAAAAAGAGAGAGTGCTATTCGCCCTTTGCCTCTCCCGTCGACCCAGAAGGAAGAGTGGTGATTTTGGTGGATGACGGTATTGCAACGGGGCATACCATGCGCGCAGCCGTGGAGTTGATCAGAAGGCGAAAACCAAAAAAAATCATTGTCTGCTCTCCGGTGGCATCTCCCGCTGCGGTGACCCAGTTGGGGAGGATTGCTGATCAAGTGGTGATATTGTATGCGCCCCTTTCATTTCATTCAGTCGGTCAATTTTACAAAGAATTTCCTCAGGTCACTGATGAGGAAGTGGTGCGATCCTTAAAAATGAGGAGAAGATGAAGCTCAATCAAAATGTTCAAATTAGGAAAAATGATTTTCGGCTAATGGGGATACTCAACTTGCCCGACCCTGCAAAAGGGCTTGTCATTTTTGCACACGGTAGTGGCAGCAGTCGATTGAGTCCCAGAAACCAACAGGTTGCGACTTGGCTGCATGAAGCCGGGTTTGCAACACTATTGTTTGATTTGCTGACTTCAGAGGAGTCACAAAACCGCGCCAATGTTTTTGATATTCCCTTGCTCGGGACACGCTTGAATTGGGCAGTGGAATGGGTTCGAAATCAGGAATGGGGAAAAGAGATTCGTCTCGGATATTTTGGAGCAAGCACTGGCGCGGGTGCTGCCCTGTGGTCTGCTGCTGATTTGAGGGGAGAGATTTCAGCTATTGTGTCTCGGGGTGGAAGACCTGATCTCGCCATGGGGCGCCTAGATCACGTAGTCGTTCCCACACTTCTGATTGTGGGTGGAAATGATGATATTGTGATTCCGCTCAATCGAGATGCCCAGAAACACATGGCCCGATGTGAATTGCTCATTGTTCCGGGTGCATCACACCTATTTGAGGAGCCTGGAACATTGGAACAGGTAGCGGAGCAAGCAATCCGTTGGTTTAATCAACACCTGTTATTGAAACTTGGCCATCAAGTTCTCGAAGAGATTCAACAGGTCACTAGAATCGTGGATCATGGACTGAGCCGTGGCGAGTTCATTAGGTTGAAGTTCAAGTAGAATCGCGCCCAATAAATCTTCGGGAGTTCCTTCAAAAAACTCGGAATAAATTTTATCGGATAATGCAAGACCGCCAATCACATCAACAATACTATGTTGCCGTGTTTTCAAGGTGGCGCGACAAATGTCGATGCAAGACTCACGCGCTGCCCTGATCTGCTGGATCTCAATCGTTCGAGCATCTCTGATGATTTGGTAGGCCAATGTAACCAAAGCCACATGTAGCGATGGAAAACAATTGGTTGGCCCATCGATGGATTGCAATAAATGAGTGAGAGGGTGTGTGAGCTGTCTTCGGGATTTGAGACGGGTGGGTTTTTTTAAGAATATTTTTTCGGATTCTTGAATTATTTTTTGGAAGGCGAGCATTGCATGATTGTACTGCTCGTCATTCAGATGATCGATGAGAAGAATTCCTAAGCTGGGAAGATAAAGGCAGGCAAAAAGATAAGGATAGATGGCTTGCTCGTCAATGGGCACGCGTTCATCCAAGCGAGTATCCGTTGTGGCAGCATCAGGCAGATTCGTATTTTCTTGAGCCCCAAAATAGGCTGCATACCATACCAGTGCGAGTTTCCCGATCATGACTGGACGAACTGGATGTTTAAAAAAACGGAGAATACTGACTACTTTAAGACTCATCTAAGGCATCCTACACGAAATCATCATAGGTGGTGGGGTTATGTTTTAATAGCTGCACAGGCTAAATCATATTTTTTATGCAAGGACAATTCGTCCCTTAAATTTTTCATCCTGTCTCAACTCGACTGAATAAAATCATGAGAAGCCTCAGGGAACATTTATATTTGGCATATAAATTGAATAAGAAAATGATCGAGTAGGCGTGGATTGAGCGTTTTCAATTAAACTCTATAGGGGAGATCGAGATGGAGAATTCAGAAATTTCTAAAACTTATTTAAAGGCATCATTATTTGATTTGATCAAGGTATCTAAAGATTATGAAAGCATCAGGTCAGTCTTTGAGATGGCGAAGCAGCGGCCGAGTCAACCTTTGATTCAACCACTGAAACCCAACCCTGTGTTGGATCTCGTGATCCAAGAGCAAGATGATCAAAACGTAGCATGAGGTGATATGAGTGCGCTTGGCCTAGTTCTGACAAGCGGTGGTGCCCGGGGTGCCTACCAGGCAGGCGCACTCATTGCGATTGCAGAGATTTGTCGATCACCAAAAATTCCATTTCAAGTTCTTTCCGGAGTATCTGCTGGCAGCATCAACGCTTCATACCTTGCATCTCGCGGAGATGATTTTTTGAATGCGGTAAAAAATCTGGGGGGGCTTTGGAGTCAGCTTAGATCGAGTGATATTTTTCTTACAGATGGGATCACATTAACTCGTACAGGCCTAGCTTGGCTTTCAGACCTCAGTTTAGGAGGTTGGATTGGAAGCGGCCATAGCAAGTCCTTATTAGTGACGGAACCCCTGAGAAGGCTTCTGACGGCCTCAATTTCATGGGAGGGTATTAACAAGAATCTCGAGTCTGGTTTAATTCGCGGGGTAGCCATCACAGCAACTAACTACCACTCTGGAACTGCCGTCACGTTCTTTGATGGCAACCCAGAAATTTCCCCTTGGGTTCGTAGCACACGATTTGCAGTTCGATCAAAACTGAGTGTTGAGCACATCATGACCTCTTCGGCGATTCCGGTTTTTTTTCCAGCAGTTCAACTGGGGAAAGCGTTTTATGGTGATGGATGCATCCGGATGATGAGTCCATTGAGTCCAGCAATTCATATGGGAGCTGATCGTATTTTGGCTATTGGTGTGCGTCATGAAAAATCAATCGCGAATGTAAATGATTTGGATGCAAAAGATCTTCGCTATCCATTTTTAGCTGAGGTGGGAGGGGTTCTTCTCAACGCCATGTTTTTGGATACGCTCGAGGCGGATGTGGAGCGCGCAGAGCGCATTAATCAGACTGTGTCGTTGATTGAAAAGCAAAACCTGAGCGGACCATCTTCCCCGTTGAAGCAGATCCCCATAATGGTCCTCAAGCCTTCGCAGGATTTGGGAGAATTGGTTCGTGAAGTACTCAATGATTTTTCTTTTACGGTTAAACACTTTCTGAAGGGCTTGGGTGCGTCGACAGAAAGTGGTTGGGATCTTTTAAGCTATCTTGCATTTGATTCAGCCTACACATCGAAGCTTGTGGAACTCGGCTATCGCGATGCAATGTCCCACCGAGAGTCTCTGAAAAAATTTATTGAAAGCGGCTCTTACGGAGTTTAATGGCGTGTTTTTTTGTTTTAGCCCTAATTGACTTTTTGAGAACGGGAGCCATCTTAATCCTAATTATGGAAACACTATCTCCTACACGCTTGGTTCCTATTCTCCCCATTCGAAACACCGTGGTGTTTCCAGGCAACAATGTTCCACTGCGGGTCGGGCGAGTTCAAAGCATCGCTGCGATTGAGAAGGCGATGAAGGAGAGCCCGCAGTGGATTTTTATTGTGACGCAGAAGAACGAGCAAGAAGAGGAGCCGGGACCGGATCAGCTCTACTCAGTAGGCACACTTTGTAAGATTGAAAAGGCGAGTGGAAGCTTAAAAAAAGGCTATCAAATCATTGTGCAAGGTCACTATCGATTCCAATCCACAGGCATGCAAGTGATGGATGGCGTGTTGCAATCCTATGGAGAGATTCTTAAGGACGATGAGGAGGGAGATGAATCTGCTTTTCCTGCTCTGGCTGCAGGGATAAAGAAACTCGCAAAAGATATTTTAAATTTTTTCACTTTTGATTCGAAGCAAGTTGCGCAGCTGATCGACAGCATTCAAGATTTAACGGTATTGACTTATCTATGCGCGCAGCATCTGAACATTGAGACACAAAAAAAACAGACGCTCTTGGAAAATAATTCGCCAAAGGCTAGAGCGCTGCAGGCTTTGGATTTCATGCAGTCGCTGAAAAATTCACTCGACTTGCAGCAGGAAATTCAGGGAAAGGTTTCTAAAAAACTGGGCGGTCGTCAGCGCGAGGCCCTGTTGCGTGAGCAGATGAGAGCAATTCAGGAGGAGCTGGGTGAAACCGATGGGTCTGAGCAGATTCAAAGCGATTATCGAAAAAAAATAGAAGATGCGAAAATTCCGGAGGCAGCGGAAAAAATCGCGTTTGAGGAACTCAAGCGTTTGGAGGCAATGGGGCCGCAGTCTGCTGAATCTCACGTCATTCGAAATTATCTCGACATGATGATTGCTTTGCCTTGGAAAAAATCATCCGAGTCTGAAATCAACCTGACTTCTGCTCGAGAAATTTTAGAAAAAGATCACTACGGGCTAGATAAAATTAAAAAAAGAATTCTTCAGCATTTGGCTGTTATGAAGCTTAAAAAAGATGTCAAAGGATCCATTCTTTTGTTGGTTGGGCCCCCGGGAGTCGGGAAGACCAGTTTGGGTCAAAGCATTGCAAAAACTTTAGGGAGGAAATTCGTTCGAGCTAGCCTGGGCGGCATCCGAGATGATGCCGAAATTCGCGGACATCGACGGACTTATATCGGTGCGATGCCTGGGAGAATTATTCAGAGCATTAAGCGTGCTGGGGAGAACAACCCAGTGATGCTCTTGGATGAAATTGATAAACTTTCAAGGAGCTTTGGAGGAGATCCGTCTAGCGCCTTGCTGGAAGTGCTAGATCCAGAACAGAACTCAGCTTTCTTGGACCATTATCTTGACACGCCATTTGATTTGTCGAATGTGTTTTTTATTGCAACAGCAAACAGCCTTGAAACCATTCCAGCCCCGCTTTTAGATCGCATGGAAGTGGTTGAGCTTTCTGGCTACACCGTGCCGGAAAAATTCCACATTGCGAAAAGCCATCTTATTCCAAAGCAATTGAGTGAGTTCGGGTTGAGCGCACAGCAAATCGAATTTTCAGAGGAGGCGTTGTTGCGCGTGATCACTCACTTTACTCGCGAGTCTGGAGTTCGAGATTTACAGAGGAAAATTGCAACAGCACTTCGGGCATCAATTGAGAAAGTTCTAGATGTAAAAAAAGAAGAGTTGCCAGTGCAGATTGTTCTCAATGAACTCGAAAATCTGCTCGGGCCAGAACGGTACATCCACGAGGTGGCTGAATCTGTGGCATCGCCGGGTGTGGTGACTGGGCTGGCCTGGACTCCAGTGGGTGGAGAAATTTTACTGATTGAATCTCGGTCAATGCCTGGAAAAGGGCAGTTGATTCTAACCGGACAGTTAGGTGATGTCATGCGAGAGTCGGCGCAAATCGCTTTGAGTTTGGTTCGATCCAATTTGGCGGCGCTTGCTCCGCAGTTTGATTACGATAAAAAAGACATCCACATTCACGTCCCTTCGGGAGCCATTCCGAAGGACGGACCTTCAGCTGGAATTGCATTGGTGACCTCGCTGGCTTCGTTGGTTTTGGGAAGAAGTGTGAATCCAAAATTGGCAATGTCAGGTGAAATTACATTGCGTGGGGCTGTGATGCCTGTGGGTGGAATTAAGGAAAAAGTGATTGCTGCGCATCGTGCCGGTGTCGAACGAGTGATTCTTTCGGTTCGGAATGAAAAAGATTTGATCGATGTTCCAGACGAAGTGAAATCTCAAATGAAATTTGAATTTGTGAGTTCCGTTTCAGAAGTTTTAAAATTAGCTCTGTTTGTAGAGCCTGCGCAGATCCCTGGGTTGAGTCTTTATACGATTGAGAGCGGTTCTGAAAAATCAGAGAGTAGAATCCCCCGTGCAGTGCTAAACTGACTTTTGTGAAGCAGATTCCGCGTACTGTTTGGATTCTCGGAGTGGTCAGTTTATTTACGGACCTTTCCAGTGAGATGATTTATCCGCTTTTGCCGGTTTTTCTTTCGTCTGTTTTGGGAGCTTCTGCTTTCGAGTTGGGAGTCATCGAGGGAGTGGCTGAGACGACGGCCTCGCTCATGAAAATTATTTCTGGACTTTGGTCTGATCGACTTCCTAGACGCAAACCACTGATTTTTTCCGGCTATGCGATTTCTGGATTTTTTAGACCACTGATTGCATTGACTCATTCCTGGCAGTCAGTTCTTGGAGTTCGCTTTCTTGATCGAGTGGGGAAGGGGATGCGATCCTCGCCGAGGGATTCACTGATTGCTGATGTGACGCCATCTGATCGGCGAGGAGCTGCTTTTGGCCTTCACCGAGCTGCAGATCATGCTGGTGCGGTGGGAGGTCCGCTGATTGCCGCATCGTTACTGATGATTCCTGGGATGGATTTGAGAAGGGTTTTCCTGTTTGCGTCGATTCCAGCCATCATTGGGGTTGTTATCATTCTAGTCGGATTAAAGGAAAAATCGGTGGAACGCTCGGTCTTGCAAACTGAGTCCCCGCTTGATTTTCCAACTCTCAGCCCGCGTGCATTGCTGCGTGGATGGAAGGATTTAGGCAGTGAATTCAAAGTATTCCTGACTGCGCTGATTATTTTCTCATTGGGTAATTCTACAGATGCTTTTTTGCTCATTCGCCTATCCAAGGCGGGGGTGGCCACACAGTCGATTGCCTTGATTTGGTCTTTGCACCATGTAGTCAAGATGTTGGGCAATTATTACGGTGGCAAACTTTCGGATCAACTCGGAAGACGTTTTACTTTGATCATCGGGTGGATCTTCTTTGCAGTGATTTATTTTGCTTTTGCCTTTGTTGATTCGCCGATCACTTTGACTGCAGTATTTCTTTGCTACGGCCTGTATTTTGGCTTCACTGAACCTTCGGAGAGAGCGCTGGTTGCTGATTTAGCGTCTCCATCGGTTCGTGGTGCCGCTTTTGGATATTTCCATTTCACCCTAGGCTTGACGGCTTTGCCTGCCAGTGTGATTTTTGGCTGGGTTTGGCAAAGTTGGGGAGCTTCCGCTGCGTTTACAATGGGGGCGACCTTGGCAGTTATGGGTTCTCTTCTGCTGATTTACAGCAAGACGGTACCTCGCTCCGGATAATTTCAAGTGCCTGAGCGACTTTGGTCACGAACGCCTGAGTACTTTCCACAAAATGCCGATGGGGATGCCCATTCCAAGCATCCATGATTTTTAGGTCGATTATGGCTGCTTCGTTGGCTGTTTCGATGCGGACCGGATTTTTTCGATTATATCCGTTGTGTGATCCGGGAGTTCGAAGGTGAATCACAGCTGCATATCTCGCTAATTCCTGATCACGATTGGAGCGATTTTCTTTCCAGAAAGACTCTTCTGAATTGGGCCAATATCCCAATCCATCCACCGTGCCTCGGTCACAGAGAATGACGGAGTATTTCTTTTCTTCAATGGCCATTTGCTCGAGTTCTCGCTGAACTTGAAAAATAGCTCGTTGTGCAGCCTTTTGCGCGCTGAGGGTATCTGCACGGATAAAGCCACCACCAAAAATAATACTGGCTGCTTCGGGTAGGACAGCCACGTGCTTGCAGAATTGGCGCCGAGCAATTTCCAGCACTGCCGTTTTCCCAGCTCCTGGTCCACCTGTCAAAACCACAAGTTTGGGAGCGTGATCAGGTTTGGAACACTGACAAGGGTAGCTTGCAGGGTATCTCAATGGGATGCCTCAATCAGGGCCTCAACAATTTTGGCCAAAGGCTGCCTGAGTGTTGCTGCGCTTTCAGCAGCCCTTTGCCACGAGTAGGGAAGTGGCTGGCTTAAATTCCACTCTCCCGCTGCCTCATCATCCGAGGCAGTCGTCGTACGAGAACTGATCGGTTGCCATAGAAAATCAGGGTGGTGTGCGGTGTACCACTCACCGCCCATGATTTGCCCTGCAGAATTCAACTCCAAATCATAGATATACTCAGCACTTCTTTGATCGTCATCCTGAGCGGACACAGTGGACTGAGTGCTCGGGCTAGTTTCGACAGCATAGAATACAGTCATATTGACCCCAACAATAAAAGAAGTTTGAGACGAGCGGTAGGCTGAAAATGGATCTTTTATAAAATCAGATTTTTTCACCATCGCTTTTTCCACAGTATCAACAGATTCCTTGGTGATCGGATTAAACAAAGTATAGGTATAGGAATAAACTGGCTGATTCCAGACCTGGTCATCATAGTTTGCATCCATGACAAAGTGTTTTTTGATGCGAGCGATTTGATTGACGATGATCGTATGCCAAGCCCCCGGGTTAGTATCAAAACAATCGGGTTCAATAATTCGCCCATTGGCATCAGTTTTTGGATCTTTTTGGTCGCATCGAGAGCCAACAAAGCGATTGGGTGGATCGGTTTCGGCCCATAGCAGAGAGGCTAAGCCCTTAATGTCGGATGGTCTGAATGTTAGCTCTGTTTTTCCGTCAGATGCAATGACTTTGACCGATCGCTCGGGTCGAGGCATGAAATATGATGCGGGAGCCCAACCGTGGCATATCCCCATCCAGCGTGCGACCTCACCGAATTCACGAAAATACATCTCTCCTTGTTCCCACATTCCCCGAGTGAGGGGGCTTTGACGAACGGTCAACGGGCCAATCAGAAAATCATATTTCTCCGACGGAGAAAGGCGATCTAAAACAGCTCCCCCCTCATTTGCCCATAAGCGAGGTGCGCTGAATGCCCCATGCGTAGCACTGAAATTTTCTTTCCAATTCATTGAAAAAGGAAAGCCGTTGTCAGCATAGCGTTGGCCTAAAATTCCCATATAGGTGGGCCAATACGAATCCGACCAAGGGATTTCAGCCAGCTTTGCACTTTGAGGCATTCGAGCAAGTTTTCGGATGATTTTTTCTGAAGGGATCCCTAAAAATAATTCTGGATCATTGGCCCTGTCATACGAAGATTCAAGGCGAATGGCGCCCAGGCGAGCGGCACTCATTCGTGAGCGGATCCGGCTTTTTTCAGGAATGAGAGACTCAATTCGATTTTTTTCTCGGTCACTCGGAATTTTTGAGGGGCGTGTGATGTGACCCGAGCGGTCGCGGATTTCCGGTAGATGCCCCATCATTTTTTTTGGATTCTCATAAAAGTCATTCAGAAATTTTTGAAGCTCGAGTGCTTGCGCAGCGGAACTCTGCATTAGGAATAAAATGACAAGATGGCTGGTAAAATTTGTTTTCATGAAAGAATGACTAGCAAGGATAGTGCCATTGCATTGAGACGTGAAATTAGTTTTCGGGATAAATCGGGACTATTTCTGATGATTCAATCGGGCACTTTGTCTCAATTAAGGAATGGGTGTCGCGGGCGATTTTTAGTCAGTTTTTTGATCTCAAGGCCACGCTCCCAAAAGAGCCACCACGGGCTGCGAGGAGGAGGTGTTTTCACACCAAACCTTTGGATAGTTGCTTCATCGATCCATCGCACGGCTTCCTCGGGGGAATCCGTCACGCGGATAGCAGCAAGATCCGAAGGTACTATTGCGCCTACTTTACAAAGAGGGTCCTCCAAGAATTTCATCAGCCCGCTCCAATAGGAGACCCCAATCAAAACCACAGGAAAATTTTTCATTTTACCTGTTTGGTTGAGAGTGAGAACCTCAAACAGCTCATCTAATGTTCCAAATCCGCCGGGCATCACAATAAATCCATAGGAATATTTTGCGAGCATGAGTTTACGAACGAAAAAATAACGAAACTCAACCCAACGATCGAGAAACGGATTGGGTTTTTGCTCCTCAGGGAGAGTGATATTGCATCCCACCGAAATACCCCCCGCCTCCTTGGCCCCACGATTAGCGGCTTCCATCAGGCCAGGTCCACCTCCAGTCACGACAGTGAAGCCTTCTTGCGCGAGGAGTGTTCCTACCTCATGACCGAGTCTGTAGTACGGATGTGATTCGGATGAAAATCGTGCTGAACCGAAAACAGTGATGCATGGACCAATGAAATGAAGAGCTCTGAAGCCTCGAATACACTCAAAAAAAATCCGCAGAGCGCGAACAAACTCAAAAGTTCGGGAATGCGCTCCTTGAAGAAAAACAGCTTCCTCTCGCTTCAAGTCAATGGGGGCTTTCTAAAATAGGTTCGGGAATACTCCTCAATTTGTTGATCCGTAGGATGATCCATGGATTCACAACCCACGATTTTTTTTGCGATCATGGGGAAATGCTCGTTCAAGAAATTTTGTAAATGATACCGAGCAACACCGGGTCCTAAAATCAAGATTCCCTCGACTTCGTTCAGGCGAGTCGCGATTTTTTGATAAAAAGTCGTTTCTTGTCTTTTATGATCAAATTCGTCCATGCGGTGCGTGTGGTGATCCACGTACTTATTATGCATCTCGCTCTTAATGGTATCTTTCCCTGAGAATTCAAAGATATTTGCGTTCTCTCGATCAATCCAAATTGAAAATAATGCCATAAATTTCCTTCCTTTTCTCTATTTCTGTGGGGGTGATGCAGATACTTGTGAAAGTGCTTTTAATTCACCCAATCTTTTTTTGACGTCACTCGGAATGTCAGTGCCAGCACTGCCCGTATATCCAAGATAAATACTTTCCTCATATCTGCGATAGCAGAGCTCTGCTTGCGAGGTGCGAGGAAATTTCCTGATGCAAGTCTCATAATAAATGTCGTGTATGTTCTCAGTTCGGATGGGATTGAGGACCTCATAGCAGATTCCTGCCATGAGCAATGCCTGTGCCCCATACATTCCTTCCGGTGCAGTTTGAAGAAGCTGATGAATGACGGATGAGGCACGCAAATAGTAGACGTCTGCGGTTCGGTCCACGGGGTATTTTTGTACTTCGTGAGCTTTGGTCATGAGTCGAACTGCTTCTGCATATAAACCCGTTTCGGTTTTTGCGTGCTTGCTGGGCTCCTTCCGCCATTCTTCGATCGAGACCAGCCATGCCTGGGCGTCATCCTTCATGAAAAGGGGTGCTTTCTCTGCACCCAAAACCAATTGTGCTATTTTTTTTGCTTGATCCGGATCTTTCTTCACTCGAACAGCGATGGCTAAGCTTTCGCGCACTGCTTTTTCCCAATCCCAAGAACTCAAATCAGCAGGCTTGGGGTTTTCAAGTACTTTTCTGAATTCCTCTTGAGCACGGTCGAACTGTCGTGTTGCAACATAAAATTCGCCTCGTTCAATGCTGCTTAAAGATTCGTGAGCAGGTTCAAATGGGAGTTTGTCAATTTGCGGCCCGGATGCATTTCGGGTGTGGCAGGTGACACAGTAGTTAGAGACAGAGCGCAGAATTCTGCGCGCATAGGCACGATGTCCGCGATCCAACTCAAGCACGGCTCTCTCGGTTTCTCGGCTCAGCATATGAGCTACAATGGGAATCGTAGGATCCGGATCTGGCAGATCTGCTTTCTGAGGAGTCAATTCGTGAGTCAGAGTAGCAAGTTTTTTGGTGTTATTTTTTATTTTCGAAAAATTCTTCGGATCATTGAATCGCTGATCGCTGGATACGTCTGTCAAAAGCTCGGCAAGGGTCTTGTACATGTCCTGCATTTGTTTGCTCCACTGCGAAGGAGCTGGAGCATTTTTGGAAGGAGAATCTTTGGGAAAGGAAGCTTGAGGTAAAACAAACGAGGCCCCCACCACCCCAACGGTGATGATCTTTTGGTACAATGGTTTCACGTGCAAGCTTCCTTTCCTGGTAATGAATTAATTTTGTTTGAAGTTCTGCTGTAAGACTTCTCCGAGAGTTCTCAATCCGTCAACAGCAGTAAAAATGCCGACGACCTTACCATTTTCCTGCTTCACGACTGCGCAGCCATATTTGTGCTCAGCCATTTCGAAAACGACATGATCCAAAGCCGCATCGGGACGAATGGTGTAGGGATCTGGGGTCATCGCATCCTCAACCAATAACTCCTGGGCATGAGTGAAGGAAGAGACTAGTTTGACGTCTCGGTCTGTGATTAGACCAATCAACTTCCCCCCATCCTGAACAGGTAGGTGGCGGATATTGTACTCACGCATCATCTCCATTGCTGTTTTGATCGGCTGGCTTGGATTGATGGTGTGAGGCATCGAAGTCATAAATTTGTCAATTTTTGGCATTTGTTTCATAGGAACATCTCCTTGTTTGCCAATAATAAAAGCAGGAATCGCGCCAATTCTGTAAACTGTGTTAAATATTGATTTCACGGGCATTTTTGTCAGATAGGAAGAAATTGAAATATCTTATGGGACTTATTTTCCATTGAAATCGGTTATTTTGTCTCATACCGAATGAGTGCATTCAATAGGTAATCTATAAGGATATTCATAACCTATAGCGATGGCATAAATTGTGCTTAATAAAGAGTCACAAGTATCAAGAGCAGAAGGAGTCAACTATGAAAAAGACGAAAAAGCAGAAAATTGTTTGGGCACTAGATCCATTTGAAGAGAGGGGTGCCATTCGTCCCCATCTGATTGCAGCATTGAAAGAATTTTCTCATCCGGGCACAACGATCGAGCCAGTCTATGTTTTGTGTGCTGGAGAGTACGAGATGAAGCCTTCTCAAAGTCGCGCTTGGTTGATGAAAATTCAACCCATGACGAAAAAAATTTTGAAGGATGCAGTTCAAAATGTTGAGTTGCAGGGGCTGCAGGAGCCCAAACTTTTGCTTGAGAACAATGCATCCCAATCTCAAGCCGTTAAATCCCTGGTGGCTTATGCAAAGCGATCCGGCGCCGATTTAATTGCTGTGGGAACGCATAGCAAAAAAGGGCTTTCACGGCTTTTGCTCGGAAGTTTCGCTGAAACCCTGTTGCTAAAATCCACGATCCCAACGTTGGTGGTGGGGCCTCATTCGGATGTGTTCAAGATCAATCGAATTCTCTTTGCCACCGATATTGGAAAGACCTCGCAGGTGCTTTTTAATAGAGTGATTGCTTTGGCCAAAGCCCAAGGCGCAAAAGTGACGCTTTTTTACGCGATTCCGCATCCTGCAGAGGTGGTTTTTGAATCAGGGATTTATCTGATGGGTGGTGGCGCTGTTCCCTTGCCTGACTTTGTTACGGACGAAACAGAACGTAAGCGCCGTATCGCGGATAAATATGCTGCTGCTGCCAAAAAACAGGGCGTCGATGTCGAAGTTCATTTTGAGTCGAACTACGGGAATATTTCGCAGGCAATCTTAAAGCAGGTTCAAAGCGAAAAAGCGAGCTTGATAGCAATGGCCGCAGAAAGCGGGCCTGTTGCAGCTATTCTGGTGGGGAGCATCACTCGGCAAGTGGTTCGGGCGGCGCATTGTCCTGTTTGGGTGATGAAAACCCAAAAATGAGTTTTCGTCATACTGCCCTTCGAGTTTTATCTTACAATATCCACAAGGGATTCAGCGGAGGAATCCCTAAATTTACACTTCATTTGATGAAAGAACAGATCCAGAAAATCCATCCGGATTTGATTTTTCTTCAGGAGGTGCATGGTGAGCACACTGGGCATCGTCGGCGAATAAAAAATTACCCAGTTGAATCCCAGATCGAATACTTGGCCGAAAAAACGTGGCCGCATTTCTCATATGGGAAAAACGTAGTTTACCAGGAAGGGCATCACGGGAACGCGATTTTGAGCAAATTTCCGATTGTTTCTTGGGAAAATCTGGATGTTTCGCAAAACCGATTTGAGCGGCGGGGGATTCTTCATGCGGTGATTGATTTACCCAATTTAAATTTGGGGAAGTCGAAGCCTGTTCATGTGCTTTGCACTCATCTCGGGCTTTTTGAAATGGATCGGAAAAAGCAACTCGCTCGGCTGATTCAGCGAGCCAAAAGTCATATTCCTGATGGTGATCCTGTGATTGCTGCGGGCGATTTCAACGATTGGAGGAGGGCTGCTACTTCTCCATTGGCCAAAGAGTTAGAATTGGAAGAAGCATTTTTGAGATTGCATGGCAGCCATGCGAAGACCTTTCCTAGCTGGCTTCCAGCGCTTTGTTTGGACCGGGTCTATTCGCGAGGCTTTGAGGTTCTGCAAGCCCAGCGCTTGGATGCGCCGGAGTGGAGTGCGCTGTCCGATCACTTGCCTTTGTGGGTGGAATTTGTAGCAAAGTAGATCTGCAAAAAAAATCGGCCAAGAACCCGCGTGAACGAGCGCTTGGCCGATCTGCACCTATGCAAGTGCCGCTATTTTGTTTTTGCCATCACAACCGAGAATGCATGATTCACGGCGTTTCCGTTCATGCTGCGTGCATGAATCAGATATCTGCCTTCATCAGCGGTGCCGAGTTGCAGAGTGCGTTGAAACGGAACCAGCATAAATGCACAAATCAGATTAGGTCTAACTGACTGCCCTTGAAGGACGACAAAAATATCATCCATCTTCTTGATCACGACCTCGGGTGTGAGGTAGGCGCAAGTGGAAGTCAAAGACCCAACGATTGTGGCCTCAATGGCTGAACCACTAGGCACGGTATCATTGATCCAGACTGAGCTGATTGCTGCATAGGGAACATTGTCCACATCTCTTTTTTGAGCTTTTTCAACCACAAAGGTCCTGCTCCTCTGATTGGTAGCAGAATCTTTGTAGACGACCTGATATTGACCCCACGACAGCTTGCCCACAGACACCTCAACTGTGAATGGAACCGGTGCTTGCAATGAAGGTGGAATCTGCCGAGGATCAGCGCAATCCCCATCAATTTTCCGATCCGCATAGAGCTGAGCTCTAATTTCCTGAGTCTCTTTATTCAGCCGGATGCTGTTGTCAGCTACTTTATAGCAAGCGTTTGGCAAGGTGCCGTCGAGTACAAGCTGGATGTTGTCGTTGTCGTCATAGCCCTGAGGCGGAACAAAGACATGTGCGACTGGAACTTCAACCCGCTCCAGGGGCAGGATGTCCGAAGCTGCCTGTGAAACCCGTGCCGAAAATACAAGTACTAATGAAATCACTGCGAACCAAATTTGATCTTGTTTCATAAAATTTCTCCCTTGCTAAAATCCTAAGCACGAAGCGTGCCAAGGTGCTGGCATGTATAATTTGTCTTTGTTTGTTTTTAAAAAATTTGAAAGGACATTCTGTCCAGATGATGTGCTGATATTGTCTCAAAAAAATTTAGTGATGATGACACTCAAGCGGAGTGTTGGATGAATGGGAACTCATTCTCACTCCATTCCACTTAAATCCAATGTTGAATAAAGCAGCGCAAACGAGGACCACTGCAGAAATTTTTGGTGAGATTCGTGGCATTCGGATCATCCACGGGAGTGCACTCAGCGCGGGAACAGTTCCCAACCAGAAAGCAAAAAGAGTTGCCCCGCCTCGAGCAGGACTTCCGGACGCAATTGCAGCTAACAAAAAAGTGTAAAGCCAGCCGCAGGGAAGCAGCGCGGACATGAGGCCAACTCCGGGTGCGGATGCCCTGGCCACAGCTCCATAGATCATTGTCTGCCATCGTTGAGGGAGCGGGAGATGGATCGACATCCCACCCCAGGCTCGGATTCCGGCCCAAATCATCAAAAGAGAAGTCATGAGTGTAAAGATGATACCAACGGGTCCAGTCCACGTTTGAAGAATAACGGATTGTCCCAGCAGGCCAGCGAGTGCACCTAGGACGAGATACCCCACAAGTCGCGCCAAGTGGTATTGAATGATTTCTTTTCGAGTAGGTGCAACATTGGCAACGAGGCCACCACACATCGATACGCAGTGCAAACTGCCCATGAGGCTTGCGACAAAAATTCCCAGCGGAATTCCCCAGGGGAGCCAATTCAGGATATCAGCGGAGCGGCCCAATGAGTTTGATCTCCTTTTGAATTTTAAATTCGGGAGTTGCAAAAAGAATCTGGGTTTCCAGATGCCCAGAATTCAATAATGATTGTGGAAATTTCAGGAAAATATCGATTCTTTTTCCCTCTGATGATTTGAGGGAGAGAGTCGGCGTGGTGGTCACGACTTTGATTAGAGATGAAATTTCCGGAGGCATTTTAATTTCGACCTTCAGATCGTTCCCGGTTTGATTCGCAAGCTCAACTTTAAAATGATTGATCACCTCGGGTGGGACAACTTGATACGGGTTTTCGATTGCGCGAATCAGCGTCACAGAAAGAGGTTGTCTGAGAATCAATAAATAGGTGAGTACCAGGATTGAAAGGAGCAGAATTCCTCCATACAAAACAGCCCGCAAGCGAATTTGTTTTTTGGGCTGTCCTAGAACACCAGCTAGGGTGTCGTAGCGAATCAAACCTTGTGGCTTGCCTACCTTTTGCATAATTTCATCACAAGCGTCGATGCAAGAGGTGCAGGCGACACATTCCAGCTGCAGCCCTCGACGGATATCAATGCCGGTCGGGCAGACTTGCACGCACCGAAAGCAATTGACGCAATCGCCGAGTTTTTGTTCAGCTTCTAGCACGGTTCCTTTGCGGGGTTCGCCTCGCTGGGTATCATAAACCACTGCCCAAGAGTGATCGTCCATCAACACGGATTGAAATCGCCCATAAGGACACATGATCGTGCAAAATTGCTCTCTGAACCAACCGAAATCAAAAAGTGTCACACCCGTTGTGAATGCCATCACCAAGAAACTTTCGGGATGCTCAGCGGGAGAGTGGCGAATCATCAGCAAGAGCTCATCCGTCCCAACGAAATAAGCCAAGAAGCTGTGCCCGATGCAAGTCGCAGCGAGAGTGAATATTCCCCACTTCAACGAGCGCTTGAAAAGCCTGTCAAAGTTCCAGGGCCCTTGATCCAGTTTTTTTCTGGCGATTGCGTCACCTTCGATCCAGCGCTCAATACGGCGAAAAATCGCATCGGTGAAGACAGTCTGAGGACATGCGTATCCACACCAGACTCTTCCCAGGAGCACAGTGGCCAATGCGATGGCCATCACTGCTCCGATGAGTATGAAAAACAAAAGTGGAGCTTCATGCGCCCAAAATACTGTTCCGAGCAAAGAAAATTTCCGGTGAACAACATCCAAAAGAATCAGTGGATTTCCATTCCACCTTAGCCAAGGCAGAATCAGGAAAAACAAAATCAAAACCCATTGCATTTGGGTTCGCAAGCGACGAAATCGGCCGCGCACATCGGCTACATAGAGCCAGACGCGGCGGCCTTTTTCATCCATCGTTGCAGGGCGTTCTTTCGGTAATTCGCGCGAATTCACTGCATTATTTCTCTTCGATCCCCTGAGGTGCTTTGGCTCCGGGAGGATGGGTTCCTTGCATCGATCGAATATACGACACAAGTCCTTTGACCTCATCCGGATTCAAGATGGCCTTCCACGGTGGCATACCTTTGTCCAAGATACCTTCTTGGATCGTCATGGCAACTTGAACCGGTTTGCCGCCATGGATCCAGAATGAATCGGTCAAATTCGTACCGATGCCGCCCTGTCCTTGAGCTCCGTGGCACGAGACGCATTTGGCGTCGTATACGGCTTTACCCTTTTGCCTCAATCCAGAGTCTGCAATAGCAGCATTCAGTTCGGATTCCGTAGGACCTTGTGATCCTCCCGTAGCCGGTTTTTTTGCGTTGAGCTCAGCCATTGATTTTTCAAAAATCTCAGTGGGGCTTTGTCCTGGGCCCATGGAGTAGTACATGAAATAACCGAGAGCAAAAACCATGGTCATGTAAAAACTGGTCAGCCACCACCCCGGCAGAGGGTTATCCAGCTCGCTGATCCCGTCGTACTCGTGATCAGACATTACGGGTTCGCCTGGCAGAATTTTAGATTTTTCTTGATCGTCACTCATGTTTTTTTTCCTCCTCAATTTTTTCATCTAATGGAAGTGAGGCCATGTATTGATAAATTTGGCGTCCATTTTTTCTGAATGTCCAAAACGTAGTGCCTAGGAATACAGCTAAAAATAGGAGCATACCGAAGCCACTCAGAGTTCCGTACGAATAATTAGAAAGTACTTTCGAGATCATCGATAAGCCCTCCCAAGGGATTGCAGATAGGCAATGAGAGCCACAATTTCTTTGTCTTCGAGGTCAGCTTGGGCTCCCTGCGAAGTCATGGCTTCAGCGATCTGCTTCGCTTGTAGTTTTGCATCTGCCTGAGCATGCAAAATTTCATCGTCCGAATAAGGAACGTTGAGCATTTTCATGACGGAGAGTTTGTTTTCCAAAATCTTGAAATCAATTTTTCCGTCGAGGAGCCAAGCGTAAGAGGGCATGATGGATCCATTCACCACTTCGCGTGGATCCTTCATATGCCGATAGTGCCAGAGATCTGGATATTTACCTCCGATACGTGCCAAGTCTGGACCAGTACGTTTGGATCCCCACTGGAATGGACGATCATACATCGACTCTTCCGCTCGCGAATAGGTCCCGTATCTCAACACCTCTGCCTCCATCGGACGAATCATCTGCGAGTGGCAAACATAGCAGCCTTCTCGCACATAGATGTCTCGGCCATGGAGTTCAAGCGCGGTGTAGGGCTTGACCTTGGAATTGGGTGAAATATAGTCCCTCGCCAAAAATGCGGGAAGGAATTCGATGATTGTTCCCACGCTCACGGCGATGACAGCCAACAGTGCAAAAACGAAGGGCATTCCCTCGAGCATGCGATGTCGAGTCTCACCTGTGCCGGAATGTCCAAAACCAGATTGAGGTGAAACTTTGTACACAGGAGCTGCTACTGCTTTTGGTGCGCTTTGAATTGTCCTGATGACGTTGTAAAGCATCAAGATGTAGCCGACGAGGAACAACCCGCCCCCGACAGCGCGGACCCAATACATGGGGACAATTCGAATCACAGTTTCAATGAAATCTGGATACAGCAAACGTCCGGTACTGGTGTCTATTCCACGCAGCATCAGACCCTGAGTGATTCCAGCGATCCACATCGAAGCGATATAGAGAATGATGCCGAGGAATCCTGTCCAAAAATGAGCGTTGGCCAGTCGTACACTGTATAGCTTCGTGCTCCAGAGTTTGGGAATCATCCAATAGAAAATCCCGAAGGTCAGAAACCCGTTCCAGCCTAATGTTCCGCTGTGAACGTGGCCAACGATCCAGTCAGTGTAATGCGCCAAACCGTTTACAGATTTCAAAGAAAGCAGCGGACCTTCAAATGTAGCCATGCCGTAGAATGTGATCCCTGCTGCTAGGAATTTCAGAACGGGTTCTGTTCGCAAACGATGCCACTCTCCGCGAAGTGTCAGCAGACCATTGATCATCCCTCCCCAGCTGGGGGCCCAAACCATCACACTGAAAATCACTCCCAGGGTTTGCGCCCAATCCGGCAGTGCTGTGTAGAGCAAATGGTGCGGCCCAGCCCAGATATAGATAAATACCAAGGCCCAGAAGTGAACGATCGAAAGGCGGTAACTATAAACAGGGCGGTTGGCAGCCTTGGGAACGAAATAATACATCAATCCTAAAAAAGGGGTTGTCAGGACGAATGCGACTGCGTTGTGTCCGTACCACCACTGAACCAGTGCGTCCTGGGCTCCAGCATAAATTGGGTAACTATGAAGCCACGAGTAAGGAACTTCCAAGGAGTTCACGATGTGGAGGAGAGCCACCGTGACGATAGTTCCGATGTAAAACCAAAGTGCGACGTAAATATGTTTTTCACGTCGATTCTTCAGTGTGAGAAAGAAATTCACAGCAAATGTGACCCAGATGGCTGCAATGGCAATATCGATCGGCCATTCCAACTCGGCATATTCTTTGCTCTGTGTAATTCCAAGGGGCAGAGTGATTAGGGCTGCGAGGATGATGAGTTGCCAACCCCAAAAATGAATCGAACTGAGACCGTCTGAAAATATTCGGGTTTTGCAGAGCCGCTGAGTCGAATAATAAATCCCAGCAAAAACAGCATTTCCTGCAAAAGCAAAGATTGCAGCATTGGTGTGCAGTGGTCGGAGACGGCTGAATGTCAGAAGTGGCGAGCTGAAGTTGAGTTGCCAAGCGCTGAGCTGCAGCGCGATCAGGACGCCTACAGCAAAAGCTGCAAAGCCCCAAAACAAGCAAGCAATGACGAACTTTTTGACAATGTCGTCGTTATAAGAAAATTCCTGGGTTTGATTCACGGATCCTCCTCGTTGAGTATGCGGTAGGCGGGTGTTTGAACATCATCCATCTGACCTGATTTGACTGCTAATATGAAGGCGACGGTGAAACCGACACCTAATCCTAATGCCATGGGCAACAGAAACCAGAGAACGCTCATGGCAGCACTCTCCGGTTCAAAAACTTGCTGAGACCGAGGGTCACTAGCGTAATGGAAATGGCGTTGATCGGCATGATGATGGCTGCCGAAAGGGGTTTGACCCAACCCATCGTCGCGAGTGTCACGCCAATTAAATTATAGAATCCTGAAATCCAAAATGCCGTCCAGACGACACGCAGTGTATTTTTCGAAATCTCAATCAATTTGCAGACTGAGTTCAAGCCGGGTTTTGCGAAATAAATATCTCCTGCACGGAGGCAGACTTCCATTCCTCCGTGAACGGCCACGCCAATTTCTGCAGTCGCGAGGGCGGCCGCATCGTTGGCTCCATCACCAATCATCATAGAGTTTGAATGGGAGAGAATGAATTCTCGTTTTTTCTCTGGTGTCATTTCTCCATGAATATTGGATCGAGCGATTCCCAGTGAGCTTCCGATTCGATGAGCCTCTGCAGAGTGGTCTCCTGAGATCAAATAGAGAGTTTTCTGATCAGATTTTAATTTTTCTAGAGCAGGTTCCGTGTCGGCTTTGAGAGCATCTCTTAAGGTCAGATTTGCAATCAATAAACCCTCTTCGAATAATCCAACGTGAGTCCCGGGTTTATCTAAAGATTGACCCAGAGATTTGACTTCGTAATTTCGCCCAGAGATTTCAGCGCGGACCCCGATGCCGATGGTTTCTTGGAAATTTTTGAGCTGGGGGATATTTGGGTTCTGCCCCGAAAATTTTGCCTTCACATACCTGCAGATGGCCTGAGCCACTGGGTGATTGGAGTTGGACTCAAGTGACAGAAGAATCGAAAAAATCTCGTCTCGATCCCGCTGAGTATCCAAATTCTCCACTTCGGGGCGACCCTCAGTGAGGGTGCCTGTTTTATCAAAAATAATATTTTGGATCTGTGAGGCTTTTTCCAAAACATCAGGGCCCTTGACCAAAATTCCCACTTGCGCGGCTTTTTGCAGTCCAAGGGCCCAGGCCAATGGGGTCGCAAGCGCAAATCCGCAGGGGCAAGCCACCACAGAAAGCGCGATGGCACGATGCAGACCTTCTGCAAGATTACCGTGGTAGATTTGGTACAAGAGCACTGCTGCCGCGAATGTTAGAATGAGAGCCAATAAAGTGGTTGCCCACTGGTCACCCATGACTTGGATTTGTGCCTTACCCAGCGCGCTCTGTTCAATGTCCCTGACAATTTGCCCAAGCCGTGTCTCGACACCAGAGGCAGAAACACGAAGAACCAAAATTTGCCCCTGATAGAGCGTACCGGCTTCGAGGCGTGATCCTGGCCCCACTTCGTGCCAGTCGGATTCCCCATTCAGCAAAGCAGATTGAATGCTACCTGCTCCACTAACGATTTCTCCATCGACAGGAATGGTGTCTCCCGCACGAACTTCCAGAAGATCGTTTTTCTTGATTTGATCCATCGGAACAGATTTTCCGCTTTCAGCCATCCGAGCAAAGGCGGGCGTCAAGAAGTGCAGGAGGCCAGCCGATCCCAATGCAGCTCTTTGAGTGGTTTTCAGAAAGTGCCGACTGGCGATCATCAAGAAAACCAAAGCAGCAAGAGAATCAAAGTAAATCTGGTTTCTTCCCAGGAGTAAATTGGCGAAACTTAAACCTGATCCCAACAAAATTCCGAGCACTACCGAGGTATCAATGGAAATTTTTCGAATTCGAATCGAAGACCAAAAGCTTTTGAGAAGTGGCTGTCCGCTGTAAAATAGAACCGGCAAATAAATAAAAAAACTGATCCAATGAAAAGCCTTGAGTTCAAATCCGTTGGCGCCCCCATAGATTGAAATCGCGAGAAGCATGATATTGCCAGTTCCCGCAGCAGCGACTCCGACGCGGATCAATGATTTGCGATTTTCTCGAGATTGAAATTCCTGAGTGTTGGAAAGAAGAACAGGATGTGGAATGTAACCTAACTTGTGAATCCAGGTCGCCACTTGGCTGAGCACGGCATCTGGTTTCAATTCCAGGGTCAAAAGGGATTTCCCCAGATTCACCCGCGCAGATTTCACCTGATCGGGAAGCATCTCGGGGAGTTTTTCGAGAAGCCAAATGCAAGCTTGGCATTGGATTCCCTCGATATAGAATTCGATGCCTTGATTTTTGACATAGGTTTTCTGGAACGCCTCGTGATCGAGGTACTGGTACTCTGCTTTGTATTCCTTCACCTGAGAGCTGACTCGATTGGGGATGCAGTAGTATTTCCCGAGACCCTTGGTTTGAAGAATTTGATAAACGCCATAGCAGCCCGCACAGCAGAAATCGCCATCGCCGGAAAACCGGGTCTGGCAATGAAGACAAGCCCGATTCAGGGTTGCTGCTGCAATAGGAGGAGGATTCATGTTTTTGTTTCTCTTTTTTAATAACACTAAAGTACTCACTGTGCCAAACGCCCGATCTGATTTAGTGCGTGCATAAATCATGAAGAGACTATTCGCCCACGAGTTGGGAATTATTGTCCCGTTTTTTGTCGTGACGGTGAAAAATGTTGAACCATAGGTTGGCCTGTTCTTTGCAATCTCACCCTGTAGAGAAGGTGGATTCTATGAATAATCTACAAGAAAAATTTAACTTAATCAGGATTTTAAGTTCAAAAGAAGCGAGCGGTTTATTGGCGAAGAAGAATCTGGGCCACCTGGGGTGCAGCGTCGGTGATGAGCCCTATGTAGTTCCTGTCACATATGCCTTGGAAGGGGATTTTATTTACAGTCACTCCCCTGAAGGGAAAAAAATCGAGATCATGCGAAAAAATCCAAATGTATGTTTGCAGGTCGAAGAAGCAGAAGGACTGTTCCAGTGGAGAAGCGTCATTGCTCGGGGAAGATTTGAGGAGCTCAAGGGTGACCCCGCTGCGGCAGGGATGAGGGTTCTTTTGAATCGCCTGAGGCTGGAACCGAAGCATATTTCCTCGCTCGAAATGGATTTTGAGGCCATGTTGGAGAGGTCTATTATTTATAGAATTAAAATTGAACGTTTGACAGGTCGTGCAGCGGGTGGAGTAAATTAACCAATTCTAACGATAGGGAGTGATTTTATGGGAAAAGCAAATGACTGGAGTGGAAAAGTAGCCTTGGTGACGGGTGCTTCGTCTGGGATTGGCCAATCGACGGCGCTTGAGTTTGCAAAACTGGGTGCCAATGTGGTTTTGGCGGACTGCCAGGAGGAGGCGGGTCAAAAAGCAGCACAAATGATTGCTGCCGAGACAGGAAGCAAAGCGATTTTTGTGAAATGTGACGTTTCCAAAAGTGCGGATGTGAAAAATTTGATGAGTGAAACGATCAGGGTGTTTGGTCGACTGGATTGCGCGTTCAATAACGCAGGGATCGAGGGTATTCCGGCACCGACAGCAGACTGCACCGAGGAAAACTGGGATCGAACGATTGACATCAACCTCAAGGGAGTGTGGCTCTGCATGAAGGAGCAGCTTCCCATCATGATCAAGCAAGGCAGTGGTTCGATTGTGAATTGTGCATCGATTGCGGGAGTCGTTGGTTTTATGAATGTTCCAGCTTACACGGCCAGCAAACACGGGATTATCGGTTTGACGAAAACTGCGGCTCTAGAATATGCCAAATCCAATATTCGAGTGAACGCAGTTTGCCCAGGAGTGATTCACACAGCA
Organism: uncultured Bacteriovoracaceae bacterium; assembly: GCA_964364175.1. Lineage (GTDB taxonomy): Bacteria > Bdellovibrionota > UBA1018 > UBA1018 > UBA1018 > CAYILR01. The sequence continues at coordinate 25,831 of CAYILR010000035.1, forward strand.
ATGGTTGATCGTTTTACGCAAGGGAGTGAAGAAAATCTAAAGCTGCTTTGCGCAGCCGCGCCGATGGCACGCCCCGGTCAACCGGTTGAGATCGCTTCGGCGGTGACTTGGCTTTGCTCCAGCGCTGCATCGTTTGTGACAGGACACTCCTTGGTGATCGATGGAGGTTGGGTTGCACAATAAGGCTGCTGAAGCTGTCAGTTTGATTCAGTCTGGACAAAGAGTTTTTGTGCAAGGGGGGGCTGCAACTCCGTCCGTGCTTTTGAATGCGCTCGTAGAACAAGCAGACCGATTGACTGATGTGGAACTCATTCACCTTCACACGGAAGGGAATGCGCCCTATGCAGACGAGCGCTACGCTCGAAGTTTCAAAGTGGCCAACCTATTTGTGGGTTCCAACTTACGCAAAAAAATCAATTATGCCTCGATTGATTACCTTCCGTGTTTTTTATCAGAGATCCCGCAGCTTTTTCGATCCGGCCGTCGCCCTATAGATGTGGCACTGATTCATTTGTCCCCGCCAGATCGTCATGGGTTTTGCAGTTTGGGAACCAACGTGGATGTAGCGATTGCGGCACTTGAGAGTGCCAAGACCGTAATCGCGCAGATCAACCCGCAAATGCCCCGTGTTCACGGGGACGGAATTATCCATGTGGACAGTGTGGATAAATTTGTGGATATCGATGTACCGTTGCCAGAATGTCCACGACACGAACTGACTCAGGAGGAAAAAGCAATCGGCCGTCATGCGAGTTCGTTGATTGAGGATGGAGCTTGTTTGCAAGTCGGGATCGGCTCGATCCCCGATGCTGTGTTGAGTGAACTGAAAGGCCGAAGGCATTTAGGAATACACACCGAGATGTGGTCTGATGGAGTATTGGATTTGATTCGTTGCGGAGCTGTGGATAATTCACAAAAAGCGGTTCATCCCGGGAAAACTGTTTCTGGTTTTGTGATGGGATCGCGAGCGATTTATGAATTCATCCATGACAATCCCACTGTGGCTCAGCTGGGCATCGATTACGTCAACGATCCAGCCATCATCAAGCGCAACACTAAAGTCACCGCCATCAACTCCGCCGTCGAGGTCGATTTGACCGGGCAAGTTTGCGCAGATTCTGTCGGCCACCAAGTTATTTCGGGAGTGGGTGGGCAAATGGATTTTATTCGAGGCGCTTCGCTCTCCAAAGGCGGAAAACCCATCATCGCCCTATCGAGCCGAACCAAAAAAGGTCGTTCCCGAATTGTGCCGACCTTACAATCCGGAGCAGGTGTCGTCACCACACGAGCGCATGTGCATTATGTGGTCACCGAGTACGGCGTAGCGGATCTTTATGGAAAAACTCTGGGGGAGCGAGCAAAGGCATTGATTGTAATTGCTCATCCTGCAGACCGGGAGAATCTGGCTCGGGAGTGGCATTCGGTGATGCAAATGAAAAGCTGATAAATGGGTTGTCGAAGGACTAAAGTCCATTTACCATCGTCTGATATGACAAAATCGGCATCAAGGATGGTTGGGTTTGTTTTGGCTTTGCTTTCCGCGAGTTCTGTAGCTTGGGCAGAGGGTGAAGAGTCCAGTGGAGGCTCGCGCTATGAAAAATTTGGCATTGGCCCATCGTTAGTGATCGGGGTTCCTCATCCGATCAATTTGGCTGTTGACGCGCGACTCCATCCTCTTTGGAGTGTGGGCGTGGGTGGGGGCTACTTCCCATTGAAGGTTCCCATCGGTGGCAACTCGGTCAAATTGACTCTCATCAATTATGAAGCCAGGGGACGTTGGCATCCGTTTAGCGGGGCGTTTTTTCTGGGGACCGCATTCGGACAGCAAAGACTTTCTGTACAGACATCCAAATCGCTCTCGACCAGTGTGACGGTGAGTGGGGTAGCGGTCCCCGTGACTGCAAACGTAGATGTTTTGGCTAAAATCAAGGGTCTCTACGCCACTCCTCATATCGGTTGGATGTGGATCTTCGATTCTGGATTCTTGATTGGATTAGAGTTGGGAGCTCAAATTGGATTTGCCTCAAAAACTACGGTGGATATTGGCATCAAAGCCAGCGATCCTCGCCTAGATCCGTATATTGGACTGGTGCGAGATCAGAAAACATACAAGGATGCCGTTCAACAAATTCAAGATATGGGAAAAAAGATCGGCAATATGCCTTTGCCTTTCCTCTCACTGCTGAGATTGGGCTGGATGTTCTAGTCGCCCTGATCAACCTGCGCTTCCTCTGGCACGTTTCGATCTCTAGTTTTCAGATGCTGACTTGTTTGGTCAGATTATAGCCATGGGATGTTTTGCAACATTTAGGGATTCTTTTCACGGCACGGGCTTCCCAGAAGACCTAAAAATCTGGTATAACGAGTCAAAATAATGAGGAGTATCCCAAAAAATGGCCCGTGTAAAAAAACCGCAGCCGGTCTTTGAATCTTTAGTCTTTGCTACACCGGAACAAAAAGTGCTGCGCTTTTTGTTGGGTGAGCCCACGAGTTCTTTCATGCCTCGAGTCTTGGCGTCGCGTCTCAAGGGCGTGAGAGGTCTGGGAGGGAGCGAGGGAATTGGAAAAATTGTTAAAAACCTTGAAGAGCTGGGCCTTGTGGAATCCGTAGACAATGGTCGTGCGATTCGCCTCTGCGAAGAAAACGCAGGGATCTTACTGATGAAAACATTGGCAGCGCTCTGCGATTTGGAAGGAATTCAAGAGTTGGCTGAGCCGCTTTCTTCTCGTGGAATTTTGTTTGGTAGCCGTGCGAGCGGTCGTGCACGTTCGGATAGCGACTATGATCTTTTTGTAGTTTCCAATAGCAAAGAGGAAGTGGAACACACGATCAAAAGCCATCCGCTAGGGAAACGAATTGAATTACTCATCTGGGATCCAGATGAGTATGAGACCCTTGAGAAAAAAGACTCTGGTCTTGCTGAAAAACTCTCAAGAGGAATTCAGCTCTGGGGACCGATTTGGTGAGGAAATCCCCTAAATTTTTAATACTGGCTGTTGTGTTGCCACTCTTCGTGATCGTCGATCAGTGGACCAAATGGCTAGTGTTGAACCACTTCGCGTTGGGCGAGTCAATTTCAGTGGTGCCGGGGTATTTTAATCTGACCTACATTCGCAATACAGGCGCTGCATTTGGAATTTTGTCGCAAGCTCATCCTTCGTTTCGAGTTCCATTTTTTCTTTTGGTGCCAGTGATTGCGCTATCTGCCATTGCGTATATTTTTTGGAAAATTCATTCGAAAGATATCAAACTTTCATGTGCCCTATCGTTGGTCATGAGTGGAGCTCTTGGAAATTTGGTAGATCGTGCTCGCTTGGGTTTTGTGGTGGACTTCTTGGACTTTCATTGGCGACATCAAGCTCATTTTCCTGCTTTTAATATTGCCGATTCAGCCATCTGTGTGGGTGTGGGAATCTTGATGTTAGACCTAGTATTGAAGGAAGAGGACGACAAAGATGTACCCGGTACTGTTTAGCATTGGGCCATTTCAGCTCCATACTTATGGGTCGATGATCGCCATCGGTTTTTTGGTGGCCGTGTCTGTGATCCGCCGCTTGGCAGCGCGCGCGAAGCTTCCGATTGATGCTGTTTTAGACCTGACGTTTTGGTGTCTGGTTGTCGGTTTTGTGGGTTCGCGCATCGCGTTTGTGATCACTCGTTGGAATGAGCAATTTTCACATGATTTGCTGGGAATATTCAAGGTTTGGGAAGGTGGTTTGGTTTTCCTGGGCGGACCAATTGCTGCCATGCCATTTATGGTTTGGTTCATTCGTAGGAAAAAGCTCCCTGTTTGGAAAACCATGGATGCCATGATCCCCGGGCTTGCGATCGCGCAGGTTTTTGGAAGATTTGGTTGCGTGGCAGCAGGATGCTGCTACGGACGTCCTACGGGAACGAATTTCGGATTTAAATTTGATTCTCTTTTAGTGGAGGCCTCGATGAGGGGTATTCCACTCCATCCGGTTCAGCTCTATGAGGCATTTTCCGTTTTAGTTTTATTTTTTGGATTACTTTGGGTTTTTCGAAAGAAAGTTTTCGATGGGCAAGTGATTTTGACTTATTTTATTTCCTATCCGATTATTCGCAGCATTGTGGAGACTTTTCGTGGAGATACAATCCGCGGATTTATTATTGAAGACTGGTTGTCGACCAGCCAATTTATTTCAATTTGGATATTTTTGGCAGCATCTTTGACATTGGCTTATCGCCTAAAGCAGCTCAAAAATAGCAAGGGACACTCATGAACTGGCCAGCTTTGCTGGTGAGTTTGCTTTTAGGCCTTTGTCCGTTTGCATGGATCGTACAAAGACTTTGGCCCAATCGCTACTTGGGTTGGGGCTTGGACGCAGGTAAAGGTGCGATGGTTGTCCAGCTGCTGAAAAACCAGGATGAGTGGGTTCCATGGCTTGCACTCCTTTTACTGATCATCGGACATGTGTTTACCCCATTTAAAGAGTTGAAAAAGTTCTCAGCTCTGCCTGTTTTTATGGGAGCAGTTGCGGTTCTTTCACCCGAGGCTGGCATTGCCTCTGCCTTGGTGCTTGCATACGCTACATGGGTTGGGAAGCCTGCTGTGATTGGAACGCTTTCTGCAGTTGCTGCAGCTGCAATTGCCCATTGGGTTTTCTATTCAACTGAAATTTATTTTGTCGTGATCATCCCTACTTTTTTATTGATCGCCTATCAAAACGAGAAGGAAATGGATGCAATCCTTTCGCCGGAGTCTCGTTAATTCTGCTGTCGCCATTTTTTTTGTTTTTACTGTAAAGAGTTTTGCAGCAGAACAAAGGATTGTCACATTGGCTCCCGCCATTGCAGAAACAGTAGCTCAGATTTTAGGAACCGAGGCAGCGTCCCGGCAAATCGTTGGGGTCAGTGAGTACACGGATTTTCCAGTAGAATTGAAGGCAAAGCCAAGTATTGGCCCCTATTTTAAGCCTAACCTGGAGGCGATTCTGGCATTGAAACCGGATTTGGTGATTGCCACGCGGGATGGCAATCCCAAGGAAATCGTCGATCAATTGAGGAAATGGAAAATTCCTGTTCTCGAGATTCAGAGTCAATCCATCCAAGAAATGATGGATTCTGAAATTCGTGTGGGTCAAGCGTTGGGCCACAAGGATGTTGCTGAAAAACAAGTTTCACAGATGAAATCAGAGATGAGTAGAATTAAAAAAAATGCTCAAATCAGGGATCAAAACCTGAACAAAAAGCAGAAAGTCATGTTTCAACTGGACCAGGATCCTCTGGTCGTTGCAGGAGGAAGATCCTTTCTGAGCGAGATTTTAACCCTGATGGGTGCTGAAAATATTTATAGAGATGACCCGAGTGCATATCCAAAGGTGAGTGTTGAGAGCGTTTTTCAAAAGAATCCGGATTGGATTTTGTGCATTGCTTTTTCGTCGGTGGATCAACAACGGTTTGAGGGAATGAAAAAAAAGTGGGAAAGATTCTCTCAACTTGAAGCTATAAAAAAAAAACAAGTCGTGGTTTTTCATTCGGATGCTTTGGTTCGGCCTGGTCCGAGATTGATGGAAGGTGTTAGACAGCTAGAAAAGCAGATTTATGGAATGTCAAAATGAGTAGATCGAAAATTTTATTTACGATTTCAATTATACTGCTTTTGTTTGTCATGGCGTTGGCAGTTTTTTTTGGCTCTAGCACTTCATTGGATTGGACCCAAGCTTTTGAAATTCGAGGACCTCGCGCATTGCTGGCGTTGGGTGTGGGGGCTGGACTGGCAGTGTCTGGCGCAACATTGCAGGCTTTGTTTGCAAATCCCCTCTGTGATCCCTACACACTTGGTGTCTCATCTGGAGCAGCATTGGGCTCTGTGATTGCAGCGGGACTGGGTTTGAGCAGTATTGGAGTGCTGGGATCCTCTGGTGGTGGTGCACTGCTATTTTCAATTATATTGTATTTTTTTGCGTCGAAGAAACTCGATTCTCGCGGAATTTTAGTTTTTGGTGTGATGTTGGGATTTCTGGGGCAAGGATTGGTGACCTTGTGGCTTTCATTTCAGGATCCTGGCATGGCACAGAGAGTATTAGGCTGGTTGTTTGGAGATTTGTCCCGGGCCGATTGGAGTTCAGGTTGGATTTGCCTGACGGCGGCTCTAGGGATAACGCTCATGATTTTTCGCAGCCACCGAGGTCTGGATGCACTTCTGATGGGGGATTCAGATGCCTCGGCCATGGGAGTGGATGTGCGAAAATTACGCAGTACACATTTGCTATTGAGCGCTCTCCTGGTGAGTGTATGCGTGAGTTTTGCGGGGATGATTGGGTTTCTTGGATTTTTAATTCCACATTTTGTTCGCAATAGGGTGGGCGCTCTTCATAGCAAAGTGATCCCATTCTCATTTATTTTTGGGGGGATTGTTTTAGTGGCGGCTGATTTGTTAGCTCGGGTGAGTGTGCGTCCCTATGAGCTTCCGGTGGGTGCACTGACTGCATTGCTAGGAGGACCGTTTTTTGTTTTGGCAGTCATTAGACCTAGACGGAAAGGTCGGAGCTAATGCTCGAGGTCAAGAATCTCAATTTTGCTTATGAGGAGGGTTCAGAGAAACTCAAGTCTGTTTCATTGAGAATTCAGCCAGGTGAAATTGTTGCACTAGTGGGTCCTAACGGTGCAGGAAAAACGACACTATTCAAAATTTTAGCAGGTTTAATGCACCCTGATGCATCGATTTATTATGATGGCACAGAGATTCAAGGGAATACGCCCTTACAGAGGCGTAAAAAAGTGCTTTATGTTCCCCCATATTTGTTTTCTGAATTTGGAATCACAGTTCGTGAAGTCGTGGAGCTTGCAGGGACGGCAGATTGTTTGAGGGAGTGCCACGCTGAAGATCTGGCAGATCGCAGCTTAAACTCACTGAGTGGAGGTGAGACGCAAAGGGTTCTTTTGGCAAGAGCCTTTGCTACAGGATCAAGAATCATTCTTTTGGATGAAACCCTTTCCTTGATGGACCTCAACCACCAGGTGCTTTTTGGAAAAATTCTGAGACAGAAATGTATCAGGGACGGGACATCTTTTTTTTGGATTTCTCACGACGTCAACCTGGCAGCTGCGTGGTCAGATCGCTGTTATTTCATTCACGAAGGGGATGTGTTTGGTGGAGGAACTATTGAGAATGAATTCACTGAACAAAATTTCAAAAGGCTCTACCCTCAAACAAAGATAGAAATGATTCGCAGTGAAACAGATCACAAACCCCGATTATTTTTTGGGTGAACTTGGCTTCGCTGGCGCCTCAAAAAGCGCATAGCCATTTTTTTCTGCAATTTTTTTAAAATTCGGCAGGCGCAATAAATCTTGTTGTGAAGTTACTCTTGAAACGAGATAAACGGGAAGGTCAGTTTTACCACTCAAGAGCCAACTTTTATAATTCCCAGATCTTCGCTGCTGGTCAGATTCCAGCGTATTAATGGAAATAGATTTTCGAGAATAGAAAAGGTGAGCATAGCTCTTAAATCCGTAGGGTTCAACGTATGCGTTTTTGAACTGCAGAGCCGAGTAAAAATCGACCGCAGATCCCTGCGTAGCGCGCTCGATTTTTGGAAGGATAAAAGAAGTGACTGAAAAAACAGTAATAGCCGTCGAAAAAACAAAAATATGAAATGCAATGGCCCATGTTTTTCGGGTCATGAAGTATGCAGCGGTCACAAGCCCGATTTGATAGAAAATCCCGATGAAGTATTCTCTTCCTGACCACTGGGTATGATCTTCAAGATTAGCACGTGCAAAGGGATCTTTGATCCAATTCAAAATCGGTTCGGGATGGCTCATCAGAGTGGGAACGACCGAAATAGCGGTGGCAATCAAAGTACCTAAAACTAAGAAGGCAATGAGGGTGGGCCCAAAAAAAGTCTGAAATTTGGTTTGTGCAATCCGTTCATAAATAGCCAACGCAGCAAGATAGGTCAGCGGAAAATAGGCGAGTGAGCTGTAATGAAGAATTTTTGTTTTGACGAGAGAGAAAACAATCAAGACCACGAAAAGTAGGATTTTCATCCAAGACTGAAAAAAACTCTGTGCGGCTGGAAGATTGTTTTTAGAAAAAAACTGTTCGATGCAGAAAATAGAAGCAGGAAAGCAACCGAGCAGCAAAACAACTAAGTGATATCCCGGAAACCCCTTGTGTCCCGCATCGTGAATGCTCATCAATCGAATTTGATAAGTTAAAAATTCTTGAATGAAGTGTGGCCCATTGATTTTCCACTCCACTAGAAACCAAACGGAGCTGGTGGCGATCAGGGTTAGCAAAAAAAGGAATGCTTCCTTCCAAGGAAAACGCAGCGAACGAATAAACGAAAAATACAGAACACTCCAAGTGAGTCCTGTCATCAAGAGTGCAACGGGCCCCTTGGATAAAACCCCTAGCCCGCAGGCGGCGCCTGCCAAAAAAATCCAGAACAGTTTTTTTTCCAAATAATAAAATGCAATAGATGCAACGGACCAAAAAATAAATAAGTTGAATACAGGGTCAATCAGCCCGGAGCGAAAATAAAAATGAGGCAAAAGAGAGCCAAAATAGCTTAAAGCCCAAATCCAACCAAAGGCGGCGCTCTGCAGGCGGCGTCCAATCCAGAAGATCGATAATATAGTGAAAATTCCAATGAGTGCGTTGGGGAATCGTGCAGAAAATTCATTGACCCCGAAAGCATGAAAACTTAAAGCCTGTAGCCAAAAAAAGAGAGGCGGTTTTTCCCAAAAAGGCTGAAAGTCGATCTGGACTCGCAAATAATCTCCAGTGACCAACATTTCACGTGCAGCCTCTGCGAAATTGATTTCATCCCAATCAAAAAGACGAGCTGCTCCCAGACCTGGCAGAAAGAAAGCAATCCCCAGGGAAATGAGTATCAAGACAAACCAAAGCAGGGATTGTGGCATATGAGGCCTAGGAAGTGCTCTCAATGATGTATCCTCGGTCTTTGAGCTCAGCGACTTTTTTACCGCCGTCGCTGTAAATCCGGTGAGTCCAAATTCCTGCCCTGGCTAAAGCGTAGTGCAGGCTGACTCTGAGGACCCCTAGTCCATATTGAGCAGAACGGATGAAATTGATAGAAGAAGCCTCCTCAAAGTATTTTGTAGGGCAACTGATTTCCCCGATCTTAAATCCAAAAAAACAAACTTGAGCCAGCATTTCGTTATCAAAAACAAAATCGTCGTCACATTCGCCAAGAGGTAGTTTTTTAAGGATATCGTTTCTGAAGGCACGAAATCCGGTGTGGTATTCACTAAATTTTTGCCTCATCAGGAGATTTTGGGTCAGTGTGAGAACACGATTAAAAAAGTACTTATACAACGGCATCCCTCCCGATAGTGCTGTGCCTCCCAAAATACGAGAGCCCAGTACACAGTCATATTCACCACAGGCAATCATGTACGCCATAGGTGCGACAAGTCGAGGTGAATACTGGTAGTCGGGATGAACCATGATGACAATATCAGCTCCGGAGTCGAGTGCAGCCTTGTAGCAAGTTTTTTGGTTGCCGCCGTAACCCAGATTTTTGAAATGAACAATGGTTTTGATCCCCAAAGATGCTGCAAGTTCCTTGGTTTTGTCTTTCGAACCATCATCTACCAAAATCACTTGATCAATCACTGAGTGATCCAACTCCCGGTAGGTTTTCTCAAGAGTTTTTTCGGCATTGTAGGCGGGCATAATGACAACTATTTTTTTCCCGTAGATCATTTCTGCCTCGGTAGGGTTTCAAATTTAAAGAGAGGTTTTTTTTTATATTCAGCAAATGAAGGTAAACCTTGATCGCGCTTTGAAATCAGGGGATTTTTTTCTGGCCATGGAATTTGAAGTTCTGGATCATTCCATGCAATTCCGCTTTCGCCATTGGAATTATACAGAGCATCGATTTTGTAGAGCACGTCTGCGGGCTCTGATCCCAATACACAAAATCCATGTGCGAATCCTTGGGGGATCCAGAGCATATGAGGTTGCGAACCATCCAGCTCCACTGCAAAATATTGACCGTACGTTGGGCTATTTTCACGGATATCGACAACAGCATCCCAAATTTTTCCTCGAGTCACCCCGATGAGTTTACCCTGTCCAGGATCGTGTTGAAAATGCAACGCACGTATGACGCCAGGCAGTGAGCGAGAAAAATTATCTTGGACAAAGTTGCACGGAAGGGAGTGCTCTTGAAATTTCTGAACGTTAAACCGCTCGGTGAAAAAACCACGATCATCTCGGTGAACATCTAACTCGATCAGTTTGAGCCCAGCGAGTGGCAGATCATGGATTTTCATGCAGAATTCTCCGTAAATAGGATCCGTATTCGCTTTTTCCAAAAGATTCACAGATTTTTTCCAAATCTTTTTTGGAAATCCATCCACGAGAGAAAGCAATTTCCTCGAGGCAAGCAACTTTCAATCCCTGTCTTTTCTCCAGAGTCTGGACGAAAAGGGACGAAGAAACGAGCGAGTCGAAAGTACCCGTATCTAACCAGGCCACTCCGCGTCCCAAAGTCACGACTTCTAGATTGCCATGCTTTAAGTAAATTTTATTTAAATCAGTGATTTCTAATTCACCTCTCGCTGAAGGCTTAATCGATTTTGCGTATTCACAGACACGACCGTCATAAAAATAAATTCCAGTGACGGCCCAGTGCGATTTAGGTTGCAAGGGCTTTTCATCAATCGAGACGGCCTTTCCCAAACGGTCAAACTCGACCACACCATAGCGCTCGGGATCGCTGACTTGATAACCAAAAACGCGCGCTCCCTCATGAAGCTCTGCTGATTCTTCCAGCTTGTCGACGAGTTCGTGGCCATAAAAAATATTGTCGCCAAGAATCAAGCAAACAGGATCTTTACCCACAAACTGTTCGCCAATTACGAAGGCCTGTGCGATCCCCTCGGGTTTGGGTTGTTCTTTGTACGAAAGCTTGACTCCAAACTGACTTCCGTCTCCCAGTAGCCGCTCGATCAGAGGCAAGTCCCGAGGAGTGCTGATCACTAGAATGTCACGAATCCCCGCGAGCATGAGCACGGACAGCGGGTAATAAATCGTGGGCTTGTCGTAGATCGGCAAGAGCTGTTTGCTGACCGACAAAGTCAAGGGGTAGAGCCGAGTTCCACTTCCACCGGCAAGAATAATCCCTTTCATCCGAAAACCTCCGAGTGATTTAAGTACCATTCTACTGTGTTTTCCAACCCGGCTTCAAAAGTGTTTTTGCATTTAAACCGAAGTTCCTTTGCCACGAGAGAGTTGTCGATGGCATAGCGGCGGTCATGACCCAGGCGATCTTTGACAAATTGAATTTGAAACGAATAGGATTTGTGATCTGCGCGGGGTTTTTTGCGATCCAGGATTGAGCAAAGAGTGTGTACTAAGTCGAGATTAGCTTTCTCGCACTCTCCTCCAAAACAATAACGACTTCCTGGAATACCCTTCATCAAAGCAAGTGAGATCCCTGCGCAATGATCCTGAACATGGATCCAATCCCTGACATTTTTTCCGTCTCCGTATACAGGCAGAGCTCGTCCTGAAATCGCACATTGAATCATATGAGGAATCAATTTTTCCGGAAATTGACGAGGACCATAATTATTTGAACAATGTGTAGTAATCGCCGGGAGGCCGTAGGTGTGATGCCAGGCGTGAACCAGGTGATCAGATGCTGCTTTAGAAGCTGAGTAAGGGGAACGCGGATCGTAAGGCGAGGATTCACTGAATTTTCCAGTGGGGCCTAATGATCCAAAAACTTCGTCTGTGGAAATTTGGACATAGCGAAAATTTTTCTTTTCATCTCCCTGGAGTTCTTGCCAATAATGCAAGCTTGCTTCCAGCAAAGTATAGGTTCCCACAATGTTGGTTTGAATAAATTCGGATGCTTTTTCTATGGATCGATCCACGTGTGACTCGGCCGCAAAATGAATGAGGCCTGTAATTCTCTCTTTTTTCAGGATTTCAGCAACTGTGCTCCTGTCACAAATATTGGCTTGTACAAAATTAAACTGGGGGTGTTGAGCAGCTTGATCCAGATTTTTTCGGTTTCCAGCGTAGGTAAGCGCATCTAAGACCGTGATGGATTCAGACTGCGAAATCATGCGGTCCACAAAATGACTGCCGATAAAACCAGCGCCGCCGGTGACAAGTAATCTCATATAGTTTTTATGGCATATCAAAAATAGAGCGTCAGTCCAAGATTATGTGCAAAAGCAAGAATTGGCGCATTGACCCGGGAAAGCCCATAATCAATGGAAAGTTTGGGTCCCAGCCAACCTAACCCTGCTCCCCAGCCATTGGCATAACGAAGTAGGTAGGGTTGACGTGCATTTTTGAAATTACCCAAGCGAATGTAGAAGTCACTCATCACAGTGATTTCAGCCCCGAATTCGTAACCTATCCATCGGCCCCGCTCGAGGGAGGGAGTCCAATGCGGATCAACATAGAGGAGAAGTATCTCCATAATGTTGAACTTGGTTCCCAGAGTGATTTCGCGGTAGAGGTTGATTTTTTTGCCTTCAGGCCGCTGTAGAATGTTATCCACGATCATTGCAGTCTGAAACCATTTCATCACGATTCCCGTGACTGAAAACGTCATGTCTTGATCTCCATGACGGTAATTTTGATCTTTGAAATAATATTTGGCTCCCAATCCAAAGCCTAGGCGATCCACTGCTGCTTTTGCCGCTCCCAGATGAATCATGGTGTAGGGCAATCTGCGGCTGAGTCCTACGCCGGCCTGAAAAAGCGCAGTTTGTCCGTCCATGACCGAGGCACCCCAGGTGTTCTTGAACTTGTCCATTTCGTTACCGCTCTTGTACAGCATGCCGCTACCGCTCATGCTGTAGGTGGGTAAGAATGCAGTGAAAGATGGATTCAAATAAATAGCATCGTTCAGCAAAGGTCCCGCGTGTCCAGCGCCTCCGAGAGCCGATGTACGGGGAGAATGGAAATCCGAAGCAATAACGCTTTGCGTTGTAAAATGGGGTAAAAAGCCTGAAAAAAGGCTAAAAACAATGAATGTAAAAATAATGTTTACTTTCATGACGAGTCTGGTTAGATGATGCACCCATTATGGCATTACGCAAGGAAAAGCTGGAAAGTTTTCGAAATGATCTGCTGGCTCGTCGCGCTGTGTTGGCGCGTGGAATCCACGAGGCGACACATGAGATGATTGAAACTGATCTCTCCTTCACAGACGAAGTGGACCAAGCCAATGCGCAAGTCGATCGAGGCATGTTGCTACAGTTCAAAAATCGAGGTCGTGAAAGTCTGATTCAGATCGATGAAGCTCTGAGGCGGATTGACGAGGGAGTTTTTGGTGAGTGTGAGTCGTGCTCTGAGCCGATTGGTGAACCCAGAATGAAAGCCTACCCCGCGACAACTCTTTGCATCGACTGCCAAGCCGAGTTAGAGTTTGAACGCAGACGATGACACTTAAAGTAAAAAAAGCGGTTATACCAGCAGCAGGTCAAGGGACTCGATTTCTTCCTGCAACGAAAGCAGTCCCAAAGGAGATGATTCCGATCATCGATGTGCCGATGATTCAGCACATTGTGGAAGAGGCAGTCCGATCTGGAATCCGGGATGTTGTGATTGTCACTGCTCGGCACAAAGAAGCGATCGAGAATCATTTTGATTTTAATCCCGAGCTTGAAGACTCGCTCGAAAATAAAAATAAAAAAGACCTAGCTGAAATTTCTAAGTCAATTGGGCGCATGGTGAATGTGATTTCTGTTAGACAAAAAAACCCCATGGGATTGGGACATGCTGTGCTCTGTGCGGAGCCAGTGATTGGCCGTGAACCTTTTGCGATTTTGTTGGGTGATGATTTGATTGATGCTCAGGTGCCTTGCACTCGCCAGCTGATTGAGGTTTTTGAAAAAGAAGGCGCATCCGTGGTGGGAGTCATGGAAGTCCCCAAACCAGAAGTTTCAAAATATGGAATTGTGGGTGGAAAAATGATGAACTCCACTCTGATGCACGTGGATCGATTGGTGGAGAAACCCTCTCCCCAAGACGCCCCATCGTGCTGGGCGATTCCTGGGCGTTATGTTTTGAGTCCTACGATTTTTGATTGTATTCGCCAGACCCAACCCGGTAAAGGTGGAGAAATTCAGTTGACGGATGCTCTGCAGCTCTTGGCTCAAAGAGAAAAATTGCTTGCCTTTCGATACGAAGGTGTTCGCTATGATGCAGGTGATCGTTTGGGATTCATCGATGCAACGTTGGCCTATGCTCTGAAGCGCCCTGAATTGCGCGAGGGTGTGGTTGAGCTGATGAAGAAGCATTTAGGGAAATAACACTTTCGGGGAGGAAGGTATCATGATCTGGGGGGTTCTTGCGGGACTTTGCGTAGCGATTCAATCCCTTGCCTGGGCTTATGTTCCCCCTTCTGAGTTCATTGTCAAAAATATTGCCGCAAAACATACTGGGCTCAGAACGATTAAAATCACTCAGAAAATCAGTCAGCTGGATCCATCGTTGCAAGTCACAACGCAGGTGAAAGAAGTGCTGAGACTCGATTTTCGCACTGAGACTGCACAGTCCGTTATTATGGATGCTCAGGGACAAGCAGTGCATCTGCGTGAGGGAGTACCGATCCCCGGTCTTTGGAAGTTAGTTTTCAGTCCGAATCCAGCAACCATTGCAAGTGTCCTGATGCAATCTGGAGTGCCTATTCAAACCGAGGCTGAATTGTTGAAACTGCCCACCGAGGCAGAGAGAAGAGCAGCTGAGAATGAGTCGATTGTGAGACTGCGCGGGCATACTGCGTGGCTCTTGGGTGCAGAAAAATCACAGGGAAAACTATGGATAGAGAAAGATGTTTTCCTGCCATTCCAATGGGGAAGAATTAAGGATGGAGATTGGTGTGAGTCACAATTTGATCTCTATGCCTCTCAAAAGGGATTTCCATACCCACGACAGATCGAAATTTTGCAGAGAAATAATCCAGAAGACAGAGTGGATTTAGGTATCAGGCTGGAGTTGACCGAGATTGTGGCGAATTTTGAAAGCAGAGAAAAAACACCTGTTGTTGCTCCTGATATGTCCGATGCAGTAAAAAAACTTTTAGAAAATTATTATCGTCTGATTCAGTAGGGGTTTTTTGATTCATGATTATTTCTGTAGCGATTCCCCGCCCTGTCGAGGGGTTTTTCACTTATCGAGTTCCAGAAGAGCTGAGAGGGAAGCTTTTGCCAGGATGTTGGGTGAAAGTTCCGTTTGGGCGTGGATCCACGCATGCTTTTATTGTCGAGGTAGAGCAAGAGGATAGTGCGTTGACGCCTGGCCTTGATCCCGCATCACTTAAAAACATTCAAGAACTGGGCTCTGCTGAGCCGGTGATTTCGCCCGACGTAATGCAGCTCTGCAGATGGGCTGCGGCATATTATCACACCCCGTTGGGAGAATTGCTCAATTGCGCCGTTCCAAAGGCTGCACTGGGGATGAAAACTGCACGAAAAGAAGCACGATCATTGAATAAAATTTTGCCATTTGATGCAAACATCGAAGTTCCGCCGTTGAGATTGAATGAGGAACAAACGGAGGCTGTTCGTTTGGCAGAGGCGGATCAGTCACGAAAACCGATTTTACTCGAAGGAGTGACTGGGAGCGGAAAGACAGAAGTGTATCTCTCGATCGCCAGAAAAATTCTTGATCAGGGGAAATCAGTTTTGATCCTTGTCCCTGAGATTGCGCTGACACCGCAATTGCACACCCGTCTGGAAAAAGGCCTGGGACAGCGGGTGGGGCAGTGGCACTCAGCACTTTCGGATGGAGTTCGCAGGGATTTGGCTGCGGCCTTGCGCAGTGGTGAGTTGCGAGTTTTGGTCGGTGCAAGATCGGCTGTTTTCGCCCCCCTGAAAGATTTGTCGCTGATCATCGTGGATGAGGAACATGACTCATCGTACAAGCAGGAAGATCGCGTCAAATACCATGCGCGGGATCTGGCTGTTTTGCGCGCTCGAAATCTGGGGGCAACCGTGATTTTAGGCTCAGCTACGCCCAGCATGGAGAGTTTAGAGCGGGCAAGAGAGGGTCGGTATCAACATCTTCGATTGAAAAAAAGATTTTCAAATCGACCGATGCCACTGGTTGAAACTGTGGATTTGAAGATAGAACCCTGGGTTGCGGGTCTTCAAGCCCCATTGGCAGAGAAAACACGGGATGCGATCCGTGAGGTTTTGGCTAAGGGTGAACAGGCTTTGATTTTTCTCAATCGTCGCGGTTTTGCTGCATTTATTTTATGTGAAGATTGCGGGCATGTGACGGAGTGTCCCGATTGCTCGATTTCTTTGACATTCCACAAGAAGCAGCGCCTGCTCAAATGTCATTTCTGTGGTTTGCAGCAGTCTGTTCCAGAGCAATGCACAAAGTGTACAGGGCTCAATCTCAAGCCCATGGGGGCGGGGACGGAGAGTTTAGAAGAAGAGTTGCCGCAATTGATTCCCGAGATGATTCCGCTGCGTTTAGATCGAGATCAAGTGACGAGTGCCACGCGACTGGGTCAGGTTTTGGAAGAATTTCGTTCAGGCAAGGCCAATACTTTGCTGGGTACACAGATGCTGGTGAAAGGGCATGATTTTCCGGGTGTCACTCTGGTTGTGGTTGTTTTGGCGGATGGATTATTTAGCTGGCCAGACTTTAGATCGTGCGAACGAGCACTTCAGGTTTTGACTCAGGTTTCTGGCAGAGCGGGTCGTGGTGAGATACCAGGGAAAGTTTTGATTCAAACTTTTCAGCCCGACCACCCTGTTTTGAAAATCATTCGGGGTGAATTGCCATTTGAGACTTGGATGGATCAGGAACGGGAAGTGCGACAACTTTTGAGCTACCCTCCTTTTGGGCGGCTTGCAAAAATCCGATTTGAGTCAAAAAATTCTCGCGATGCAGAAATGCAGGCCAAGAATGTTTGTGACCAACTTCAACAGCGGAATATTGGCGGTCTTGAAATTCTAGGTCCAAGCGAAGCTTTGATTGAGAAAGCAAAGGGCCTGTACCGATGGGATTTAATTTTAAGGTCAACACAAGTGCCTGCTTTGCATTCTGCTGTGGAGTGGATTCAAAAAGTTTGCCGACAGCAGAAATTTACTCCTATTGTGGAGATTGATCCTTATACGGTAGGATGATTGGATGTCGGGGAAATATAGAAATTGAGCAGGGAGAGCGAAGGCCGTCGCAGGCAGATGGAGAAGAGCGCCGAGAAGGCGGAAGAAGAAAAGCGCAGGGAGCTTTTCAGGCGTCGGTTGGACATCGCAAAAAACGGGCTAAAAAGCTACCAATTGCATCGGATTGGGGAGGCAGCGGTAGCATTTCATACTTACATTAAGGTTCTTGAAGATTGGAAAAGAGTTCCAGATGGTGAACTGAATCCAACTTTATTTCATCCCAAAGAAGAAGCGGGCGAACTGCTGCTTTTGACTGGCGTCTACTGGGATTTGGCCAAAATGTACGATCGAACCAAAAATCGCCAAAAAGAATTTCAACATTATTTAGGTAAGTACGTTATTTTTTCAAAAGGCACAGCTTATCAGCAGATGTCTGTTGAAACTCTTCGGAAATACATAGCTAAAGGAGCTGCTTTGCATCCGGAGGCTTTTCGACAGGCTTTTGTTGAATTGGGAGGTGGAAAATGTTTTGTTGTGACATCGCTTTTGGACGTTACGGACGAGGCCACTCTGTGCATTTTTCGGGATTTTAGAGATGGATACTTAGTTAGGCATCAGCTGGGACGACTTGCCGTTGATGCTTACTATCGTGTGTCGCCAAAAATGGTTCCTTGGATTGATCGCCTGCCGCGTTACGGACGGGTAGTGCTTGGAAAGTCCTTGGATCAATTGGCTAGAACTATTTCAACAGTGTGCCGATTCGAGAAGGCCGAAAGTAGTACTGACTTTCCGAAAAATTGAACCACCAGGAAAGCCAAATGACCATGGCCTTGCCTCGAATGTTCTTGAAAGGGACGAATCCCCAAAAACGGCTGTCATTGGAAAAGTCACGATTGTCGCCCATTACGAATAAATGATCTGCGGGTATGGTTGTGGGTAGATGATTCTCAGCCCAAAAATTGGTGTGATCAATCATGATCGTGTGTTCGAGCTGATCAATTTTTTCGTGATAGAGATCCAAGTTGGTTCGGCTGTATTTTGGATCATCGAGAGAGTTATAAATTTTTTCACTTTCCTCGGGTTTAAACTTCTGCTGCTCAGCGGGTTTGCCGTTGATGTAGAGAACTTTGCTGCGGACCTCAATGGTGTCGCCAGGCACGCCCACGACGCGTTTGATGTAATAAAGACTTTCGTCTTTAGGGAAAGTGAAAACGATGATGTCCCCTCGCTTGGGAGGATCACGAGGAATCAGATAGATCGGGTGATCCAAAATCCAGTCACTGAAGGGAAGCTTGATCCCATATGAGAATTTGTTCACAAAAATATGATCCCCGATCAAAAGCGTGGGAATCATCGACCCCGATGGGATCTTAAAAGCCTCCACGATGCTGGATCGGATGGTGAAAACGAGTAAAAGAGCGAGGCCTAAAGAGGTGACGTTTTCAATGATCCATTTTTTTTTGGATTTGTTCGAATTGGTTGCTGTTTCAGCTTGTGACATAGATTATTCTCTTTCTATATCATAAGGGCCCGAGAAACAATTGAAGACATAGCATGAAAACATTAGAGAGGTATATAGCGGGGGTTTTTCTCAAGAATTTTCTCATGGCCTCGCTCGGGCTGACAGCAATTTACCTTTTTCAAAAACTGATCGGTGACTTAATCGATGCCGAATTCCCTGCAGAGAAGGTTTTATTCCATGATTTTTTACAGATTCCTGCGATTTATGTGCAGATGTCACCTCCCGCTGCGCTCTTGGGGACCGTGCTGACTTTGTCCGGATTGAGCAGGTCCAACGAGCTGATTGCTTGTTTTTCAATCGGATATGGATTGAAGAGAATCCTGTCGGTGGTAGTTGCTTTGGTTTTTATTATTTGCAGTCTGATGCTGGTGTTTCAGGATCGCATCTTGCCGCCGGTTTTTAAAAAGCAGACCATCTATTATTGGCGGGAAATGAAGAAAAAGACGGACTTTTTCTTGGATGTTAAACAAGACAAGATTTGGTATCGATCAAAAAATCTGATTTATAATCTCAGGACTTTTGAGCCACAGACGAAAACCATTTTTGGAATGGCTATCTATCATTTCAACGACCAGTTTGAGCTTAAGCAAGTCATTGAGGCGGAGAAGGCGGTTTTCACTTCGGTAGGCTGGAAGCTGATGAACGGTACAGCCACCTCTTTTGTTCCAGAGGACCCTTTTCCAGTGGTTAAAAAATTTGCAGAGAGAGAGATGCAGATTGAGGAAAAACCCTCAGATTTTCAGGAAATTGAGAAGGAAGTCGATGGGCTTCGACTCAAGGAATTGTATCGCTACATTCAGAGGACAAAAACAACTGGGGCGGATACCAAGGCCTACGAGGTTAAGTTTCATTCAAGAATCAGCCTGAGTTTCATTCCTCTGGTCATGTGTTTTCTTGGAGTTCCATTTTCCGTTCGAGGTCGACGCGAAGGGGGCGTGGCCAAGGATTTTGGGATTTGCATGGCGATTACTTTTTTCTATTGGCTTTTCCATTCGGTAGGATTATCTCTGGGAACAAATGGTGCACTGCCGCCGTGGCTCGCTGCATGGCTTCCGAGTATGATCTTCGCAGCCTTGGCGGCAGTGCTCATTGTTCGTCAATCGAAGTAATCCATGGCCAAACTCAAAATCTACACATTTCCTGATATAGTATTGGCGCAAAAAGCGCAGCCAGTGGCGCGTGTAGAAAAATCCATGCATAAACTGGCAGACGATATGTTGGAGACGATGTATCACGCGCCTGGGATCGGGCTTGCTGCGAATCAAGTGGGGATTTTACAGCGAGTTTTAGTTTTGGATACCGAGTATGATTACGAAGAATTTCCAGAGGAAATTGATCCACCCGTGAGTGTAGAGGGTGCTGAAGTGGTCACGGGCGGCGTGATTCGAAACAAGAATCCTATCATTGTGATCAATCCCGAAATTATTCTGAGCGAGGGGAGTATTTTGTTTGAAGAGGGATGCTTGTCGGTTCCCGACTTCAACGCTCAGGTCAAAAGATTTAAGAAAATTAAATTGAAATATCTCGATGTGGATGGACTCGAACAAACTTTGACCGCGGAGGGTTTGCTAGCCGTTGCGATTCAGCACGAGATGGATCACCTCGAGGGACGATTGTTCATTGATCGATTGAGTCCTTTGAAAAAAGAGATGACTAAGAAAAAATTATTGAAGGAGCGCAGACAGCACGATGAGGATGTGCGCGATGGGTTTTTTCCAGAGAGTAAACGCCGTGGGAAAAAGGATTTTCGGTAATGTCGAAAGATTTGCGCGTAATTTTCATGGGAACACCTCAATTCGCTGTTCCATCGCTGGAGGCGCTGGCAGCTGAGTTCAAGCTCGTTGCGGTGTATACACAGCCGGATCGGCCCGTAGGACGAGGCTTGGAACTGCAGGCTTCACCCGTAAAGAAAAAAGCATTGGAGCTGGGCATCCCTGTTTTTCAACCCGACAAACTTTCTCAAGCGGGAGAATTTGAGCGTCTGCAAAATCAAAAGCCCGATGTGATCGTAGTTGTGGCCTATGGTCAGATTTTGAAAAAAAATGTTTTGGAGTTACCCAAATGGGGATGCGTGAATGTTCATTCGTCATTGCTTCCTCGCTGGCGTGGAGCAGCTCCCATTCAAGCTGCTATTTTGGCTGGAGATGCGGAAACCGGCGTGACGACCATGAAGCTTGTAGAAAAGCTGGATGCCGGAGATGTTTTGCTTCAGGATCGAACGTGGGTTCATTCTGACGATACCGCGGGGATTTTGCATGATCGGTTGATGGAGATGGGTGCAAAGCTGATCGTGCCTACACTACTAGGTTTGGCTGATGGGACACTGAAGTCGGTTGCACAGGACGAAAGTGCTGTGACCTACGCATCTAAATTGAACAAAGAAATGGAAGTGCTCGACTGTTCATTGACAGCAGCAGAACTGGACCGTCGTATTCGAGCTTTGACCCCGTGGCCAGGGAGCAGTATTCAGGTCGAAGGTTTAGGGCGTCTTAAGATTAAACGAGTGATATTGCAAAATGGAGCCTCTGGCCGTGCGGGTGAGATTTTTGAGCGAGCTGGAATGTTGCTCATGGGATGTTCGTCAGGGAGCTTGCAGCTGATTCGTGTTCAGCAAGAGGGCCGTAAAGAAATTGACGCTGCTGCATTTTTGAACGGTCTCAAGGGAAGCGGTTTGAAACTACCGCTAGCTGTACTAAAATAAAAAAATGATCTTGGTTTGGGTCTTTTCGGCCCTGATCACCGTAGTCTCAGCCGCAGAAAAATCAATCACTGTTGAAGGGCAGCGGATCAGGCTGGATATTCCAAAAACCTGGCAGACAGTGAAGAATCCATTGGGATTGTCCCTTGTGGTTGCTGGACCTTACGAACGCGGGAAAAAACGAGCCATCCTCAGTCTTGTTCCGACCACTGTTCAGGGAGTGAGCTTTGATTCTAAGGCACTTTCCAAAGAGCAGGAAGCTTATCAAAAAGGCCGCACCGAATGGGTTAAAAAATATCGAGGGAATGTTTTGGAGTTCTTTCCCTACCAATTTAAATCCACGCAATTAGTCCATGAGGTGCACGCATTTGGATATCGATATCAGCTCGGGAGCAAAAATTTTGAAGAGAGAACCCTCTATCTGATCTGTGGGCCAGAAAATCGGCTTTTTCATATCAAGACGCTTTTTCCTGAAGAGGCAAAGCCCGAGCAAAAGAAGCAAATGGAAAAGATTGTGGGAAGTTTTAAATGTGGATAGCAGTGATTTTGTTCGGCGGATTTTTTAACACCACATTTGCTGCGGATGAGGCGCAGATTAAAAAATACACAGATATAGTTAAAGATGCTTGTCACGAAATGGATCGTCTTCATGTCCGCATGAAAGAAAATGGACAGGAAACAGCTTTGGTGCGGTTTTATGTTCCGGTCAAAGATGAGCAAAATAGCACTGTCTATTTGAACTGCGAGCGCTTTGGAATCAAACCGCTGCCTTTTCAAGTTTTTCAGCAGCTCAAAGGCGATGGGAGTATTGTTCAGTGCATTCGGCAAGAGATCAATGCATTCAATACGCTTCACCAACTGTCGAGGGATGCTCAAGACAGCACGAATTTGATTTCACATGGGAGTTGCGGACCTGAACGACCAGCAGCATCGTGTGGGGAAGAAATAACATGCAATTTGATCAGAACAGCTGCCAACGCAGGGACGTACGGTGCCTATGGAGCTGTCACTACAGCAGTTGCAAATTATAGTGATGAACCCGGAGGGCATGGATGTGTTGGGTACAGAAAAAGCGATTGCCTGACTTCTTTTGCGACAGGAATTTTTCGTTCTTTTTTTACCAAAATCTCGTCCGCGTTTGATTTTTTAAAGAAAACCCTCGAATCCACTGGGCATGCGATTCATCTCGGAGCCAAAAAGGTTTATCAAGAAATAAAAAGTTGGTTTTCAAAGCCTGAAGTTCAGAGTGGCGAAAACCATGAATCTGAAATGCTGCATTTATTGTAACTGTTCAGCCCGTTTGAGTGATTCACTTGCATAATTTATAAACAGGAT
>CAYILR010000036.1:0-46847 GCA_964364175.1 uncultured Bacteriovoracaceae bacterium
AACCGCACAGGATCCTTTTTGGCGAGGGCTCTTTGCGTGGAGAGTGGCGCGCCGCATCGGAGCAAAGCTGAATATTCAGGTGCACACCAGTGTTTTGAATGTTCTCGGAAAGTTTATTCTGCGCAGAGCGGACTCTGTGCGGGTTGTATCGGAAAAAATTAAAAAACAAGTCGAGAATCTTGGCGTCAAAGCGTCGGTGCGCGTACTGCCGATATATATAGACGTATCGAAATTTAGAAATATTGTTAAACAGTCGCACGACCAAAAAACAATACTGTGGGTCGGGCGTTTTGAAGACGAAAAAGATCCGCTCTATGCGCTCGAAGTAATAAAAAAAGTACTCAAACAAGTGTCCGGGGCAAAACTGATTATGCTCGGAGCCGGATCTCTCCAAGCGACGCTTCGGGATAAATCGGTAGGGCTCTCTGTGGAGTTTCCGGGCTGGCGGGACACGGCGGACTATCTGGCAGGGGCCGATGTGGTGCTGTGCACCTCCAAACACGAGAGTTGGGGAGCGAGTATGATAGAAGCTCTTGCCGCCGGCGTGCCTGTTGTAGCGCCGGATGTCGGTATCGCGCGCGAGGCCGGTGCCATAGTGGTAGGAAGGTCGGACCTTCCTAGGGCGGTTGTGGAAGTTTTACAAAGCGGACAGCGCGGCGAGTTAAAACTGCAACTGCCAAGTGCGCAGGTGTGGGCCAAGCAGTGGAGATCATCGCTAAACTAACCATATGAAAATAGGATTTATCGGGCAGGGCTTCATCGGCAAGAGTTACGCAGATGACATGGAGCGCCGCGGCTACACCACGGTGCGCTACGCGCTCGAGGAGCCGTATGCGCGCAACAGGGACGCGATACGCGCCTGCGACATCGTGTTTATCGCGGTGCCCACACCGACGACGCCGGAAGGTTTTGACTACTCTATCGTCGAGTCGGCGCTTACCCTGGTAGGGGCAGGCAAGACGGCGGTCATCAAGTCGACCATACTGCCCGGTACTACCGTCAAACTCCAAAAAAAATTCCCTAAGCTGTTTGTTATGCATTCGCCGGAGTTTTTGGTGCTCAAGCAGGCGGCCGAGGACGCCGCGCGACCGCTGCGCAACATTATCGGCATCCCGCGCGACACCGCGGCCTTCCGCGCCAAAGCCAAGCAAGTGCTGAAGGTGCTGCCCAAGGCGCCCTTCGAGCTCTTGTGCGGCGCCAAGGAGGCGGAGCTTATTAAATACGCAGGCAACTTCTTTTTGTATCTCAAAGTGCTGTACGCCAACCTTATGTATGAAGCGGCCGAGGCCGCCGGCGCCGACTATGAGGTGGTGCTCGCCGCGGTCGCGGCCGACCCGCGCATAGGTCCGTCGCACCTCTCGGTGTTGCACGGTAGCGGACATAAGGGAGCAAAGAGGGGTCGCGGCGCCGGCGGCGTGTGCTTTATTAAAGATGTCGCCGCGCTCGCGGAGTTTTACCGGACAGTGGCAAAAAATAAAAAAGGGGCGGCGCTCATTGATGCGGCAATCGCAAAGAATATCGAACTCCTGTGCGCTTCAAAAAAAGATCTCGATTTGTTGCGGGGCGTCTATACTAAGTACTCATGAAGATTTTAATTTGCACGCAAATTGTCGACAAAAACGATCCGGTGCTCGGGTTTTTTGTCCGGTGGATAGAGGAGTTTAAAAAACATTGCGAGGTGGAAGTTGTTTCGCTCAAAGATTTAGGGGCAGGAGGAAAGATATCGCGCGCGTGGCGGCTGCTTCGTTTGGCTTCAACCTTACAATACGATGCAGTATTTGTGCACATGAACCCGGAGTATATAGTGGCGGCCGGATGGCTCTGGCGTCTGCGTGGTAAAAAAATTGCGTTGTGGTATACGCACAAAAACGTGCACCTGAAACTCCGCATCGCGACGCTCTTGACGGACCGGGTGCTCACCGCCTCCAAAGAAAGCTTCCGTCTTTCTACGGAAAAGCTCCGCGTGATGGGACACGGCATCGATACCGATTTTTTTACTCCGGATCCGAGTGTCGTACGCAGTAATACATCACTTTCCGTCGGGCGGCTGATGAAGTCCAAGCGGCACGACCTCGCAATCCGCATGGCGGTTGAGCAAGGTCGAACCTTGCTCATTGCGGGAGAGGGGCCGGAACGCCAAAATTTGGAGTCTCTTGCCGAAGATCTCGGCGCCGACGTTCATTTTTTGGGCGCTCTGACGCAAACACAGCTGCGTGATGAGTACCGCCGTGCCGCGTATTTGCTGCACACCAGCGAAACCGGCTCGCTGGACAAAGTGGTGCTCGAGGCTCTTGCCTGCGGCTGCTCCGTCCAAACAAACGACCACGCGCTCAAACATCTTGAGCACGCAACCCCTGCGTATATCCGGGAGCATCACTCGCTCGCCAAGCTTATTCCTGCGATACTAAAAGAACTTTCATGACTGCGCCTCATACAAATAGACCGCAAGTAGATAAGTCACATTATGCGTTCGGCAAGTACGCGTTTGAAGGGCGGTTCGTCAGCTATTACTGGCAGCTCAAAGAGGTGTTGGCGCTCAACCCCGGCTCGGTTTTGGAGGTCGGCGCGGGAGACCGGGTCTTCGGTAATTTTGTTAAAGACAATACCGGCGTGGCGTACACCTGCGTCGACATTGCGGAAGACCTGTGCCCAGACGTGGTCGGCAGTATCCTCGCGCTCCCGTTCGGGGACAAGTCGCACGATGTGGTGTGCGCGTTCGAGGTGTTGGAGCACCTGCCGTTTGAAAAGTTTGATAAAGCGCTCACCGAGCTTGCACGCGTTGCCCGTGCGCACGTGGTTATCAGTATTCCGCACTTCGGCCCGATGCTGTCGTTCTCGCTCAAAATCCCGTTTATTCCGCAGATGCATTTTGCGTTTAAGATTCCGTTCCCGCGGCGGCATACGTTCAACGGCCAGCACTATTGGGAGGTAGGTAAGAAAGGTTACCCACCTTCGCTCATACGTCAGAAACTTTCTTGCCATGGCAAAATAATCAAAGACTTCGTACCCTTCGGTAACCAATACCATCATTTTTTTGTTGTAGAGATATGAAAATTGGATTTATTGCGGAGCCGTATGAAGAGGAAGGTGCTTCAGGTATGGGGTACATGATATGGGAGCTCATGAGACATCTTCCGGCCGCGTGTAAAGATCACGAGTTCACCATCTATTCCTCAAAACCAATAAGAGAGAGTGCAATACCGGTGCCGATTAGGAATGTTATAGTGCCGCGTAGTTTCGCTGGAAAGTTTTTTTGGTTTTTATGGACGAAGGAGGACATAGACGTGATTCTGTTTGTTACGCCACTATTACCGCTATGGCTCCCAAAAAGAATCAAAGTTGTAGCTATTTGCCCAGAATTAGGCAGCCAAAAAATTACACCAGAAGCGTTTTCCGGTAAAATTGTCGCTTTTGTGCGGGACCGACTGCTTATGCCCAGATGTTTTTTGCGCGCGACATCTATTGTTGCTATATCGCACGCTACAAAGGAGGACATAATGAAATATTACCGTGCTCCGGATAATAAGATCGAAGTCATATATATAGGATTTCAAAATCTGATAACAACTAAAGAAATAATGCCACTAGTGGCTAAAGAACAGACGCCATTTTTCTTTTTTACCGGTAGGGTCAAACCACGCAAGAATGTATATGCCATCGTGTCTGCTTTTATTGAGTTTAAGAAACGAGTACATACAGACTGCAAGCTTGTAATAGCTGGAAAGAGCGGCGGAGACTACCGTAGGCGTATGGTTGATGAACTTACAAAAAATGGTCTACAAAATGATGTCTTTTTTGTCGGATTTGTCTCAAAAGAATTGCTCTGTGCATATTATGTGCAAGCTGTTGCGCTCGTATTTCCATCGCTCAACGAAGGGTTTGGAATGCCGGTTCTTGAAGCTATGAGTTTAGGGACGCCCGTCATCACATCAAATATTTCTTCCTTGCCAGAGGCTGCTGGAGATGCAGGGTTTTTGGTTGACCCACACAATATTACTGAAATCAGCTTAGCGATGGAGAAAGTCTTTTTAGACCAGAACTTGCGTACGAGAATGATTAAAAAAGGATATGAGCAGGCAGAGAAATTTTCATGGGACAAGACGGCACGAGAATATTTGCTCTTTCTAGAAAAAACAGTATCGTGAATGAATCTATGAAGAAAAGAGTCCTTATAACTGGAGTTACAGGGCAGGACGGCTCGTATCTCGCCGAACACCTGTTTGATCTTGGATACGAGGTATGGGGATTGGTTCGTCGAACAAGCCTTGACCCGCATATGCGCATCGATTCGCTTACAAAGAATAAAAATATTCGTATTGTTTATGGTAATTTGCGCGACGGCGCCACTCTGCGCGATGCTGTCGAAAAGAGCAGGCCCGATGAGATTTATAATTTGGCAGCCCAATCAGATGTTCGAATTTCGTTCGATTGCCCCGATGAGACAAGAGAGGTCAACTACTACGGGCTAGACAGGTTGATACAGGAGGCCTTGCGGGTAAATCCATCGGTGCGCATCTATCAGGCATCTACTAGTGAGATGTTTGGAAAGACTCTGCCGCCACAGAACGAACAATCAGTGCTTCAGCCGGTAAGTCCGTATGGAGAAGCCAAACTTCTCGCACATGAAAATTTAGTCAAAGGATATAGAGAAAAACTTGGTCTGTATATTTGTTCCGGATTTCTTTTTAATCACGAATCCCCTCGCCGGGGAGGCAACTTTGTTACTCGAAAAATCACGACGTCGCTTGCGAGAGTCAAACTCGGACAGATAGAGAATTTTGACCTTGGAAATCTAGAGGCTTTGCGAGACTGGGGATATGCTGGGGACTATGTAAAAGCAATGCATCTTATGCTCCAGCAAGACAAACCAGAAGATTACGTTATTGCAACTGGTGTGAGCCACTCGGTGCGTGATTTTGTAGAGGCTGCAGCACACGCACTTGATATGAGTATATGTTGGGAAGGTGTTGGAATTGACGAGATAGGCAAAGATTCAAATGGCAGAACAATTATTAAGATCAGTAAGGAATTCTACAGGCCGGTTGAGGTTGACTATCTCCTCGGTGACAGTTCAAAGGCGCTTGCCAAACTAGGGTGGAGTCCCGGGGTTACATTTGAGGGGCTCGCAGAGATGATGGCAAAAGCCGACTATGAACGTCTCTCTAAATTTAGTTGATTGCCACTCTTTGTGTTTATATGTTAACCCCGCATGGAAACGCGAGGGGCTCCACTCGCCGCTCCTGTATCCGTTTTGGGGCAACCCCAACGAGGACGTGTCGCTGTTTGCAAAAGAAATGTTTGACGCGTACTCGTTTGACACGTCGCTCTACACGATTACCGGCGACCTGCAAAAAGCCGATATGGTATTTCCGCCCTACCGGCACAATTGGCTTTTGTTGCACGACAAAGCACTGCTCGAGGAGTGCGCGCGTGCCGCGCGCGAGGCGCGGCTGCCTCTGCTTATCGACGGCGTTGGAGACATAGAGTCGCCAATAAACCTTGAAAACGCTTTTGTACTGCGTATCGGTGGGTACCGGTTTTTACCCGAGAAAGGCCGCATACAGATACCGCCCGCGGCCGACGACCTTTTGGAGCGCTGTGTTGGCGGGCAATTACAGATACGCAAAAAAAGCGCCGGGAAGCCGGTAGTCGGCTTTGCGGGGTGGGCGCAATTGACGCCCATGCAGATACTGCGTACGGTCATTAAAGAAATTCCGGTCCGCGTTCGCGGTATTTTTGACCGCCGTTATCGCGCGATGAAAAAGGGCGTGCTGTGGCGCGCCCGGGCGATACAAATTTTAGGGCGTTCGCCGCTAGTAAGTTTAAATCTCAAAGTACGCGCATCCTTCTCCGGCAGTACAAAAACAGCGGAAGGGGACATGCGCCACCTGCGCCAAGACTTTGTTGATACGGTGTTAAGCAGTGACTACGCGCTTGATGTGCGCGGCGACGCCAACGACTCGACGCGCCTGTTTGAAATCCTTTCGCTCGGGCGCATACCGGTTATTGTGGACACCGAGCGCCGGCTCCCGTTCGGTGATGTCATTAATTACAGGGATTTTTGTTTCATCGTCGACTTCCGCGATATCAAAAAACTGCCGGAAAAAATAGCCGAGTTCCACAAAAACGTAACTCCCGAAAAGTTCGAAGCAATGCAGCGCAAAGCCCGCGAAGTATTTGTTAACTACTTGCGCATTGACGCGCAAATGAAGCAGATAATAAGGCAATTGTCCGATGTCTCCGTCAAGATGCCGTAGGATATAAATCACGATATACTCGGCGCAGACGTTCTCATTGACACACTGTAACAGGAGGAGCGCATGGACGCGCGAAAAGTCTGTATCATCGTACCGCCGTCCCCGTTTCTACTGGACGAGCGGGTGTTCCCCTTCTTGGGGCCGTTAAAAGTCGCCGCCGCGCTGGAGTCGGCCGGAGTGCCTGTCGAGGTGCTTGACCTCTCAGGCTACAAAAACTTCGCCGACATCGTGCGCGAGCACGTTGACGAAACGTCGGCGCGCTACTTCGGCATCACGGCGACGACGCCGCAGCTGCCCGCCGCGGTCGAGATTGCGGATGCAATCCGGCAGTCGCGCAGCGATGCGCGGATCATCCTCGGCGGAACGCATGCCACGCTTACCGTGGCGGCGCTCAATTACGAAAAGAAGCAGGGCACTGTCGGCAGGGCGCACCGCGCGTTTGACCGACTCTTGCCGTACTTCGACACTATCGTCGCGGGCGACGGGGAAGAGACAATCTTTCTTGCCGTGCAAGACGACGCGCCGCAGGTAATCGATGCGGATGGACGAAAGTCCCCCCGCAAAGACCTCTTCCTCGACAACACGCGGTTAAATGCCTCCGCCTTTCCGGCGCGGCATCTGATCGACCTGCCTAGCTATCGCTACACGATCGACGGCGTCTCCGCGACGTCGCTTATCGCTCAGCTCGGATGTCCGTTCGAGTGCGGGTTTTGCGCCGGTCGGCTGAGCCCGATGCTGCGCCACATCCGCACGCGGACGACCGCCAACATCGTCGAGGAGATCGAGCAGGTGCACCGTACGTACGGGCACACCGGCTTTATGTTCTACGACGATGAGCTCAACGTCTCCAAGTCGATGGTCGAGCTGATGGGGGCCATCACGGCGCTTCAGCGCAACCTCGGCGTCGAGTTCCGCCTGCGCGGTTTCATCAAATCGGAGCTCTTTACCCAGAGCCAAGCCGAGGCGATGCACGCGGCGGGGTTCCGGCAGATATTGGTGGGCTTCGAGTCCGGGTCTCCCCGGATACTCGAGAACATCAATAAAAAAGCTACCCGCGAGGACAACACGCGTTGTGTCGCTCTCGCGCATGCGGCCGGACTTAAGGTAAAAGCGTTGATGTCCATCGGACATCCGGGCGAGTCCGCGAGAACAGTTGCGGATACGCGCGATTGGCTGCTCGAAGCCAAACCTTCGGACTTCGACGTCACGGTCATCACGCCGTATCCGGGCTCGCCGTACTACGACCAGGCGACGGAGCTCGAACCCGGGCGTTGGGTGTACGAAGCGAACGGGGATCGCCTCTACCAGCAGGAAATCGACTACACGGTCGATACCGACTGCTACAAGGGCGTTCCCGGGCACTACGTCAGCCATGTCTGGACCGAGACCCTCTCAGCTGAGGGCCTGGTGCGCGAGCGCGATAATCTCGAGCACGAAGTGCGCGAGCATCTCGGTATCCCGTTCAACCCGAGCGCGTCGTCGCAACTCTACGAGCATTCGATGGGGCAGACAGGCCTGCCCGGCCGGATACTCCGCGTCAGCACGCCGCAAAAAACGACTCTCTCCGCTAGTTAGCGGAGAGTTTTTATTTATTCGGTGTTTTTATTGAAATCACCTCTGCTGAAATATCTCTCTATAAGGCAGTATAAAAGTATAAAAAGATACCTGCTCCCCATTTCTTTTATTTTTAATTTGGAAATACCGCTCTTCCGGTTACTCCAAGAGTTGGGGAGTACGCGATAAGAATATCCGCGCACTATCGCTTTGAGCGGAAGTTCGAGCGTTAAATTAAAATGAGGCGCAAGAAACGGCCTCAACCCGTTTAATGTAGATAGTTTGTAAAGCTTAAAAGCGTTTGTGCAGTCATTATATTTGATTCGAAACAAAAGACGCACGAGTGTGTTGGCAAAACGGTTGAGCCAGAGTTTCATCCGCGGGTAATCGCGAACAGACCCTCCTTTTATAAAACGGCTGCCAAATATGCAGTCCGCGCCTGTTCTTCTGGCTTCGCGATAAAAACGTATTAAGTCTTCCGGGTCATCGGATAGATCGGCCATCATAATCGCAACATACTCTCCGCTTGCCTCGTCTATACCAGCAACTACAGTCCGGCCGTATCCTCCTGCCCCGTTGTTCACCATAGGACGCACCTCAGGTATATGAGCTGACAAGACGTCTAACATGGCTTGTGTGCCGTCGGTTGAGTTGTCATTTACTACAATTATTTCGTGAGATATGTGCTCGCGTACTAGCGTCTTGTTTATAGAGCGTACTGTTTCTTCTATGGACCCATCCTCGTTGTGGGCCGGTATGACAATACTTAGCGCGGTATCCATGCTAGGACTCTAACATAAAGATATGCTAGCATGGGTGCGCAATATATATGACAAAAACAGCTTTAATTACAGGTTCGGCAGGCCTTATAGGCTCAGAGGCTGCGCGTTTTTTTGCCGCCAAGGGGTATCGCATAGTCGGGATTGATAACGACATGCGCAAATACTTCTTCGGCGACGGCGCCAGCACGGCGTGGAATGCCGAAACGTTGTCCAAGGAACTCGCTGGGGCATACGAACATTACAATGTCGACATCCGCAGTCACGAAGACATCGAAGCGATTATACAAAAGTGCAAGCCTTCTGTAGTCATCCATACCGCAGCGCAGCCGAGCCATGATTGGGCGGCCAAGGAACCGTATACGGACTTTAGTATCAACGCCGGAGGAACTCTCGTGCTGCTTGAGAGCGTGCGCAGATACGCTCCGGATGCGACGTTTATTTTTACATCGACGAACAAGGTGTACGGCGACAGGCCAAACTTCCTTCCGTTGGTAGAAAAAGAGACGCGGTGGGAAGTTGATCCTGCTCATCCGGCTCATAGTGGCATCGGCGAGTCGATGAGTATTGACCAGACTCTCCACAGTGTCTTTGGTGCCTCCAAGGTTGCCGCCGATATACTGGCGCAGGAGTATGGCAAATATTTCGGCATGAAGACGGGTATTTTCCGCGGAGGATGTCTTACGGGTCCCAGCCACAGCGGAGCGGAGCTCCACGGATTTTTGGCGTACTTGGTAAAGTGCATCGCTGCTGGGAAGCCATACACAATTTTCGGCTACAAAGGCAAACAGGTGCGCGACAATATACACGCGTACGACCTGGTCAATATGTTTTGGCACTTTCATCAGAAGCCACGTCCGGGCGAGGTCTACAACGCCGGTGGCGGCCGTCAAGCGAACATCTCCATGCTCGAGGCGGTAAAAAAGATAGAGGCGCTTACCGGCACAAAAGCAAACATTGTGTACAAGGATGAGCCGCGCATCGGCGACCATATTTGGTACATAAGCGATCTTTCAAAATTTAAGTCGCATTATCCGGGCTGGGACATCACCTACGATATAGACGCTATTTTGCGCGACCTGTGCGCCAATGTCCGTGCATAATGACACTATGGACTACCGGAACGTATTAGTTACAGGAGGCGCCGGGTTCGTCGGTTCGTCGCTGGCCCTGAGGCTCAAATCGGCGTTTCCAGACGCAGAAGTATGCGCACTCGACAATCTTTCGCGCAAAGGATCGGAGCTCAATGTTCCGCGTCTTGAAGCCGCCGGCATTGCTTTTATCCGCGGCGATGTCCGGCGCGCGGAGGATTTTAAACAGTTTGCTGGCACCGATCTTATTGTCGACTGCGCCGCGGAACCGTCGGTTATGGCGGGGAAGGACGGCTCGCCGCTCTATGCTCTGGAAACAAATTTGTGGGGGACAGTGAACGCGCTTGAGCTGGCGCGTACGTCTAAGGCAAAGCTTCTTTTTCTCTCATCGAGCCGCGTGTATCCGGTCGCCGAGCTTAATGCAATCGAAACCGAAGAGACTCCGGAGCGTTTTGCTATCGCGCCCGGGCAGACGCTCCTCGGTGTTTCGCCGCAAGGCGTGAGCGAGGCGTTTTCTTTCGGCGAGCAGCGCACGCTCTATGGGGCAACCAAACTGGCTTCTGAGATGCTTATAAAAGAGTACGAGTTCTTGTATGGAACACAGGCAATCATCAATCGTTGCGGTGTTATTGCGGGACCGTGGCAGTTTGGAAAAGCCGATCAGGGCGTGGCAGTATTGTGGATGGCAAAGCATGTATTCAATCAGCAGCTCTCATATATAGGCTTCGGCGGACAAGGGAAACAAGTGCGAGACTTTTTACACATAGACGACCTATGTGATGCGATTGAGCTTCAGTCTAAGTCATTTGAAGTTTTTTCAGGACATACTTTTAACATAGGCGGAGGAGTAGAGCATAGCGCTTCACTAAAGGAACTTACGACGTTATGCCAAAAAATAACTGGAAATGTGGTTGATGTCGGTTCAATCCCTGAAACCAGGTGGGGCGACGCGAAGATATATATATCAGATAACTCTCGGTTTTCCGCGATTTCCGGATGGGTTCCAAAACGCAGTGTAGATGAGACAATGCGCGATATACACGCATGGATTACTAAAAATAAAAAAGATCTTCTGGATGTTCTTAGGTAGATAGTAGTTTACACAGTATTTTTATGGATTTTGCACGCAGAAATCTCGCCTTACTTTTCGCACTATCCGTGTCTGTATTGATAGTACTTAGTCCAGTTATTGAATCTTGGATTTTTATAGGTTCGGCTTATCCAAAAATACCACCAGCTTATGGAGACGAATTTTTGTACTATGCGCAAGCGCATGCGGTGGCGCAAGGATATTTCGGTTTTGGGAATCCTTACCTGTTTGAACACGCCACTGATTACCCGTTGGTGATTTTTGGCGGCACTTGGATATCGTCGATTCCGCTGCTCCTGCATCTGCCACTTTTTCTTTCTATAGAGCTTAACTTTCTGGTGTGGGGATTAATTTTTGTAACCTTGGCATACTGGTTGTTAAGAGAGATTTGGGTTCCAAAATGGCTTTCCGCGGCAGGCGCCCTATTTGCTTTTTTGCAGTGTTCCGGACTAATCATGCGTATGAGCAACCGGCAGATTGTAAATCCTGTCTTCTTGCTTTTTTACGTAGCACTCGCGCGATTTCTTATAAGACCTGAACGTTTCAATATTGTGCTGCTAGGTGTAGCGACCGGTTTATCTTTTTGGGTGTTCAGCTATTTGTGGCAGACGGTTGTTATTACGCTTGGAATGCTGGCTCTTTACGCTCTAATTTGTCGCGAGTGGGTCCTGCTTCGCGCTACGCTGGCTTCGTCTTTACTAGGCGGTGTCATCGGCTCTCCGACGCTTATATATATGTTTTGGATATCGCACGCGAATCCTTATTTTTGGGAGAGTATAGCGCGTTTCGGGCTTGTAGATTCTCATTTACCTATGGCAGAGGTCGTATACTCCGGTGGATGGGTGGGTGCCATGCTTGCGTTATTATCTTTCGTATATTGGCGCACGCCGTCATTGCGGCGGGACAGGGATTTTCTTTTGCTGTGTTTTTACCTGGCGTTGAGCGGTCTTGGTCTTTGGATTATGCAGGGGAGCAATGTAATAACCGGTAAACTGCTTGAAACAGGCGAGCATATAAGGCCGTTTATCGCAACCTGGTTGATAATAGCAGTCGTCAGTTTCAGCTCATCGTTGTGGATTCGTCGTGCGCATATCACGCGCGCTATGCGCATCGTGTACGGAATCATTCTAGGAGTCCTAACGCTTGTTTCAATATATTTTGTATATGCGCATCTAAAAGCTTTTTTGTTCGAGGTTAATGCGCCTTTTTGGAAGACGCAGCAATTATATGCTATGCCATATGAATGGTTGCAGCAGAACGAGCCTAATCCGGTTGTGGTATGGGGGGATGTACATAACTTCTCGACAACAGAGTTGCCAATATTTACCCGGCACTACGTTCTATACACGCAACCAACAGTCTTTCATCTGGTTTCAAATCAAGAGATACGGGAGCGTTACCTTGTTGCGAGCTACTTCGATAATCCAACTGTTGAAACTCTAAAAAAAGATTTGGCGGAATATGTCGGCAGGCAGGATGCCTATCATCGCGCCAAAACAATCGAGCGTGGCGTTAAGGTTTGCAAAATATTGTTTTTTTGGGATGCGGACAAAAATTGCGGAGAAATACCGACTTCAGTGAGTTTGCTCGGAGATCAATTTTTTACAGACATGGAGCACAAATATACAAGCGACATAAAACCAAATATAAAAACTTATCTAAAAAAATACCATGTGTCTTATATTCTAAAAGATATTGTTCTTGATCCGCAATTCCATCCGGAAAAATTAGGCGGATCGGTTGTTTATAGCGACAACCGCTTTGAGCTTTACAAACTTCCCTGAGTATCTTCTTTGTGGCGCCAGACCCACAGGCGGTACCAGTTGTAGTTCCATACGAATCCGAGTACTATTCCAGAGGCGTATGCCACGTGTATCGTAAACAAGCTCGCACCAACATTTTCGGCTATAAATACAAACAACCACTGTATAAAGACCGAGCCCGATACAACCAAATGAAATCGAAATATCCTGTGTAGAGTAACACCGTCAGCTCTGCGGTCATGAAATGATAATTTGTTGTTGAGGAAAAAGTTGGTGAGTATTCCCGCTTCTGCCCCTATAATTGTGCCCGTCGATGGAGAGACAAGTCCGAGCCATATTGCTACAACCTCAAACACCGCCGTTTGCACCGTTACTGCTATTGCTCCTACAAACAAAGTGCGCGCAAGCCGTGAGTTATACAAATGTAAGATAATTTCTCTTGCCATCACAATATTTCGCGCACCCCGTCCTCTATAGAGACTGTCGTGGACCAGCCGAGGAGTTTTCTTGCGCGGGTTGTATCTGCAAGCGTGTCGTGCGGCTCGAGCCGAGCATCTATATACTCTGTAGGTCCGCCGATAAGTTCTGCTATGCGGTTTACCGACACGTTATTGCCTCCTCCTATGTTTATCACCTCTCCGCATCCTACAGATGCGCTTGTAGCCGCGAGCATGTTGGCACGCACGACATCGAGTACGTTTACAAAATCGCGCGTCTGCGTGCCGTCGCCTGTTATGGTAAGAGGTTTCCCCTCTTTTTTTAGTTTAAGAAAGTAACCTATAACAAGCGGATATGCGCCAAGCGGATTCATCCTTGGACCGTAGACGTTGAAATATCGTAATGAAACTGTTTCGAGTTTATATATTTCGGCGTATAGACTGCACATGAGTTCACCCACATACTTTTGCAGTCCGTAGGGGCTCTTTGGGCGCGCCGGCAGGTCCTCCTTAAGTGGCATAGGTTGGTCGCCATATGCGGAGCTTGATGCGGAATAAATGACGCGCCTCACGCCCGCGTCTTTGGCGGCGCGCAATACATTCAGCGTTCCGTTTACATTATGGTCGTGGCTTATGTCAGGGTGTTCTATAGAAAACTGCACTCTTGGAAGCGCCGCGAGATGGAAGACAAGCTCGGCTCCGTCAAATATGGCGCGCAATGCGTCGTAGTCGCGTATATCAACTTCATGCAGAGTTGCCGAGCTGTTTACATTATCGCGCGATCCGTTGGACAGGTTATCAACAACGTGCGTTTCATATCCGCTTGCAATCAATGCATCTACGATATGTGAGCCTATAAAACCCGCTCCTCCGGTTACAACTGCCTTTTTCATGTTATCGTACATATGCTAACATATTGCGCATCCAGTATGGATTTCATTAAAAAGCACAAGATAGAGATAGGTGTAGTCCTTGTTGCGCTTGTGTTGCGCTGTATTTATTTCGGTTTGAGTTTTAATACCTATGGCGGAGGCGACCTTAATACGACAATAGAGGGCGCTGACGGTTATTTTGTTGTCGCTCAAAATATCATAGCCGGACACGGATTCAGCGACTCTTCTGGCGCTCCGTATTCATTCCGTCCCCCCCTTTATCATTACTTTTTAGCTGTAAATTATTTCCTGTTCGGCGGGTTTGGAGGGGTTGTCGCTTTGCAGATAATAATAGGTGGTCTTTTACCCCTCCTTGGGATGGCATTGGCTAAAAGATTATCTTTTTCTAGAAATATATATATCTGGACAGGCATACTTCTGGCAATAGAACCGTTCTCCATCCTTTATTCTATATTCTTTTATAGTGAAACGGTCTTTATGTTGTTGTTTTTTATTTCGTTGCTGTATTTGTTTGACTACCTGAAAGATAAAAAAGTATTACATCTGATTTTTTCGGCGTGTTTTCTAGCCTTTGCCGCGCTCACTCGCCCGGTCGTAGAATATCTGCCCATTTTAATTATTGCGGCAATATTGTGGGAATGGCGCAAAAATATATCGGTCAAAATCATAGGCCATATGGCCGCATATGTATTCGTGTTTATACTAGTTCTTTCTCCGTGGCTGTTGAGAAATTATTCGATTTTTGGCGAGGTCGCGCTGTCTCCGCAACAAGGAATCAATTTGTATGCAAATGTTGTGCCGTCTATGTTTGCTATAGAAAATGGGACGAGCTACCAACAAGAGTACGATGCTCTGCAAAAATCCGGAATAAAGGGTCCAAATGAGTCAAGTCTCGGCGATGATTCTGGATATACCGAGAAAGCTCTGCGTATATTGCTCGAGCATCCAAAAGCAACCGCACTTTTGTTTGCAAATACAGAAGTTGCTTTCTTTACCCACGATGGGACACTCGAAGTGCTTAAGCATGTTGGTGCGCGTCCGGATACTTCGCTCGGAAAACCGGCTCTTTTTTTGCTCCTTTCCGATCCAGGTAAACTGATTTGGTTTATTGGATACTACTCCACAAAGCCGGCAATATTAATACTGGTAATGCGTATTGTGTGGACGATTGCCGCTATGTTATTTTTTGTCGGCGCGGTTACGTATATACGTCGTGAGGTACATACTGCCGGTGCCGCAGTCGCTCTTTGGATCATCGCGTATTTTGCACTTATTACACTATTGCTCGGTCTCACGATAAATGCGCGCTACAGGCTGCCGGTCGAAGCTCTTATCATACCTTTCGCTTTATACGGATTCGTGTATCTTAAGAGTCTATGGCATCGATCTCAGTAGTTATTCCGTGCTACAACGAGGAGGCGTCTATCGGCGAGGTAATCCGCGCCGTGCCTAAGGGCGTTTTGGAGGTGCTCATTATAGACAATAACTCAACCGACCGCACTGCCGAAATAGCGGCGCAAAACGGCGCTCGCGTTGTTGTAGAGCGTCAACAGGGGTACGGGCCCGCGCTTGCGTGCGGATTCCGCAATGCACTCGGGGACATACTAGTAACGCTCGACGGGGACAATCAATACCCTCCATATACCGTTGTAGATATTGCTAATTGTCTTGATGAAAATAATCTCGACTTTATATCCGCGTCGCGTTTTCCGCTTATGGACAGAGGCTCAATGCCTCTGTTGCGCAAAGTGGGGAACTGGGGGCTCACTATAGCAACTAACGTTCTATTTAATCTGCGCTTGCATGACGCGCAGTCCGGTATGTGGATATTCCGCAAAAAGACTCTTGACCTGCTGCCGTTGCAGGAAACTAAGGTGAACAAAGGCATGTCACTTACACAAGAGATAAAAGTGCGCGCGGCAAAACATCCAAACATCCGCTTCGCCGAGTATCACATCCCATATCATCCGCGCATGGGACACTCCAAGCTTAATCCGTTTCGCGACGGATGGCGGATGCTCATGTTTTTACTCAAGTTGCGGATTCGTGGCTGACACCAGCCGTGACTTAGCGCAGTTATATCTGCATACAATGAAATTAATCTGCATTTCCCACTGGCGTTTCCCTTCGGAGAAGACCATGGCGCCATACATGATGCGTGTGCTGGAGGCGTTTGCCAAAGATGGCATAGATGTTGAATTATGGGCGCCGCGCCGGCAGAACTCGCATGATCTCGCACATACAGACCCTTTCGAATATCACTTAATCGAGCGTAACTTTAAAATAAGTAAGCTTCCTGTGATAGATATAATGCCGCAATCTGCAGGCAGGTTTGGGTTTTTCCTTATGCTTGGGAGCTTTATAGTGTCGGTGTTTTTTAAGATGCTTTTTATGCGCGGACGTAAAGACGTTGTGTTTTATTTCTTTGATCTGCGTGATGCAATTGCCGCACATTTGTTGAGCAATAAGACGTTCTGCGAAATCCATATGTATTATCGCAGTAGCTTCGACGCTATTAATAGGCGTGGACTAAGAAGAATGTCTGGAATTATTGCAGCCACCAAACCTCTACAGACAGAGATAATGCGCGAGTATCGGGTGCACAAAGAAAAGATTCTTTATGCGCCATGTGGTGTCAATTTTGAACGTTTTGGGCTCGATATGCCAAAGCAAGAGGCGCGCGATACTCTAGGCCTTTCGCAGGACGAGAAGATAGTGTTGTATGTCGGTCATTTATTTGAAGTCAAGGGCGTCAACGTTCTTTTTGATGCACATCCGAATTTGCACGCCGATGAGAAGATATATTTTGTCGGAGGAACCGATGAGGATATAGAAAACTTCAGAAAAAAATGGGTTAGTGCCGGATCTCCAAAAAATATAGTCATTGTAGGACGTAAACCTCATGGAGATGTACCTACTTGGTTGCGCGCCGCCGATGTTCTGGTCATACCAAACACCGCCAAAGAGGCCGCCGGTTCTATAGAATCATCTCCGTCTAAGCTTATTGAGTATATGGCGTCTGGCAGGCCTATAGTGGCTTCAGATGTGCCTGGCATACGCGACGTGTTGGATTTGGATAGCGGATTTTTTTGCAAGCCTGACAATGCGGCGGATTTAAGCCGTGCTATAGGCGAGGCTTTACGCGACCCAAATGAGGTTTTTCTTAGGGCACAACGCGCCAGGCAGGCTGCGCGCGCTCTTGGGTGGGACGCTCGCGCGCAGAAAATAAAAGATTTTATAATCTCGCATTCATAGAGTATGCAAGATTTTTGTTGTATAGAGACGAAGTACGGGCCAATCTATATTGACTCAGAGCGCGACAAAAAAATGGCAACGGCTTTACAGCGGGGCGAGTACCCTCATGAAGTTTTACTTGAAGTGGCGCGCAGTTTTGTACGCAACGGCGATACTGTAATTGATATAGGGGCGCATGTCGGTACTTTTGCAATACCTATCGCGGCGGTGGCTGGCAAGACTATTGTGTTTGAACCGTCTCCGGAGAATGCCGCGCTTTTGTCGCGCAATGCTACAGAAAATAAAGTGGCTCTTCAGATAGTAAATAAAGCACTAGGCAGAGAAGCCGGTAAAGGAAGGCTCGTTGTCCGCAATGCATCGAACTCAGGAGCAAATACGCTTATGAGCGGCGGCGATATCCCTATTGTTATGCTAGACAACGAGATCGAACATGCCGACTTTATCAAAATGGATGTCGAAGGTATGGAGCTTGAGGTGCTGCTTGGCGGTTCAAAATTGATACATAGGTCACGACCTGTTGTTCTGTTTGAAGTAAACTTGTCGCAGCTTCGCGCACACGGGGTATCGCCGCGCGCTCTGGAGAGGTTTTTTACAAAACGTGGTTATCGTATTTTTGTTCCTCTTGAGGGAAAAAATATTGAACTTGCGCGAGTCCGCAGTGCAACGTTTCTTACTGCCCTGATAGCTCCCTATGCGTGGCTTTTCTTTAAGGAGAGTGCGCCTTTTGACCTTGTCGCTGTACCAAAGGAACGTCCTTTATCAATAAAGAATTCAAGTTTTATGTCCGCTATTATATATATGATTAAGAACAACTTTTTGTTGAAAGTCCGACGTCTGCGCTTTTTGTTTTATACCGGCGCATATATGGTAAAGAGTGTTCTTACTTTCCGCGCGTCCTCGATAGGCGACTGCCTGATGGGGAAGTATCTGCTGGAGAATATCCGCGCCGCGCGCCCCGGCGCGCGCTGTTCGCTCGCGGTCTCGAGTCGTACCGCCATGGTGCGCGATCTGTTTGCCGCGTACCCATGGATTGAAGTTTTGGAGGTTAATAAAAATCCGTTATCGCTCGCGCGTTTTTTTGCGCGCGGACAGCAGGATATTGTTGTGACCCCCTACACCGGAGGAGTGTTTGGTATCCTGCCTAAACTTACTGCGCGCC
Source organism: uncultured Bacteriovoracaceae bacterium (assembly GCA_964364175.1). Lineage (GTDB taxonomy): Bacteria > Bdellovibrionota > UBA1018 > UBA1018 > UBA1018 > CAYILR01. The sequence continues at coordinate 18,279 of CAYILR010000036.1, forward strand.
TTTCTGCAAAAAAACTCATCGGCTACAGCGACTCCTCCCCGTTCAACCGTTTTTTGTATACAAAACTTATTCCGCTGGTCGGCCGCTCGCGCGCGCCGCGACTGCTTGAGTGCGATGTGCTCGCGGCGGCGGGAATTCCTGTCGCTGTTACACAGTCATCGTTTGAATATCTGCCGCAGCCGCAGCTTTTGCCGAGACTTGGATTACAGGAAAAAAACTACGTCGTACTGCATCTCTTTTCCGGTGGTAATGCACGCGGACTTTCTCCGGATAAAAAAATGGAGCTTATCAATGCTTTGGCTAAAACACTTTTGATGCCGCTGGTGCTCACCGGAACCGAAAAAGAAACCATGAGCCTCGGCGCATTACCGCTCAGTGTGCGTGTTGTGCACACCACACTGCAAGAACTTGCGCATCTTATAGACCACGCGGCCGGCATGGTGTCGCTCGATACCGGCGCGGCGCATATTGCGGCGCACCTGCGGAAACCTCTGGTTGTTTTGGCGAGTTGCGTAGGGGTGCAGTGGTGGTCAAAGGATATGTATGGAGAGGGCATGCCGACCAAACTTTTTACCCGCTTGGATGTTTGCAAAGAGGGCCACGACTACTCCGGTTATGCGCCCTGCCTTGACGCGATAGATATGGACGCCGTCGCGGCCGCCGCCGCTATGATATAACGAGTACCCATGGAACGCGCCCGCACAAAAAAGCTATTCATCGCCTATGACCTCGAGCATATCGAGGAGGCTGTTGAGCACGCATCTGCGGGCGCAGAGGTGCTCGCGGTCAACTTGTGGGTCGAGCGCGCGCTGCGGCGCCGCGGAGTCGCCGTGCATTCCTATGCCGGGTGCCGTCGGCCGGAAACGGATGAAGCACCGCTTGTAGAGGCGGCGCAGACCGCCGCGCGGGAGTGGTATCGCGTCCCGGCGATGCGTTTTTTTGAGCATAAAGGCATTCCGCTCGGCGAGGCGCTCGAGCCGGCGCTTGTAGCATACCTTGGGCGCTTTGCGTACTACCGGGCGCTTTTTGAACGCGCGCTCGACGCTTATCCGGGGATGGGGCTCATCGTCCCGTATCCGCGCGCGGCGGTATCGCCTGCATCCGGTCCGCTGACGCACTTGGAGGCGCGGGTCGCGGCGGACGCGGCGGGAATGGTTGCCGCCGCGCGCGGAGTCTCTTTTGATACGTTCGGCAAGCCGCCGGTGCCGCCCGGGCGGAGTGCGGGCTCGCGCCTAAAATCCGCCGCCGCGGCGCTGTATAACGCGGCGGTATGGTTCGCGCCGCGCCGCAAGTTAAAAGTCTACGTAACCGATTATTGGCATCATATCGCGCCGTATGCCGAGCATGCGCAGGATGTCGAGCTGGTGCTGATGGACCGCGACGAGTTGCGGCATATACCTTGGCGGCAGATATGGAAGCACCGCGTGCGACTCGCGCATCCGCGCGACTCTGTCAGCTCCCGGGCAAAAGACATCGCGGCGCGCGCGGCGGAGAGCTTCCGCGCGCAGTGGCACGCCGCCCGCGAGGTACTTGCGCAGCACGAGGCGTTTGCCGCCGGTTGGGCGCAACTCGAGCCGGCGCTCGAGCATTTGGTGTGCGCGCATGCCGGCCGCGTGGTCGAGGATATTGAGGCGATAGAGGAGCTACTCGTGCGCGAGCGGCCCGACAAAATACTTTTGCGCGTCTCGGTCAGCCGCTACCAACATCACTTTTTTGTGCTGGCTCGCGTGGCGCGCCGGCTCGGCATTCCCTCCATAGAAATTCAGCACGCGGGTGCTCATGTCGACCCCCGTTCGGTGTACTCCCGGCTTGAAGCGGATTATCTCGCTTCCTACGGGCCGTATGTGCGGGAGTGGTACGAGCGCTTGGGCGTTGCGGGCGGGAGGATACTCACTGTCGGTTCGCCGCGGTTTGACCGCTGTCTTAAGGAGCGGGAGGATGCACGCGCGCGCGGCGCGCGTGTGCTGAAGAGCGCCGGGCTCGACCTAAACCTGCCGGTACTTTTGGCGGCGGTGCCCGGCGAGGGCTACGCCGCGCAGAGTGACTCGTACGCATTTGCAGACTTCTTCCGGACGGTGCGCGCGGCGCAAGAGCGCGTGCCGGGCATGCAAGTTGTTTTAAAGTTTCGCCCAGGCGAGCGCAATCCCGAGCCGCGGCACCTGGTGCAAGAGCTCTTCGGCGAAAGTGCGGTGTGCATGGATAAAGAAAACCTCTTCGACCTTTTGTGCGCCAGTAGCGCGGCAATGTGCGGCAACTCTACGGTAATCTACGAGGCTCTGCTCGCCGGAGTGCCGCTCGTGCTCCATCCATGGCGGCGCTCGGACACTTATCATGCGCAGATGTACGCGCCCGCCGCGCCTATCGCGTATAGCGTTCAGGAGCTTGAGACGGAGGTAGGCAAGATATTTGGCGATGAGGCGTACCGCGCACAGCTTGTCGCTCGGCAAAAATTATTTCTCACCGGTTACGCGCTCGACGGACACTCCTCCGAGCGGCTTGCCGCGCTCTTGGAGGCGCCTCTGACGCCGCGTCCGCTTTAAGGCATACTATCCTTATATGGCTTCCTTTATCGCGCGGGACATAGCAGATATACCGGACGCGCCGGCGCTGTGGAAAACGCTCGTGGACTCCTCGCCGCTGGCAGGACTTTGGCACACATGGCATTGGCATAAATACATCCTTGCCGCCGCGGAACCGTTTAAGCCGGAGGAGCGCTCTTTCTTTATATACGAGGATGAGAAGCCGGTCGGGCTCTGCCCGCTCCTTATACAGCGCCGCGTCCGCGGCGACGAGGAGTGGATTGAGGCGGCTTACAATACCGGCCTCTTGCCGTGGCCGGTTACGAATTCGCCGGAAGCGGAGGACTTTGCCTTTGCCGAGCTTGAGCGCCGCGCCCGCACGGCAGGCGCGGCGCATATCGCCCTGCAGCTCTACCCCGAGACCCCGCTTGAAGACGAGACGGCCCGCGTGGAGCGCGTGGGCAGGGTCCACCGTTATATAGGCTCGGAGGGTCACCTGCAAGTAGTGGAGGTGGTCGGCGCGAAAGGGCGCGCGCGCGAGCGTTTTGTGCGCTATGACAAAAAGTACGCCCCGCTTTTTGAATTTGATGTACTTGCGGGTGCGACGGTAGATGCCGATACGGAAGAGACATACTTTAAACTTCATGTGCTCGATGCCGGCAAGCAGACCCGCTCGCGCGAGAGCTATGCCCGGCAGGCCGATCTGGCCCGCGCGGGCGAGGCGTTTTTTGTGCGCGCACAGCACAAAGAGAGCGGAGAAATTGCGGGGATGTTGTTAGTGTCGCTCAACAAAGAAGCGGCGTTTGATAACTCAGTAGCTATTGACCCGCGTTTTGCCGACCAATATGTCGGGCATGCACTACGCTTCCGCGCACTGGAGGAACTCGAGCGTCTTGGAGTAAAGCGCTTTGAGATGCCGCTGTATGTATGGCCGCCATCCATCTTCCATATCCCCGGCGCGAAAGAGCTCAACATCGCGCACTTTAAAGAAGGATTTTCCCGCGGCAACTCGCGTGCGGTGTGGCGGGTCGAAAAATTTCTCGATGGAGAATGCCTGCATAATTACTTGGAGGAGCGCGAGCGTTCCCTAAAAGAATTTTTTCTGTTAGGCTAATCTCTCTATGGAAAAAAAGCTGGATAACCTTGAATTCGAGAAGCATTTTAAGGCGAGGGGATTCGCCTCCCAGCGTCGCTATCCCAATGAGCCGATGGTGCAGTTTTTGGCTGAGCACTATTTTCCCTTATCTCCCGCATTGCGCAAAAAAACACGGATATTAGAGGTCGGCTGCGGAAGCGGCGCCAACCTTTGGGTTATTGCCCGCGAAGGCTTTGACGCGTACGGCATCGATATTGCCAAAAGCGCTTTGCCGCTAGCGAAACAAATGCTCCGTGGTTACGGCACAAGCGCGAAGCTGCAAGTGGGGAATATGCGCTCGCTCCCGTACGCAAACAATTTTTTTGATGCAGTGATCGACGTGCTGTCGATAGAACACACTACGCTTAAAGGACACGAGCAGGCGTTTGCGGAAATATTCCGCACCCTTAAGCCCGGAGGCAGATTCTTCAGTTGGCACCTTGGCGCGGAGAGCGTCAACTTTAAGAAAGGAGGCGGCAAAAAGCTGGACCGTTACACAACCGACGATACTCCTAATCAAGACGTTCCCTATCCGAACAACGGCACCACCTGTTTTTTGACCGCGCCGCTCGCAAGAAAGATGCTCAAAGCGGCGGGATTTGCTCATGTCCGCATCGAAAGGGTAATGCGCACGTATAAAGAAATGACGCAGGAGGTCGAATACTTTGCCATCTCCGCGCGTAAACCATGAGCCTATTTCCCAAAAATACGCAGTACGTTTTTGCGGGCAAGTCCGCCATCGCGCTTATCCTGCGCTATCTGCGCGAGCGAGACATGCTGAAGAATAAAAGTGAGCAGGTGCTCGTGCCGGAGTGGCTGGGCACGTGGGTGTACATGATCATGCACAACTACTGCTTTCCGACGACGACCATGAACAAAAAAGTGCGCGCGATGATGGTGTACCACCAGTGGGGCTTCCCGCAAAAAATGGAGGCGATACAAAAGTTCGCGCGCAAACACAATCTTTTTTTGATAGAGGATTGCGCGCACGCCATTAAAAGTACGTACCGCGGCAAGTGGCTCGGGAGCTTTGGCGACGCGGCGGTATGGAGCCTGTCGAAGTTCTTTGATACGCCGGCGGGCGGGGCGCTCTACACCAAGGATAAAAAGCTCCGGAAGTCCGTTACCGCGGCGATCCGCGCAAGTGACCTGAATACTGAGCGGGAGGCCTTGCGCAGCCTGCGGAAGGGAGACGCCGCGCGCGCGTATGCCGTGTATGACCGGTTGGCGCGGATGCCGCAAGGCGCCCGCGCGGCTATTAAGGAGAGCGAGTTGGAGAAACGCCGGCGTAACTTCGAGCATCTGCGCGAAGCGCTGTGGGGTAAGCAAGAAGAAAAACTGCTGAAAGACAGCGAGGTCGTGCCATGGATGATGCCGCTCTTTGCCGGCAGTTCCAATAAAAAAATAGCCGCGGCTCTGCAAAAAGCCGGGTTTGAGAGCGGAGTGTATCACTTCGACATCAACCGCAATATGCTCCAACCCCGCTTTGTGGAGTGCGCGGCGCTCCCGTGCCACCAGCACCTCAGCCAAAAAGACATCCAAAAAATTATTAGGATTGTACGTCGTGCAAAATAGTGCCATGGAGATTGTCGGACACGAGGAGATAGGAGATAAAAAGTGGGATGCTTTTTGCGACGCGTCGCCGCAGGCGTGGCTGCGGCACACCACCCGCGGCCGTAAAGGAGCGTTGGCACTTAACCCAGACAACGAGGATCATTCCTTCGGGGTGATGCGGGGCGATACTCTCGTTGCCGTCGCGCCGCTTGTTACGCAGCCCCTTGGCGAGGGAGAGCGCGAGTTTGCTTTTAGCATCAATACGCGTCTTTCCGACACGCACAGCCTACCCACACCGATGCCGGCAGGAGAACCTGCGTTGGTCGAGTTGTGCATGCAGGAGATAGACCGCTGCGCCAAAAAGCACGGCATTGCGCGTACCCGGATGTTCATCGATCCGCTGACGGTGGTCCCCGCCGCAAATCCTCTGCTCGCTTTCGGCTACAAGGACCACAGCATCACGACGAGTGTCGTGGACCTGCAGGCGGAGGAAGCAACTATTCTTGCGCGCATGAACAAGGGTCACCGGCTCGATATCGCGTTTGCAGAGCGGCAGAACTATGGCGTGAACGTAGAGAGCGACGCCGCCGGCTTGCATGCTTTTTTAAATCACGGAGGCAAAACCGTCGCCAACGTGTTTGCGCTCGCCTACAAGCGCAGCGCTTATTACGGCAGATCCAAAATGGAGCCGGAGGCGCGCGCATTGCGCGGCGCCGGACAGATTTTGCAATGGCGCATTATGCAGGAGCTCAAGCGCCGGGGGTTTGAGCGCTATGACATGGGCTGGCAGACCGGCTCTACGCCCAAAGAGGCTGCCATCGCGGACTTTAAGCGGCACTTCGGCGGCGACCCGGTGCCTCTTTGGATGGGCATAAAGACGTATTGACCGCCAAGCAACTATTGCGTCCTGTCTTGAGTTTTAAGGCTATGCATACTACAATGCCGCGGCTATGGCTATAGGCAAAAAAGCGTCCTGGCAGGCCCCGACCGGCTTTTTAAACGGCAAAACCGTGCTTATTACGGGCGGTACCGGCACGTTTGGCAGGGCTTTTATTAAGCGCCTGCTCGATGTTCCGGGCATTGCCAAGGTAATCGTACTGAGCCGCGACGAACTCAAGCAGTCGCAAATGGCCGCCGAAAACAAGGATGAGCGTTTGCGCTTTTTTATAGGAGACATCCGCGACTCCGACCGGCTTAAGCGCGCCTTCAGTGGTGTCGATATCGTCGTGCACGCGGCGGCGCTCAAGCGGGTAGAGTCTATCGAGTACAACCCGTTTGAGGCGATACAGACCAACGTCATCGGCAGTAAAAATGTGATAGAGGCGGCACTCGACTGCAATGTTTCAAAAGTGCTCCTGATTTCTTCCGACAAGGCGGTGGAGCCCATCAATCTTTATGGCGCTACCAAAATGTCCGCGGAAAAGCTTTTTATCGCCGCCAACGCATACGTGGGCAACCGCAACGCCGCCTTTAGCGTCGTGCGCTACGGCAACGTCATCGGCAGCCGCGGCTCGTTTGTCGAGCTTATCGAGCGGCAGAGGGAGAGCGGAGTCATTACCGTCACCGACAAACAGATGACGCGGTTTTGGATACGCATCGAGTCGGTCATGGATGTTGTGCTGGAGGCTCTCGCGCTCATGCAGGGCGGCGAGACCTTTGTCCCCAAGATGAAGAACATGCCCATCGTCGACATGGTCAAACTTCTCGCGCCTGAATGTAAGATGCAGGTAATCGGCATGCGCCCGGGGGAGAAGCTCCACGAAATTTTACTGACCAAGTATGAGGCGCGCGAGGCGCGCGAACTGCCGCGCATGTTCGCCGTCCCCAACCGTGGAGGAGCCGATTGGCTGTTGCGCTACCGCTCTGTCCCCGGCGGCTTCCTGTATACTAGCGATAATAAAAAGTTCCTTCTTTCGCAAAAAGAAGCGAAGAAACTTTTTACGCGGTAATCATGCGCCGGACAAAAAAACTCAAGTATCGCGTCGCGGTCATAGGATGCGGCGCGGTCGGCGTGCTGTACGGGACGGAAAAGAAGCGCCCCACCTCCGCCTCGCATGCCGGAGCCGCCGTGTCTAACACAAAGACAGTGCTTGCGGCATTGGTTGATACCGATGCAAAGGCGCTCGCGCGGGCGGGGGAGCTTTTCCCCGGCGTAAAACGCTACGCTTCGGCCGGTGATTGTATTAAAAAAGAGAGTCCGGATATGGTGGTGATTGCGACCCCGCCCTCAGCGCGTTTGGCATTGATAAAGCTTTGCGTACAACATACTGTCCGCGCGATTATATGCGAAAAGCCGCTGGCAAACACCGCGCGGGAGGCGCGGAGCATAGCGCGCGCCATTGCAAAAAGCCGCGCCCTGTTTGTGCTCAACTATCAGCGGCGCTTCTCGCCATTGTTTGAGCGCGTGCGCCGCGACATCGCGTCGGGAGCGCTCGGGCGGGTAGAGCAGGTAACCTGTTATTATAGTAACGGGCTGTACAACAACGGCGGGCACGCGCTCGACGCGCTCCTGCAGTTGCTCGGAGAGGATATGGCCGTGAACTGGGCGCGCGTCAACAAAAACGCATCTCATCCGCCGGGCGACCCGTGCGTAGATGCCATGCTCGAGACAAAAAAAGGCGTCCGTATAGTACTGCAAAGCGTGGACCAAAAAGCATACGGCATATTTGATATCCGCCTATTGGGTACGCGCGGCGAGCGCGCGTTTACCGACTACGGTTCGACCCTGATGGAGACCGCCGCGCGGACATCGGTGTTTGAGGGTGTCCGCCAGCTCGACCGCAGGCGCGCGCTGCAGCGGCGCGCCGATCCGCAAGGCACGCTTGCGTACGCCGTGGCGTGTCTGGAGCAAGGGACGCCGCCGGCAAGCGGCGTCAAGAACGGCGTACAGGTGATGGAGCTTTTGGAAAAGATACAAACGTATGCGCAAAAAAATAAATAAAAAAATAGCGTTTCCTCCGGTCTACACTATAGACCGCCGCGAGATAGCCGCGGTAGCCGCTGTGCTAAAAAGGGGTCCGCTTTCTGGGTTTGTGGGCGAGGCGGGCCAATGGTTTTTTGGCGGACCGGTAGTGCGGCGTTTTGAAAAGGCATTTTCTAAAAAATTTAAGGTAAGACACGCGGTCTCCTGTAACTCCGCGACCACGGCGCTCCACGCGGCGGTCGCGGCGCTCGGCATCGGGCCGGGCGACGAGGTTATCGTGCCGCCCTACACCATGTCGGCCTCCGCGACCGCGGTCTTAATGAACGGCGCTGTGCCAATTTTTGCCGACATCGAGGCCGGCACGTTTTGTCTGGATCCGAAGTCGGTTGAAAAAAAGATAACCAAGCGCACCAGGGCGGTCATGATGGTCAACCTCTTTGGTCAGACGGGCGACATGGCCGCGCTTTTGAAGCTCGCAAAAAAACATACATTTAAAATAATCGAGGATAACGCGCAGTCCGCCGGCGCTGCGTGGCGCGGGCGCTACACAGGCACGCTCGGCGACATCGGGGTCTTTAGTTTTAACGTGCACAAGCAGATTCAGGCCGGAGAGGGCGGCGTGTTGGTAACCAACGACAAAAGGCTCGCCCTGCGCGCGCAGCTTGCGCGCAATCACGGCGAGTCGGTGGTGCGCGATATGCCCGGATACACCGGCGGGCCTATCTTCGGCAGCAACTACCGCATGACGGAGGTCACCGCCGCTATTGCGGAAGTACAACTCAGCAAGCTGGACTTTTTAAACCGCAAGCGTGTCGCGCTGGCTGATAGGCTTACCAAAAAACTGCACGGCATACCCGGGCTTACGCTCCCGTACCTGCCAAAAGAGAATACCCACGTCTATTACTCCTACATTATGAAGTTAGATGAGGCTAAGGCCGGCATCACGCGCGCGGCGTTGGTAAAAAAACTGCAAAAAAGGGGATTCCCTATCGGAGCGGGGTACGAGCGGCCGCTCTACTTATTGCCGCTGTTTCAAAAAAGGCAGGCGTTCAACAACACGCACTTTCCTTTCGACTACCAAGACATGAAGCAGGACTACTCGCGCGGCTCCTGCCCCGTGGTCGAGCGCATGCACTACCGCGAGCTTATCGGCACGGATGTCTGCCAGTATCCGTACACGAACGCGCACATAGACGCCTTTGCCGCGGCGGTCAAAGAGGTGGTCGCGTCCGCACAAAAAAAATGAATGTACTTACCGCATGCCAAGATCCGGGTGGTTGTAACTCCATCGCGCCGGTCGCGGCCGCGCTCGCCGCACGGGGAGAGCGGGTGGGCAACACTATCGCGGACCCGGACATAGTACTGCTGGGCACCAGCGGCGGGCCGAGTATAGAAAAGGAAGCAACGGTGCGCTGGCGGGGGGTTGTCCCCACGGTCGCGGTGTTGGACTTTTGGTCCAACTATTGGCAGAGGTTCTCCGGACCCGGTGGAAAAGATTTCAGGTACCTGCCGGACATGGTGTGCGTCATGGACGACATCGCGCGCGACGAGATGCTGGCGGAAGGCTTTCCTCCGGAGCGTCTTGCGGTAACCGGCAATCCGCACTTTGACCACTTTGCCGACGGCGTCACACGCGAGGGCGAGGACCCGCGGCGCATACTCTTTATATCCCAACCAATACGATTGGACGGAGCCTTGCCTGGCTTTGTCGCCCCTGCGGTAGACGAGTACGCCCTGCTCGATGCCCTGCTCGCGGCTCTTCCGCCGGGACATATGCTTTCTATCCGCCTGCACCCACGCGACATCAGAGACAAATACGACCGCTATCTGAACAGTCGCGTAAGCGTCGCGCAAGAAGCCACACTCGAGGAAGCACTCTCGCATAGCGGGCTTGTGATAGGGCCGGCAACACCGGTCTTGATGCAGGCCGCCGCCGCGGGCAAAAAATCGCTGTGCTACGAGCCCGCGCTCGCCGGACCGGACACACTGGTCAGTAATCGCGCGGGTGTGACGGTTCGTATAGACTCGCCCCAAGCGCTCCAATCGGCGCTTGCGGCATACGCGGCAGGTGAGTGGCCGTTTAAAACCCGCCCCATGCGCGAGGTCTGGCCTGTGGGAGCCACCGGGCGCGTGGTCGACATTGTGCAATCGTTAGTGAAGTAGTACTACTATATTTATGATTCCGTATTCGACCCAGGATATAAATGCGGCCGATATCAAAGCGGTTGTTAAGACGCTTACATCCGGCTGGCTCACGCAGGGGCCGGCGGTGGAGCGGTTTGAAAAGGCGCTCGCCAAAGCGGCGGGGACCAAGTACGCGGTCGCGGTCAACTCCGGCACCGCGGCTCTGCATGCGGCGTACTTTGCCGCCGGCGTGAGGGAGGGCGATGAGGTTATCGTGCCGGCGCTTACCTTTGCCGCGACCGGCAACGCGGCGCTGTATCTTAGCGCCACGCCGGTGTTTGCGGATGTAGACTCCAAAACAGGGAACATGAGCCTCAGTGATGCGCGGAAAAAAATAACCAAAAAGACAAAGGCGCTGGTGCCGGTCGACTATGCCGGCCGCCCCGCCGGCCTTACCGCTTTTAAAAAGCTCGCGCGCAAGCACAAACTGGTCCTTATTTCCGACGCCGCGCAGAGCTTGGGTGCGACGTACCAAGGAAAACCCGCCGGCAGTTTTGCCGACATGAGTATCTACAGCTTCCATCCGGTCAAATCGATAACGACGGGCGAGGGCGGGGCGGTAGTGACTAATAATCCGGAGTATGCGCGCTTAGTTAAACTCTTTCGCAGCCACGGCATCACCAAAGACGCGGCGCATCTTAAAAATAAAAAGGAGGGCGGCTGGTATATGGAGCAACAGGTGCTCGGCTACAACTACCGCCTACCCGACATCAACGCCGCGTTGGGCGAGAGCCAATTAAAGCGCCTGAAATCTTTTATTGCCAAGCGCCGCGCGGCGGCGAAGCGCTACGATGTTCTGCTTAAAAATATTCCCGGTTTACTATTGCCGCCGCAGGATAACGCCACCGTAAAATCCGCCCGGCACCTCTATCCGGTGCGCATTGATGCGACAAAGCGCCGCGCCGTTTTTGACTACTTGCGCGCGCACGGCGTCGGCGCGCAGGTGCATCATATACCCGTGCATACGCATCCGCATTACCAAAAGCTCGGACACAAAAAAGGTTCCTGCCCCAGTGCGGAGCAGTATTACGCAACCGCCATTTCTATACCCCTGTTTGCTACCATAACCCCTAAACAACAGATGCAAGTCGTACGGACGTTAAAACAGGCGCTTTCAATACTATGAAAAATCAAGACGACATCTTTTTAAAAAAAGAGGCCGACGCGTGGTATACGCGCAACGCACCTGATCTTACTCCAGAGGCTCGTGTCGATCGCAACGACTTTGTAAACAGACTTATCCGCAAGCACCGTCTTCATCCAAAACGGGTGCTAGACGTGGGAAGCAGCAACGGTTGGCGGCTCGAGGCCATGCGCCGCGAAAATCCGCGGGTAAAATACATTGGTATTGAGCCTTCGACCAAAGCAGTTTCCTCGGGTAGGAAGCATTATCCTAAAATTTTTCTCAAGCGTGGCGTAGCCGCGAAACTGCCGGTACGTGATGCGTCCGCCGACCTCGTGCTTGCGGTATTTGTCTTCCATTGGGTTTCGCGCGGCACACTGCTCCAGTCGGTCGCCGAGATAGACCGCGCATTGTGTGACGGCGGACACCTTATTATTGTCGACTTTTTGCCGAGAGTGCCGCGTAAAAATTCATACCACCACCGCCGCGGCGTCTTTACTTATAAAGCCGATTATGGCGCGTTGTTTGAGGCAAGCGGCAACTATTATTCCGTAGAGCGGTTATATACGCATGTCGCAGGCGGGCGCAAAGGGGACGACTTTCGCGCCGCCGCTACGCTGTATAAAAAGCAGGTCGGCGGCGGCTATCAAACGGGCAAATAGTAATATGAAAAAGAACACCGGACAAAAATTGTGGCAAAAGGCCAAACGGCTTATACCGGGCGGGAACCAGCTCCTCAGCAAGCGCGCGGAGATGTTTGCCCCGGAGCAGTGGCCGGCGTATTACTCCAAGGCTAAAGGCTGCGAGGTGTGGGACCTCGACGGCAATAAATACACCGACATGTGCATCATGGGAGTGGGGAGCTGCATCCTCGGCTACGCCGACCCGGATGTAAACAAGGCGGTAAAAAAAGCGGTGGACCGAGGCTCCATGTCGACGCTCAATGCGCCGGAGGAGGTGGAGCTTGCCGAGCTTTTGATAAAAATCCACCCGTGGGCGCAGATGGTGCGCTACGCGCGCACCGGCGGCGAGGCGATGGCGGTTGCCGAGCGCATCGCGCGCGCCCATACCGGCAAAGATATTATCGCCTTTTGCGGCTATCACGGCTGGCACGACTGGTACCTGGCCACCAACCTCTCCGGCAAAGACGGGCTCAAAGAGCATTTGCTCGCCGGGCTGTTGCCCGCGGGTGTGCCCAAGGGTTTGCTCGGGACGGTACTGCCGTTCCATTACAACAAAATCGAAGAACTCGAAGCGATTGTAAAAAAAGCGGGCAAGAACTTGGCCGCGATAGTGATGGAGCCGATACACGGGATTGAGCCGGAACATGACTTTTTGCGGAAGGTCCGCCGCATCGCCGACAAAACCGGCGCGGTCCTTATTTTTGACGAGATAACCGTCGGCTTTAAGCTCGCGTACGGCGGCGCGCATCTCAATTACAAGGTCAATCCGGACATTGCGGTCTTTAGCAAAGCAATGAGCAACGGCTATCCGATGGCGGCGATTATCGGCACGCGCAAAGTGATGGAGGCGGCGCAGGGCTCGTTTATATCGAGCACCTACTGGACCGAGTGCGTCGGCCCCGTAGCGGCGCTCGCGACCATCAGAAAATTTAAAAAGCTCAATGTGCCCAAGTATCTCCACCAAGCGGGTATGCGCGTGCGCCGCGGCTGGCTCGCCGCCGCTAAAAAGCACGGTCTTTCCATTACTATAGGCGGCGTGGTGCCTATCAGCAGTTTTGGTTTTGCTCACCAAGACGCGCAGGCGCTCAAGACGCTTTTCGTGCAGGAGATGCTCGACCGCGGATTTCTTGCCAGCAACTTGTATTTTGCCAGCATGGCGCATAAGACCTCGCATATTACAAAATATCTCCGCGCGGTCGACGAAGTGTTCGCGATTCTCAAAAAAGCGATTGACTCAAAAACAATCTACAAGCGTCTCAAAGGCCCCGTAGCGCATACCGGCTTCGCCCGGCTCAATTAATATGAAGGTGGTCGCGATTATCCAAGCGCGGACGGGCTCGACGCGGTTGCCGGGCAAGGTGTTGAAGCCTTTGCTGGGCGAGCCCCTGCTTGTGCGGATGCTGCATCGGGTCAAAGGCGCCAAGCGGGTTGACGCTATCGTGGTGGCGACCAGCGATAAGCCGCAGGACGACGGTATCGAGCGGGTGGCGCTGGTGGCGGGCGCGCGGGTATTCCGCGGGAGCGAGGATGATGTGCTCGACCGCGTATACCGTGCCGCCAAAGAGGCGGGGGCAGAGGTGGCAGTGTGTCTTACCGGTGATTGCGTGCTCCACGATCCGCGGGTTATCGACGAAGCGGTCGGGCATTTTATCGCCGCCGGCGACCCGCTCGCGTACTCCGGCACGCCGCAAAACTATCCGGAGGGCCTCGACACCGACATTTTTTATATGAGCGCGCTTAAGGAGGCGGCGGCGCGGGCGCGCCTGCCCTCGGAGCGCGAGCACCTTGCGCAGTATTTTAAAAACCGCCCCGAACGGTTTCATGGGTTGCCGTGGAGCGTTGGAGCGCGCGACGACGCGGCGATGCATTGGTCGGTAGACACGCCGCAGGACTTTGCATTTGTGACAAAAGTATTCGAGCAGTTATATCCAACCAACCCGATGTTCGGCAAAGACGACATTCTCGCCCTGCTGGAGCGCCAGCCGGAACTGTTGGATATAAACAAGGGCGGCACCGGGTATGAGGGGCTTGCCAAGACAAAGAAAAAGGATGAGGAGTGGAAGCGGACCATAAAAAAGTTAGTGCTTGGCACGGTCGAGCTCGGCTTGGAGTACGGAATCGACAGGCAAGCGCGGCCGGCGCAAGACGAAGCGTTTGCTATTTTGGACGCGGCGCGCGCGGCGGGCATCGATACGTTTGATACGGCGTCCTCCTACGGCAATGCCGAGGAGATACTGGGTGAGTGGATTGCGGCCCGCGATTGCGCGGACAAGGTCAACCTAATTTCCAAAGGGTCCGGTCGCGCGGACATAGAGCAGTCACTGCGGCGTTTGGGGCTGAAAGTATTAGACGGGTATTTGTTGCACAACAGTAAAGGCTCGTTTGCGGAGCTGCAGGAGGCGAAGCGCGATGGGTTGGTAAAGCATATCGGAGCATCGGTGTATAAACCGGAAGAGGTGCGTGGCGAATTTGAGTACGTGCAAGCCCCGTACAACGCACTGGATAGGCGGTTTGAGAAGGCGCAGGACACGGTGGTGTTTGCCCGCAGTCCGTTTTTGCAGGGGCTTTTGTTGATGAGTCCGGCTGATGTGCCGCCGCACCTACTGCACGCGCGGCCATATCTGGAACAATTTATAGCTATCGCAAACCACTATAAACTGTCGCAACTGCAGGCGTCTTTATTGTTTGCCCTGCACGGCAATGCGCAGTATGTCGTTTTTGGCGTTAAGCGGTTGGCTCAGCTTGAAGAGATACTGGAAGCCGCAAAGACGCCGGTGCCCGATGGTTTTATTGACGCCGTGCGCGCGGGCATACAAAATGTTGATGAGGCGGTGATAAACCCAAGTGTATGGAAACGATAACCCCGATACCAAAGCTGGATACTATTGCGGTATTGCAGGGTGGAGTAATTAATGGGCGCTCGGCAACCTACAAAGACGGCGACGCCTTTGGTACGCTCGGCGGCCGGGCGCGTGTCGAGGCGGCCGCGCTTTTGGCGAAGCAGTTTCCGCAGGCAGTGGCGCTGACTACCGACGCGACAAACGCCTCTGAGCTCCGCGAGCTCGGGGTCGCGCCGGAGCGTATCGTGTTTGCCGAGTCCGCGGGAGGCAACACCTTTGCGTCGCTCAAAACAATCGCCGCGCGTGCGCGCGGCACGGTAGGCATTGTGTCGAGCGAGTATCATCTGCCGCGCGTCCGCGCCTTTTGCGCACTGCTGGCGTTCGGAAAAGTAGAATATATTTCCGCGGAGGCGGTGCTTGCCGCCGCCGACCCGGCGTTTCAAAAAACATTCGACGAGGTCAAAAAAACACCCGCCTACCAACTGCGGCTCGAGTCGGAGGCGCGCGGCATCGAGGCTATACAGCGCGGCGATTACAGGCCCGCGGGCGTCGGGGACAAACAGGAGCGCGCGGTGTAGTATCAGTACTTATGAAGATAGGAACGCGGGAAATCGGGCCGGGGAGGCCAGCCTATGTCATTTTTGAGGTGGCCAGCACGCACGCGGGCGACTGGGATGCCGCGGCATCATATGTTGCACAGGCGGCAAGCGTGGGCGCCGACGCGGTCAAATTCCAATTGTTTGAGGCCGACAAACTCATCCTGCCGCTTACGCCCGGGCTTAAGGGCACGTACGATTATTTTAAAACCGCGCAGACGCCGCGGGAGTGGTTTCCAAAATTGAAAGCTCTCTGCGACGAAAAGGGGATTGACCTGCTTTGCACGCCGTTTGACGTTGATGGCGCCTCATACTTAAACAGTGTCGGCGTGCCGGCGGTCAAAATAGCGTCCGGAGAAATTACCAACCTTCCTCTTTTAGAGAGGGTCGCCTCTGTCGGCAAGCCTATCATCATGTCGACCGGCATGGCGACGATGGAGGAGGTGCGGGTTGCGATGAAAACCTTGCGCGAGGGCGGAGCAAAAGACATCGTGCTCCTGCAGTGCGTATCGGTGTACCCTACGAGCTTTGAGGACGCCAATGTGCGCGCGATGCAGACGATGGGGAAGGAGTTCGGCGTTTTGTCCGGCTACTCCGACAACGGCTCAAAGGGCGCGCTGGTGCCGCTTATGTCGGTCGCGATGGGCGCATCGGTAATCGAAAAGCACGTGACCTCCAAAAAAGAGCGCGGGAGCCTCGACGATGTTTTTTCGATGTCGGTTGAGGAGTTCGGCGCGATGATTAAAAAAATCCGCGCAATCGAAAAACGCGCTGACACAAAAGCGGCGCTCGCAGAGTTGCAAAAAGAGTACGGCGCGGATTTTGACAAAGCGCTCGGCGACGGCATCAAACGTCCGGCTATGCACGGCACCGTTGTCGTTCATCCCGGAGTTAAAGACCCGTTTGTCATGCGGGAGGCCGACGAGCGGCAATGGGCGCGCCGGGGCGTGTATCTGCGCGCGCCGGTACAAAAGGGAACTATGTTGACGGAAGATATGTTATTACTCCTGCGCCCCGACATCGGCATTTCCGCATTGCAGTACAAGGACGCCGTAGGCAAAGCGGCCGGCGAGGATTTGCCGGCAAAAAAACCACTGCAGATACGCAATAAAGAAATATTTAAACTATGAAACTAACAATAGCCGGCGCGAGCGTTTATGGGCTTGGTAACATCAGTGACGACTCAATGCTGCAGTCTTTTCTGGGCGGTATGAGAAATGATACTCCGGGTCTTGATGTAACCCTTATATGCCGCCATCCGGGTGATGAAATAAACACCATGTTCGGTGTCAGAAGCATACAAAACCTTGATTTTGCTACAAAGACAGAAAGTTATGGTAAACGGTTTCGCGGTTTTAATGCCGGTGACCCCACCGCGAACCTGTCTGCAATACGGGAAGAAATCGCGAGTTCTGACGCGTTTATGATAGGCGGCGACCCGTTTGACGATTCCAATACCAACATGCTCACGGAACCGTTTCGCGGCATATTGCCGTATACGGTTAATCTGATAACTCTGGCAAAGTACTTCCAGAAAAAAATAGTACTGTTCGGCATACACCTTGGCCGCCCGCCCACATCGGAGTACGGTGTCGCTCTGACGAAATTTTGCATAGACAACGCGGATTTGATAACCACGCGCGAGGATGAAACTAAGGATACTCTCGCCGGCAAGTACGGATGTTCGCCGGACAAAGTAGTTTCATCCGCGGACAGCGGTTTTGCTCTGCTCAAATACAGCGAGCCGGCGCGCACTGCAAAACTGGGCGGCGTATTTTCGGAAAAAAACATACAGCCGAAAGGGTATATTGCGCTGACGGTACGCGCCTACTATTGGCTGTGGAGTGCGGAGGAGTGCAAAGAGTATGCCAAAAAGTTTGCCGCGTACGCAGACCGGCTATCCGCGGCCTACGGCTGTAAAATCTTGTTGGTGCCGCACTGCGCGTATGAACTCGATAATTATTGGGAGAGCGACATTAATTTTCAGAAAGAGATTTACGGGCAGTGTGCCAAAAAGGACGACATTGTTCCGGTAGATTTTTACCTCTCGAGTGAGGAGTTGCTGTATGTTATAGAACAGTCAAAGTTTGCCGTATCTAACCGCCGGCATACCGGTATTTACGCGGCGCTGCTCGGAGTCCCTTTTTATCTTTTCGGTGAGCGGGCGCATGTCGGCAAAGTATACGGAAGCCTCGGCATTACACCGAAAAATTTTGTTGACCACACGTCGTTGGACCGCATGTTTTCCGATTCGGATATACTGCACCTCAGCGAGGCTTTTGACGGCTGGGATGCCGCGCGCGTGCGGACTGCGGCTCTTGCTCAGGAGGAAAAATGTAAGTATGCTACGGATGCCGTCGGTGCGCTGCTTAAGGCATGAAACAAAAAAAAATCACAATCGTGGGGACAAGCGTGTACGGCATTGAAAATGCCGGGGACGAGACGCTCCTATCCGTTCTTATAAGAGAGCTGCGGGCGCAAGAACCTAATTGCCATATTACCTGGGTTGCGCGGCACAAAAACGAGAAGCTCGCCAAGGAATACGGCTGCGACCGCGTGGTGGTCGGCTTGGAGCATGATACCAAGGCCGCCTCGGAAGGAAGGTGGTTTAACGGATTGAACATGGGCGACAAAACGGCGCATCTGCGGGCGTTGGACTCGATTATCCGGGAGTCGGACCTGCTCATCATAGGCGGTGACCCTTTTCAAGAAATAACGCTCTCGTTTAACCGCGGTCTTGCGGCTTATGCCGCGCTTCTTATCACTCATGCAAAATTTGTAGGCACTCCGGTAATGCTCTACTCGATACACATGGGGTCGAAATTGGTTTCGGCGTACGGAAAAGAGATAACAAAATATTGTATAGAAAACGCGGCGCTCACCACTTTGCGGGAAGAGTTTTCGTTGGAGAGACTGCATGAGCTCGGCATAAAAACAGATAACTGCGTCGTCGTGTCCGACACGGCATGGGCGCTCAATCCCGCTTCGCCGGAGCATATGCCCGCTTCCGTTAAAAAGTTTTTTAAAAGCGGAACAAAAGGCAGGCCTGTCGTCGG
Source organism: uncultured Bacteriovoracaceae bacterium (assembly GCA_964364175.1). Classification (GTDB taxonomy): domain Bacteria; phylum Bdellovibrionota; class UBA1018; order UBA1018; family UBA1018; genus CAYILR01. The sequence continues at coordinate 36,892 of CAYILR010000036.1, forward strand.
TTTTAATATACGACACAATTACTGGCAGTGGAGTAAGGAATTTTGGGGGAAAAGAGCCGACGAGCTCGCGGCGTTCTGCGATCATATAGTCGAAGAGCACGGCGCGGTTATTCTCTCTATACCCAACTGCACCTACGACGTTGACCACGCCATGGAGGATGACCGCCCTGTCGCGCGCGAGATAAAAAAGAGGATGAAGCACTCCGGCTCGTTCCACTGTATAGAAGAGAAGATGAGTTTACAGGCGACACTTTCTATTTTCCCTATGTTGTGGGCGCATGTTTCCAACCGCCGCCATTCGGCGATATTTGCCGCCGTGCTCGGAGTGCCGGTGCTTCCTTTGGGTGGCAGCTGGCACGTGCGGCCGGCATTTGATGAAATAGGTCTCGGCGGGTATCTTATCGAACCTGAGTTTTGGACACAAGAGTCGTTGAGCAAAAACTTTGACGGGATTGTAGGAAATCGTGAAGAGGTAATTTCAATAATACAAAAAAAACTCCCGCGGTTGAGAAAAAACGCCATACGTCAGGCCCGGCTGGCGCTTGATATCTGCAGGTCTTAAACAAGCCATGAGTCCGCAACACCTTACGGCTGTATGCCCCGTGTGTTCCGAGAGAGACTTCCGTATCAAGTATGAAAAGATAAAGGGTGTCGATACTAACCGGTACAACCTTATTGTGTGTAGTGGGTGCGGTTTCGGCACCGTTTCTCCTTTGCCGTTCACTGAAGCTCTAACGCACTTTTATTCCGCCGGTTACGAAAGCAGGACCAAGACAAACATATACGGCCACAAAAATAAAGAGGATTTCATACAGACAAACAAAAGCGACATAGAGGACAATCTAACGTTACTTTCCATGCTGGAGCCGTACCGTACCGTTTCGCACAAACGTCTGCTCGACGTAGGTTGCGGTCACGGCTTCATGTGCTATGCGGCACGGTTACTTGGATTTGATGCCACCGGCATAGATTTAGACTCTGACGCAAGGCGTATAGGTTCCGCTCATCTTGGAGTCAATATAATCAGCGGGTCTATCGCAGATATTGAGCGTCGCGATTTTGACGTAGTAACGGAAATAATGACCCTTGAGCACGTCCTGAACCCGGCAGGACATATCTCCGAGATCCGTGACAAAATGAACATAGGCGGTCTTTATCTCGGCAGCGTTCCAAACTTTGGCGGTATATATTCCCGGTTGCGCGGACGGCGCTGGTATCACCTTATTCCGCCGGAGCACGTTAACTACTTTACGATACCGAGTCTAAGGAGGTTGTTGCAAAATTGCGGATTTAGTGTTCTATATATCGGAACCATTCCTCTGTATGCGGCGCCCACTATATGTTTTGGCGTCAGAAGCCGCCTTAACCGGCTCATAGCAAAACAGGGAAATATGGTTACCAAAGGCTTGTTGACCGGGTTATACAGGGTGTTGACGCTGATAAAACGATATGCGGTATACAAACCGCTGAATTTTCTTATACTGACGCTCGGACTGCCCGGAAACGGCATTTTTTGGATAGTCCGCAAAGACCATGAAAAAAAATAAACAAAACCGCCTTGGCGCGCACGCGATTGTTGAAGCGTTGCGGCGCAACGGCGTAAAAAAAGTTTTCATTTATCCCGGTGGCACCATCGCGCCAATCTTAGATGTTATTGAAAAGGAAACAAATATTGAGATCGTGTGTCCGCGCAACGAGCAGGGAGCCGGATATGCGGCGCTCGCCTATGCCAGGATGACCGGCCGGCCGGCGGTATTTATGGTTACGTCCGGCCCTGGTGCGACCAATGCGGTTACTCCTATAGCCGACGCGTATTTCGATAACGTTCCGGTTATTTTACTTACCGGGCAGGTAGGCACCCACGAACTGCGGGGCGCCATTCCCGTAAAACAGAGAGGTTTTCAGGAGTGCGATACAACCGATATTATGCGGCCGGTGACAAAAGCGTCATTTTTAGTGACTGACGTGCGCGAACTGCCGGCCGTCATGGAGCGCGCGTTTTTTATCAGCCGCACGGGCAGGCAAGGTCCGGTAGTCGTGGACTTACCGATGAACGTTCAGCGCGCGCCGCTTCCGGCGCGCATGCAAAGCGTTCCGCGCGAACGGTACCGCCGCCCGCCTTTGCCCCGCAAAAAAATAACCGCCTTGGCCCGCTTGATCGCCCGCGCGGAACGCCCTATCATTTTGGCGGGTGGCGGCGTAATCGCGGCGGGAGCGACGCGGGAGATGCGCGCGCTCGCGCGGCGTTTCGCTATCCCTGTCGTGATGAGCTTGCCCGGCATGGGGGCGATTCCGTCCGACGACCCGCTCTCTTTGGGACTCTGCGGCTATGTTGGAAGCCGCTACGCCAATCTTGCGCTCCATCGCGCCGACCTGGTAGTTGCGCTGGGGACGACACTGCATGTGCGGCAAACAGGAAGTCTCGCCAAGGAAATGACGCCGGGAGGCAAGGTGGCGCGCATCGATCTCGACCAGGGCGAGCTTGCGCACAGCCGCGTGCCGCTTTACTTGAGCATCCATGCGGAGGTCAAGGAGGCGCTGGCGGCGCTCAACACTATGTTGTCCCGCCGGAGTCCCGCGCGCGGCCTGCGCGCGCCATGGCTCGCCGCGGTTAGAGAGTGGAAGCGCGCATATCCGGTCGTCGTGGAGCCGCAGCGCGGCGTCGCGCTTAAGCCGCAGTTGGCTATCGAATGGGCGGACCAGGCGCTAAAAGGCAAAAAGGTTATCGTCGCGGCCGGCGTGGGCCAGCACCAAATGTGGGTGCCGCGGCATTTTACATTCGATTATCCCCGCCGCCAACAGCTTACTTCTTCCGGTCACGGGACGATGGGCTTCGATATACCCGCCGCCATCGGCGCCAAGATAGCCTCTCCGCGCAGTACTGTATTATGTATTGTCGGCGATGGCAGTCTGCAGATGAACATACAAGAGCTGGCAACTATAGCGGAGCGCAAACTCGACATCAAGATACTCGTGCTTGATAACCACTCTCTCAATATTGTGGCGCAATTTCAGCGCCAAAACTGGAAATCCGACCCGGGCACCGGCGGCAAGTATAATCCCGATTTTGCCCGCATCGCCCGCGCATATGGGATTCCGGCTGTCACGGTTCCGACCGTTCGCGGCGCGCGCCAAAAAATAGTCAAAGCGCTTAAACGCAAAGGGCCGGTTCTGATCCATTGCACGGTCGACCCCCAAGAGGACCTGCTGCCGATGTTATTGGGCGGGCACAAACTCGACGATATGACATCTGAATCATCTTTTTAACATTATGAAAACGACTAAAAAACTTGCGCTGGTTACCGGAGCGAGCGGCGGCATCGGCGAGGCGACCGCGCGTTTGTTGCTTGAGGCGGGCTACGCTGTCGCCTGCGGGTATCACGCGCATGCTGAGCGTGTCCGCGCGCTTGGCGCGCACCCCGACGCTTTCGCGGTGCGGATAGACATAAGCCGGCGGCAGTCCGTTAAGGCGGCGCTTAAAGCTGTAGAGCGGCATTTCGGCCGGAGTGTGGATATCATAATAAACAACGCGGGTATCATCGACGAAACGCCGTTTGAAAAAATTACCGACGCGCAGTGGGATCGGATGTTGCAGGTAAACTTGCGCGGCGCGTTTTTTATTTTGCAGGAGACCATCGGCCATATGCGCAAAAAGCGCTGGGGGCGCGTGATAAACGTCGCTTCGATCGGCGGGCAATGGGGCGGCATGAAACAAGTGCATTATGCCGCAGCCAAAGCCGGACTCATTAATTTGACACATTCCATCGCCAAACTCTATGCCCGCGACGGCATTACCAGTAATGCAGTTTCCCCGGGCTTGGTTGATACGCCCATGATCCGGAATGAGCTCCGCTCAAAGGAGGGGAAGAGGAAGCTGTCCGCGCTGCCGCTCGGCCGCATCGCAAAGCCCGGCGAGGTTGCCGCGGCAATCGTCTTTCTTTGCTCAAAAGACGCGGCATATATCACCGGACAGACTCTGAACATCAACGGCGGAATGCTGCTCTCTTAATATGAAGAGTTTACTTATACTTGGGGCGGGTATAGAGCAGGTCTACGCTATAGAACTCGCCAAGAAAAAGGGAATACACACAGTTGTATTGGACAAAAATCCTGAATCGCCCGGCAAGGTATCCGCCGGTGAGTTCTACCCTGTAAGTACCCGGGACACTGCCGCTATAGTTGAGTTTTTGAGACAGTATAAAAAAAATATAGACGGAGTAATGACTATAGCGAGCGATATTCCTCATTGTGTCTCGGTAGCGGCAGAATATTTGGACGTGCCGCACCTGCCTCTCCTGGTGGCGCAAAATTGCATACAGAAGTTTAAGATGAAAGAGTTACTCCGGACCGGCGGAGTCAACGTACCGGATTTTGCGCCGGTGCGGGTGCCCGCAGATCTCGGTGCTTTTATTGAGCGCGTCGGCTATCCGGTGGTTATAAAACCGGTGGACAACTCCGGCGCGCGCGGGGTGTTGCGTGTCACCAAAGATATAGATCTGGCGTGGGCGTTTGAGTATGCAAAAAAATATTCTTACTCCGGCGACCTCATTGCGGAGAAATACATTGCCGGTCCGCAGATAAGCACAGAGGGTATTATGCGCGAGAATATTTTTTATTGCACCGGATTTGCCGACCGCAACTATGAGAATGTAGAGAAGACCACTCCGTACTTGGTCGAAGATGGCGGCGATATTCCGACGAGGCTTCCGTCTGCGCACAAGAAGCTTGTGGAGGAGGAATTTGAGAAGGCGGTGCGCGCGCTCGGCATAGATTGGGGGCCGGCCAAAGGAGATATGGTTATGGGCGAAGACGGAAAGGCGTATGTTATTGAGATTGCGGCGCGACTTTCCGGCGGCAATTTTTGCTATGACAAGGTGCCGTGGTCGACCGGCGTGGACATAGTGGATATCCTCATCGATATGGCGGTCGGCAATGCGGTCGATAAAAAGCGTTTTATCCCAACGCTCAATCAGGCGTCCTCCCAGCGTTATTTTTTCCCCCCGCCGGGAATTATCCGGGAGATCCGTGGAGCAGACCGCGCGGCGCTCATTCCGTATGTAAAAAAGATAGACATATGGGTAAAAGCGGGAGACGAAATTCCGGCGATAGTAAACCATCCTTCGAGAGTCGGCTATTGCATAGCGGTGGCGCCGACGCTTAAAGAGGCGGTGGTGGCGGCTGAGAGCGCGGTACGAACAGTCGAGTTCGTGGCGGCTTAACCATTAAGCCATGACTATGCACCAAAAACTCGGCATCGCGACGCGCTTCTACGGGCTTACGCAGGGCGATGTACAGCGCCTTGCGACCTGGGTCGACGCCGCGCTGGCGATTGTGCCCGCGTCTTGCGTGTATGTGGCAATCCACGCGGAGTCCGACCTGTCGGGTAGTTTGGATTTTATGCGCAGCCGTTACCCGGAGGTGCGGGCGTTCCCCGTGACTCCGTGGGGCAAGGTAGTGCAGGCTCCCAACGCAATCCTTTCAAAAAGCGCGGAGCAACAGGTCGACCACCTTCTTTTTGCGAGCACGGAGTATCCGGTAACCGCGCCGCTGGTGTCGCTCCTGCAGACGCATCTGGACGGGCAAACGCTGGTGGCGGGCGCGCGCCTGCCGTCGCACGACTTTAAAGCTAAGTCCGGAGAGCGCGTGCTGGTGCGCAAGGCGAGCGGCATGCAGATTCCGTGGAACACCTGCGCGCTGTGGTCGGTCGGGCACCTGGTGCACACCGGGTTTGTGCTCGCCGCCGACTCTCTGCAGGACCCGGACAATGCCGGCATGGAGGAGATGGGGACCATCGCCGCCCAGCAGATATTGTGGCCGGGCAAGGCGTCCGCAAAACTGGTCGCGCCGGGCGCGGATCTTGTGGTTAATACGCACGGATGGAATATCACGCGCCATGAGCGGTACGTGCACAACCTCGAGTCAAAGAACTCCCGCTCCGCCGCGCAGCTCGAGCGCCTGTCACTGCCGACTCCGGATGTATGCCACATAGGCGCGGACGTGCGACAATAAACGGTATGTTTTCCACCATCCGGACGCTTTTTTCGACCTTCCGCAGATACCGCCTCCACATCGCGGCGTTGGCGGTTTTCGGCTTTCTCGGCGCGATACTCGAGGGCATCGGCATCAACGCGGTCATTCCGCTCATCTCGTTCTTTACCGGAGGCGGCGGCACCGCGACGGATTTTATATCAAAGAGCATCCAAGGCCTTTTCTCTCTCGTCGGACTGCCGTTTACCTTCCGCTATCTGCTCGGGTTTATCCTCGGCCTCTTTATATTGCGCGCGGTTTCGATGGCGGTGTTCGGCTATATCCGCGGCTGGATCAGCGCCGACTTTCTCGGCGCGGAGAGCGCCGACATGCTCCGGCGCACCCTGCGCGCGTCGTGGCCGTTTTTGCTCCAGCAAAAGATAGGCACGATGCACAACACGCTGGTGCGCGACATACAGCGCAGCGGCTCTCTGCTGGAGGTAGTGAGCCAGGTGATACAGTCCTTTACCGGATTTTTTATGTATCTCCTGGTCGCCATCAACATATCGCTGACGATGACGCTCTACACGCTCGGCGCCGGAGCTATCCTGCTGTTTGTCATCAGGCCGCTCTTCCGCCGCACGCGCCGCATCGCCGAGGAGCTCTCCAGGGTTGAAAAGCGCTTCGCCCAGTTTTTAAGCGAGCACATCATCGGGATGAAGTCGGTCAAAGCCGCCGGCGCCGAGCAGGCCGCGATTGCCATGGGCCAGACCCACGTGCGCTCCTTGCGCTCGCTCGCCATACGCGCCGCGCTGGTGCGCTCGGCGAGCTCGAGCCTCTTTCAGCCGTTCAGCATACTCTTTGTGGTCGTGCTCTTTTTGCTGACCTACCACACGCCCGGCTTTAGCATTATCTCTTTTGCCGCGTCGCTGTATCTCATACAAAAAATATTTACCTACCTGGAGTCCGGGCAAAACGCGCTCCACGCGGTGAGCGAGCTGGCGCCGTATGTCGAGCATATCCTGCGGTTTAAAAAGAATCTCGACCTGCACCGCGAGCAGGGCGGCTCCGGAAAGCCGTTTGTGTTTGAGCGCGCGCTTGTCTGCGACGATATTTCCTTTGCCTATGTGGAGGGGCGGCCGGTCCTTAAAAACACCGGCTTTATACTGCGCGCCGGCGAGACGGTAGGCCTGGTCGGGCCCTCCGGCGCTGGCAAGACGTCAATCGCCGATTTGCTTTTGCGCCTGTTTACGCCCGCCTCGGGCTCGATAACGCTCGATGGAGTTCCCGCCGCGGACATAGCGGTTGATACGTGGCGCCGCGCGATAGGCTATGTGTCGCAGGACGTCTTTCTGCTCAACGACACGCTGGAGGAGAACATCCGCTTTTACCGGCCGGAGCTCGCGCGCACCGATGTCATCGAGGCGGCACAGCAGGCCAACATACACGAGTTTATTATGTCTCTTCCGGAAGGGTACCAGACGCGCACGGGAGACCGCGGGGTCCTGCTCTCGGGCGGCCAGCGCCAGCGCGTGGCGCTTGCCCGCGCGCTTGCAGGCAAACCCAAGCTCCTGGTCCTCGACGAGGCGACCAGCGCTCTGGATAACGAGTCGGAGCGGCTCATCCAAGAGGCAATCCATGCTCTGCACGGCAACGTAACCGTGTTTATCATCGCGCACCGGCCCTCGACCGTCGCCGACGCGGACAGGATACTGGTGCTCCGCGGCGGCAGTATTGTCGAGGAGGGGGCGCCCGCCGAGCTGTTACAGAACACCAAGTCATACTTCTACAAAATGCAGCGCAGCTCGTAGTGTGGTATATTCTGCGGGTATGAAATACACCGATTATCTGCGCTGGGGCGCGCTTTCTGCCCTCTTTTTAGCGTTGTTTGTCCCTTTTATAGTCGCGACGGGGAACTTCTGGCCGAACCTTTTCTTCCCCTACATTACCGGCAAAAACTTTGCGTTTAGGATTTTGGTCGAGTTTGCTCTGCTGTGCTACGTGCTATTAGCCCTGCGCGAGCCCAAGTACCGTCCGCGCGCCTCCCACATCATGTGGGCGGTCATCGCGTTTGCGGCATGGATGGCGGTGGCGACCGTCTTTTCTGTCGACCCCATAAAAAGCTTTTGGAGCAACTTCGAGCGCATGGAGGGCTACGTGAGCTTGCTGCACCTCTTCGCGTGGTTTGTCGTCACGGGTGCGGTGCTCTCGGCGTCCAAGCTGTGGGACACCTTCATCAACACCTCTATCTTTGCCAGCGCCGTGCAGGGCGGATGGGCGGTGTCGCAATTTTTGGGATGGCTCTCCATATCAAGCCAGAGTGGCGCGCGCTCCGACACCACCTTTGGCAACGCGACGTACATCGCGGTGTATCTGCTTATCAACCTGTTCCTCACGCTCTACATGCTCGCGCGTTTATCCCGAGCAGAGTCGAGGGGCAATAAGGCGACTCTGCAAGTGCTCTACGGCGCCGCTCTCGTACTGCAGGCGGCGGGGCTGCTGTTTACCGAAACGCGCGGCGCGATACTGGGCTTAGGCATCGGGCTTGTCGCGGCGGCTCTGTACTTGATGTTCTTCGAGCGCGGCAAAGAGTCGCGCGTACTGCGCCATATCGCTATCGGCGCAGTGGCGTTTGTGGTTGTTTTTGCGGGACTCATGTATGCCGTGCGCGACACCGCGTTTGTCAAAGAGGTTCCGGCTCTGCGCCGCCTCGCCTCGATATCACTGACCGAAACCACGGTCGTCTCGCGTCTGCAATACATCTGGCCTATGGCGTTTAAGGGCGCCCTGGAGCGGCCGGTCATGGGGTGGGGGCAGGAGAACTTCAGCTTTGTCTTCAATAAAAATTATCAGCCCGGCATGTACAACCAAGAGCAGTGGTTTGACCGCGCACACAACCAGTTTCTTGACTGGCTGATTGCCGGCGGCATCCCCGCGTTTTTGCTGTACATCGCTCTGTATGTTCTCGCGGCGCTCGCGGTGCTCCGCGCCGGCGCGTTGTCGCACGCGGAGAGGGCGGCGTTTTTTGGCCTGCTTGCCGGATACGCGTTCAACAATATGTTCGTGTTTGACAACCTCATCAGCGCGGTCTACTTTTTTGCCTTGCTCGCGTACTTGCACTCATTGTCGAGCCGGCAGACGCCGTCGTTGGCGCTCTCCAAGCCGCTCGGCGACCAGGCGCTCGCCGTGGCGGCGCCGGTGTTGCTGGTGGCGATGTTGCTCGGCGGATGGGCGCTCAACGCGCCGGGGCTCGCGCGCGCGTCCGCGCTCGTCAATGCTATCCAAACGCAGGAGGCGGGCCGCAACTCATCCGGCGTCGTGGTCGCGGTTTCCAAAGATCCCAAAAAGAATCTCGCGGAGTTTAAGGTGGCACTCGGCGCTGTCGCGTGGCCGGGCAATCCTCTGGGCTTACAGGAAACGACCGAGCAGTTTTTGCAGTACGCCTCGGGGCTCGGCGGCAGCTCTACTATCGACCCGCAGACCAAGCTGGATATATTTAACGAAGCGCGCGGCGCGATAGACTCGCTCCTGTTGTCGCGCCCGGGCGACGCGCGTCTCGAGCTGTTTGCGGCGACCTTCCTCTCGCAGTTCGGCCAGACCGCTCCCGCTATCGAGCATCTGCAAAAGGCGCTCGAGTACTCGCCGAAAAAACAGCAAATACAAATACAAATGGGCATGACGCTGATACAGGCGGGCAACGCGCAAGACGGGGTTAAGTATCTCAAAGACGCGTACGAGGCGGCGGTGGGCAATAGTTCTGCGCTTACCTTTTACGCGGCGGGGCTCTACTACGCGGGGCAGACCTCCGCGGCGGACGCGCTGCTGGTGGAGCGTTTCGGTACCACGGTAGTCGACGACGTCCAGCTCATGCAGGCGTATACGAACCTCAAGCTCTACGACCGCTTGATATTGGTGTGGAAGTTGCGCGTCAAGGAGAGTCCTGACGATGTGCAAAAACACCTCGGGTTGGCGTCGGTCTACTTTGCGGC
>CAYILR010000037.1:0-46843 GCA_964364175.1 uncultured Bacteriovoracaceae bacterium
TATTAGGAAAGGCAGAAAAGGCAACTTTGACGCTCATCCTCTCCGGGGCACAGGACGCTTTATCCGACTGGCAGGAACTCACCCAGATCACCCAGGGACAACCCGTGGTCATCGAGCGGATCCGCATCCCGAGCAAGAACATCGCCGTCGAAGGCTCGTTCGAACTTCCCCAGCTCGCTCGCCTCAACCTCGAAGACCAGGTCTTCATCACGGCATTTGTCCGATGCCAGGGTTCAATCAAGGAGATGGAGCAAGTCTTTGGAGTCAGCTACCCCACGATCAAATCCCGCCTCACCCGAATTGCTGACAGCCTCGAGTTTGTCGAGAACAACGCCAAACCTTCCCGCACCGAAATTCTGGATCGCCTCCAACGAGGCGAAATCACCGCCTCACAGGCCATCGAAATTTTGGAGGACTCAAAATGATACCCATGTTTGCCATCATCCGCATTCAAACTCCGCATCACCGGAGCTTCCGATTCTGGTTCCCGCTTTTTCTGATTTGGATTTTGCTGCTGCCTCTGTTCATTCTGGCAATGCCGTTCTTTTTTCTGGCCTGCTTGATCACTTGGCTCAATCCATTCACAGCGCTGGGAATCTTCCTGGAAATTTTCAGCTCAACCCGCGGCACACTCATTGACGTGAGCACCGGCCAACAAGCTATTTACATTAGTATTAAATAAAACCACAGAAGGAGAACCCCATATGACTGAAAATCGCCGACAAATTCTAGAAATGACCGCCTCAGGAAAAATCACTGCCGACGAGGCCGAGCGCCTGATCTTGGCTCTGGAAAAAGACACCTCAGCCGGATTCACCAGCAGCACAGCAACAAAAACCGCAGCCCAAGCCAAATATCTGCGCATCATCGTCGAATCTGCGGAAGGCCAGCATCATCACGGTCACCACCATGGCCACCACGGTCCGACCAAAGTAAACATCCGCATTCCCATGCAACTCCTCCGCGCCGGCGTCAAACTCGCCAGCCTCATCCCCATCCAGGCCCGCGCGCATATCAACGAAGCCATGCGCGAACATGGTGTGGAAATCGACCTGACTCAGATCAAGCCCGAGAACCTGGAAGAGCTGATCGACCACATGAACGACCTGACCGTCGACGTGGACGAGACTCACAATAAAGTGAAAATATTCTGCGAGTAACCATACAAGCAACCTAGCTCCAATTTCGCTAAACACGAAATTGGAGCTGAATTAACGCGCTGAACATCTCTCCAATTTCGTGTTTAGCGAAATTGCACGCTCAGCACTCAGCGCAATCAGCTGTGTCTTCGGGGTGCTCCACCTGAATCGTGGAATGAGTAATGCCATGCTTCTCGCGCAACAAAGCCTGAGCTGCAACTAGAAGCTCACGCGCTGGACGCCCTGAAACCAAGTGCACACTCAGAGCCGCCTGCCGGCTCGACATAGCCCAGATGTGCAGGTCATGAACCTGAGAAATTCCCGTTAATCCTTGTAAATCCGCCTGCACTTTCTTGAAATCCACCCACGACGGCACGGACTCCATGAGCACACTCACCGACTCCTTCACCAGCCCCCAAGAGCCATACAGCATCAGCCCCGCGAACAAAAAAGTAATCAGGGGATCAATCCAAGCCTTGCCCGTCCAAAGAATCAAAGCCCCAGCTACGACCGCACCCACACTGCCGAGCGCATCCGCAATCAGATGCAGATAAGCCGCGCGAATATTCAAGCGCTCGCCCTGATGTCGGTGCAACATCCGCATGCTGATCAAATTGGCCGCCAGCCCCACCACTGCAATTCCCAAAACCCAGCCACCTTTGACTTCGTGTGGATTGTAAAAACGATCAACCGCCTCGTACCCCAACAGTCCCACAATCAACCAAATCAACAAACCACTGATCAACGCACCCAAAATCTCAGCCCGCTGATAACCGTAGCTCATCGTGTGGTCCGAAGGGCGGCGAGCCAGCCAACCCGCAAATAGGCTCAAGCACAAAGCGCCAATATCGGTGAGCATGTGCGCTCCATCCGAAATCAACGCCAAACTATTGGCAAAATAGCCACCAATGACTTCCACCAGCATAAAAATCGCCGTGACAATCAGAGCTCCAAAAAGCGCCGCCTGCCCCTCACTCTCACTGTGATGGTGGTGATCCGGCGCGTGCTCGTCGTGAGAGTGCGAATGATGGTGATCCTGTGAGTGATCGTGACCGTGTGTCATCTGACTCACAGTCTACAACAGTGATTCATTTTAGACACAGTTGAATTTTTCCATAGTTTCTCGGTACACTCTGATGAGGGGGGCTCAAGTTTGAACAACGATCCTAGTACAAAAAGTTCGCAAATCGTCTGGACCTCAGTCGTTGCCATTGCAGTGGTTTTGGCGGCCGTCTATCACACTTACAACCCCAAGTCCGAATTCCACGACGGCGCACTGGTACCCGACGAAGTCCGCACCGGAGACAAAATTCTTCCCAGACGCGAAGTCTCGTCCGAACAAAAGTCGGACCAGCCTGGTCCGACCAGAAAGTAAACCGTCCCCCTTGCCAAGCCCTGACCCGATCAGCTAAATACCCTGGGCATGAAACATTGGTTACTCAAAACAGAACCCGAGACCTATAGTTTTCAAACTCTATTGAAGGAAAAGAAAACCCATTGGAATGGGGTTCGCAATTTCCAAGCTCGGAACAATCTCCGAGAGATGAAACTAGGCGACCTAGCCCTGATTTATCACAGTGGCAAAGACAAAGCCGTAACCGGAATCGCGCGCATCGCTCGCGAAGGATACTCGGAAATCGACTCTGAGGATGGCAGTGAATGGGTCCAGGTAGAAATCGAGGCTGTGCAACCACTCGCACAACCCGTGACACTTGCAACCCTGAAAGCCACAAAATCACTTCAATCTCTGCCTTTGATCAAACAATCACGCCTCAGCGTGATGCCCATCAGTCCATCTCATTACCAAGAAATTTTGAGGTTGGGAAAATGACTGCTACCTGGGCACCTTTCAGATTGCTCGAGCCCGGCGTTCGTCCCGGCCGTGGCCCTCGCGCCATCACCAGTCGCGAAGGGATCGGAGACCGTCTCCGCTCCACCGCTTTTGCAGAAATGCAGGCTCGCGAGGCATTCCGTTGGGCGGCTGAAAAATTCGGTGCCGACGCGCCCCCAGGACTCCGCGAAGATTGGCTGCGCCTGGCTGATGCCGAAGAAAAGCACATGAACTGGCTATTGCAACGAATGGCAGAGCTGCAGATTTCCCTGACCGAGCGACCCGTTTCAACATTCCTCTGGGATTCTTTCATGAAGTGCCAGAACGCTCAGCACTTTGCAGAATTCATGTCTAATGCTGAGGAGCGCGGCCGCATCGCGGGTGAGCGATTCAGAAAAGAAATGGCCGCCGTGGATTCTGTGACCGCTGATTTATTCGGAAAAATCGCAGAAGAGGAAATCGAGCACATTCAGCTTGCTGGGCGCTACTTCCCAGTGCTGCCAAACCCGCCTTCGCCTCGCATAGTTTCCGACAACTGAGTCACTTCTTGAACCGCAGGGGTCACGATCGGAATGATCAAAAGCTGCGCCACCTTCTCGCCATGACGAATCTGCGCTGCCTGCCTGGAAATATTCCACAAAACCACTTGAACCTCGCCCCGGTATCCAGCGTCAATAATCCCACCGGCAGTCTTCAAACCTTTGATCGCCATTGAGGATCGATCCGCGATCATTCCCACATGGCCCTGAGGGATGGCCAAAGCAATACCCGTTCGAACCTTGCGCCCCTCGCTCGGAGGCAGGTTTACATCTTCCAGCGCAAACAAATCCAAACCTGCGTCGTCCTCATGCGCACGCACGGGCAGACGGGCTTCGGATGTCATTCTCAAAATTTCGATGGATTTGCTCATGGACCCCACATCTAGCACCGATCAATATATTATGTCACTTTCAAACCCGAACCTCGCCAAGCAGTTGACGATGACAGTTCTCACCACACCAGACATGGTGAACTTCTCGGGCAAAGTCCACGGGGGCGCCCTCCTCAAGCTGCTCGACGAGGTCGCCTACGCCTGCGCATCGCGGTACTGCGGCCACTACGTGGTCACGCTCTCAGCTGACCGCGTGACTTTTCGACAGCCGGTTCATCTGGGGGAACTGGTCACTTTTCTGGCCAACGTGAACTACACCGGCCGCACCTCGATGGAAGTCGGAATCAAAGTCATCGCTGAGGACACCAAAAAACGCACCGTTCGCCACACCCTCTCCTGCTTTTTCACGATGGTGGCTCTCGATGAACACGGAAAATCGATGGAAGTCCCTCAACTCCCGCTCGAGACCCCCAAAGACAAAGATCGCTTTGAGGACGCCAAAATCCGCAAACAATTGCGCGAAGAATTCGAAAAGCGCCATGCGGAAATCATCAAAGCCCGAACGAAATAAGTGATTCAGACTTTGGCGGATTAAACCACTTCGAATCAGTGTCCACTACCCTGCACTCAGCGCTGAAAAACAAGGGGCGCTGGCTAGCTTCGTCGCGACCGACAAACTGCATCACTCGAGCAGATCCGTTTCTGGGAATCTCTTGATTATCCCCGTAACCCTCGCCCGTGGACTTCACCCCGATGCGAGTCGTCACCAGCGCCAGATCACGCTCGTCATCAAACAACAACGAATTCGCCATGAATTGAACGCGGAAATTTTCGTAAAAAAAGGAGGCAGAAATATCCGGACTCCCCACTAGGTCCTGAGCGACATAGAGCGATTCCAACCGATTTTTGCGTGGGAACTTCCCATTTTGAGCTGCTTTCTCGGAATATGAAGTTTTGTAATAACAAACCAATTTGAGATTTTTATAATCATCCCAAAGCGTCGTCGCGTAGGCTGCAGAACTGAGCAATCCAACCACCGCGACCCACAAAAGCCTCACTTAGAATCTACCGCTGACTTGCAATCCAGGGGCTACACGGCTAGGGGAAACATCCTGTAATTTTTCGGGGGCCTGCATCTGTACGCCGAACGCCATTTTGCGATCACCGAATAAACGCGCAGCAGCACTACCAGCAGATACAGCGGATCCGTACTTCTGAGAGCTCGAGCCAATATGCGGTAACGCACAAGCCGAAAGCAGTAAGGCCGAAAGTAACAAAACACCCATTCTCATCATGACACTGCAGTTTTAATGGAATATAGGGTTTGAAGCAATTATTTTTTGGGTGGGGAATCATGCTATCAAAAAGACTATTTTTCGGCTGCTTTATATTCTGTGCCCTATCTGTCGCTCAGGCCTGGGCGAAAACCCAAACCGTGCTCATCGATGATATGCTACTGGATGCTGAAACTGCGTCCCTACTCAATAACGATGCATGTGATTTTGGGGCACGAAAGCTCTCTGCTGAGCTATGGGAAGACGGCGTACTCCCTCTGACCTTTCCAGACGATCTGGAACAGTGGAAGAAAGACCTGTTTTTCGAGGCCTGCAATCAATGGGAATCTGTTGCCAACGTTCGGTGCATGGAAGGCGTGTACAAAAGACGCACGATCGTCGTCACACAATCAGAAGGCCTCGGCTGTTTTGCCATCTGGGGCATGGGCCGAAGCTTGGGTACACTGAGACGATGGATCAATTTGGCTCCTGGGACACCTGGATGCTGGAGTCGCGGAACCATCACGCATGAAATCGGACACGCCCTGGGGCTGATTCACGAGCACCAACGCCCCGATCGAGATCAGTACCTGGATGTTTTTCCAGACAACATAGAGAACACGGCGGGACTGAACCGATGGACCAATTTCGACAAGCAGGGAGCACAGATGCTGACGCCCTACGATTTTATGTCGATCATGCATTACTCCAAAGATGCTTTCTCTAAAAACAGACAGGATACAATGCGTCCCAAAAGCGAGTACATTCAATTCCTGAACACGATGGGAAAAAGCGGGAATATCTCCAAATTAGATGCGGCTACGATGGCTGCTTTGTATGGTGGAAAACGCTAATCTTTGTTAACGACCTTGTATTCGGCTTCAATCGTGTTTGGATCGTTGCTGGAGTTTTCTTTAGGCACCGTTCGATTCCTTCCCAGGGAAGAATAAAACACGAACCGGCTTTTTTGCAGTCGGTTTTTCTCCCAGGTTTCACCACTCAGAGCAACCATCCAGCTAATGACCACAAGCAACGGATTCGTATTAAAGTAAGCCAGTGTAGCAAGCGACGCGACGAGGATCCGGGGACAGATGAAAAATCCCAACCACCAAAATATTCCGCCGAATGGGATGGATGAAAAAAGCAAAGTGAGACGTGGAAAAAGAGTAATCGCGAAGAGCAGCCCGTATCCGTGAACTGTGAAGTAATCCGTTTTACCCATCGGTAATTGAAAATAACCCACCAACACGGAATGGATCACGATCAGGAGAAGAAAAATGATGGCTGCTTTAATGAGTGAGCTCATGGATACTCCGAAGCAAATCATCAAGGCTCACAGTGATTTGACGAGCGCTAGACAGATGTTTGACCAATACCTTTTTCTCTGCCCACTCCGCATCGCCAAACAAAACCACGACCTTGGCCTGATGACGAGTGGCTTGCTTGAGCTGCGCTCCGAATCCACCGACTTCGAGCGGGGTCATGACCTTCAAACCAGCCGCGCGTAGGTCTTGTGCGATTTGCTCGGCTGCCACGAAAAATTCGGGTTTCGGGAGCGAGACAAAAACGTCGATATTGCCTTCGGATTTTGGCAGCAGTGCGTGAGTCTCGAGAAAATCTCGCAAGGTCACGTCACCCATCCCGAATCCTACTCCGGAGAGTTTTTGGTTTCCGAAAAGTCCGATCAAATTATCGTAGCGCCCACCACCGAACATCGCGCGGCGATTTTCTCCAGAGACATCATAGATTTCAAAAACATTTCCGGTGTAATAATCCATGCCACGCAATACAGAGGAATCAAAAACGACTCCCTCTTCGTGACCTGATTCTTTCAGACGAGCGAATAATTTCCCGATCTCCTCGGCTCCGTCACAGGCGTAGCGTGATTTGACTTGGTCGAGGCTCAACTTTCCAAATTCCTCGATTTCGGCACGTTGCTCCTCACTCACGCCAATCTCACCCAGCCACTTAGCATAGCCTTCTTCGCCGATCTTCGCCCGTGCATCCATGGCCTTGGTCACTTTGACGGCAGCTTCGGCGCTCAGTCCCAGTTTTGCGTAAAAATAATCCATCAAGCGGCGATTATTCACACGCACAGAAATCTTAGTCTGCGCACCGAACGCACGCATGAGTGAGAGGGCTACGGTGATGACCTCCGCATCCGCGAGCACGGTATCGCCTCCCAGCACATCGACGTTGAGCTGCCAGTGTTCGCGCAGACGACCCTTCTGCGGACGCTCGTAGCGCCACAAATTCGGGATGCTGTACCAACGAATCGGGCGCGGCAGATCTTGCAACTTGCCCGCCACCATCCGTGCCAAAGTCGGCGTCATCTCGGGACGCACAGCCAACTTGCGATCCCCGCGATCCATCATCCAGTAGAGCTGTTGGTTGACGATTTCCTCGCCGGTTTTGGCTGCGTAGAGTTCAAAAGGCTCCAACATCGGACCGTCGTATTCCTGATATCCAAAGGACTCGACCGTCTCGCGCAAACGCCCAAACATCCAGCGACGCAAGCGCATCTCGTCCGGATAAAAATCTCGAGTTCCTTTGTACGGTTGAGTCGAAAGAGCCATTCAGGTAAAGACTTACTATGAGAGTTGCCGCGATTCAAATGAACTCCACGCCTAATCAGGCCGGAAACTTCCAACAGGCCCATGATCTTTTGATCCAAGCGATCGACAAGGGTTGCGAATTCGTTGCTTTTCCTGAGAATTTTTCGGTTTTTGCTCCAGAAACTCGCGCTACTCTTGCAGCCGCTGAGACTCTCAAAGGAATGACCGTTCGGACCCTGCAAGAATGGGCGGCTGAAAATAGCATTTGGATTTTAGGGGGCAGCCTACCCATCAAATCCACAGCAAAGCGCGTGACCAATACCAGCCTGCTGATTTCTCCCGACGGAGACATCACCGCGCGATATGACAAGATTCATCTTTTTGATGCCACTCTTTCCAAAGACGGACAGACCTACCGCGAATCTAAGTACGTCAAACCCGGCACGCGAGTGGTCAGCACTCGGATGCCATTTGGCCGTGTAGGTTTGAGCATTTGCTACGATGTGCGTTTTCCAGAGCTGTATCGCAAAATGGTCTCTCAAGGCGATTTGCGTGCAATCTGCATTCCTTCGGCTTTTCTTGCTACGACTGGCCGCGCTCACTGGGACCTGCTGACCCGCGCTCGCGCTGTGGAGAACCAGTGCTTCGTCATCGCCCCCGCTCAATGCGGATCACCCTACCCCGGCCGGGAGACCTATGGGCACACACGAATCATCGATCCTTGGGGCAAAATCCTGGCTGAACGTCCGGCTGGACCTGGGATTGTCTGGGCGGATTTGAACTTTGATGAGTTGGAGCGGGTTCGACGGGAGTTGCCGGCTTTGAAGAATCGACGCATATAGCCTTCGTATTCGCTCATTCAAAAAGACCCAAAAAATATCAGTGCAGATCCAAAAATATACGCTCTTCTACAGTCCATCTGCATTCATCTCTGTTGGGAGCAAGGTTTGAAAGCCAGAGGCTGGCTTGTACGAAAAGCATTTTTGCCTGAACCTTGGTTTGTGTCTGGAATGAAGAGTCTTTATGCGATGGCGCTAAAAGAATCTCCTATCGCCTTTCGAAAAAACAACATCTTTGTTTTGGATAATTTTCTGAATCGAGTGTGACCATGAGATTTACAAAAAAAGAAATCAAGGCATTACTCGGACAAGTTGGAAAGCGATTATTGGAACAAAAAATTCAAGGAGAAATTGGGATCGTCGGAGGCGCAGCAATGGTGCTTGCCTATGATGCTCGAATAGCCACCCAGGATATTGATGCGATTTTCAAACCGTCTGACATTATCCGAAAAATCGTAAGCGAAATCGCTAGTGAGAATGATTTACCAGAAGACTGGCTAAACAATGGGGTAAAGGACTTCTTGCCCGGAAATCCTATAAAAAAAGTAGAAGTTCTGGATCTCCCAGGGCTACGCGTTTGGGTTCCCGAACCCGAATACATGTTAGCCATGAAAGCCATGAGCGCTCGCGTAGACAGCAAGGATGCTGACGATCTCAAACTGTTGATTCGCAAGCTCCACCTAAAAACTCCCAGCAGTGTATTCGCGATTGTGGTGAAGTATTATCCTCACCATAAAATTCCCACCAAAATGCATTTTTTTGTCGAGGAACTGATGGGTGACGTAGAGTCAGGCTAACCAGGATATATGACATCAGCCGGCTGATGTGCTTTTTTTATAAGCGGGCTTGAGATTTTTCAACATGGGGTAATGCTTGACGTTCAGAGTACAAAGCTCAAACTGATGAATCGAACAAGTCGCAGCGATGACAGCATCTGCCAAGCCCAGTCCGTGGCTTTTGAAATATTGATTTTTCAACTCACCCGCTGCTATCGCTACATCGTAGCTTACAGAAATGCTTTCGAACGCTCGAATAAAGCCTTTGATTTCTTCGAGCTCTTTTTTGTTTCTGACTCCCGCAGAGAGTTCAGCCACCGTGATTGCTGAGATCGCAAGCGTATTAGGGGTCTCCAAACGCTCGAAAAACTGAACTGCCGCCTTGTGGCCCTTAAGAAAATCAATCAATATATCGGTGTCTAAAAGAAAGCGCTTCAACGATCCCAGCTCTTTCGAGTGTTACGAAAGTTAAAATCATGATTTTTCCAAAGACCGGCATACTTCTTTAAAGTTTGAGTTCGTTCGTCGGGAGAAACCTGCTTCATATACTGTTCAATTGCAGTCCGGACAATATCACTCTGACTAAGATGGCGTGTGCTCCCAAAAGTCTTAATGAATGCAACAATTTCTTCTGTGAGATAGATTTGGGTTCTTTTCATAACTAGGGTTCCTGACTA
The DNA here is from genome assembly GCA_964364175.1 of uncultured Bacteriovoracaceae bacterium. Taxonomy (GTDB): domain Bacteria; phylum Bdellovibrionota; class UBA1018; order UBA1018; family UBA1018; genus CAYILR01. The sequence goes on from CAYILR010000037.1 coordinate 9,963, forward strand.
AAGCTTAAGGGATTGCGGTGTATATGTCAAGTGTATACACCACATGGGCTTGCCTGGTGTCACTTATGGTGTCATACACTTGGTGCCATTTGGGACAGGACAAGCGGTATACACTGATGTGAGTACTCAATCACTCTTTTCGACCGTTAATTACGGTCTTATTCAGAGACTTCCCGGAAATATCTATTTTATTAATCTTTCGTTTCCAACCCGGAGTTTTAATATTGTCATTATGTAACCATTTATTCACGATATCAACAATGCCTCTTAAATTCTTTGGCAGATCAGGGTACCTAGAAGAGTGCGAAGACCAAGCCTGCATAAACCACGTCGATATCGAAACGGTTTGTAGCGCCCTGATCCGTAGTGTAATCAATGGTGGCGACACAACCAGACTTCCCTTCTTGTTCCACCTCTTTAAATGATCGCAATGTAAACCGAATTTCATTTTGAAGAGCACATGAAAAGGACATAACGAAAAAACGCCTGTGCTCCAAAAAGCTTATTTTTTGCCGCCCATATTCGTGCTTTAGCCAAAACGGTTTTTTTCTCAGCCATCAGCAAGCTCCTGTCGCAAGTGCATCAAAACCTGGGTTTTGAGAATTTGATCATACTGTGCAATAGCAGTTGAATCGACATGACCTTTTGAACAATAACGTTTGAGCGCTTTAAAAAACATCGAACCTTTGGGATCTAAACGATCAACATCCACTTTCTGAATATACTCCTCAGCTAGTCCATGAATCTGTAGCGCGGTAAGTCCGGAGATCACAGCACGGCGTCCATAATCTGCTGATAGATGGGCTCTAATACTACTTTAATATGATCGAAAATCCTTAAATCGATAATTTATTATCATACAAAAGTTTAAAAATAATGCTTAATTCGAATCGTATTGACATTTCATGAAATGTCATGATATCATTATTTTATGAAGTTAGCCAAATTCGCCACACAAGTAGATCAAGCCGTTTTGAAGGAAATCCGTTCTCACGCAAAAGAACAGGGAATTCACCTTTCTAAGATCGTCACCATTGCACTCAGAGATTATCTAAAAAACTCTCAGTTGCGGCCCGCATTTCGTTCTGCAATGGACGAAGTTATGGACGATCACTCTGAACTCCTGAAACGCCTCGCTCAGTGAAATCCACACTCTATCCCACATTAGCCGAAACACTTGAACTTCATAAACGTCTCATCGATCGTTTCGGAGGAAGTTTGGGAATTCGAGACCGAGGATTAATTGAAAGCGCATTAGCTCGACCGCAATCGGGATACTATAATTCTCTATCCGAGCAAGCAGCTGCATTGCTACAGAGCCTGGCGCTGAATCATGCTTTTGTGGATGGCAACAAACGTGTGGCGTTTACTCTCTCGGCTGTATTTTTACGAATGAATGGATATCGCCTGATTGTTGAAACCGATAACGGCGAAGACTTCATTGTCAATCAAGTCATTGGAGCAAAAGCTAACCTCGAGAAAATCACGATGTGGCTTGAGTTGCACATGCACAAAGTGGATGGCTGAAGTATTCATTAGTACGGATTCCGAGCCAAGACCTGCTTGCCGAAAATACTTTCAACAAGCTCCACAGCCAGCTCAGCGGTCTTATTCTGAAAATCAAAGGCAGGATTGAGTTCCACTATGTCCAGCGAACCCAGCTGCCCACAATCGGCGATCATTTCCATGCAGAGCTGGGCCTCACGGTAATTCACACCGCCAGGAACGGTGGTGGGCACTCCGGGGGCAATTGTGGGGTCGAGAAAATCCACGTCAAAGCTGACATGCAGATGAGCCCCATCTGCACATGCCATGGCAATTGCCTTTTGCATCACAGCTCGCATCCCGAGTTCATCAATCTGCCGCATATCAAAAACCTGCACGGGCGTGTCAGAGAGCGCGATTTTCTCGCGCGCGTCCACAGACCGGATGCCGATTTGGATGATTCGAGAGGCATCGATGAATGGCTTTTGTTTACAAATTTTGAGTAGCCTCGGATGCCCGATTCCCGCAATCACTGCTGCTGGCATTCCGTGGAGATTGCCGGAGGGAGAAGTTTTGGGCGTATTGAAATCCGCGTGCGCATCTAACCACAGAATCGAGAGCGGTTTATCGTTCTCAGCGCAGTATTGCGAGATCCCTGCTACTGATCCAATGGCTAGAGAGTGATCTCCACCCATCATCACGGGGATGTGTTTCTTCTTGAGGCTTTTGTAAACTTGATCGCGAATCTTCTCGCACCAGACGGCGGTTTCTTCGAGATGGCGATAGCCATCCTCGGGCGGGAGAACTGGATTGGGTGGACCTGCAATATTGCCCTGATCCAGAACTCGATAACCGAGATGTTGTAAGGCTTGTGCGAGCCCAGCCACTCGCAAGGCTTCGGGCCCCATCGATCCACCCCGTGCACCTGCACCCACATCCGTAGGAGCGCCGATCAGCTCGACGGTACTGACTTTGGATTTGGGTGACTTCGCACGAGTTTTCATTCCGGAATCTTGATTGTAGCACTGTGCTCGGATTTTGAAACCGGCACATTTTACTAGCTGGAGCCCCGTCAAAACACTGTCTGCTGGCTTTGTTACAAAGTCGCCAAACGCGACTTTATTCTCTGGGTCTCTTATACTTAGAGAATGAGGGTGGGTTTTTGGAGTTTTATATTTTTGATCGCACAGACTGTGTGCTTGGAAAAATCTCGCGCTCAAGAGTGCTCGGCAGAACTCCTCCAATTTGCCGCCTCCAATAACTGCGACACCTACTGCAGCGGAAAACTGAAAGGCCTGCAACTCCTAAGGACTGCCGGCAATCCCACTCAAGGTGCAGGAGCTCTAGCGGTTGCTACTCAAACCGAAGAATACTGCAAAGCCTACCAGGAACTCAAGAAGGCTGATGAAGCGGCTAAGTATCTACTGCCTTTGGATATCGCTGCTGCAGGAACATGTGGAGTTGCTTGTAATAAAATAGGCAAAGAGGTCGAGGCTGATAGCGAAGTGAAGGAAAATGTAGCAAAAATAAATGCAAATCCAAATCTGGACATTTATCAAAAAATTGAGGCAAAAAATAAAGAAGTCGCTAAATTCACCGACGCAAATAGTTCAAAGGAAGCTTGGAAAAAACCCTGTGGAGCAGCATGGTTTGTAGCCGGTTCGGCTGAAATTTATGCTGCACTGAAAATTAAGGAATCCAGCATTCTGAACTCCTCTAACCATTCTCTCAACACACTTGCCGGTGCAGGTGTAGTTGCTGCTCCGCTACTCGAGACAGAGGTGGACACAGTATGCAATGCGGCAGTTGTCTTTGGTGCTCTGGCTGCAGCAAGAGCTTACAGAACCATGGAAAATAAAAAAGCCATGAAAAAAATCTGTGGCCAAGTAAAAGACCTGCAGTCTCAATCCCTCGCTCTTTGTGTAGCAACAAACCAACCGACTCCTTTTCCAAGCACTCTTCCTCTCAACGCGGGGCTTGCTGGAGCAGGACAAAACACCATTTCGGCCCCTCCTCCTGGTGCAAACCAAACGCTCGATGGACAAATTCTTTCGGAGTCCGGGTTGGACAAAAAATTGGAAACACCAGCCTCCAAATTCGATGCGCCCAGCTTCGAAAATCAAGTCAACACGGAAGGTCCCACACCAGCCGTGCTGTCCGCGATGTCAGACATGGGATTCAAGATTTCGGGCAAAGCAGGAAAGAGACTGACTCAAGCTATGAGTATTGCCGCTATGAACTCGGACCTCATCCAGCCCACCCCCCATTTTAGTGCTAGTACCCAGCCGAAAAATTCACAACATTTGCAAGAAGCCCCCATCCCAGGCGATGGATTCTACTCCGGGGATGAACCAGCCGCTCTTGACGCAAAAACTACGGCTTTTATGGCATCCAAAGCTCAGCTCGCACCTGCTCCAGGTGATACCGACATTTATCATGTGCAGTCCGAACTCAGCCTTTTCGAGATCGTGTCTCGAAAAATCCTTCAGGCTCACCCCCGAATCAAATAGATTTATACTACAGGCGTTTTTCGACCTGTCGCTGCTCGAACCAAGTCTTCGCAAGCGTCCATGCGACCTTCTAAACGAGCTTGGGCTTGCGCTAATCCAATCGTGTGTTCGAGAGCCATCCGGGTTCGGGTGGACTGCTCTTCTACCAAGACCAGGATTTGGGAGAGTTTCTCGCCCATCTCGGCGAATCGTTGGTCCATTTTGGATTCTAGCTTCAACTCCAAATTCTCAATTTTCTCAGTCAGCTTTTCTTCAACTCTTCGTCCATTTCCATAGATTTGTGCTTGCAACCGATCTTCGATCTCACGCACCTCCCGAACTTCTTGTCTTAAATTCGATTCAACTGTCCGGATTTCGGACTCAAGCCTCAGCTCAGTCACCTTCAGTCTAGCCTCCGTTTTCTCCAAACGCGCGTGGACATAACCCTGCGTTGCCGGGAGATGCCGCTGCTTCGGTGGCATAATGTGTGGATATATCCGTCCTCGCTGTTTTTTAGGCGTCAGGGCGACATTTGGCTTTCGTACTTTCATTTTTTTTCCTCTTCTTTTTGTATGGTAGGTTTTCAGTTTCATAGCTTTCCTTCCTTTTCAAGAAGAGCTGACTACGCAAGACAAGTGGCTCGCGCCACGACAACAATTGTGCCGTGATATCGAGCTTCTAGCTTGACTCGATGTAGTGCCGTTTGGTACCGAAAGAACGTGAAACGCAAAGCACCAAAAAAAGTAAAAAAAGCCCCTGCAAAACGCGCCCCATCCAAAGGTAAAAAAGCGAAGAGCAGCAAACCCAAAAACAAAAAAGCTAAAGCTGTTCGAGCCAAAGCCGTCAAGCGCCCCACAGAGAGGAAAAAACTCATGTCAGACCTAGGATTTCAAAAAGACCTATTCGTAATGCCCTTTGACCACAGAGGCTCGTTCCAAGAAAAAATGTTTGGCATCAAAGGCCGCGCGCCGAATGCCGCGGAAACTCAAGAAATCGCTTCTTACAAAAAAATTATCTATGACGGCTTTAAAAAAGCAGTCGCTGCTGGCGTGCCGAAAGACAAAGCCGGGATTCTGGTTGATGAGCAATTCGGCGCAGAAATTCTGAGAGACGCCAAAGCCAACGGCTTCATGGTCGCCTGCCCTGCTGAGAAATCCGGCCAAAACGAATTCGATTTCGAATACGGTGAAGAATTCGGATCCCACATCAACAAATTCAAACCGACTTTTGTCAAAGTCCTCGTCCGCTACAACACCGAAGACGATGCCACTGGCAATAAACGTCAAGCAGCTCGTCTGAAAAGACTTTCGGACTATTGCAAAAAAGAGAAAATCAAATTCATGTTCGAACTGCTGGTCCCAGCAACCTCAATGCAACTCGCAAAATTCAACGGCGACACTGCAAGGTACGACAAAGAAGCACGTCCTGCTTTGATGATCGCTGCGATGAAAGAATTGCAAGACACCGGAATCGAAGCTGACGTTTGGAAACTTGAAGGCATCGAGACTGAAGCAGATTCACGCAAAGTCGCAGCACAAGCTCGCGTCGGCGGCCGTAACAACGTGGGCGTCATCGTCCTCGGCCGCGGTGAGAACGCAGAGAAAGTGAAACACTGGCTCTCGACAGCTGCCAACGTTCCAGGCCTCATTGGATTCGCTGTGGGCCGTACGATTTTCTGGGAACCTCTCAAGGCTTTCAGAGAAGGCAAAATCTCTCGCGAACAAGCCGAAGACCAAGTTTGCAAAAACTACAAAGGTTTCTGCGATCTTTGGATCGCTGCTCGTCAGTAAAGAAAGCAATACACCATGGCATTAAAAGAATTGACCGACGAACAAGTCCGAACAATGACCCTCGAGCAAAAGGATCGTTGGTGGCTCGATAACGTTTTCAAGGGCAATATGCCCCAGCTCACGCTACGATCCGCGCTCACAGGGATGATTCTCGGCAGTGTTCTGAGCCTCACGAATCTTTACGTGGGAATTCGAACCGGCTGGCAGCTGGGCGTCGGGATTACTTCGGTCATTCTTTCTTTCGGGATGTTCAAGCTCCTGTCCAAAATCGGTTTGGGCAAAGAGATGACGATTCTAGAAAACAACGCCATGCAGTCGATCGCGACCAGCGCTGGTTATATGGCAGGACCCTTGGTGACTTCCATTCCAGCCTATATGTTGGTGACTGGAAATGTGGTTCCAGCCATGCAGGTTTTTTGGTGGTCGATTGCAATTTCTTTGTTGGGTGTGCTTTTTGCTTTCCCGTTGAAAAAACGATTCATCAATGAAGAGCAGCTGCCGTTTCCTGAGGGATACGCAGCGGCAGTCGTCATGGATGGGTTGCATGGCGGCGGAGAAGGCGGAGCAAAGGACGGTCTTTTCAAAGCCAAGGTTCTGGGAATGGGAGCCGCAGCGTCTTCGTTCATCGAGCTGTGGCGAAACGAAAAACTCATGCACACCATTCGTCTGGGATTCCTCAAACTCCCCGACAATTGGGATGATTTTGTTTACAAGTTCTTCACCCCAAAAATTCTGGGTACACCGCTCAAAGACCTGACCATTACGTGGGACACGTCCATTGTGATGATGGCTACCGGCGGAATCATGGGCACCAAGACTGCGATTTCGCTGTTCGTCGGCGCCGTGATCAATTATTTCTTGCTGGCACCCATGTTGATTCACAGCGGAATCATCGCCGGAGCAGGATTCAAGAGCATCAGCATGTGGTCCCTGTGGTGCGGTGTCGCGATGATGACGACGTCATCACTCTATGCTTTCTTGTCCAAACCCGAGATGATTCTTCAAGCCTTCAGCGGGCTCAGCAAAAAGAAGGGGCAAAAATCCAAAGACGTTTTGGCAGACATTGAGCTTCCGATTTGGGTTTCGCTCGTGGGCGTTCCCATCGTGGGTATCGTCATGGCCTGGATGGCTCATTCATTTTTCGGTGTTCAATACTGGATGGGACTGATTGCGGTTCCTTTGGTTTTCGTTTTCACACTGATCGCTGTGAATTCCACCGGATTGACTTCCATCACACCTGTCGGCGCTTTGGGTAAACTCACTCAGCTCAGCTACAGCGTTCTGGCACCCGGAAATATTCCCACCAACATCATGACCGCCAGTATTACGGCAGAGGCCTCCAGCAGCGCCAGCAACTTGCTCATGGATATTCGCCCCGGTTATTTGCTGGGAGCAAAACCTAGACAGCAAGCTCTCGGACATATTCTGGGAATTTTTGCGGGTTCTTGGTTGTCGATTCCAGTTTTCTACATGATTTTTCATGGTGATTTGACCCTGCTGACCTCTGACAAACTCCCGTTGCCTTCCGTCCAGATTTGGAAGAGCGTTGCCGAAGTACTTTCGAAAGGTTTGAGCTTCTTGCATCCTACTGCTCAGCTTGCAGTTCTGATCGGCGCGATTCTGGGAATCGTTTTGGAAGTGATCGGGCAAAAAACCAAAGGTAGATTTCCGATTTCTGGAACTGGATTGGGACTCGCATTCGTTCTGCGATTCTCCGACAGCTTCTCGATGGCACTCGGAGCATTTATGTTCTGGGTGATCGGTAAACTGAAAGACAATCCAAAAACCAAGATTCACCAAGTCTTTGTGGAGAACCAAGAAACCCTCAGCGCAGGCGCCATTGCAGGTGGATCGATTATTGGGATTCTGCTGATTCTTTTTGAGACTTTGGGGTAGAAACTTCGAGTTGATTCTCTAGGTTTTTAAATATTTTTTCATTTTCTCAGGGCCAAAAACTTCGATCGCTCTGAGAGAATTATGTGTTCGACAAAGTATGGTCAGGTTTTGAATTTCAGAAGAACCACCGAGCGCGTGTGGTTGAATATGCTCAATTTGAAGATTCCCGCGTTCCTGGCATCGTTTTCCGGTCATCTCGCTGACATAAGTACATTGGTGGTTAGATCGAGCAAGAAGGCGCCTACGGACCTTTACTGGGATATACGGACGATGACTTGAGGCAATCGGCCTGGGTGACTCAGCGCAAGGTTCAAGCGGTTGAACTAACTCAGCTTCAATCTCTGATTCTTCTTTTACTTTTTTATGTTTCGGATCTTTTTTCTCCAACGCGATCTTGAGCGCTTTTTTGATGAGGATTCCGTACTGATTTGCTTCTCTCGGATTCAGCTCTCCCAGTCGCTGAAGCATTTCCATACATTCCTCGTCAGCAACAAACTGGATCTGTATTTTTTCTGGGGCAATTCGCTTAGCTTGGTTTTTTTCTTTAGCGAGGTAAACTTCGGGATTCACTTGAGACAGATATTTTTCTGTCTCCCGCGTACTCTTGTCGCGAATTTCCGTCCAAAGCTGGAGCTTTTCTTTAGAATCTCTTTCTACTCCCGTGAGGCTTTTTTCCTGCCGGAGAAATTTTTGCAGATGCGCAGCTTGAATCACTGAGGCGTCATTTTTAACCAAATCTGATTTCACTTCAGGCAACGCTTGAGTCAGCTTCAATGCATCGATCCGAATTTGAGCAGTCCCCTTCGCGTATCTCAATTCTTGTGTCATGAAATTAAACATTCCCGAATAACCCAACTTTGCAAAAAGCCTCCGTTCGTAAATTTCCTGTAAAAAATTGACTAGCTCTTCGACTATTTTTTGCTCTTGTTTCACGAGCAGGCGAGTTTGAGAAATGAGATCTGAGTCTGAGAGTATTTTGAGGTTCATTTTGAAATTTCCTTTCAAAATTTTTCTTATCATGAGTTCCAAAAACGCCATTTTTTAGGAACTCCTTTCAATGAAACTCAAAATTTAAAATCAACTCAAACGCATGAAAATTCACCACGATGCACGTTCAAAGCGCGAGACAGTTTCAACCAGTGGCACCGTCAATAAGTCTGCGCCTCGCCTATTTCTGTGACCCTATTTTCTGTCAACAAATATTTGACAGCTTTCCGCTTTCCCGATTTCCAATCACTCTCCCTCAAGCGGGAATGTATTTGTGTATTTGTGTATTTGTATTTATCCTCAATACAGAAGGGGCTTATTCACATGAAAAATATTATTTTCGCTTCAATTTTAGGAATGGTTATTTTGGGATCTGCATCAACTTCCTGGGCAGACTCCTGCTCGATATCACCCGCTAACTGCACCAATCCAGGAAGTCAAAACAACGACCCTCAAAGCTGCAACGCCAATTGCAAACCTGGTCAACTAGCTATTTGTAACTGTAATTGCACCAATCACCTGATTTCAGGCCTCTGCGTGCAACATGTCGCTTCTTGCGGATGCGTACGCGACGAAAGCGCTAGCAACAGCGCTTCAGCCGGTAACAACTCGAAAGTCAGCAATCGATCAGGCAATAAGCCCACATCACAGGGCAACAATACCGGCAGCTCCGCACACGAGAGCAACGGCGCAACATCGCCTAAATAGAGCTGGATTTGATAGGAGCTCCCGGAAAAGCCTGATTCAACTCAGCCACCGAGAGGTCTCGCCATTTTCCGGTGGGCAGATCGCCCAATTCGAGACCCCCGAATGAAACTCGTTTGAGCACGGTCACTTCGTGGCCCACTTGTTTCAACATACGGCGGATCTCGCGGTTTTTTCCTTCGATCAACTGAATGACTAAATGAGTTTCTCGTCGAGATCGCTTGCGAATGAGAATCGAATGGGCGCTGAGTGATTCGCCCTCGTCGCTGACTCCCGACTCAAGCCTACTAGCATCAGCATCAGAAAACTCACCCCGAACCGTGACCAGGTAAGTGCGTGGAACAGCATTTTTCGGATCCGTCACCCAGGCAGAAAACTGCGTGTCGTTGGTCAAAAGCAAAAGCCCGCTCGTTGCTTGATCCAATCGTCCAACCGCGATGAGGTATTGACCGACATCCGCCAGCAACGAAAACACAGTGGGCCGATTTTTTTCATCGGATCGCGTTGTGACGGTCCCTTTGGGTTTATGAAACAGAATCCAACGGGGGGTGTTCGTCGTCTGAGTCTGATTCTCAATTTCGATTTTAGTTTTTTCAGGAATCACATCGTGGGAAACCCTCAATACAACGCGTCCGTTGACTTTAACCTTGCCGGCGCGAATCAACTCCGCTGCCTGAGTCCGAGATGCAAGCCCCAGCTTCGAAAGCGCACGATCCAACGGGACATATCCGGGTTTGCGTGGGCGAGATGTCAATTGTCTGGACCCGATTTTTCATGCAGCATTTGTTCAAACAACCCTACACGATGGAATCACGCATGCAAACTTTGACTCCAATGGGGAGGCTGGTAGCATTTGACACTGCGCGGCTTTTTCGGTAAAGGTCTCCCATGAAGACGTATTTGGCGATGGGTTTAATGTTTTTTGGAACAGTTTCGTGGGCTGGTTATTATGACTTTCCGGACTGTGATTCTCTCCGCAAGGACTCGCAAACGGCTTACGAGCTTTGCCGTGTATACCGGGACGGGGAATCCTGCCTGATGATTACGGATACCCTGGAGCGTGCGACTTGCGAGGCCTTTCGGGACCGCCAGTGCATCACTTACAAAAGCAGCTCGCTCTCAGCCCCAGACGTGCGCAGCTACGGATTCTGCCAAGTTTATTTAAAAAATGAATCGTGTGACCTGCACCTGACTGGATTTGACCTGGAAGTCTGCCAGGCTCACCGCGAAGGTTTGTGTGATCGATACACAGGCTATGAGCGTAGAAAATGCGACCGAAAATATGCTCTGGGAAATCTCGTCATCCACAGCTCAACGCACATGACTCTGTACTACAACCTGGATCGCCGTTGGCCGTACTTGGTTCTGCATGACTTTGACGATCTATACATGCGTAGCTTAGAGGAAGAACGCTGGCTCCTGCACCACGAATTCTAACCTCCCGTGAATTTCGAACCGATTGGCTACGTTTACTCCTGTTTCTCCCAACGTTTTGGAGTGCCCCGCCAAGCTGGAGTCGTGCCTGACGCCAAGGGAATCATTCGCCTCAAGAACGAACAGGCCTTTCGCGACTCGCTCAAAAGCCTCGAAGAATTCAGTCACCTGTGGGTGATTTTTGTTTTTCACGACCTTCCGGGCAATCCTTGGAAGCCCAGGATCCGCCCACCGCGCCTCTATGACTCACGCGCCAGCGATGGCTCTCGCAAAGTTGGCGTCCTGGCCTCCCGATCCCCTCACCGTCCCAATCCGATTGGACTTTCCGCAGTCAAAATCGAACGTATTGATATTGATGCACCCGAGGGCCCCGAAATCCACGTCACCGGAATCGACCTGCAAGATCATACACCCGTACTGGATATAAAACCCTACATCCCGTACGCCGATTCCATCCCCGACGCCAACCCGGGCTGGTCTGCCACGAAATGGGCCAAGCTCGAAGTATCCTGGCAGGACGACCCCCTGAAAGCATGCCAGCAAGCCGAGGCAAAACATCCCGGCCTGCAAAAACTCGTCGAGCAAACCCTCGCCAGCGACCCACGACCGCCGTACTACAACGACCGGCAGATGGTTTTTAAGACGATGATCTTGGATTACGACGTCCACTGGGAAGTCTCGCCGCAAGAAAACGGCCCGGACCGTTGTTTGATCGTAAAGTGGATTGATCTGTAACTTTCGGCAAAAGTCGCGTTTAGCGACAAAGTGCCAAGGTGCGTGCTGTGCTCCCCCCATTACTGTCGCGTTTGGCGACTTTGTAGCGAGGTTGACGGAGCTCATCCGCTGTGTACAAGAAATACCCATCGAAGTCTGGGGCATAAATATAAACTAGGTTGTTAGTGTAAACCTCTTCGACCATACCCTCATTGTCGTGGCGGTCGAACACAGCCTCTCCTACGCAAAATTTCTCATGACAGCGAACCGATTTGCCCAGCTCACCATACTCAAATTTCCAAGGAGCGCCTGTCTCGCCCATCTCCACAAAAACCATCGCCGAGTCAGGATCAAACCCAGTCACCTGAGATTTCCAACCCTGAGTATTTCGAACTGTATTGCCCACACAAAGTTCTTTGAAACAGGCTGGCCCGTCTGTCCAAGCCACGACTGAACTCAAAAAAGCACCTGCCAAAAAGACCGTGCGTCTATAATTCATATCTATATTTTGTCGAAAAATCCTAACTCAGTCCAGTGACTTTGACCAAAATCCGTTTTTCCCTGAGACCGTCAAATTCCGCATAGAAAATCTGCTGCCAAGTCCCAAAATCCAACTTCCCTCGCGTCACAGGGGCAGTCAGGGCATGGTTCGTCAAATAAGACTTGAGATGCGCATCACCGTTGTCTTCGCCAGTCTGATGGTGGAGATAATTTTTTCCATAGGGAGCCAGATTCTCCAACCACCGAGAAATATCCGTCAGCAAACCCGACTCTGCATCGTTGATATAGACACCGGCTGTAATATGCATCGCACTGACAAAGCACCATCCATCTCGTACTCCGGAACGACGCAGAACTTCCTCGACATGATCAGTAATATTCACCAACGCATAGCGCTTCGGGATTCGAACAAAGAGGTGCTCCGTATGATGAATGTAGGGAGGCTTTTCCAGATGCTCCTGTTTTTCTGCACTCATGAATCCGGGACAAGACCCCGGCGAAAGCAACCAATCGATTTTTTCGTGACTCATGCCAAAAGACCTCCTGTTAAAGAAGCTGATTTTTCTTCATCCACTGCGTGCTATTCTTGACCAACTCATCCACCAAATCCTGTGCCCCGGGTTGAACATGATCCCCACTCATCATCACACGCTCCACCTGAGCCTTGCTCTTCTGCAAAGCCTCCCACAAACTATCCGATGTCTCGCGCGGAACAAAGGAATCCCGCTCGGCAGAAATCATCAAAATTTTTTGTTGTTCCTGAAACTGCAGCGCGTAGTCTTCCAACGCACCTAAACCCAAATACAAACCAGCACTCTGGCCCATCATCCAGGTCAGAGGGCGAATCCAACCTCCGACTTTTGGAATCCATGATCGATTCAACTGATGAGTAATCACCTCGGGAGCATTTCCAAACCCATGAATCAGCACAACGCCAGAAAATCCAGGATCACGAGCGCCACTCACGAGCGCGAAAGGAGCCCCCATGCTCGCACCAATAATACTGCATCGCCGAGGATCCACACCTCCACGATCCACAAGAATTTTTCGAAATAACAAAATTCCCTCCAAAGTCTGGTGAACAGTCCGCTTGGCATCAGAAACCAGAAACAAGCTCTGTGGAAAATGAAACCGCCTCTCCGCCACGAACGGATAATCAAAAGTAGCGAAAACAGCCGGGTCCGCAGTTTTGAAAAATGAGAGAACTTTTGCAGCGTCCTGAAATCCACCGAAAATCAGAACCAGGGGTAAGGCGTGATTCCCAGATGCAACATCCAACACCGGCCGTTGCACCTGGGCATTCAACTGGGTTCCATCAGCAAGAGCGAACGAAAAAGATTCCTTCTTCCATGATAGAACGGATTCCGCTCTGACCCATGAAGAGACACTGAATTCGAAAACAGCCAAAACGACCCAGATCAAATTCCAAAACACCTTCCTGAGACATTTATCCTCGTGGTGAGATTCTTTGTCCCACGAAAATAATTTCTCACTTTGCGATAGCTCGTAGCGCGGCATATTTATTGCTTAGCATAAGCTGTGCCCACAACAACCAGGAGACTCGTTATGCCTACTGAGACATCGACTTCACCCGTTTTTTCTGCGCGAGATCTCACCAAGACTTATCAAATGGGCGATATCCAGATCCATGCTCTCCGAGGAGTCAATTTGAATCTTTATCCCGGAGAATTCGTCGTGTTGCTCGGCCCCTCAGGAAGCGGCAAATCAACGTTGCTCAATATTTTAGGCGGGCTGGATAATCCCACATCCGGAAGTGTTCACTACAGGGATCATGACTTGGTGACAGCCAGCGAAAGTGACCTGACACGCTATCGCAGGGAGCATGTGGGATTTGTTTTTCAGTTTTACAATCTCATCCCCACTCTGACCGCAGGAGAAAATGTTCAACTCGTCACTGATATTGTGGAGACTCCGTACTCCGTCGAGGAAGCCCTCTCTCTCGTAGGCCTTTACGAACGGCGTGATCATTTTCCATCCCAGCTTTCTGGCGGTGAGCAACAGCGTGTCGCGATCGCCCGAGCAGTATCCAAACGGCCCGACATTCTCCTTTGTGATGAACCCACGGGAGCGCTTGATCTTGCTACCGGAAAAAAAGTTCTCGAGGCCATTCTAAAAGTGAACCGCGAACTGGGCACTCTCGTTGCCATCATCACTCACAATGCTGCGATCGCGGGACTAGCTGACCGAGTCGTACGATTAGCCAACGGGCAAATCGTATCAGTCGAAACCAATCCAAAAAAAATCACTGTAGATGAACTGAGCTGGTAATGAAAACCATCCACGTCAAAATCATCCGTGACATTCGGCGCATGCGTGGACAGGTGATCACGATTGCCTTGATTGTTGCTTGTGGCGTCGCCGTCCTGGTCTCTGCATGGAGCGCCTACCTGTCGCTTCGCAACGCGCGTGATCGATTCTATGCCGAGTATGCATTCGGAGATATTTTTGCTGAATTTAAAAAAGCCCCGGCAGATGTGGCCTTGAGCCTTGCATCTGTCCCTGGCGTACGCTCGCTGGAGACGCGCGTGGTTTTCAATGGAATTATAGACATGCCCTATCAGGACGAGCCGTCGATGGGGACGTTTGTCTCGACTCCGAGCGACTCGACATCGGGGCTGAATCGCGTTTACCTGCGAACCGGTCGCATGCCAATTCCCGGACGAACGATCGAGACGCTAGTCAATGAAGGTTTTGCACGGGCTCATCATCTCAAACCATCTGACTCTCTCTCGGTGACCCTCAACGGTCAGCAGCGACAGATCACGATCGTGGGAATTGGCATTTCGCCAGAGTATATTTATGCACTCAACCCCGCGGCCCCACTGCCTGACGACAAGCACTTCGGCATATTTTGGTTGCCACAAAAAGCTCTAGAAGAACTCTGCAATATGGGCGGATCGTTCAACGCAGTGACCGCATCCATCAACTCGAACGCAAGTTCCAATGATATCCTTTCTGAATTTGATCGAATCCTGAAGCCTTATGGAAATCTGGGAGCTTACTCTCGCGCAAGACAACCTTCCAACATGATTATCTCGGACGAAATTTCGCAGCAAAAAATCATGGCATTTTTCATGCCATTTATTTTCCTTTCAATTTCAGCCTTTCTTGTCCATGTCATCGTCTCCCGGCTGGTTTCACTTCAGCGCAATCAAATCGCGACACTGAAAGCCTGTGGCTACACGAACTTCCAGGTGGCCTCTCACTACCTCACACTGGTGGCTGTCACCCTGAGTTTGGGTGCGGTTCCAGGGGTGATCTCAGGTTTGCTTTTGGGTCTTTACGAGTGCGGCATGTACCAGGATTTTTTTAAATTCCCTTCGTTGGATTTTGTCATCAGTCCCGCAGCCATTGCAGTTGGAGTGGCGGCTGGGGTAATCCCAGGACTCTTGGGTGCGTTGTCCAGCATTCTCGCCATCGTGCGCATGCCACCGGCCGAAGCCATGAAACCACCGTCACCTCCAGTGATGCATCAAGGAATCCTGGAACGGCTCCACATTCAGGCGCGAATTTCAATCATCGGTCGAATGGTGATTCGTGACCTGCTGCTGCGTCCCTGGCGAATGGGCATGACGATCATCGGAATGTCTGCCTCGCTGGCCCTCATCATCACCTCGTCCTTTTGGCGGGACACGATATTCTATATTTTTGACACTCAATTTCAAATCGCCCAGCGCGAGGATTTTACAGTTAACTTCATTCGACCCCTTCCGATCGAAGCTCTCAATCAAATTCAAGCGATCCCCGGTGTTCTGGAAGTCGAAGGCTATCACATGGTTCCGATTCGGTTTCGTTACAAAAATTACAAACGGGAAATCGCCATACAAGGATGGCCAAGTGAAAGCCGACTGAGAAAGCTGGTTTCTACACAAGGCGAATTTATTTCCCTGCCTCATCAGGGACTCCTCGTCAGCAACTCGTTTCACGAGTGGTGGGGAGCCGAACTGGGCGAAATGGTGGATATCGAGGCTCTCGACGGAACCCAGAGAAATCTCTCTCTGCCCATTACAGGTTTTACCAACGACCTCATTGGCAACAGTGCTTACATGGAGATCCATGACCTCTGGCGAGTGTTTCGAGAAAGCGAGACTTACAACCTCGCTGCGCTCCACATTGATCCTCGTCAATCAGCCCCGATTTTTGCAAAACTCAAAAGCCTGCCGGGCGTGGCATCCGTCAATGTCAAAACCCTGCTCTACGAGAGCTTCAAAAAAACGATGGCGGGCGTATCACTTGCGTTCACCTACATCCTGATTGGATTTGCGGTGACCATCACCCTGGGAATTATCTACAATGCTGCACGCGTGACTTATTCCGAGCGAAGCTGGGAGCTTGCCAGCCTTCGAATCCTCGGATTCGATCAGATATCAGTCAAAGGCCTGATGCTGGCTGAAATTGCGTTTCAAGTCATCCTGTCACTCCCTTTAGGATGCGTTGCCGGCAGGTGGCTTGCGGAAGCCAGCCTCAATATGGTCGATACGGAGACTTTTTCTTTTCCGCTAATCATTCATGCCTCGACTTACGTCACCAGCGTTGCAATTGTGATCATCGCGTTTTTATTCAGCGGAATAATGATCTCGAGGATGGTAGATCGAACAAAACTCACAGAAGCTTTGAAGATGGCGGATTAACTTATGAATGAAGAAGGCCTCAAGTCTCGTCGGCGGAAAAAAATCATCGGAATCGCAGCCGCGGTTTGCCTGTTGCTCGCAGCAAGCTACTTTGTTGCGCGATCCCGTCCAGTTCAAGTAGAAATCGCGGCAGTCAAACGGGGGGTGTTCGAAGAAACATTCAAGTCAGATGGACGGCTTCGCTCCAAGGACAAGTACACCGTCCCCGCTTTTGCAAACGGTGATCTGATGAGCCGGGTGACACTTAAAGCAGGCGACGAAATAAAAAAAGGCGATCCCATTGTCGAATTGTTCTGGGACAAACACCTGACGATCCGCGCACCGATCTCGGGAGTCGTGTCACAGGTCTTTCGAGATAGCATGGGTCCGATTGTCCGAGGAGCCCCGATCATAGAAATCATTGACCCAACTCAAATCGAAGTCATCACCGAGCTGCTGACACCGGATGCAACGAGAATCCGTGTCGGAGCTTCCATTCTCGTGGAAGGATGGGGCGGTCCGGCATTTCGCGGAAAAGTTCATCGCATCAGCAAAGCAGGCTTTGTCAAACCGTCGGCTCTAGGGGTCGAAGAAGAACGAACCGAAATCCAGTCTGAACTCGACCACGGTGATCCCGCCTTGATTACAAAAATGGGAAATAATTTTCATGTGGATGTGATTTTTTATCTTTCTCGTCAGGAAAACGTCCTGCAAATTCCCATCGGATCACTGTTCAGAGATGGAAATCAGTGGGCAGTATTCGTCGTACAAAAAGGTCGCGCCCAAAAGCGAATGGTCACTCTGGGCGCAAGAAATGATCGGGACACAGTGCTGCTCACCGGACTCAGTGAGGGCGAAACGGTGATCCTTTACCCCGGAGATTTAATTCGGGAAAATATTCGTGTCAAAGCTCGAACCCCGGCTCGCTGACTAGTGTAAATACGCACCCAAAATTAGGATCGCCAGGTGCGCCGAAAATCCGTAACAAGCCTGGCCTTTGAGGGTAAATGAAATCTCCTCGCCATTGAAATTGGTTTTGTAAGTCGGATTCATGAAATGGTTGTTGGCAAAACCATCTGCCGTAATGGAAACCACCATTTCTTTGCCGTTCACGCTAAAAATCAATTGATTTTGAGCTCGATCGATTCGGGCCAAATACAAAGCCGTTTCGACAGTCCCTTTTTCGGTGTCGTGACGAATCAGTCCGGTCAGTTTCCCATTTTCCATTGCGAAAGCTGCTTTGACGAGTTTTCCATCCTTCCGAAAAGTTAATTCAGAGGTGAAGGTCTCCTCGTCCATCGCTCCGAAAGCCACAAAACCCTTAATCGAACCCGCAAACGCATGGTCGTACGCTTTGAGATCGATTTGAGTCCCTTGAATGGTTGAAAGCGGATGCTCTCCGGCAAAACCGACAGCTGTCGTGAGTGCTAACAAAGAAATACTGAGAAATGCGGTGATTTGTTTTTTCATGATTTCTAAATTTTCATGAGCAACAGAAAAAATCAATTTATTTCTCAGCACGAGACCCTATTCAACAATTCGAATCACGGGGCTCAGTGATTCCATAAACACGGAACCAATACTGTCACTCAGTTCGCCTTGTCTCAAATTAAGATCCACACTTCTTGGGCCTGGACGATTTCTGAAATATGCATCGATTGTTGTTTGCAATGTTTTGCTCGCTTGGTTTGCGCGAGAATAAACACCGAAGACTATTTTTCCTCCTGCAAATGTAAACTCACATCCTCCACCCTCACTGAATTTCAAAGTCCTTGCATGAAATTCATAATAAGTCAGCGCATCCGTGTGAATCGGAAAGACTTGTCTGATTGGACGTTGGTCCGCGTTCAAACATTTTGCGTCATTCAAATTGGTTGCATCCAAATAGTATTCGGCAGAAATCACCGATTTGAAGATGTAATCATTGGGGGTTTGATCAAAAAGAAACACGGTGTAGTCGACCTTTTGAGAACCAGCCCATGCAACGCTGCTCACTGCACCCAATAAAAATACCTCCAAAACCCTTCCTAATGTTCTGAATTTCATAGAAGCCTCTCTGTTACTGAAATTGATTTTACAGGAATCACACAACGAACTCCGGTGTTGTTCCACGGTGTCGAAGGCTTGATACAACCTCGATAGCTAGTGGAATAAGTATCAGGAATCGTGAAACTCCACCCCATTCCACGATGCACTTTTCTGGGAAACCCATCGTTGGGTATCTGAAATGCAACTGGATTTTTGCAAATCCGATTCCCTTGACTATAGGTCCCTCCGTCACACCGATGATAAGAATCCAAGTGGTACCAATCCAAAGTCCATTCCGAAACATTGCCCATCAAGTCATAAACACCATAAGGATTGGCTGGGTATTGACCCACAGGCTCAATTCCGTGCTCGAACGTATTAAAAATATTTCCATATTTTTGATTGGGTGAATTGTCAGGCGAAGAAAAATGCAATCCCACTCCACCCTTTGCGACTTTCTCCCATTCTGCTTCAGTCGGAAGACGCTTGCCTCTGAGACGACAATACTCCTCAGCACGGTACCAAGTTCCCACGTTACCTGCCTGAAGCCCCTTGGGTTCAAAATCAGCTGGAATGTTTCCGAGAGCGCCTAGCTCAAATGCTGTCGCCTCATATTGGTCCACATAAAAATCATCCACTTCGATCCATCGCCAGGGCAATTCATCTCCCTGGTTCCGAGAAGTAGCTCCCATAACATAGGGACCTTCGTTTCTAATGAGAACCATGTGCGATGTATCCCGTGTAAATCTAACGGTTTTGTTATAATCATCGATTGTTTTCATTTCCGCGGTTGCAACAGAAGCCACCCAGAACGAAATGTAAACGCCGTATTTCATCTTCATCTGTCCCCTCTTTCCATATGAGTTTTAATGCTGATGTATTTGCTTTGCTTCCAAGTTAGATTTGTGTCAATTCGGTTCGGTACAAACTGTTCCAAATTTTTGGAACAGATGAAAAACGATATGGATCCTCAAACCACACTCCAAGACCTACTCAGGCGTCAGTTCACGGAAAAAAATCAGAAGAACATCCGTTTCTCCTTACGTTCATTTTCGAGCCGATTGGGAATTAGCCCTGGAGCCATGAGTGAACTGCTCAACGGGCGACGACGGGTCTCCAAAAAAATAGCCGCAAGAATCACCGAACGACTTCTACTGGACCCGAAGGAACAATCTCAAATTTTGAGTCAGTTTCGTGATCCCATTGTACGAAAAGTCCAGCCAGATCCCACACAACTCGAATTGAATGCTGACCAGTTTAAACTCCTGAGCGATTGGCATCATTTTGCTATTCTTACCTTGATGGAGACATCGAATTTCATCCACAATAAAAAATGGATCGCAAGGCGCCTGAAAATCAACTCGCACCGAGTTCGAGAGGCTCTCGATCGCCTCCTCCGGCTTCAACTGATTAAAAAATCAGGGAAAACACTCAAACGTACTCCGACATTGATTAGTTCCTCCGATGAAATCACAAGCGCCTCGGTGCAAAAAGCACATGGACAATATTTAGAAAATGCTGAAAAAGCACTGCACGAAATTCCAATCGAGCTCCGTGATTTTACATCCATCATGCTCGCAATTGATCCCGACAGACTCCCAGAGGCAAAAAAAATGATCCGAAAATTTCAAAATCAAATGGAACGCTATCTCGAAAAAGGAAATCGAACTGAGGTCTACCAAATGTGCATTCAGCTTTTCCCATTGACGGAAATTTCAAAATCAAAAATTAAATCGATTTTTCTAGCCTGCTTAGGCGCGCTAGCACTTCTTGTCCAAGCTCACCCGGTATCTGCTGGCACCCGAACTGGGAACGGTGGCGGAGGCTGGGTTTGTCGCGAAAGTGTGGGAAAAATTCGTTGGATGATTTTGGCTGATCTTTTCGAAGCCACCGAGGAGTACGGACTTTTTTTGGACAAAACCCGGGCTGTGAAGGACGAGACTTCAGCAAATTCATTCCTGGATTTAATCACATCTGAATTCAATCAAGAACTGAAGCCCTACCTTGAAAAAATTCAATTACTCAAACACAAACCGCCTTACGTCCATCAAACCGACAGCCCGATTACACCCACAGAAGATGCTCACCCGCGCGTGACTCCACTTCCAGAAAGCTGTCGCATGGGATCACTCCGGTTTGAACAGATTGTTGATTACAAAGATGATGGAATGATCGTGGTTCAGAAGAGTTTGTTTAGGATGCTTTCGCCTCGAGATAAAACTGCATTGATCCTACACGAAGCCATCTACGCTCTCCGGCGTGACCGATACGGAGACACAGACTCTGACACCACGAGACGACTGATCGCTTTGATTTTTTCAACGATTCCACAAGATTCTCCCGAGAATTTCAAAAAATCTTGGGAGACCCATGCGCTTTGGATGCCAGCACAACCCACCGAGCGAAAATCCGTCGATGGAACAGTATTCACACGCGTCACAGGACACCCCGAGTGGGGCGAAGCTTGGCAAATGCCCCCGACCCGTGAGTTCGATTCCCAACATGACAGCTTCATCGAAATTCCAGGAGCAATCTGGACCGATGTCTGGGACGATTGGGGAATCGCCATCAACGTTCCGCATGAGGGCATGAACGGGATCGATACCCGTGTGAATTTTACCAACGCCAAGGCATATTGTGAAACCCTGGGCGCTCAACTGCCAACATGGCTAGATGTGAAAAATCTCGCCCGACATCTTTGTCCCGGTCATGAAAACTGCGGAACCATGGCTCGCGCTTTCCCCATTTTGCCTTGGGCATCGTCGTCGGATTCCTTATCCAAAACCCGATTCTGGACATCTACGCGGACTTTTCATTGGCCAAAAACTGATTCGTCCGGTTTTTATCCTTACAAAGTTTACAACAACTACCTGGACGGCAGGCAATTCATTTCCGCACAGGACACTGCGAAAGTGAGATGCGTGCTCAAGTGATTCGCCCCTTCGATCCAACTCGCATACCCAAACCCAGAATTTGGATTCCATTTCAGGTCCCGCCAAAAATGCCACTCGACCTAGAAATCGGCTGCGGCGTGGGGTGGCATCCGATTTCGTATGCTCAGAAAAATCCGGATCGATTTTTGATTGCGATTGAACATACAGCAGAAAAATTTGGCAAATTTCATCGCCGCTACGAGAGACACGAAAAACCTTCCCACCTTCTCCCGGTTCACGCCAATGCGATTTCCTGGGTGACCTACCAACTGCCGCCGAATTGCTTGGAGCGAGTTTTCCTGCTCTACCCCAATCCGACGGATTATTGGTACGAGATGCCTTTTTTTGGTCGCTTGCAGGAATGCATGAAACCCAGAGCAACGCTGACGCTAGCCACTAACCTCCCAGAATACGCAAAATCAGCAAGGCAACAGATCACCCAAGAGTGGAAAATGAAAATCATCGATGAGTCCTCACCGATTGAGCCCAGAACTCATTTTGAAAAAAAATATCTGAAATCAGGACAAAAATGTTTCAACCTGATTTTCGAGAAACACTGAGCGCCTTCTCTAGAATTGGCCGACAATCCATCACCGCTCGCAGCGTCGACATGAAAATAAATATTCCGCCCATTTTTCGATCAAGAAAGATCACCTCCGGCGGGGGCGTGCGGACATTTTGCTTGAGGCGAATCCCGTGCTTCATCACGCGGAGAGGCAAGTCACTCGCTCCCCAATCATAGGGTTGGAGATCAGCACGAAATGGCTCACCAATCAGCAGAGCCAGATCCACGTAAGTTTGCGCCAAAGACTCCGGATCATCCGGCAGGGTCAATCCAAATTCCAAAGCAGCTTTCTGAACCTGCTCTCGGTCCTGATTCAACACGGCCCGGATCAAACCTCGGTATTTTTCAAAAAAGGGCGAAGAAATTTCGCGTATGGCTCCAAAATCAAAAAGAACCAAGCGATCTGGCTCACCCGTTCGCGATGAACTCAAAACTCGATAGTTGCCGAAATGAGGATCCGTTTGAACTGCTCGCCACTCCAAAAGCTCTCGATAATACAATTCCATGCCCGCAGCAGCAACCGCATTGCGCCTCTCTGCTGACCAAGCGTGAACCTCAGGCCCATCGACTCCGTAAGCCTCAACATATTCTGTTGCCAAAACCGAGGATGTGGAAAACTCGGGATAGTTTTTCGGAACGAAATAGCGTGAATCGCCCGCAAGTTTTTTCCGGAAAAACTCCATCCAGCGCGCTTCTTGCAAATAGTCGGTTTCCTGCTCCAACATCTGGGCTACTTCTTGAAAAATTCCGTCAAAATCGGCTTGCTTGCTCGGGAGGAGTTTCGCCAAGCTCATAATCCGCCTGAGTCCCGCCAAATCGCTGCGAACTGCATCTCTGACTCCTGGATACTGAACTTTGAAGCAAATCCATTCAGCCGCACTTCCCGATGCAGTCTTCAACTTTCCTCGATGCACCTGCCCCAGCGATGCACTCGCCAAAGATTCTGTCTCAAATTCGATCTGTGCGAATTTCTCGGGACCTAGCTCCCGAATCAGAATTTTCTCAATCGCAGGCCACTCTAAAGGTGGGGACTGGCTCTGAAGCGTCTTTAAAAATCGATTCGCCTCAGGAGGCAAAAATCTCTCCCCGAACATCGAAAGCATCTGCCCGGCCTTCATCACTGTGCCCTTGAGCTGGCCCAGCTCCTTCGCGATGAATTGCGCGTTCTTGCCCAGAATTTTTTTCAATTTTTCGTCAGGAGGCAAATCAGCTGATTGAAACCAATCCGAAACCGACTGCGAAGCCGCATGGCTGCCCACCACCCACGTCATCTTTGCGAGCGATAGTCCTCGTGACATGACTCCAGATTTAATTTTCTTCAGCTTCATCACAAGCCCGAGACTATACTAATTTTTCGTATAAGTCCCGCCGCCCTGCGGTTGACATTTTGAAGTCGTCAGCGACGTGCCCTGGATGCTGAACTCACATGAGGTGAGCAACGATTTTGGGTCGTTGCAACTCGCGTCGCCATTCTTGTAATCATTGAAAGTAATCGTAGTCGCTGTAGCCGTGTAAGTCGCCGTTGAATTACATAATGACGATGTAAATTTACAGTCGGTCCCAAAACTAATATTTTCTTTCTTATCCGATCGTGTCCAAGCACCCGCCACAGTACTGGAAGTGCACGCGCTCGACGAGGCAGAAGCAGACCCACTGGGATTGGGGGAAGCCGCTGGTCCGCCAATATCATAACCGCCGATGTACATATTCCCACAGGAACCCAAAAAAAATGCCGCAACGAAAGAACATACGAAAAGAATGAAAATTTTAGAATTTCTCAGTCAAGCAGCTCCTTTGAATCAGTCTAAGGCAAATAGAGCCTGGCTTCAAACTTGCTCTGCTCACTGCATGCTCTCCACCTTGCTTCACCTGACCCGGTGCTCTGGATGCCGTTCACAATCTCCGGACTCCCGTTCGTTCCCCCTTTGCAAAAACTGCCATGAATCCCTAATCTTGGCTCCGATTCACAGCAATTGGATTCCACCTTTAGAACCTCTGGCCTCGCTGCAGTTCCTCTACCTCCTCTACGGTCATGGATACACTGTCCTGAAGCGCTGGAAAGCCCATCGCGGTCCGGTTTTCGATCATCGTGTTCTCAAAATGGACGAAGAGCGAATCCTCCAGCTGAAATCGTTGAACCTCTCCACCCTCGTGCCTATTCCTCAAAACCCTGGCCGTCTCTGGAAAACAGAGAGCCAAACCGAAGTGATTGCTCTTTGGCTCAGTCAAATTCTACAAATCCCCATCACTCATGCGCTTCAGTACAATCTCCCCCGACATCAAAAAAAACAGGCTGAGCTGGACTCCCTGGCAAGACAAGCCCAATCCATCCCCTTTTTGATTCGAGAAAGCGCCCAGTCTTTGCGACAGCAGCGAGTGCTTCTCGTCGATGATTTTTTCACCACAGGACACACGCTTCGTTCCGCCGCGCTCGCATTGAGGAAAACCCAGACTCTTGAAATCCATGGATTTTGCCTGGGGGTGAGGATATGGAATTCTCATGGCAAAACCTAAAATAGTCGATACCAACTTTGAAGCGGTTGATCTGAAGGCAGGCACTTATCTTTGGTGCGCCTGCGGTGAATCAAAAAAACAACCGTTTTGTGATGGAAGCCACAAAGGTTCAGAATTTCAACCCAGAAAGCTCGAAATCAAAAGCGACACTCGAGTCAAACTCTGTCTTTGCAAACACACAAAGTCCGCAAGTGGACTCTGTGATGGCAGTCATAACAGTCTCTAGCTTGCTTTTTTATAACCTGGACTAGCTGGATTGGGGACATTGACAATAGCGTCCATCGTGTATCTTTTTTTGCACTCTTCGGGGCTTTTTTTGACAATTGCATGTTTAAACGCTTCGTCAATTTTGATCCACTTAGCTCTCAAGTCCTCGGGGAAGTTCGTCGCCACAAAAGCTTGTTTCAAATACTTCTCACGCAACTGCCACATCTCTTCAGTAACAAAAATATGTGGGTGCGCGTCAATGGGAGATCGCCCCGAATAATTTTTCGGACCTCCAAATGCACCCAGCATAAAATCAGTCTGCTGCTGTTCAATGTGCGCCTGCTTGACATCGGCAAAAATTTGACGCAGCCATTCGTCTCGATAGACCGCATCATAGAACGCTTTATTGACTTGGAGAACCTGCGCCCTCAAAAGATCGAAATCCATGATGACTGATCGGAAAATTCCTACAAAAGTTTCCTATAAATCTCCACAGCCTTTTGAATCTCGCTCCGACCGGGCTTGAACCGCACTGAAATGAGGCCTGTAATCTCACCGCTTGCCCCCAGGCACGGAAACGCCGTCGCTTTCACCCAGTAGAACCCGCCTGTTTTCGTTTTATTTTTTACATAGCCCTGCCATAACTGTTTGGATCGCAGGACCTGCCACAGGTCCTGGAAAGCGATTTTTGGCATATCAGCATGACGAACAATGTTATGCGGTTTTCCTATCAATTCTTCTTGGGTATATCCTGCGATCTGACAGAATTTCTTGTTTGCAAATTGAA
The DNA here is from genome assembly GCA_964364175.1 of uncultured Bacteriovoracaceae bacterium. Lineage (GTDB taxonomy): Bacteria > Bdellovibrionota > UBA1018 > UBA1018 > UBA1018 > CAYILR01. The sequence continues at coordinate 35,629 of CAYILR010000037.1, forward strand.
TAATTCCCGTTGGGTCCGTGATAGAAATCAAAACGTCGTGATCCTCGAGCAACACTTCCCCAGCAGTCTGCGTGAACTTCTGCTTATTCTCGTACTGGCTGGCTGCAGCCAATGGGGCAATCCGCTCCAGTGGATCGTTCATGCGCTCAAAAACCCCCTGAAATTTTAGCAAACTCATCAAATTCTCGAATGTGGTTCCAATGACAGAAATCTCATTCAACTGAACCCTGGACTGCAACATGGACTGGTCGATCTGGCTCAACTCGGTTTGCGTTGAGTCCAGCCCCCGTTGCATTTCCTTGGATGAGGTAGCAATGGCATCCGCGCTCAAGCAGGCCTCCTCCGAGGATTTATATGCCTCATCCATTAATTCATGAACGTTGGATAACTGTTGCGACAAATCCGCCACTGATTTTGATACCTTCGCAATGGTCTCCTGAATCTCCAGATTGACCTTGCTGGCTGTTTTCGAAAGATCTTTGACTTCGTTTGCAACTACCGCAAAGCCTTTGCCGGCATCCCCAGCGCGCGCTGCCTCGATGGCCGCATTCAGAGCCAAAAGATTCGTTTGCTTAGCCACTGCGTCGATGGTTCGCAGGCTATTCTGCACCGACTTGAATCCTGACTCCAACTGCCCCATGGCGCTGACAGAATCCAAAACCTGAGTTGAGCATTTTTTGCTTTTCGACGAATTATCGCGAGTCACAGAACTGATCTGAACGATGTTTTTCTCAATTGCCGTCAGGACCTGCGCCAAAGACTGAAACGCACTCCCCACGCTCCGAACCCGCTCGATTTGCTCTTCAAGTCGACTTTTGGTTCCGCCAATCACTTGGCTCAATTCGTCCCCAGCATGCTGAATTAATTCCCATCGAATCAGATCTGACATAGTTGATCAGAAAATATGCAAAAAATAGGCCGATGTCCATCCCTGTTATTCTCTTTATAATGCGGTATTTGCGCAGACATATTATCCCACCGCGAGACAAAATGTCCGACAAAAAAACAGAAGCAGATGCTTAAAGACCCCCTTAAGCTGCACAAAAGCCCCATTGATTTTTCTGTTGCCGCGCCTATGATGGCCGCATGAAAAACATTCCAGCTCTGATTGCCAGCTTTACCCTAGCCATTGCATCCACCGCCCAAACCTGGGATCAACTTCCCGGCAGGCCCCCTATTCCTAAAAACAACCCCATGACCGCAGCTAAAATCGAGCTCGGCAAACATCTTTACTTCGACAAGCGCCTCTCCAAAACCAACGAGATTGCTTGCAACAGCTGCCACGGAGTTCAGAACGCGGGGTCAGGCGTGGACAATGCTCAGTTTTCAACCGGCATCAACGGCCAGAAAGGCGGACGCAATGCCCCGACGGTTTGGAACTCTGCTTATTCCTCAGTGCAATTTTGGGATGGTCGCGCCGACTCTCTGGAGGCACAGGCCAAAGGTCCTCTGACCAATCCTGTGGAAATGGGAATGAAAGATCACGACGAGGTGATTAAAAAAGTGGCTGCAATTCCAGGATATGTTCAAAAATTCAAAGAAGTTTTTCCTGGCAAAGATTCTCTGACGATTGATCATCTGGCGGATGCGATTGCTGCTTACGAACGAACTCTCATCACTCCCCGATCTCCTTATGATCGATTTTTGAAAGGCGACAAACGCGCCCTGAGCACGGCTGCTCAGAGGGGAATGAAAGTTGTCGAGAAAACAGGCTGCCTCTCCTGCCACAGCGGCCCGATGTTCAACGGCCCCACGATGCCTGCTGGACAAGGGTTCTATATGAAATTCCCCACGATTCCCGGAACTGAGTATGATCAAAAATACGCGTTCTCGAAAGATCTGGGACGTTACGAAGTCACTCACTCGGATGCGGACAAAAACACGTGGCGCATTCCGACTTGGCGAAATGTGGCTCTGACGGCTCCATACTTCCACAATGGCTCTGTTGCCACTTTGGATGAGGCAGTCCGAGTCATGGCAAAAACGCAACTCGGCAAAACTCTTCCGGAAAACGAAGTCGCGGACGTTGTCGAGTTCCTCAAGAGCTTGACTGGAGAACGTCCCGCTCAAAGCGCACCTAAAACGCTGAATTAGTCAAGCTCGCGTATCAACAAAATCAAAATCCGGCAAAGTCTTCAGTTTGTATGCCTGAAGTGCCAAACGATCGAGTGCTTCAAAGTCTCGCTCACGAAAGGCTGCCTTGAGTTTCATTTGGAGCTCTTTTGTGAGATCCGATGGACGCGGAACCCTTATCCGCCTTAAATATTGTGCCTGGAACCGCAGATACCCGCCGCGCATCTTAACAGCATAAGACCACACGAAAAACAGCGCGACGCGCGAACTCAGTAGCCCACCTAGCACTTCAAGATCCCAGGTGTCCGACACAACGTAATACAAGTTGTGGTGAGGATGGTACTTACCCAAATCAAAAGTGACTTCGTTCGCTCCCGCGATATCTGGAATAAGGAGTTTCGGTTTTTTCACCAGCTCCGGGTAAACTCGGTCAATAGTGCGAAACCAACCGTTGCCATTTTTCTTGGCAACGTGGCGCTTTCGAATCTCAGCGTCATTTTCGTCGAAGTATTTCCGAAGCTTTGGGTATTTTGCCAGATCAATGACTCCGCCTCCGTCCTCAAATGTATTTAGGACACATTTGCCGGAGTGGCGAACTTTTCCACTATCAAGATCGGCGCGCATGACTAAGGGAACAAGGCGGCTTTTCTCAACAGGTAAGCTGTCATCTACTATATAAAGTTTGTCGCAGCCTGTGGCGACACCGATCCGAACCTGGGTGGTGTTGTCAGCCTCTAATGATTGAAAACGACTTTCGAGGTCACGCAGGGCTTTCAGTTGCTCCGGTGACGAAAGGGTCCAAGGGTCGCCTCCGGTAAACCATTTATCATAAGCTGCAAACGTGACGGCCTCGTCAGAGATCGAGCGTCCATCCAGAGCCAGACGTACAAGCTCACACTCTCTTGGTGCTGCTGTCTTCAGAGAAAAGACATTCACATGATCGGTCGCACCTAGACTGATCACGAAGATCGACGGATAAGCGATGACCTCCGAGTCAAACGGTGACGCAGTGTGGAGGTCGATATAGGTTTGGACGCGGAATCCGTTTGAGAGCTTTTCGCGGAGAGGGGCACCATAACGGTTCAAAATCCACCGATCAGCACAGATAAACGAGAGCGTTCCCTTTGAGGATAGTAGTGAAAGACTCTTCTCGATGAACGCGACATAGAGGTCAGCGCGATCATATAGCGAGGAGTAACGTCTCCGATACTCCGATTGGAGCTGAGGGGAAATCTGCTCAATCCGGATATATGGCGGATTTCCAACCACCACGTCAAAATGGGACGAAATGTCCGCAAGGAGAAAATCACCCTCAAAAACCCAGCCATTTACCAGCGCGGTCGATTCCTCAAAGTTGAAACCATAAGACGAGATGAGCTCGGTTAATGCCTGTTTCGTTTTTGCGACATGCCCGGCGTCAATATCGAACGCAGTGATCGCGTTCTTCAGATTAGAAAGCTTTCCATCTGAGTGCCTAAGAGTCTCGAGTAATCGTTTCACTGCTGGAAGTAGAAATGCGCCATGTCCGCAGGACGGTTCAAGAAGCCGCAAGGATGTAAGATCATCGCCAGTCTTGTACCCCGCAAGATCAAGAATCAACTCGACGACGTGAGGCCTTGTCAGAACTACGCCATGAATCTCGCCGTCAGAGCGCTGCCCGAACTGATACGCTTCTTTAGGAAAACGGACCGGCAGAAGTTCAATTTGTGTATTCATCGCGTTACCCGTTTGCAAGGTGCACTCCAACATGACCTGCAAGCCCTGCAAGAAAAACTTGCATCGTGAGATCATTTGCTGGTTCAGAAAATTCGCCTTTCGGTCCGCCGCTCTTTGTCGCGAGCAAAAAGGCCGCGCTGTCATATAGGCGCTCTTTGATTAGTTTCTGGAGCAAAATTTCATATCGTTTTGCATAGGAAGCGTCTCTAAATTCCGGAAAAACTTTAAAATGAGGTTCTTCCACTTTTACGGACAATGCAGATTTTGGGCAGTCTTCGAGAAGCATCACACACCCCAACCAGGGCCGCAGGCTATCCTTGCCAAACGCTCCCTCTCGATAGGCAATCCAAAGGTCTTTGGCGGTTCCAATGGCTTCTTCTGCACGATTGTTGAAATTGTTTCCAAAAGACGGACCTCGTTGGGACTTAAATTCCATCGCGGCCACTAGCCGCCCTCTCGATATAATGAGCATGTCCCAGTTTTTGCTGGGGCGAAAATATCCCGGAAGCTCTAGTTTCCTGTCCAGATGGATATCGGCATCAGGCATACCTGCATCAACAAGGACAGATTGGACCACTTCACAAAAACCGTCCATCTGCCTTCCGCCGGTTACGGCTGCTCGTCCTCCTCGATCCGCGCTACCAGATTTTTGCTTAGCGGATTGGCGGCGCAATGTCTTCCAGTAGTGTGCAACCGCAACCCTCACAAGGGGCGCATATTTTTTCGAGTTGAGCCGCATGCCAAAAACATATCAGATATTCATATGCCTTGGAATAAATCCATGGAATTTTGCTTGAGAGCAAGGCTTTCTGATTGCTCCGGCCCCCAAAATTCCTTATATCCAGAAATGGAGCGGGACTGTGGACTTTGAGGGTAGTTGAACGCATGCGTTCGCCCCGAAAAGTCGGCGGTGCAACAGCACCGTCCCGAAGCGTGAAGCGGAGGGAAGGGATATTGAGATTTACGAGTAAGACGGGGCTCTACAACCCTGAGTTTGAAAAAGACTCATGCGGCGTTGGTTTTATTGCCGACATCAAAGGCCGTAAATCCAGGCGAATTATCGACCTAGGCCTCTCCTCGATGTGCAATCTCGAACATCGCGGTGCTGTAGGCGCTGACGAGCGTACGGGGGATGGCGCTGGGATTTTGATCCAGATGCCAGATCGGTTTTTCCGCAAGGAGACGGCGGCTTTGGGATTTCAGCTGCCCAAACTCGGACGCTATGCCGTCGGATTCATGTACCTGCCCCGAGATCCCGCCACTCGCAAGGCGATCGAAAATCTCATTGAAAAAGTCTCCGTCGACGAAGGTTGCAAATTTCTGGGCTGGCGCGACGTGCCCACGGATCCTTCGGTCGCTGGTGTGGGTGCACGTCGGACGATGCCGTATTTTCGCCAGTGTTTCTTGGAGGCGAATAAAAAAATCAAAGACACCCGAGATTTCGAGCGCAAGCTGTACCTGATTCGCCGAGTGATTGATCGCCGAGTTCGTGAGGAATACAAGCTGGCTCGCAGCGAATATTACGTTCCCTCGTTTTCATCCAAAACTATCATTTACAAAGGAATGTTGCTGGGAGATCAGCTCCAGAATTTTTATCCCGACTTACGAAGCGAAGATCTGGAATCCGCGCTGATTCTCCACCACACTCGATTCTCGACCAATACTTTTCCGACTTGGGATCTGGCGCATCCTTTTAGAATGATCGCGCACAATGGTGAAATCAATACACTTAAGGGGAATAAAAATTGGATGGCCGCGCGCCAGATGGTCATGGAGTCACCGTACTACGGTAAGGATCTGCGCCGAATGCTCCCGATCGTAATGGCGGGCCAGAGTGACTCGGCAACCTTCGACAGCGTGCTGGAGCTGCTCTACACGGGCGGGCGCGAGCTGCCTCACGCCGTGATGATGATGATTCCGGAGGCTTGGTCCAAGAACAAGCAAATGGATCCGGCACGCCGCGCCTTCTACGAATATCACGCGAATCTGATGGAACCCTGGGACGGCCCGGCTGCGATTGCGTTCACTGACGGTAATGTGATTGGAGCAACACTCGATCGCAACGGCTTGCGCCCTTCTCGCTTTATGGTCACGCGAGACGACCTCGTCATCCTTTCGTCCGAAATGGGCAGCGTGCCCGTCGCGCCAGAGGACATCGTCTCCTCGCGAAGACTTCAGCCCGGAAAAATGCTGCTGATCGATCTCTCGCAACATCGCATCATCGAAGACGACGAAATCAAAAAACAAATGGCCTCGCGCCGCCCCTATGCCGATTGGTTGAAAAAAAATCTGATCCGATTGTCAGATTTGCCCGAGCCCTTTTTCGTTCATCCTTCGAATCCTGCCACCCTGCTCGAGCGCCAGCGCGCGATGGGATATACGAATGAAGAGATTTTCCAGCTCATGATTCCCATGGCCACCGCGGGTGAAGAGCCCGTGGGATCGATGGGAGTCGATGCTGCCCTGGCGATTTTATCGGAGAAGCCTCAGCCGCTTTTCAGGTATTTTAAACAACAATTCGCGCAAGTCACCAATCCACCGATTGATCCGATTCGCGAAGAATTGGTGATGGAGCTCACGACTTATGTGGGTCCCGAACAAAATCTGCTCGATGAAACTCCCGAGCACGCGCATCGATTGGAGCTTGAAACTCCGATCCTCACGAATCACGATCTCGAGAAAATCCGCAACATCGCCAAGGGACATTTCAACGCCATCACCATCGAATTGCTCTTTGACCCGAGCACTCAGCACGCAATGAGAAATCGGCTGGATCAGGTTTGCGAAGAAGTTTCCGAAGCGGTTCGCAAAGGAACAACTTTGATCATTCTTTCGGATCGTGGAGTGACGCGTGAACGTGCTGCGATCCCGAGCTTGCTGGCTGTGTCTGCAGTCCATCACTCTTTGATTCGTGCAGGCCTTCGCACCAAAACCGGCATCATCATCGAAACCGCCGAACCTCGCGAAAATTCTCACTTCGCCCTCCTCGTGGGTTATGGTGCCAATGCGATCCATCCGTACCTGGCGTTCGAAACTCTCGATACCCTGTGTGCAGAGGGGCTGCTCACTGGAATTACTGATCCCGCGATTGCGCGAAAAAATTACATCAAATCTATTGGAAAAGGGCTTTTCAAAGTTTTCAGCAAAATGGGAATCAGCACGCTGCAGTCCTATTGCGGTGCTCAGATTTTTGAAGCGATTGGATTGGATTCGGAGCTCGTGAATCTCTACTTCACGGGAACGTCTTCGCGCCTCGAAGGCATGAGCGTCGAGATGTTGGAGCAAGAAACCGTCAGACGTCATTGCGAGGCTTACGATCCGCTGCTTCATCCGGGCACGCTCGACACCGGCGGACTGCACCACTACCGCAAAACTGGCGAGGAGCATCTGTATTCGCCGATGGTGATTCACAAACTCCAGCGCGCGACTCGTGAGAATAGTTATCCTATTTTTAAAGAATATAGCCAATTGGTCAATGGAACCGATCGCAGCCGAGTCACTTTGCGTAGTTTGTTTGAGCTCGATCACTCGGCGCGTCCGCCTGTGCCAATCGAAGAAGTGGAACCAGTGACCGAGATTCTCAAGCGGTTCTCGACCGGCGCTATGAGTTTTGGCTCGATTTCCTGGGAAGCTCACACTCAGCTTGCGATTGCGATGAACCGAATCGGCGGCAAATCCAATACGGGGGAAGGCGGCGAGGACGCGATTCGCTACCAACCTCTGCCGAATGGCGACTCGATGCGATCGGCGATCAAGCAAGTCGCTTCGGCCAGATTTGGAGTCACAGCTAATTACTTAGTCAACGCTGACGATTTACAAATCAAACTCGCCCAAGGAGCAAAACCCGGCGAAGGTGGACAACTGCCAGGACACAAAGTCGACGCGCACATCGCACGTCTGCGATACAGCACCCCGGGAGTCACGCTCATTTCTCCCCCGCCTCATCACGATATTTATTCGATCGAAGATCTCAAGCAGCTGATCTTTGATCTCAAGAACATCAACCCGAGTGCGCGGATTAGTGTGAAGCTCGTTTCAGAATCCGGCGTCGGCACGATCGCAGCCGGAGTGGTCAAAGCCCGCGCAGATCATGTCTTGATCAGCGGGCACGATGGCGGAACCGGTGCGAGTCCCGTCTCGTCGATTCACTTTGCGGGAACGCCCTGGGAATTGGGACTTGCCGAAGCTCATCAGACTTTGGTGATCAATGGACTGCGCGACCGAGTCGTACTCGCTACGGATGGGAAACTGCTCACGGGCCGTGACGTTGTGATTGCAACATTGCTCGGCGCTGAGGAATTTGGATTCTCCACCACGCCGCTGATTTCCCTGGGCTGCATCATGATGCGCAAGTGCCACCTCAACACCTGCCCCGTGGGGGTTGCAACCCAGGACCCTGAGCTCCGCTCCAAGTACACGGGCAAGGCCGAATACGTCGTGCACTTCATGCAATTCGTCGCCGAAGAAGTTCGCGAGCACATGGCCGCTCTCGGTTATCGCAAGTTCAACGAGATGATCGGACAAGTCGAGCGAATCATCGCGATCCGTGCGACGGGTAGCAAAGCCCGAGGCCTGGATTTCACCAAAGTCCTGACGCGAACTCAGCCGCTCTTCCCCACGGATCTCTACCACACGAAAAATCAGAATCATGAACTCGAAAGCCAAATCGATCACGAGTTGATTCGCCTGGCACGACCGGCAATCGATCACAGAATTCCAGTCACGATTCAAATGCCGATTCGGAATATCAATCGAACGATCGGAACTTTGCTCTCGGGCGAGGTCGCCAGAAAATACGGCGAAGCAGGATTGCCCGACGGAAGCGTGAATATCGAACTGAGCGGAAACGCGGGGCAGAGTTTTGGCGCGTTCTTGAGTCCGGGAATCCAGATGGTTCTGACTGGGCAATCCAACGATTACGCCGGCAAGGGACTTTCCGGAGGGAGGATAGTCGTGCGCGTTCCGGAAAAAACAAAATACGATCCGGCCAAAAACATCATCGTCGGCAATACTTGTTTATACGGCGCTACTTCCGGTGAGGCATATTTTCAAGGAGTCGCAGGCGAGCGATTTGCGGTTCGGAATTCTGGAGCATCCGCAGTGGTCGAAGGTGTAGGCGACCACGGTTGCGAGTACATGACGGGCGGCCGCGTGGTTGTGCTGGGTCTCACGGGACGGAATTTTGCCGCGGGGATGTCGGGCGGAATTGCCTATGTTTGGGACGAGGACGGAAGTTTTGCTTCGCGCGTGAATGCTGGGATGATTGATTTGGATCGCTTAGAGGAAGCTAACGACGAAGCTGAAGTGCAACTAATGATCGAGCAGCACCAACTACTGACCGGCTCCGCTCGCGCGAAAGAGATTTTGAAAAACTGGAAAAAATCGAAATCCAAATTCGTGAAAGTGATTCCGAGGGATTACAAGCTCGCACTGAAAAAAACAGAAATCACTCCTTTGAAATCTGTGATCACTTCACCTGGAAAAAAAGTGGAGACTCCGGCCCATGGGTAAAGTCACCGGCTTCAAAGAATATCCTCGCGCCTCGTTGAAGGCGGATCCCGTCTCGGAGCGGATTCGCCATTATCGTGAATTCGAGCATGATTTTGATGAGAAGACTGCCGTTACTCAGGCGGCACGTTGCATGGATTGCGGAGTTCCGTTTTGTCATGGCGGAGCCGCAGGCGACCCAAAAATTGAAGTCGGGTGCCCCGTCGACAATCTGATTCCTGAATTCAATGACCTAGTCTACCGAGGCAAGTGGCGCGAGGCGCTCGAGAATCTCCACTCCACCAATAACTTCCCCGAATTCACCGGGCGCCTTTGCCCTGCTCCGTGCGAGAGTGCGTGCGTGCTGGGAATCACGGATCCCGCCGTTTCTATTAAGTCCATTGAACGCACTTTGATTGATCGAGGATTCGCTGAAGGCTGGATCAAACCCCACCCCGCCGCTCGACTGACGGGCAAGAAAATCGCTGTCGTCGGTTCCGGCCCAGCTGGCCTAGCATGCGCACAACAACTCGCACGAGCCGGACACTCCGTTACCGTCTTCGAAAAAACCGATCGCGTCGGAGGATTGCTCAGATACGGAATCCCCGATTTCAAAATGGAAAAATCCCACATCGATCGCCGCATCGAACAGATGCAAGCCGAAGGCGTGGAATTCAGAACCGGAATCTGCGTCGGCAAAGACATCAGCGCCGCAAAACTCCGCGACGAATTCCCCACGATCGTCCTAGCGACCGGCAGCGAAGTCCCACGCGATCTATCCGTCCCGGGACGGCAACTGGGAGGCGTACACTTTGCAATGGATTTCCTCACCCGCCAAAACCGCATTGTCGCTGGGGATGCCGTGCAAGATCTGATTTCGGCCCAAGGCAAAAACGTCATCGTCATCGGCGGCGGCGACACCGGATCCGACTGCGTCGGGACCTCGCACCGCCAAGGTGCCAAAACCGTCACCCAAATCGAAATCCTGGGCAAACCGCCCGAGACCCGCGACGCCTCGACGCCGTGGCCGCTTTATCCGAAAATGCTTTTTAACTCGAGCAGCCAGCAAGAAGGCGGCACACGAAGTTGGAGCATCACCACTCTCGGCTTCCAAGGAGACGCGCAGGGGCGAGTCCGCGCTATCCAAGTCAAAGACGGCGCCCGTGGTAATAATAGTGGCAACGAATCCGAATGGCCCACCGAATTGGTTTTGCTGGCGATGGGATTCACAAATCCTGTGAAAGATGGATTGCTCGCAGAACTTTCAAGCGAAGGACTCCAATTCGACGCTCGCGGCAACGTCCAAGCCCGATTTGGTACCGGTACCAAAATCGGAGATTTCACCACCAGCATCCCCGGCGTCTATGCTTGCGGCGACGCGCGCCGAGGACAATCACTGATCGTCTGGGCGATCTCCGAAGGCAGAAAATGTGCGGAACGAATTCATCATGACCTCGAAACGCAGTAATTGACAAAAACGTTCTCAGTAGATTTTAAGGCTTACAAAACAAAATCGTAGTACCATTGAACAAGAAATTGAAATATCCTTCAACGAGGGTAGACCTTACTCTCGTGATTAATGAACCTAGCGATGCAATCCCACAGGGACCAAAGTGGATCTTCGCAAAAGAAATTTTAGGCAGAACAGATAACAAAATTGCAGCAGTTTTATTGGAAAAGGAGGATCGAGACTTATGGGTCGTCGTCACAGTCATGGTTCAGTTCAAGAAAAAGTAAGGGGAAAATCAGAGTATCCGCAGGTTTTTTTAGACCAAGATTCTGATTTTGCATCCATCAAAATCGCTCCAGGTGTAGAGGCTAAATCTTATGCTCGTGATGGGTTTGTTTTTTGCGAAGACAAAAAAGGCAATATCATTGAAGTTCAGTAACTGTTCAGCCTGATTATGCGAGCAGTGGCTGAAGCGGTGCACCTAAAAAA
>CAYILR010000038.1:0-44459 GCA_964364175.1 uncultured Bacteriovoracaceae bacterium
ACCCCTGGGTCAAAACCTGCAAAGGGGTGGGTCAACTCAGCTGCAATCGGCCACACAGAGTACAAAACCATCCCTGGAGTTGGACGAAATTCTTGATTTTTTGTCAATCGCTCAATCATCGCTACCATTATACAACAACAAAGAATTCTCGAACATGAACTTTGAACGCTCTGGCAAGCCGTTGAAGAGTGTAAAGGTTGAAACTATAAACGCCGCTTTCAAGTTTTTGATAGTGTCGATAGTTGAAACCAAACTGAATCATATCTTCTTGTGTCAAACGATTGGCTTTTCTTATCCGCTTCACGTTAGTGCTGATTAATTTTAAAAGTCGTTCGTAATCCTTATCTTTTTTGTTACCCACCAAAGATATTTTTGGTCAGACGATCTATTTAGAACACGTACTATAAAGTTCGTGTATTTAATGCCGATCAATCTAAAGATAACGGATTTAATTTGGAAGGAGAGACTGCATGGCATTTCAGCTTAAAAATGGCGAAACAAAAACATTTGAGGCTCATTTTCACTGGTCAAACTATGTATCGCCAGCACTTTGGGCTGGTATGATGTTGCTTCTTGCAATCTTACTTTTACAAGCAAATGCGAGGGGATATTCAGCTGGTGTTCCTCTAGTATGTATTGCATTAGTAGTTGGGCTATTACCTTTCGGATATCGAGTTCTGCAAAACAAAACTAAAAAATACATCCTGACAAATCAGAGAATTTTTGTGGAACATGGAATTCTTGCCAAAACCAGAATCGACATACCATACGCTAAAATTAATGACACAGTAATGAAACAAGGAATTCTACAAAGGCTTCTAGGGTCAGGTGACGTGGTTGTGTTTACGGGAAACGATAAGGCTTTGATACTTAGCGGCTTAGATTGTCCAAACGAGTTCATGGAAAAAATCTCGGACCATATTTCAAAAAAGGTCGCATAGCCATGCGTCTCACGATCAGAACCCTGATCCTACTTTTACTATTGTCTGCATGTGGAACAGAAGATTCTGCAAAAAAAACTACATCTACCAGTTCCTCCAGTACATCCAGTGGTCAGTCCTGCGCAGATCCGAGTGATTCAATGTCTGGCTGCTGTTCAGGACATGGTGGCGGAAAAAAATGTGGCGACAAGCAATATTACTTCAGTTCGTCAGGAAAATTGATCTGTGATGACGGTACTGAGTCAGACAAATGTAAAAAATGAACACTCCAATTGGAGTAAGGCTATTTCTGGTGAGTATTGCAATATTGACAGCGTACTGCGGTCAAATTAAGCAAGTCACAGAAAAGAAAACACCCGAGCAAAACAAAGAAGAGAGCACTCTTTCACAACTCAAGGTGAATGATTCTCCCAACTGTAAAAACAAAAAATACTATCGGGAACACTGGAAACATTGGGTGGACGAAAATGGCGATTGCCATGATACGCGACAGGAAGTTCTCATTTCACGGAGCGTGCAGTCGGTTTCCTACAAAGAGGGAGGCTGCAAGGTGGAGAAGGGAAAATGGACCGACCCTTACGACGCTGAAGAGTTCACTCAGCCCTCTGAGCTGGATATCGACCACATGGTACCACTCAAAAACGCTCATGAATCTGGTGGGTGCGACTGGGATTCAGAAAAAAAGAAAGGCTACGCCAATTTTTTGGGCAATTCCTACCATCTCATGCCGGTCAAATCGTCTGAGAATCGTTCCAAAAGCGATAAGTCACCTGACCAGTGGAAACCCTCCAATAAAGATTACTACTGCACCTATGCCAAGAATTGGATCTCCATCAAAAAGGATTGGGGATTGTCTATCACCAACAAAGAAAAAACTGCATTGGAAGACATGCTGAGCGAGTGTAAAGCTCAATAGTGGAACTGGTACCTAAAAATTAGGTTTAACGTTGAATAAAAATTTGCTATTCTGATGTCAATTGACTACCCCTGTCGCTTCGGTGGCAGGGCGCGAGGCCGCCTTCGGGCGGCCTCTGCTTTTTTTATATGTTGAAACAAACCATAGTCTATATCGACGGATTCAATCTCTACTTTGGCGCACTCAAAGGGACTCCTTATCGGTGGTTGGACTTGGACAAACTCTGTAGCTATTTACTTCCACAGAATGTCGTTACACACTTTCGTTATTTTTCTGCGCGAGTGAGCGCAAGACCAAACGATCCAGACGCTCCAATGCGTCAAGAAACCTACTGGAGAGCACTGAGGAGCATTCCGCATCTTGAAATCTATCAGGGGCATTTTTCTGCGCACGTAAAGTCTATGCCTGTTGCCAAGCCGCGCGCAGGACATGCACCGACAGTAAAAGTCATATCAACTCAAGAAAAAGGATCAGATGTGAATCTGGCTGCTCATCTACTCATGGATGCTTTTAAGGGGCGGTTTGACGTCGCCGTGGTCATTAGCAATGATTCGGATTTGATCACTCCAATACGCATGGTTCGTGAAGAATTCAAAAAAACTGTGGGGATTTTGAATCCATATGAAAACCCCAGCAAAGATTTATTTAAACTTGCGTCTTTTTACAAACCCATCCGGCAGAACGTTTTGCAACTCAGCCAATTTCCGGTGACTATGAAGGACTCGCGGGGCGAGTTTCACAAACCAATGAGTTGGTAGTTGGATGGTTTGCAGCCCAACTCATTGGAGTCCAGTCGTGTTCCCGGTGTTCCCAAAGTTCTATTACCGTCAATTTAATAAATCCGCTATAAAATCAAATCCTTGAACAAGCACAAACCACCAATAGAAAGAACACCGAAATCACCGCTCAAACATTGGTGTTCCAGTAAAATCCTGTGTAATTTCATCTATGAGAACAGCTGGAACACCGGGAACACCTTCTTGGGAGTCGTCCATGATTGTAGATCGAATCCGGTAGACCCGGGTCTTTCTCATGCCAGGAAGGTTCATGGAGGTGGCGCTCTTACCACCCGATCCAGAAATTAAATGACCACGCTTTATGAGACATTTTGCGACAAATCTGGAATCCAACCCTTTACAGATTTCTTTTGTGAACACCTCAGTAAAAACAAGCCACTCAGTATCACCCTCCACTAGGTGCCAGAAGCCAGCTCTTTTCTGCGGAGAAGTATAAGACTCCTCATGATTACCATTCACGATCTCAGAGAAGCGAGATTTCCCGTACTGTTGAAAAAAACTGATCACTCTGTCCATTGCTTTCTCTTCTTCAGAGTTTTTTGTATTATTTCGTGTCGAAAGCCAGGCATTGAAGCAGACGCTGGTGGCTTCAAATGCTCGAGTTGGCTTCCAAGGCAGGATTTTGTAATGAACAGCTAGCTCTCCTGCAGCAGCGATCAGAGCAAACCGATTGCAGGCTCGCGTCACCTGCCCCTCTGCCTCAGATGGCAAAAAATTCTTGCTGAACTGAGTTTGTACTGATTGAACAAATTGAATCGCAGAATCCATATTTTGTGTCAGCTTCTCCAAGAAAGCGCGGATTGGAGTCCCATAATAATCTAATGAGTTACGTTTCAAGATCTGAGCAAACTCACTCGGACTTTGGAATCCATGGAGCATCTCAAATAATCCCATTCCCTTTTCTGCATCTGCAGGCAAATCAAGCATTCGAACCTCTTGACCAGCATGTACTTTTTGTCCTACTTCGGACATGTGACTCTCTAAGCTAATCTCTCCAGATGAAAGAAATAATAAACGCCACTCCGCACTTTTCCTGGCGAGGCCTTTGACGTTGGAGCGTTGCTTTCCAATTCCTAGACTTAATTGATAGGCAACAATACCTGCGTCATGTGGATCAACCTGTTTCAGTTCATCGAGTAGCAAAAGGGCGTCGTTGTGCTCTCTCGCCATGGACTCAATTCCATTCGCTGTAGACCTCCATGTACGAACGAACCCAGTGTGAGTCCCTCCCCCCCAGACACTTCCCGCTAAAAGAAGCGCCGTCGTTTTTCCAACGCTTGAGCTACCTCGTAAATGTATTCCGCCGTTTTCTTCACCCAGTAGCTTAAGCAACGGTGGAGTAAATCCCAGTGATAAAGCTAACTCCAAACGAGAATTTCCTTCACAATATGCAGCAACGCGATCCCGCCAATCCTGCAAACTCCCTGCAGTTTTCAAACGCGACTCAATCTGGCCTCCCAATTGCAAAATTGGTTTCTCCTTTTCGTCTGGGGAAAACGTTTTATCAACGAGCACAAACGAGTCATTATGCCATCCAATCTGATCTACACATAGGACCTTCTCACTGACCTGATAGGACTGGAGATACTCAGCTAACTTATCTCGTGCTTTTCTAGAGGTTGATATCTGGACCCCGAAGCTAAGTAAAATTTCGCGGTATGCTGCATGATCTCCAGCCATCATGGCCATCGGCATTGCCCAACTATGCTGCTTTCCGTCTCGATCTTTAAATTGAAGGAGACGACCCCAGTTTTCACTTTTCTCATCCCTAGTATCGGAAAGAATATCGATCCGAGAACAAATCCACTGTGGTTCGATACTGGGTTCGACAAAATATACACCCGAATCTTTTACCAAAAAAGCATCATTGCCACCGCTCATTTCGACCCCCTACGCGTTTAAGGTTTTTTTCAAGCGTTGCAAAGATAGCTATAAGCGACTGCTTCAGTTCAAAAATATGATCACTACGATCATCCAGAAACGGCTCCGCCTTTCGATGAAGATCTTCGAGAAGAAAGACTGCGACTTGAAAAAGCCATTTTGCCATTTCAATACGAAAAATAGGATCAGCTTTAAACATGTCCGTTCTCCTCGTCATGGTTGTTAGATGCTTTTTTGCTTTGAGCTACTTGCTTCGCCAATGGCATCTGCTGTTGCGGGTTAGGACGTTGTTTCGTCGCTAGGGAATCTAGCCATGTTTTGATTGTCGATTCTTTCCAGCCGATCCGTCGTGGCCCCACATTGATTGGACGCGGAAACTTTCCAGTTTTGATCCACCTCCAAAGAGTTGTTCGACTGATGCCAGGCACGACTTTAAAAAGCAGATCATTAACAAATACAAGTTTTTCTAATTCCACGGTTTAGTCCTTTCTGTTTCCTAGTAATCCAGGAAACAATTTGGAACTTCCCATAGTTTCAGAATTTTATTTAGTAGTTAGATTCTTGTTGATCCTCACTAGACTCTAGTGGGATTTTTTTCAAAAAGTCAGAGAAATATTTTTGCATATTTTTTTCAGAAGTTCCTGGGATTGGATCTCCATTTTTATCCTGAAGACCATCAAAGCGGCTCCTATGATTGTCAATTGCATCAGCAATCTTGGCAACTATTGGCATTCCATTTTTGAGCAATGTCCCCTCGTATTCAGGTGGTGGATTATGCAATATCTCAAAAAAAGCGCTAAATATTGGGCTTCTTTTTTTTGCATAATGTTTGCCTCGTCCATCCTTTTTTTTCTCGCATTGATCCGGCGAATGTGTAGTCCGATTTTTTGTTGCCTGATGAGTGGGATCAAATACGCTAGAGTGACTCTTTAAAATTTCATTGAGATCTTCCCCAGAAATTAGCAAATCCAATGGATCTATAGGCAGAGAATAAAATTTATGCTCATCACAAAGCGATGCAGCAGCAAACAGCTGTTCAGTGGTAGTAGGGATACGAAAACCTTCTGGAAAACTAAAATCCTGCCAAGAAAGGGCGCGACTTTTTAATTTATAGGAGATCATCAAACTGTCAAACTTTGGAACCGCACGACATTGTGCGTATAGTTCTTGTTTTAAAACTACCTCGACTCCATCGTCATCAAACCCAATTTCGATATCAGAATCCTTACTACATTTAATAGCAAAAAGGTTGGCGTAAAGTTTTTCATAGTTCTCTCTTCGCAAGAAAACTAAAGGATTTTCAATAATGGCACAAGCCTGTCTCAATGAATAAGTGGATTTGTTTATTAGCATTTTGTTACCTCAAAAATAAATTCTCCCCAGCGTTCCAGTGCATCTTTTTTCTCATCCAAGTAATCATGCTGATCATAGACATCGCTGATCTCTTTCGCGCTTTTATGGGAGAGGATTTTTTCTCGAACTGTTTTCGGAATTTTGAGACGAGAAGCCATCAGGGTATCAACCGTGTGTCGTAAATCATGCACATGAAAGTCTTTCTCAATTCCTGATTGTAGTTTGATTTTCAGAAATCTCTTTTTTGGATAAGTCATAGGTCGACCGATAGGATCAATTGGGGAGGGAAATACAAAAGGACTGACCCCTGCTTGCTTTTTGAGTTCACTGAGAATCGCGGCTGCATGAGACGAAACGGGAATTTCTTGGCTGACTCGGTTCTTCATTCGTTCAAATGAAATCAAAGCTAGACCAGTATTGAAGTCGATTTCACGCCAGCGAAGGTGCCCCATTTCCCTACCCGCACGCTGACCCATCAGAATACACAATTGAAAGAAGTCTCTGACTTGAGAAGTCGTTTTTTCCAATGCCCTCCAAAACATTCGGAGTTCAACTTCGTTGAGATAGACATCACGAGACTTTTCTTTTTTAGGCTTCCGGATATGCTCGGCTGGATTACTGGCGACAAGATCCTTTTCAAGACCCCAAGTAAACATAGTCTTGATGAGCTGCAAAACTCGGTTTGGCATCACCCGGGTGTCAGCCTTGAGTAGCTGATCAATCACTATATGGACGTGAGTTTTTGTGATCTCGTTGACGCTAACCTTTCCCCAAAGCGGAATCAGATGTTTTTCGATTTTACGACGATCTTCCTTTCCGCTATCGGCTTTTTGAATTGAGTGCTCAGAAAGAAATCGCTCTGCAAATTCATCGAATCGAAGCTGATTTGAACCACCCTTCTTTTCAAGCCAGATATCAGCACCTAGCTGAATACGCGCTTTCTGCCGTCGCGCTTCTTCCCGTGCGGCTGTAAGGGTAATTTCAGGATAAGTACCAATCTTAACCCTCCGAAGCGTTCCTTTAATGCGGGTCAGAAGAAACCAGGTTTTCTTGCCATTAGCTGAAACTCTGAGAGTCAGTCCCGTCTGACTACGGTCCAAGAGTTCAAATGGAGCAGGATGTGGCTTGAGTGCTCTAATTTTTGAATCAGTAAGAAGTTCGACGCTCATAATACTCTGACACCTAAAAAAAGGTAACGTATAGGTAACATTTTACCCGTGACACTATGAATAAATTTGAATTCTTGTGAAACACACTGAATCGTATTAACTATCGAAATCAAAAGGGAAATCATGTTGCATCGAGGTACGACAGGTTTCGTTAGATTTCAAGGGCCTTTTGCATGGGGTGCAAGGGGTCGCTGGTTCGAATCCAGTCGCCCCGACCATTTTTCAAAAGGTCCATAATTACATTTATTTAAGATAATAATTGACAAAAACACTCCCTGCATGGGATAAATACCGCCGCATGATTAAATCAATCGCCGCTTTATTCCTCATTTTTTCACTCCAGTCATTCGCTCAAGAGGAGCTTCCTGAACAGGATTTTCTTTCGGCCAGAACCGGTGGCTTCATCAAATGTCTCGATGGCGAAACCGTCCGCGTCACCTACAAAAGTCAGTTCTACATTGAGCAGGCTTTTTATATTTTTCAAGATCTGCTGATGATGCGTGAACTTCATGCAAAACCAGTCGGTCCAGAAGACTACATCCCCTCAGAGCGAATGCGAAAAAATCTGGGTATTACCTCACGATCAAACCGCGTCAGTCCACTCTCGTTCGAAATCGCTCAAAGACTCCTCAACTACCGCAATCTCTGGCTGGTCTCTTTGAGCAAAGAACTTTCCGATGCTGAGATTTACCGCGAAACCCAAAGAAGATTTGACCTGAATCCATCTGACCTCATCCGAGTTGCTTACCAAGAATTAGCCAAACTTCGAGAGCCCTCTCGGAAAAAACGTGAAGCCGATGTCTCCGAAACCTTGCGCCTGAAGAACGAGGCACACGCCCAGTTCAGGCGAGAGCGAGACGCCGCTCTAGAGGCCAACAACGGCACACACAAGGGGATCGAAGAGCAGATCGAGGAATTAAACGAGCAACTCGCCAACAGCGATGCCGTTCTGCAATACGAACATGGCATGATTGAAGGCAAAGAAGATCGGTTCATCACAGACCTGATCGCAGGCCTTGCTCCGCCTTGTATTCAGTTGCTCCAAAGTGTGAATTAAGAATTAAAAGGTAGCAGCGAAACCGGCGCGTGCTAGAGCTGCGCGCAAACCAGCCATTTTATTCTTCTCAACTGCACCGCTGGTGCGGATTTCATATTGAGAATCATCTTTGAGAATTTGCTGAAGAACTTTCCAGTGCAGGTCGTGGCCAGCTCGGTGCAAACGGAACGACGCACGCATCGAAATGCCAGCCAATTGGAAATCTCCGAGAGCATCCAGAACTTTATGTTTCACGAACTCATCGGGGCTGCGCAGGCCTTCGGGATTAAGAACCAATGCCGAATTCAAAACCACTGCGTTTTCCAATGACCCACCACGCACCAGACCCATTTTTTTCAGGGCCTCCACTTCATGCAAGAAACCAAATGTACGAGCAGGCGCAAGGTCCGCATAATCGGTCTGGCCCTCAACGAAACGGAATTCTTGGTACCCAATGGAGGGGTGATCCCACTCAATGGAAGCGTGAACTTCCAAACGATCACTCGGCTCGACTACGGCCCATTTCTCGCCGACTTTCACTTCGACTTTTTTCTTCAGATAAAGATAAGGACGGGCTTGCAGCTGAGTTTCCAAACCAGCTTCCGCAATTGCTTTGTAGAAAGGTTCTGAGCTGCCATCCAAAATAGGAACTTCTGGACCATCGACTTCAATCAATAGGTTGTCGACCTGCATGCCCAGCACTGCTGAGAGCAAGTGCTCGACGGTAGAAATTTTGGCCTTGCCTTGCGACAGGGTAGTAGCGAGCTGGGTTGAGGTGACGTTCTTATAGTGAGCAGCCACCTCGGGGCATCCTGGCAAGTCCGTACGAACAAAAACCACACCATGATTCGGACGAGCAGGTTTCAAGATCAAACGAGCGGGAGCTCCTGAATGGACACCAATCCCGTTCAATTCAATCGGTCTTTTAATGGTACGTTGTAGATCAATTCGCATCCTAAGCCTATATAAAGCAAGCCCGATGCCAAACCTGTGCGCAACGGAAGAAATTTACAAATAAATTTTCTTTGTATTTTCATGAACTTATACAACACTGTTATAACTCAGCGCAATGTAATTATGAATTTAAAGTGAAGTGTGCTTTTTTTAACACAGATTCCACCCAAACCGTTGTGTGATAGACACCACAGTTTATTGGACTAAATCAGTATCTTTCCAAAGAAGGCTCAGCCCTAAATGGCTATAGGCCAGGCGTGTCGCCATACGCCCCCGCGAGGTTCTCTGCAGGAACCCCTCCTGGATCAAATAGGGCTCATAGACCTCTTCCAAGGTGTCTCGTTCTTCGCTCAGGGCTGAGGACAGGGTCTCGATGCCCACGGGCCCCCCCTCAAACTTCTCGATCATCAGGGCCAGCATTTTACGGTCCATCGCATCCAATCCGCGTGCATCCACCTCAAACAAGTTCAGTGCCTCGCAAGCCACATTACGATCAATACGCGCGCGAGCAGAATACTTTACCTGTGAAAAATCCCGAACCCGCCTGAGCAATCGATTCGCCACCCGCGGCGTCCCGCGCGAACGCAACGCCACTTCGTTGCAACCTTCTGGACTCACTTCGACACCCAGCAAGCGTGCCGAACGAATCACGATCTGCTCGAGCTCGACGACAGGATAAAATTCCAAGCGAAGCTGAACCCCGAAACGATCCCGCAAAGGATTCGAGAGCAAGCCCGAGCGTGTCGTCGCACCGACCAATGTAAAATGAGGCAGGTCCATTCGCAAAGTACGTGCCGCAGGTCCCTGACCGATGATCAAATCCAGTTTAAAATCTTCCATGGCTGAGTAGAGAACTTCCTCGATGGATTTCTGGAGACGATGAATCTCGTCGATGAACAAAACATCCCCCGCCTGAAGATTCGTCAAAACAGCAGCCAAGTCGCCCTTTTTTTCGACATTGGGGCCGGTGACTGAATGAATCTGAGTTCCCATCTCCCGAGCGATAATATGGGCCAGAGTGGTTTTTCCAAGACCCGGGGGACCCGACAAAAGCACGTGATCCAAAGCATCTCCACGCTGTTTCGCGGCCTGCATGAAAATCGAGAGGTTTTCCTTGGCCTTGCTCTGACCAATGTATTCACCCAGATCGGTCGGTCTGAGACTGCTTTCATTTCGATCCAATTCTTCGGTGACTAGAGTTTCCCCTTGTATGATGCGTTCCATTTAACCCAGCCCCCTCAGTTCCTTCAAAGCCGAACGAATCAAAACCTCGACCGATTCAGCAACAGGCCCCGCTCCCTGCAATTGTTTGAGTACTTGCCCGACTCGTTGGTCAGGATAGCCCAATCCCACCAATGCTTCGCGCGCATCCCGGATCGTTCGACCTTCGGAACCGGCGGTGGCGGATCGTTGTGACTTCATCAATTGCAGCACCCAAGTGCCCGCGATTCCACTTTTTTTGTGTAAACTATCAGCCAGCTCAACCACGATCCGCTCTGCTGTTTTTTTACCAATTCCCGGCATCGCGATCAAAGCGTCTTTATCTTTGTCCATCACCGCTTGCACGATTTGCTCCGGAGGAGCACTGGATAGGACTCCCATCGCGCCCTTGGGGCCAATTCCACTGACGGTGAGCAAAGTCAGAAAAAGATCCTTTTCAACTGAAGTGAGGAATCCGTAAAGATCGAGAACATCCTCACGAACATGAGTGTAGATAAAAAGTTCGAGTTTCTGTCCTTTGAGAATTTCGGAATACTGCACCTGTCCTGGAACGCCGACGGAATAACCCACAACACCGGATTCCCCCCCTATCCCAAGAAGCAATCGATTTTCCGACACATCCAAAACGCGGCCGCTAAGATAACCAATCATGAACGCTCGACCTCCCCTTTGGGACCTAATCGCAATCCCAGCGATTCGGCAAGCGATCGTCCTCGTTTTTTTGTCGGCAAGCTGCCGGCCGATCCGCTGCCCACTCCTTGAACGTTTCTTCCTCCGACAACGCGATAGGCATGGCAAATCGCCAACGCCACTCCGTCCGAGGCATCCGAGGTCTCGAAATCTTTTTTGCCAACAATGATTTGCACCATCTTAGCGACTTGATCTTTGTCCGCGCGGCCATATCCTGAAAGTGAGGCTTTTACTTCCGTGGGACTGTATTCCACAATTTCCAGGCCGTGAATTGCGCCCGTGAGAACAACTGCTCCACGTGCCTGCCCGAGCTTAAGTGCCGAGACTGCGTTCTTGGCAAAGAAAACTTTTTCGACCGCCAGAACTTGCGGTCGGTATTTTTGAATCGCTTCGCTCAGACCTTGATAGAGAAGCAAAAGACGCTGCTCGAGAGGAACCGTGGCTTTTCCATGAACCGAAGCCAACTTGAGAGTCCCGTGAGAGACATGGCGAAGCTGATTGCCCACGAGATCGATGCAGCCATAGCCCGTCAGTCTTGATCCAGGGTCAACTCCGAGTATCCGCAAAGGTGTCCGACACCTTTTTGATGCTTGATGCGTCATTTCTCCAAAGAGGCTCTCATGTTTTTCTGGCCCGCGAAAGTATTCTCGAAATTCCCAAATGACGCGTCTAGCATCAAAAAGGTGTCGGACACCTTTTTAGATTGCTCGGTCGTAGATTCGATAAACTTTCGTGCGCTTGGCGGACATATGCTGCAGTGCTTTGTTCATGGGGAGATTGTCTTCGAGGATCCAAGAGGCTTCGCCTCGGCTGTAGCCTTGCTTCAAACCCCGCTGGAGGTACTCGACATAAAGCAGAGGACCAATTCCAGCTTCACGATAGGCTTGTTTTACTCCCAGCGTAATAATCCGACATCGATTGATGGTTTTCTTTTTACCGGGGCCCTTGGTGTTCCACAGCAGCTTGAATAATCCTGTTGGCAAAAGTTTACCGTCGGGAATTTTCTGAAAAGCCTGATTCACATCCGGAAGAGCCAATCCAAATGCAGCGGGGACGCCGTTCACTTCTGCAATCAAAAGCATCTCGGGATCGACGATGGCTTTCATGTCTTTTGCCATGTGACGAAATTCCTCGGCGTCCATGGGAACAAATCCCCAGTTTTTTTCCCATGCATCGTTGTAGATTTCGAGAATCCGATCGACTTCTTTTTCGAATTCTTTCATTCGCACGGTTCTGAAAACAATTCCGGACCTTTTTTTCACACGTTCGGAATGAGCGTAAATCCGGTCCGAGAATTTTGTGGTCGCCGAAACCATCTCATAAGCAAACATGTCTTTTGCTTTGGACAATCCCCAGCGTTCAAAAAACTCCCCATAGTACTCGGGGTTGTAAGTCATCATCACTGCGGGTGGATCCTGAAATCCTTCGACGAGCAAACCCGCTTCGTGATTCGTGCTAGGATTAGCGGGGCCACGAATCGTGGTCATACCTTTGGATTTCAGCCAATCGCGGGCTGTATCTAGCAGTTGCTGGGCGACTTCGTAATCTTGTGTGCATTCGAAAAAACCAAAGAATCCGGTTTTTTCTTCGTGATATTTGTTGTGATAATCATCGACGACTGCAATCACTCTTCCGACTGGCTTGCCATCTTTGAACGCAAGCCATGCCTGCATCGTGGCGTGTTTGAAAAAAGGATTTTTGCGAACGTCGAGCAAATCACGAACTGCAATTTTAAGGGGCGGCACCCAGTTGGGATCACCCTTGTAAATTTCCCAGGCAAGATCAATAAATTGGGCCCGGTCTTTTTTGGAGGCGACGGCTTTTAACTCGATCATAGAAAATCCAATTCTAGCAACAGACCTTTTTCATAACGCAAAAGCAGATTCCAGCTCAGGCGCCGAAGATTTCACGCCAAAATGATGCCTGGCAATCACAGCCAGCTCATCCTGACGCGAGGAGTTCCCCAGGATCCCGAATTCCTTGCCCAGTTTTTCCAGAACATCCAACGCGTACTGGAGTTCCTGCTGGGTATGCGACGCCATATAGCTGGTTCGGATCAACGCGCATCCCTCTGGTACAGCCGGTCTAGCAACTGGGGTTGCAAAAACTCCCGCTTCATAGAGTTTTTGTGCAAAAGCCAGAGCCACCATCTCATCGCCTATCAAAAGAGGAATGATCGGTGTTTGGCTGTTCAACGTATTCCATCCCATCGCGTTCAGCTCTTTTTGCATGAACCGGGCATTTTTCCACAAATTAGATAGATGCTGAGGCTCTTCACGAATCACTTTGAGGCATTCCAGAACCGTCGCAACGCCCGCAGGCGGCATCGCAGCGGAGAACATGAACGCGCGCGCCTTGTGCTTGATATAATCCACCACATCGTGAGGACCCGCGATCACTCCGCCGATGGAAGCAAAGGATTTGGAAAATGTCCCCATCACCAGGTCCACCGAATTCGACATCCCAAAATGCGCCTCAGTCCCCTGACCCATGGGGCCCAGAACTCCCAGCGCATGAGCATCGTCGACATAGAGCCTGCAGTTGTATTCTTTGGCCAGCTCAGCGGTCCGCGGCAAATTCAAAATATCTCCGGACATGGAGAATACGCCGTCCGCAATGATGATGGCGCCCTGATATTTCTCGCGGGTCATTTTGAGGACGCGCTCCAAATCCACCATGTCGTTGTGACGAAATTTAAGAGTATCACCCAGAGCGAGACGTGTTCCCTCGACGATGGAGGCGTGATTTTCTCGATCGCTGTAAATGACGTCATTGCGGCCGACCAAAGTCGAAATCGATCCCTGGTTAGCGAAAAATCCGGTGGCAAAAACCAGGGCAGATTCTTTTCCTAAAAATTTTGCGAGCTCGACTTCGAGCTCCTCATGAATCGACAGGTTTCCGTTCAAAAACCGGGACCCCGTGCAACCGGTTCCAAAATGGTCTATGGCTGCTTTGGCGGCTTCCATGACTCGAGGATGGTGCGTCAATCCCAAGTAATTATTCGAACCAATCATCACGCATTTCTTGCCCCGAGAGACAACTGAGGAACCAATCGTCGATTCAATCGGACGGAAGAACGGGTAAATTCCACCCGCTTGCACCTGACGCACCTCTTCCAAGTCGCACTTCGCAAAAATGTCTTTGGTCATATAAACCCCAATAACATCCCTTGAAACTCTGGGTCAATGCAGAAGTGCTAATAACCAATATACACGCTCCACTACTGCCTTCTGTTTACGCAGCATTTTTTACTCAAGTTCGTATAAATAATACCGATAAGTGTAATGACAGGGAAAACCTGTACGCACCTTTGAAGCTAGCGGGCGCAAGGCTTCTGGGAGCAAGGATGAATTTGATTCCTCGTTTACGAGCAGCTCTCCTCAAATGGCTCAAGCCGCTCAGGACACAAGTCAAAATCGAAAACTCCGCACTCCAACCTGACAGCAAGACTTTTCAGCTGATTCAGGGTGGAAAAAGCGGCAATGCAAAGCCATCGTCTTTTCTCAAAAAAGCGGCTTCACACATCAATATTTTTGAAGGTTTAAAGCGCTATCACGCGGCCATGAAATTGAAAAAAGCATCTCAAACTCCCACCGGCGTCATGCTCAATATCGTCAGCACCGAAGGAGTTACCCTGCCACCCGCTCTACCTGAGCCCCCAACGCAAGCAGCTTCTGTTCCAGCTGCTCATAGCCCCGGTCCAAGTGATAAATCCGATTCACGGTGGTTACACCTTGCGAACAAAGACCGCCGATCACTAGGCTAGCACTCGCCCTTAGATCCGTTGCCATCAGGGGAGCCCCTTGCAATTTTTCCCTGCCATGAACCACGGCCACATTTCCTTTGATCACAATGTCAGCGCCCAAGCGATTCAGCTCGGAAACGTGCATGAATCGGTTTTCGAAAATCGTTTCCGTAATCATGCAAGATCCTTCGGCAACTGCCATCACAGCCATCAGCTGCGCCTGCATATCGGTCGGAAATCCAGGAAAGGGTTCTGTCTTGAAATCTTGAGCCTTAGGGCGACCATTGGATTTGAGGCGAATGGAGTTTTTGGCGCGTTCGATTTGGGCGCCTGATTTTTCGAATTGTTGGAGAACGGATTCTAGGTACTGAGGATCGAGGCCGGTCACGGTGACGTCGCCTCGAGTGGCGAATCCTGCAGCGAGGTAGGTTCCTGCTTCGATCCGATCACCCATGATTGAATATGCAGCTCCCTTTAATGTCGAACGACCTTGAATCAGAATCGTGTCCGTTCCCTCACCCGAGATCTGAACTCCCATGGCGCGGAGAGCACGACCGAGATCAGCAATTTCTGGCTCTTGCGCACAGTTTTCGAGGCGAGTCTCACCTTCTGCCAACGACGCAGCCATCATGAGATTTTCGGTGGCGCCGACGCTGGGGAATTCGAAAATCACACGGCCGCCTTTGAGCTTGGGACAGGTGGCTAGAACGTACCCCTCTTGAAGTTCGATTTTGGCGCCGAGTTTTTCTAGTCCAGAAAGATGCAAATTAATCGGGCGCGCGCCAATCGCGCAGCCACCCGGCAAACTGACTTTAGCTCGGCCGAATCGCGCGAGAAGTGGGCCAAGCACCAGAACCGACGCACGCATTTTGCGAACGAGGTCGTAAGGCGCTTCGACCGATTGCACGGCTTTTGCGTCCAGAGTGACTTGGTGCTGTGCGAGGTTTTCTTGCACCTCGACGCCCAGATGCTCGAGAACTTTGAGTGTAGTGCGAATGTCTTGAAGAGCCGGAACGTTCTTGAGCTGGCAGGGCCCCTCAGAAAGCAGAGTCGCAAAGAGAATTGGCAAAGCAGCATTCTTCGAGCCACTCACCTGCACTGTGCCTTTAAGGGCACGACCACCCTGAATTCTGATTTTATCCATGATTTGGAGTTTAGCATAGCCTTGGGTTTGTGTCGCTGAACGCGACAGAGTGACCACGAGCGAAGGGTGCTCGAAGGCACTCTGTCGCCAAACACGACAGAGCGCAGAGGTTCAAACTTTGAAAAAATCACAGGTCATGCAGAACGCCTCCTCGCTCGGCGCAGGGTCTGCGATCGCGGCGGCTTCGTCGATGAGTTCCAGGATGCGGTCTTTGATATGCTGAAACGCTTTGGGATCCATGGACTGCACAACCGTGTAGTGGATATTTTCTTGGTTAGGCATCTGGGACATTTGGATTGCGCGCATTCGCCAGTTGGAGTGGTGCATGCTGACGAGGGGCGAGGTTTTGTTGATGTGCAGACTGCCTGAGGCGTGGATGTAGCGGTCTTTGTCTTTGCGGACGAGGCCGAACTTTTCGAGCTGAGTAAGAACTTCTCGGACCATGATCAGCGGCATCGATAGACGTTCGGCGATGGCCCGCGAGGTTTGGAATTCTGGAATGCTGGTCAGGATATGAACCGCACCCCAGAACCAGGCTGAGTAGTAGGTTCGCTCTTTCTCTCCCATTTCCAGCGGAGTTCGCTCCAGACGTTTGGAAAGATTCTCGTGATCGCGGCGGATTTGGGTGAGTTTTTTCTCGATGAATTTTTTGAGGCTGGGGCGGGATGCACGCGCCAGATCGAGCAAGAGCAGAAAATACTCCTTCTCGGAATCTGACATCTGCCAATGCTCCGCTACACCGATCGCTTGATCGGCTGTGAGATGCACGTGGGAATGCAATACACGCGAGAGGTAAGAGCGTTGGCAGCCCGCTGCTTCTGCAAGCTTCGAAATCGCGCCCCAAGCTTGCTCGCTCTTGAGCCTGTCCGCGAGATAGTTGCGGTAGTCGGTGTAATTGAATAGGGATTCGGATTTTTTCATTTCGTTATTATTTATAACATAATTCGTTATTAATTAACAAAAATATTCTATTTTTTCAAATTGCATTGCAACAAGCTTGTTCTTATAGAAAAAGGAGAAACACGTGATGCATCTCAGGAAACTGAAAACCAAACTTGATCGCTCTCAACTTCTCGCAATAGTCGCTCTATTCACCGGATCTGCGACCTATGCAGGACCTGCAACGAGTGGCGGCGGAAACTCAGTGGTTTGTTTTTCTAAGCCAGAGATTGTCGACCAAATTAAAAACAATCATGGTTATTTAACCGATGAATTTATTTCGTCCATTAGCTCCATCGAAATACTCGATCTTCATGAGGCAAAATTTCCTCGCGGAATTGATCGTCGTCGCCCAAAAGTTGTATCAGCAAAAAATGGCGAGAATATCGAAAGCTACATCAAAAAAATTACTAACCGATTGAACTTCACGATTCCAGAACTGGGACAAATACTTCGAAATGGTACAGCATATTTCGCCCCCGATCACATTATTTGGCAACCTTTTGGGCTAGAGCCCGTTCAGGACTCAAACCAGGTCGGCTACATCGATCAATCACGTTGCGTAATCGCCACACTCGCAATGCAACGAACAGTCAATCAGCAAAACTATCTTTATATCGACGATCGCCTCTTCAATCACCCTAAGCACTCCCTAGAAAGCAAAGCAGTCACATTGATTCATGAATTTGCATATCGATATGCGCGCGAAAAAGGACAAACCGATAGTTACAATACTCGATTGATGGTTGCATCGATTTTAAACAACGACGGAACTTTGCTGTTGGGTGACTTGAATCGTGATGCTATCGCACTCGGATTTATAGTCGGCTCCTCGAGTTGGGTTTCTACCTATGACAATACTTTCGTCTATTCCCGTGTGGCTACCGCTTCAGTGATGGTCGGAAATATTGCAACTCGGTACGGATCTGCGAAGAATCTTGATCTACAAGAAAAACTTAAACAATCTGGAGTTGATGCTCAAGTTTTGTTCTCCGAAATCCTAGTTCTGCTAAAAGATATTTCTACGCCAACAGCACCGAGCCTAGACTTGTTCAATGAACCTGGATTTATTCAACAGGCATTGGCCGATGGAGTTTTTAATGAAGATCAAAAAATCATGGCGAAGCGAATATTGGGGCAGTTGGAAATCGTCATTGATGTTCGCGCTCGTTTGATTGCTGAAATCATCAAAAACACATTGGTAGATGACTGGTTTTTCCCTAAAAACCACTCAGAGCTATACCTCAAACAAATCTATCGTGAACTCAAACACCACCCCTATCTGACCGAAGGACAGCATCATCGCTTAGAAAAAGCACTGACCTATATTTTTTCAGCAGAAGCAACTCGAGTGGCCCGGATGAAGCCGACTCCATCGCAAGTTCTAAAACTACTCCAATGCGAGAAAGACAGCAGCCAACGTTGCGAATTAATTGGACTGAGTAGTTTACCTCAAGGTGTATACTATGATTCTTTTGATTTTAAGAATAACTGGCTGATGGAACAAGTCGTAAATCTTTATTGTGACAACTCTAACCCCTACCACGACCCCGATGACGACCGAACTTTGCGGGATCTCGTGTTGCCTGTAATTCCATAAAGACTGCCTCACCCCGGTCGCCATAGCGCGACCGGGGCAAACTAAGCGCCTTGCAAAGAAAACCCAAGCGCCTTTGCAGCATTGGCCTGCTCCTGATCGTGAGTCGCAAAGAACCAAGCGCTATCGCCCACTTCTTGTCGAAGCAAAATAGCCGTGGCTAGATGAAGAGCATCCAACGTACGAACCGTAGTCGGAAAAGCTTCTCGCGCACGACGAAGCACAGGAGGAGAAAGCGACAAAATGTCCAAACTCGAAAGCCTATCCGCCAACTCTGCGTACTTTTCAGCGATTTCGGATTCGTCCCGACTTTCTCTCAAGCGGATGCGATCTAAAACTCGTCGACATTCTACGTCAGTCAGCTCTGAGGTCACCAATCGAGAAAACCTACTTAAATCTATTTTTGGAGAAGGTTCGTTGAGCAAATAATTCAGAATCACCGACGAATCAACGTACACACTTGTTTTCATCGCGAACCACGGTCATCTTTTAGGTAATCCAATACCGATTTTTTCAAAGGTAGAGTCTTTTTAGAAGTATTTGCTGCTGACCATTTTGCATCGATTTTCGACCAGCTCTGAGTTGCCGAAGAAACCACCGACAATTCCTGTGTGGCTAGAGGAATCAACAGAGCCACCGGAACTTGCCGATCCATCACAGTGACCTCAGTCCCTGATTTAACCAGTTTAAGGTACTGACCTAGATGGGTCTTCAGTTTTGCAATATTTACTCGTGAACTTAGATGTGACCTTGACATAGTCTCATAGTAGACCACATTGAGGTCTTTTGTCAAAAATCATATCCAATCTCCTTTAAAATCGTTATTACGTTATGAATTGGATGAAAATGGGTGTTTAACGTGCGCCAGGCAAAGTCGCTTCAATCATTCGGTCGTTGCCGCCGAGGTCCTGCATAATCCGGACATTCCACCGTTCGGCCTCAAACACTTCACGGATTTCTTTCGCTCGGAAACTTGGGATTTCTACTAGGACAACACCCTCGGCGTTGAGGTACTTGCGACCACCCTTGGCGATCTCGCGGTAAAAATGGAGGGGCACGCCGGGTGGAGCAAAAAGCGCTTCTTGGGGTTCGTGCAGAACTACGTCTTCGTCCATGGGGTCGCCGAGTTGCAAGTAGGGCGGATTGCTGATGATGAAATCTGCGGGTGGTGTTCCAACAGCCTCGAAGGGCGACCAGACCGTCACAGGCTCATGCGCTTTGAGGATCAGCAGGTCCCCTTTTTCCATGCGCTCAGGGATGATTTTTGTAGCGTTTCGGACGGCAACTTCGATGGCGGACTCTGATAATTCCGAAGCTCTAATTCGAAGCTGTGGAAAATGTTTGAGCAGCGAAACCGAGATCGCGCCGCTACCCAGGCCGATCTCTAGCCCAGCTGCCGGCAGACGCGATTTGCTTTCAAACCATCGGATCAGCTCGACCACCAAAGCCTCTGTCTCGGGTCGCGGAACAAGAACAGCGGGAGTGACTTCGTATTCGCTATCTAAAAATTGTTGAAACCCGGTGAGGTACTGAAGCGGCAAACCTTGTGCTCGAGCTTCGGCGATTTTTTTGGCTTCCTCGAACGCTGCCTCGGGATAATCTGCGTCGGGTCGGGAATAGAGTTCGAATCGGGAGAGCTTACGTCCTGTGGATTTTTGAAAAGCTGCCGTCAAAATTTGCTCGGACTCGGTGCGAACGACTCCTCGCTTCACCCATTCTGGGTTTTGCGACAAAACCGTCTGGCACATCTCGAGCGCGTCCTTTAGTTTTATTTCGAGTACCCTTGTGCTTTTAAAGCCTCTGCCTGGTAATGCGCCTGCAGCCGATCCAAAATCTCTTGAATCTTCCCTTCCATCACATCAGCCAATTGATAAATGGTCAACCCGATCCGGTGGTCAGTCAATCGTCCTTGTGGAAAATTATACGTCCGAATGCGCTCACTTCGATCGCCGGTTCCGACCATGCTCCTTCGCGCATCGGAATGTTCCTGGGCTGCTTTTTGCTGCACTTGCTCCAACAGCCGCGAACGCAGGATCTTCATCGCCTTGTCCTTGTTCTTGTGCTGCGAACGTTCATCCTGACAAACCACGACTAAACCCGATGGAATGTGGGTAATTCGCACGGCAGAGTCAGTCGTATTGACGCTCTGACCGCCTGCTCCACCTGAACGAAAAACATCGATTCGCAATTCGTTGGGCTTGATATCGACATCGACTTCTTCGGCCTCTGGCAAAATCGCAACCGTCACGGTGGAAGTATGTACACGACCTTGCGCTTCGGTTTGCGGAACACGCTGAACTCGGTGAACGCCGCCCTCCCACTTCAAACGACTGTAAACTTTGTTTCCCTGAATCATGCCGACGACTTCTTTGAATCCGCCGATACCGTTTCCGTTGGCGGAGAGAACTTCAACTCTCCAGCCCTGATCCTCAGCATAGCGCTGATACATTCTGAAGAGCTCTCCGCAAAATAGTCCGGCCTCATCACCACCCGCTCCTGCACGAACTTCGAGCATGATATTCTTGTCGTCATTGGGATCTTTCGGAAGCAAAAGCAGCTGCAATGTTTGAGTCGACTGCTCGATCTCTGCAGTGAGCCTTTTGATTTCATCCTTAGCCATGTCCACAATTTCTGGATCTTTTTCGGACATCAGCTCGCGATTCGATGCGAGCTCGGCTTGGGCTGCCTCGTATTTTTTGAACTCAGCGACGAGCTCCTGCAATCCCGAATGTTCGAGCGATAACCGCCGAAATTCCTCTGGACGACTTGCTAAAGCCGGATCTGAGAGTCGATTTTCAATTTCTTCGTATCTTGCCTGCACGGCATGGAGTTGATCAAACATGTGTCATGTACCGGTTCGCTAGTTTTCT
The DNA here is from genome assembly GCA_964364175.1 of uncultured Bacteriovoracaceae bacterium. Classification (GTDB taxonomy): domain Bacteria; phylum Bdellovibrionota; class UBA1018; order UBA1018; family UBA1018; genus CAYILR01. The sequence continues at coordinate 21,254 of CAYILR010000038.1, forward strand.
AGGAATTCGCGAACGGCGGCGTTCACTGGGGTGAGTTCTGCAATAGAACCGATTTCAAAATCCTTGAGGGTCTCGTCTGTTACTTGCTCGGCAGGAGTTTTCTCAAGTCTGAGAACTTGCTTCAATGAAGCAAGCGCCACTTCCAACTGGTTGCGATCCGGTTTACGCGTGGTCAGTTTTTGCAGCATCATTCCGGGCCAAATCATCGCCCTGAAAACCACCTGATCCATCCGAAAAGCGCAAGCCTTGATGAATTCGTACGAAAGCCCTGCCACAGGCAGCATTAATCCGATCTTCACTAAAACCATGGCCACGTGATTCAACCACTTGTTCTCGCTCAAATGGGTCAATCCCAAAACAGGAAGAGCAATGCTGAACACGATCACACTGATCAAAACCAGGAAGAACAAAAAACTCGTTCCACAACGAGGGTGTAACGGAATTTGCTGATCCGCATTGTCGACAGTGAGATCCAAATTTTTCTCGAAAGCGTAAATCGATTGGTGTTCGGCACCATGATACTGAAACACGCGAAAAATATCGGGCAGCTGCCCAATCAGATAAACATAGGTCAGCAAAATAATGAGTTTGAAAAGTCCATCCAGCAAGTGAAACAGCGGGCTGTCAGCCGTAATTCCCAGCTGCCCGGTGGCAATAGCAGCCAAGCCATGAGGCAATGCCACGAAAAGCCCTATACCCAGCGCAAACGCGGTAAACATCGACATTGCAATCGCAGTCGAACTCAACGCTTCGACCTTTTCAGCTTTGACAGCAGACGCATCCGATTTTACGTTCTCCACTGCAACTTCGTCTTCCGAAGCAATCTGCGCAGAAAAGCTCAAAGCCCCAATCCCATTCACCATGGATTCAATCAGTGTCACGACACCACGAACAATGGGTTTTTTGAATAACCAAAATCGTTCTGCAACACTGGTCACACGATGAGATCGAATGACCATTCGTCCATTCGCACGACGAACCGCTACTGCCATGAATTTGGGGGAGCGCATCATCACACCCTCCATCACTGCTTGGCCACCAATGTTGGTATACTGCTTAGAAGGTGATGAATTGGGAGTGGAAGTCACTAATTTTCTCTTCGGATCATCCGCTCATGTTTTTAATGAATTGATCGTTGGTTTTTGTCTGAGTGACTTTATCCAACAAAAACTCCATTGCATCCAAGGTGTTCATCGGATGTAACACTTTGCGCAAGATCCATAGACGATTTAAAGTCTCTTTGGGTAATAATAGCTCTTCTTTTCGGGTAGCAGATTTATTGATGTCCAAGCAGGGGAAAATCCGCTTTTCCATCAGCTTACGATCCAGATGGATCTCGGAGTTGCCGGTTCCTTTGAACTCCTCGAAAATCACTTCGTCCATTCGAGATCCGGTTTCCACCAACGCTGTTGCGATAATGGTCAAAGATCCGCCTTCTTCGATGTTTCGTGCTGCACCGAAGAATCGCTTGGGTTTATGAAGCGCATTAGAATCCACACCACCTGACAAAATTTTGCCGGAAGGAGGGACCACCGAGTTGTAAGCACGCGCGAGACGAGTGATCGAATCGAGCAGAATCACAACGTCGTACTTGTTCTCAACCAGACGCTTTGCTTTCTCGATGACCATCTCGGCCACTTGAACGTGACGCGAAGCTTGCTCATCAAATGTGGAACTGACAACCTCACCTTTGACTGAACGCTGCATATCCGTCACTTCTTCAGGACGCTCGTCGATCAAAAGAACGATCAGTTTTATTTCAGGATTTTGTGTAGTGATTGCGTTGGCAATATCCTGCAAAATTACAGTTTTACCTGCACGAGGCGGCGCAACAATCAAGCAACGCTGACCTTTCCCGAGTGGAACCATCAAGTCGATGATGCGTGTGCTGTAATTGGTGGGCTGAAACTCCAGATTAATTTTTTTATTGGGGTAGAGCGGGGTCAGGTTATCAAAGAGAACCTTCTCTGAATTGATTTCCGGTGCTTGAAAATTGACTTGTTCGACTTTCAGGAGCGCGAAATAACGCTCGCCTTCTTTCGGGGCCCGAACCGAACCGCTGATCGTGTCACCCGTTCTCAAGCCAAAACGGCGGATCTGAGAGGGCGAAACATAAACATCGTCAGGACCCGGTAGGTAGTTGTAATCCGGAGCTCGCAAGAATCCGAAACCATCCGGCAGGCATTCCAAAACGCCATCTACGTAAATATGTTCATCTTTCTCGGCCTTCTTTTGCAGAACACAGAAGATCAAGTCCTGCTTCCGCATCCCAGCAGCGTTTTCGATGGCAAGTTCGCGCGCCATTTCAACGAGTTCACCGATTTTTTTCTCTTTGAGTTCCTTTAGATGCATTCCGAGAGGCTCCGCTTAGATATGATTGAATAGTTTAGATTGATTGATGATGTAACTGACTCGTTTTGTCATTAACAAAGGAAACAGCACGCGTAAAGAAAAAAATAAGGCGAACGCCTGACATTCAGACTATTCTTGAATGATGTGGAAGCACCTTGGGGCATGCGCTATTTAGTCGGCGGGTTATTGTTCATGGCTGGTTTGGGAGTCGTCGGCGCGGCCGCATGGTGGGCCAACTACGCATTTACCGCTTCTAATTCCGCAGTGGGAGACGCAGTGATCCTGGTCACCAAAGGACAAACCGCTCAAGACGTCACTCAATCTCTCACACAAAAACAAATGATCACGAACCCTCAACGCTTTTTATGGCTGGGGAAACTATCACGACAATGGAAACGCTTGCGTACAGGCGAATACCAAGTCAGCGGCAAAATGTCGCCCATGCAAATCCTCGCCGTCCTGACCAGCGGAGTGAGCGTGCAATATCCCCTCACAATCCGCGAAGGTGAAAATATTTACGAAATCGCCAAGGATATTCAAAGCCAAGGCTTAGGTGATGCAGCAAAATTTATTCAACTCTGTAAAGATAAAAATTTAATCCAGGCTTTAGGACTCACCCAGCCCGCCCCTACGTCACTAGAAGGCTATCTTTTTCCAGATACTTATTTTTTGAATCACACACAAACCATGGCCGACATGATTCGCCTCATGTACAGGCGGTTTTCGTCCGAATGGGGAACTCAGGAAGATGCGCGAGCACGCGAGCTGGGAATGACGCGGCATCAAGTCATCACGCTGGCCTCTGTCATCGAAAAAGAAACCGGCGCTCCTGAAGAAAGGCCCATGATCGGCTCCGTTTTTCACAATCGACTCAAAAAAAGAATGAAGCTCCAGAGCGATCCTACGATCATTTATGGAATTTGGGAGCGCTACGATGGAAATATTCATCGTTCAGATATTTCATCGCAGACTCCTTACAATACTTACTTTGTCCCTGCGCTACCGATTGGGCCGATTTCAAATCCGGGCAAAGCCTCCATCCAGGCTGCTTTATTCCCTGCACAATCAGAATATTTGTTTTTTGTTTCACAAAATGATGGCAAACATCGATTTACACGCACTTACGGAGAACACGTTGCGGCTGTACGTAAGTTTCAATTGGATCCCAAAGCACGCGAAGGCAAGAGTTGGAGAAACTTGAATCCATGAAGAAGTACAGAAGCCGGTTTCTAAAAGTCACTGCTGCCACCTGGTTGGCGTATCCGATTTCGTACCTGCTTTTTTCGGTGCTGATTTTCGATATTCCAGCCACCAAGGTTTTTGTCATCCTGCTTTCACCTTGGTTTTTCATCCTGTCTGCGCTGGGCATTCTCACAGGCTACGGGTTTCACATGATGCACCACTGGGCCTGGTACACTTTTTTGATGACGAGCGTGGCTACGGCCTATGCCAACGCCCTCGTGCTGTTGAACTACAGCGCTAGTCACAACAAGCTCCTAGCTTTTATCTTCTCCATTGTTTTGTTGGTGGGGTTGATTTATGGGGTCGCCCGGGAGGTGCGAGTCCCTTACTTTTTCCCGAAAATCCGCTGGTGGGAAAGCAATCCACGCTATCGTCTGTCGATTCCTGCAAAACTCGCGTTGGAAGAGTCTGCAAATACTTTTCAGGGAGAAATTCTGGATATTTCGATTAGTGGCTGCTTTATCAAAATCCCCAATCCGATCCCCGTGGATGAACTGATCAAAGTTCAATTTGAATTGTTTCGCCACCCGATCGAATTTCAGGGCACCGTCGTATGGCAAGCGAGCGGAGCAGTGACTCACCCCAAGGGAGTGGGAATCAAGTTCGCGCCCATGTTCAAGCAGCAACGCCGTCTCATGAAAGCCATGAATTCGCGGCTGGATCGAATCGCATCTCTTTATCAATCGGGGATTTACACCTCCAACCCTGAAGAATTTCAAAAACAGCTACAACTCCTGAACTCCCAAAATCTGGTGGAAACCGCTTCTGGTTCAAAATCCGATGCAAAAAAAGCATCCAGCGCCTGAGAAATGGCTCAAAATCGCTTTGGAAGAAGCCCAGTTCGCAGCGCAGGAAGACGAAGTTCCAGTCGGAGCAGTCGTCGTTAAGGACGGAAAAATTATCGCGCGCGAACACAATCGCCGCGAACAAAACCAGGATCCGCTTGGCCATGCCGAAACCCTGACCATTGCAAAGGCAGCTCATGAGCTGGGCAATTGGCGGCTGGAGGGGTGCCAACTTTTTGTCACGCTGGAACCGTGCCCAATGTGCCTGGCGGCTGCTCAACAAGCCCGGATTGAGTCAATTATTTATGGTGCTCAAGACCCCAAGGGGGGCGCCCTCAGCCTGGGATACTCTTTACATAGTGACGATAGAACCAACCATCGATTCACCGTTGAGCTCCATCCCATGAAGGAATGCTCTTCTATCCTTTCAGATTTTTTTAAACAAAAAAGAAAGAAATAACGATACGGAGTTGATGATTCCGCGTCGGTCAATCCGTCTTCGTCAGCGCTTTCTGGATCTGTTCTTTGAGCAAGTCCGTATTGAACGGTTTAACCAAGTATTGGGTAACACCGGCTCGCTGAGCTTCGGAAAGATGCTCCCCGTCACCGTGGGAGGTCACGATCAAAATTGGAATATTCTGAGATCTCGGATCGCTTCGTATCGCGCGAAGCAGCTCGGCTCCAGACAATCCGGGCATAGACCAATCCGTGATCACGAGGTCAAACCGGTCCGCCTTCGACACCAAAGATTCCTGAAGCGTCTCCCAGGCCTGGTCGCCGTCCTCGGCTTCCACAACTCGGCGAAATCCCAGCGACGTCAGCATGCTTCGAACCATGCTGCGGATCGCTGGCACGTCGTCAATCAACAAAATCCGTATAGAAACATCCAAAGGCATCTCAAGAACCATTATGAAGCATAAACTCTGGTTGATACAAATCCCGTTTGTAGCTGTCTTCACCTTTGCGTTTTGGGTCGTTGAGGCCGGATATGACGGTTCTCTGAACAATGAGTTCCTCCGAGAGAGTCTCGCACCCGCCCTTCGATCAGTCGCGGGGATGATGACGAACGTCAAATTTCAGATGAGAGGACCTCAAGCGCCCAAGAATAAGGTCGTCATTGTCGAAATCGATAACGATGCCATTGCAACCATTGGCCGATGGCCCTGGCATCGCGACGCAACAGCATTCCTGGTCGACAAAGTTGTGCAGGCCGGCGCAAAAGTGGTCGGGCTAGATATTGTGTTCTCGGAGCCAGATCAACGAATTCCCGACGACCTGGCAGCCGTTTTAAAAGAAAAACAAATGGGACCTCTGATCGACTCCTTTGAAACTGATTTTGCACTTCAAAAAGTCGTGCAGACTTACAACGACAAACTCGTGCTGGGGTGGATGATCGATCAGGCCTGCCAACCCCTCTATAATCAAGCCAGCTGCATGGTCACCGGAAAAGAATACACTGAAAAACTCCCTCAGAATTTCGAAAAATTTGCTTACGAAGAACTCAAAACACCCGCATCCACTCCCTTCGACATCACAAAAACGATGCTGTTGGCAAACACTGACGTGATCGTCAACACCCCGCTTTTTGCCAACGAAGCAAAACATGCGGGCTATCTGAATTGCTGGCCAGACAAAGACAGCTACATTCGTCGTGCAAATCTACTGACCGCGATGGACAAAAAAGTTTATCCTTCGATCGCTTTGGCGATGGCCAAGGTGGGAATGGGAGAACAACTCTCCGCGAGCGTCAATGAATCCGGCAAACTCAGCGAATTGAGGTTTTCTAATTCTGGACGGCAAATCCCTGTCAGCCCGACCGGGTGGATGGACATTAACTTCCGCGGCCCTTCTTACACCTTTCAATACATTCGTGCTTTGGAAGTCATGAAAGAAGAAGACGAAATCAGCATTCAATCCGGGCGCACCATTGCCGCCGCATCCAAAAAAGATCTTCTGAAAGATGCCTACGTTTTGATCGGGCTATCTGCACTGGGCGTCTTCGATATGCGAGCTTTCCCTTATGACTCCAATACTCCTGGAGTCGAGGGCCACGCCAATATTCTAGATAACCTACTCTCGGGCGACATGCTCGTTCACCGCCTCACGCCCTGGGACGCTTGGATGATTTTATTTTTGATGGTTGCGATGGCCCTGGCCTTTGCTTATGCCGCCGAACGCTTTGAATCCATTCCTGGTCTAGTCATTTTCGTGGTTCTTCTCGGAGGAACCGCGCTGATTGACTTCAAAGTTCTCTTCATGAAAAACAACGTGAACTGGAATCTCAGCTTCTTCTATATAGAAATCCTTTCGATTTTCATGGTCACCACAGCTATCAAGTACGTCCTGGAAGAACGAAATAAGAAGTTCATCACAGGTGCTTTTGCTAAATACGTTTCTCCCGCCATCATCGACTCAATCATGGCAGATCCGACAAAACTCACAGTCGGAGGAGAAAAAAGAGAACTCTCAATTATGTTCTCGGATATTCGGAGCTTCACCACCTTCTCCGAAAAAATGGATGCCAAAATGCTGGCCCAGTTCCTGAACGAATACTTGGGTGTCATGACAGATCTCGTGTTTGCGAATCAGGGAACTCTCGACAAATACATCGGCGATGCGGTGATGGCTTTCTGGGGAGCTCCTTTGGATCAACCCTGTCACGCCTCCAATGCGTGCAAGGCAGCGATCTTGATGCAGCAAAAACTCCTCACACTTCGTCCAGAGCTCAAAGCAAAATACGATGTCGAGGTCAATGTCGGAATCGGCGTGAACTCAGGCGATGTCAACGTCGGCAACATGGGATCTTCTACTATTTTTGAATATACTGTTATCGGAGACCAAGTGAACCTAGCTTCGCGTCTCGAGGGCTTGACGAAGCCCTACGGAACTTCGATTCTCACCACTCGATTCACATTTGATTCGATCAAGGCCAGCGGCGAAACTTATCCCGAACATCGCGTGATCGACTTCGTCAAGGTGAAAGGAAAAAAGAAAGCGGTCGAGATCATCCAGATTTTTGAGCGCGAATACCCCAAAGATGGATTGGCGATTTTTGAAGAGGGGCGAGTGCTCTACACCCAGCAAAAATGGGATGATGCGATTTCTAAATTTGAAGCAGCCAACAAAGTCATTTCGGCCTCCCTTCAGATGAATGACGAACCTTCCACCATGTACATCGAGAGATGCAAGGAGTTTAAGCAAACCCCACCTGCCGCAGATTGGGATGGCAGTTGGGAAATGCATAGCAAATAATTTATGTCACAACCCGCACAGAAACCAGCACCCACTGCCGCTCCAACCGCCGCTCCCGCTGCTGCTGCTGCACCCACAGCGGCGAAACCTGCTCAACCGGCAGCCCCTGCTCCAACAAGACTGGGTGTTCCTCCTGGAAGGACCCCTGCCGGACCCAGCACACTGCGCCTCAAAAAGGGGCAGATGCTCTTCAACGAGGGGGACAGTTCACGCTCGATGTATTTCCTGAAAGTAGGGATGATTCGTATCTTCAAGAAAAAAGGAGATGCCGCTGCAATCGAAATTGATACGATTCGCTCGGGTCAAATTTTGGGGGAATTGGCTTTTCTTGACGGAAATCCCAGATCCGCGTCGGGAGAAGCCCTCACAGAATGCGAGTTGACTGAAGTTTCGGGAGCCACTTTTCAATCCGTCTTGGGCACGATGCCGGATTGGTTGAAGCTTTTGCTGAAAACTGTTGTGGGTCGTTTGAGAACAGCCAGCACGCGCATCCGACAACTCGAAGCGGCAAGCACCGCGTTCGACTATTCTGACAAAGATTCAAAGCGTGGCTACGTCTACATGTCACCTCCGGATGTTCTCAAACTTTGCGCCTCCATTTTATTGGTCGCGGCCCGCAATGGAGTTCCCGGTGCCAAGGGAATCGAAGTCAAGGAGTCTACCCTTCAACGTTACGGCAACCAGATCATCGGAGTTCCATCTGCTAAACTCACCACGATGATGGACATTCTGACTCAAGTCGGAGTCATGTCCATGGACCCCACCGACCCACTCAATGCTTTCGTCAACGATATGGACACACTCGAAAAATTCATCTCCTACCTCAACGAAGAAAACATGCTTGAACCTTCCAAGAGACACGACATCTCCGTTCGTGGGTTCATGATCATGAGCTACATGGCAAAACACATCGCCAGTTATCCTGCAAATGCCGAAGGAAAATCACAGGTTAATTTGGCGGACATTCGCGCCAAAGAAGCAGCCGCGAACGGTGGCAAAGAACCCTTTCGAATGGACGAGTTCCCTGAGCTGGTGAAAATCGGATATGGAACCCAGGCTGATATTAAAAACACCAATGAAGTTTACACCACCGTTGTGACCAAAGACTTCATTCACTCCTATAAAATGCAGCGGATCATCATGTCGATTCACAAAGTGAACGAAGAAAAGCGCAAGGGCGGGAAATAGTTTTTCCGTTCAAACGAGACAAATCTCAACTCACATAGGACAGATTGTCTCGCGTCTGCTGAGAAAACATCTCACTCACATTCAACATCGTGTTGGCATAGAAAATGCTATCACTTCGATCATGAACACAAAAAAAATGATCAGTGGGTGGAGCTTCGTAGTTTTTTTTACAATTGCACTTCTTGCGGCTGCATCCAGCCTTCGAGCAGAGGAAGTACAAATCAATATCGATCGAGTGATGGCCCCCTCGCATGGCTATGATGACAACGACGATGTTCGAGTTGTGCTGAGCGGGGTGCTGGACAGCCCATGCTTGAATCTTGCACGCACTCAAATCAAACGTAATCCAAGCGCACACACCATCAGCATCATTCAATATGCGTGGGCCCGTCACGACGGCGCTTGCAAAAGTGGTGACTGGATTGATGCTCCAGCGCCGTATGAGATCGAAGTTTCACTGGGACGAATGAGCCGCGGAGACTATGTGATTCAGGGACTGTCTCAAAATGAGCCTGTTTCCTCCCGTTCCATTCATATCGCTCCTGCATCAGCTACCACGCAAGATTCTTTGAACTACCCTATTGTTGATGGGATGTGGGTGGATGACAACGGCGTGTTACTCGAAGGAGAAGACATCAAAGTCACTTTCTTTGGAAAACTAACCACCGAGTGCGCAAGCATTGTGGCACCCATTCAAGTCCTCATTGAAAACGATGTGATGGTGATATTAGCAACTCAAAAAATGTCGAATACAAAATGCGCTCCCTCACTTCGGCCTTTCAAAACAGAAATCAACCTGGGCAAACTCCGAGCGGGGCACTACCTGATTCATATCAGAAGCCGTCATGGGCAAGTGGTTCAACAGGTCATCACTGTTCAGACGCCGCCGCTATCCTGATGAATGTTGAATTCTGTGATGTGTGGAACACAGAGTGATCAGGTTGCTCAGCTCGTTGGTTCCACCTTGCGAAACAGGAATAATATGATGGGTGTCGAGCCATTTACGATGGAAACAGCGTTTCTGAGTCATCGGATCGCGATGCGTGCATTGAACCTGGTCTCTTAAGACTACCTGATGCTTAAGAGCAGCTGGAATCGGAACTCTCATCGATTTTGTGGATAACTTTGGTACCGGTACCAAAGATTGTGAAATTTGATTCAATGTTTGAGTAGATTTTGATGAACTAGCTGTTGATTCAGATTGAGTCGCTTGAGCTTTTTTTTCTTTTCTTTCTATTGAGCGCTCAGCCTTTTGAATGGGATCGTTTCTTTCCAGAAATTCATTCGAAAGAGAGTTAATTGCTTCTTCGAGTGAAACTGATTTTTTGTTTTTTTGAGCAAGAAGATCTTGAATCCGCCTCAGTTTGGTTTCGAGCTCTTCAGAAATTCCAATTCTGAGTTCTAAACGAGTCGCGTTCACAGGTTTGATCCGTTCTCTTACTTCTTCTTTTGGGAACTGAGCGTAGACTTCTTTTTCCAGTTCTCGCTTAGAAAGTGATGCCGCCTTCCCTAACCACTCTTCCTGATTCTGTGGTGTCAGAATTGAAACAATCGTTCGTGCATGAGTGATACTAATTTCATTACTTTGAATTTTCTCTTTAAGCTTAGGGACATCCTTGGAAACTCGTGCAATTTTAGTCAGGGTATAGGCAATGTCAGGAGTGAGACCGAGTTTATCGATCGCGTACTGTTGAAGCGAAGTCGCGCCAAACTAAAAATATCCTTTCATCTCTTCGATTTTCTGGAGGATGTCGATGAGTTCGGTCTGAATTTTTGAGAAAGTTTGTGCCAATTTAAACGCTCGTTCGTGTAGAGTAATGAGACTGGATTTCATGGGTGTTTTCTCCTGGTATTGATCTGAATTGATCTCGGAATTGTACCATGAAATCAAAAGCAGAATCAGCAAAAAAATATCTGAAATTTAGGTTAAACAATTTTTAAATTGTTGTTCTCATTTCATTTGAGAATAATTTTTTTAGCTAAAATTTTTTCCACTTCTTCCTTTGCTACGCCCCACTGACCAAACAGTTTTCGATATGTAGCGTAACTTGGCAGCCTTAAATCACTTTTCAGATCTTTACTATTTGGCAAACGACCCAATGTTTTTGCCAACGCGATCAGTAGAAAAAGCGCCTCCTCTTTGTCTCCAACAAAATTGGTTTTCCGACTTGTAGCGTAACCCGACTTTTGCAAAAAAATTGGCCATGAACCAAATCTTTCACTTAGAATTTTGATACCTGGGCTTTTAATATGCTCAACCCAGTCACTCTGTTTTGGAACTCTATCTATTTTTTCTTTTAAATTTTTCAGTCTCTTAATGAGTTCATCGTTAGAAATATCAGAAGATTCCCAACCCGCACATTTTCGTCACCACGATTTACGATAGTGGAGCAAAAAAAAAGTTGTATCAAATTTATGCCCTTTCCCACAGTCAACTATAAGCTCACTATGGAGTCCCAAATAACTTTTTGAGAGCAGCTTCCCCCCTCTTTTTGCGGCAATCTCCCGAGCTTCTTCATTCTCGACACCATTTCCCCGATTTAATGTCCCACCATGTGGTCGTCCATTTTCGTTTGTGCGTCTTACAAAGGATGCTTAGCTTGCGTTTTGTGCCATCATGAAAAATAGAAATCAGTTTACCATTTTTAGTTGCAACGAAGTTCTTAATAACATCTTTGCTAGGCAACTTCCTTCCACAACAGTCTGGACATTTTGTTCTTATGTAAACAAAATTTCCTGGATTCACGGGATTTTGATGGCCTTTGTCGCAGATGACTAACAAATTGACCTTTGGTCCTCGATACGATTGCGATTCGTCGTAACTATAATTTCGTCTTTTCAACTCTGATAAAAATTTCTCAAATAAAACTCGACGTTTTGGCACCCAAACTTTCTCTTTCTGGGCAATTGATTTGGCAGATCACAAATAAGAAATATCACCCATTTTGTTGACCGTTAGCTTCATTCTCAGACTTTTTAGTTTAAAACTCAACCTAAGTTCACAGTTCAGCTACTCATATAAAAACACTATCGATCAACTTAGTGAATCGCCACCTAAACAGCCTTCTTCAGCTTAGTCTCAATAAATTTATTCAAACTCACACCCGCCAGCTCCGCCTTAAACATCAGATTCCGATGGAGCGCTGGCTCGATTCTCAGGGGAATTTTTCCGGAAAATTTCTTTTCAGAAAAAGGAACAGGAACAGGTAGCTTCCGAGCCTTCAGACTATCGATATAGACCCCAATGGCTTCTGCGGCCATATCCACAGCTTCTCTAACCGTCGCACCGTGAGTCATGCATCCAGGAAGTTCTGGAACATTCACTACATAAGACTCATCATCCGGACTCCAGACGATTTCTAATCGATATTTAATTTTACTTGCTGGTTCTTTTTTCATCTTCCATGAATGATATCATTTTTGATATCATTGTCAATACTCGTTAAAAACCTAAACGTGCAAGGATTTGCTAGAATTGTGCCATTTGCGGAATTTTAATCAAAAAACCAAGCTATGAAATTATAGGGTGAAACAAAAACAACAGATAGGATGATTAACCACCCTAAACAGTAAATCAAAAACAATGTTTTTTTACCCAGCCGGAGCATAGCAGGAGTAACTAGAAGAGAAACGGGAATTAGAAGTCCACTATAAAAAATCAGAATGTGATGCGCTTCGAAAGGAAAACTTTTAGGATCAGACAAAACTACTGTAGCCCCTGCTCCGATTTGCAACCTAGTTCGGACTACGAAAAAAATGAGACCAGTAACCCAAACAATCGGTAATAATCCTGAAATCAAAACACCGTTTTGTATAAAACGATGAAGAATTCGGGTTGAAATATGTATAGATGCTTGCATTTTATTTATCCCGAATTCGAAATATTATTCATCAGTTCCTTGTCCCTGCGGGTGCGAATGTACGGTAAACCACTTGCTGGAAATACAGGTCGAGCATTATCGATTTGACCATGACATGTCATCACAAGAGCTTGTTGCTTACCTATTAACCCTAGATCATCCACAAAATAGCCGATAATATTTTTCCTTTTATCCCTGGCGACTCCTGTGATGAGCCGAAGGGGTTGTCCCCAGCGAATAAGAGTAGAATAAGTAATTTTTCGTTCTTTGCCAAAATATTCATCTGTTACAGGGGTTTTTGTAATTACTGAAACGAGCAATTCATCGCCAGTTTCTGGGTCAAAAATATCAACTGTTGAAAAATCATAAAACTTCCACCATGAACTGTGATTTTCAATAGATTTACCATCCATCCTTTTGAAGGCATCTACATCCGTTTCTGGTGGAGACTTGGACATGGGTTGGAGTTGGTGTGCAACTGCTTGTCCGGTATCGGTTTCGAGGGCCCAAAGAATATGCGAAGAAAAATTCTTTATTTGCCCGTGGATTCGTAATTTTTTCCAGATTGATTTTAGCTCGTTGTAATTAGACATATCAAGTAAAAATATAGCATTGAAAAAAATGTGAAACTTATTTTTTGTAATTAGAATATATTGAGTGATCTCAGTGAGATAGCGCAACTTCGAGAATCCGCCGGCTCAATTTTTCAGTTCAATTCACCGAAACAAGTGCCGCAATCCGATCAGCAGCATGGCCATCGCCAAAAATAGGCAGCCAGCTCTTCTTACTTGGGCAAACGACTTCTGGTCTGCTTCTCCTCTCCCCTATAAATACAAGATCTTCTGTTGTAAGATTGTACGCGGGATCGGAAGGAGTAAGAGATTAAATTTTCTCTTAGCTCCAATACATTGATTGTCTTGGACATTTTTTTCTTCCCTAGTTATAAATTAACGTACACAAAGTTTTATCGGAAGGTATGTTCTCGATGGGCTGAGTTCATGTCATGAAAGTTAGGTATTATCCTGCGAGACCACTTAATGATGGCTTCGTGAAAGGGATGAAACACAATATTTTATAGTTCGGCTGAAAGGTAGCGGAGAAGTCATGGCATTAATTCTGACTGACCAACAAATAACAACACTCCTTTCCGAGACGAAAACTATTCACGGCAGTCATCCGAACGTATTTCCGTTTCGTGTCAAAGGCGCTCACCAAGAATGTGACTTTCTGATTGAGACAGTCTCTGGCAACCGATTTGAGATCCGCGTCAGACAGAGTAACAAAAACCTGTTAGATTTTTCCGTTATCCTCATCCATTTTCCAAAGGGAACTAATCTGGAGATACGATTGACGAGATATAACGGAAAGAGTCACGAACACTCCAATCCGGTGGAAAAAAATCGGTTTTACGATTTTCACATTCATAAGACCACCGAGCGGTATATGCGACGTTCTGGAAGTAACCCGGAAACATTTGCCGAGCCGACAGACCGCTATAGCGATCTCAATGGGGCGTTCAGGTGCCTTCTTGAGGATTGCAGCATAAGTTTTGATCAGGAAAATCTGATATAGTAAAAAGGAGGGGCTCATATGAAGGATCTGCAAAGTCAATTGCGAGAAAAAGTTTCGAAGCAGATCACTCTCCGTGAAGAGGGCCAGGGACGTTTCCGCGTTTTTACTCCGTTCCGATTCTCCGACGGTGACCATTTGGCCTTGGTGCTTAAAAAAGCGGGAGATTCTTGGATTTTTACAGATGAGGGGCACACCCTCATGCACCTTTCTTACGAAATCAGTGAAAAGGAACTAAGAAAGGGAACTCGCGCAAAAATCATTTCGGAAGCGTTGAGTGATTTCGGCATTGAAGATCGCGAAGGTGAGTTTATTTTTCCCGTGCCGAACGAGCAGTATGGAAATGCCCTCTTTAGTTTTGTACAGGGGCTTCTCAAAATCACTGATATTACTTTCTTAAAAAGAGAACGAGTCCGTGCGCTCTTTTTGGAAGATTTCCGCACTTTCATGGAATCCAAAGTTCCGGCGGTGAGGCTCACTTTCGGATGGCACGACCCTACAAAAGACCCGCAAAAGAAATACATAGCTGATTGCAAGGTCAACGGAATGACAAAGCCTCTCTTCATGTTTGCCCTTCAGAACGACTCCAAAGTTCGAGATGCTACAATTACGATTCAACAATACGAAAGATGGCAAATCCCTTTCAGGGCAATTGGTATTTTTGAAAATCAGGAAGAAATCAATAGGAAGGTTCTGTCTCGGTTCAGCGATGTGTGTGATCGACAATTCAGTAGTTTGTCTGAGAACAAAGATAGAATTGAACGGTTTCTGCTAGAAACCATGTAGAAAACAGTCTTTTTGTGATTTATAAAAATACTATTATTGATGATCAATACCGGAATCATCCTTAGACGCTTGAGTTTATACTAACAAGCGCAGCAATCCGATCGGCAGCATGCCCATCGCCAAAAATCGGCAGCCAGCTTTTCTTGCCACCCAACTCACGCGCGCGCTGATCTGCCCAAGCCATGGCATCCATAATTCCACTGGTCTCGGTGCCGGCCAGTCGCGACCAGCCGGACTCGACGGCTTCCATGCGCTCGGTGGTCTTGCGGCATACGACTACGGGCATGCCCAGGGTCGTTGCTTCTTCTTGAATTCCGCCAGAGTCAGTGACGACCCAGCTCGCCGATTTTAACAAATGGACTGTATCTCCGTACGGGAGCGGCGTTGCCAAGATGGCGCGGTCGCTGCTTTCTAAATGCTTTTTGAATGCTTCGCGAGCCATTTCGTTTGGATGCATGGGATAGATCAAACTCAAATCCTCACGCGCATCGAGAAACTCACGCAATCCGCGAAACCACTGATCGACAGCGTCTCCTCGATTCTCACGACGATGGGCTGTCATCAAAACTAATCGTTCTGTCGGAACCTTTGCACGCAAAGTCTCTAGCTCGCGGCTTGGTTTTCTCTCAAGTGCCATTCTGAGAGCATCGATTCCGGGATTTCCGGTGATGTGAATTTGATCGGACCGGGTTCCTTCGCTTAACAAAGCTTGTTTAGCTTTGGCCGTCGGGACGCAATGCACTTGAGCCACCACTGAAATCAGCCGACGATTCGCCTCCTCAGGATAAGGATGCTGCAAATCATACGATCGCAACCCAGCTTCGTTGTGCAAAACCTTCACACCCGATTGAAACGCCGCCCATGCCGCCATCGCAGCACTGGTGGTATCGCCTTGAACCACAATCCACTCGGGCTTGTCCTGCTCGAATGCTTTGCCCACACGTTCCAAAACCTTTGCCGAAATTCCCGGCAAAGTCTGAGTCGGTGTCATCAGATCAAAGTTCTCATCGAGCTTGTGGCCGAAATAATCCAAGGCCTGAACCAGCAATTCGCGATGCTGACCGGTTCCAACAAAAGCCACGTTCTCCAGTCCAAAACGTCGCACGCATGCTTCGTACACGGGAACCTGTTTGATCACCTCAGGGCGTGTACCGACTAGAATCCAGATTTTTTTATTTAAGCCACTCATCGTGATCTCTAGGTGAGCTCAGGCCGTCGGGCCTTGACTGCATCCACTACTTTGCGAATATCTTGAGCGCGACTCTTGTGTGCGACCAAAATTGTTTTTCCGGATTCCACGATGATCAAATCATCTACACCCAAAGTTGCCACCAAACGATCTTTGGGAACATCCACAACGAGGCCTGACGATTCCACCGGAACCAATTCGCCAGACAAAACCGCGCTGCCCGCTTGCATCTTGCCCCAAACCGCAGCCAGAGTTTCGAGCGAAGTCCAACTGCCCACATCATCCCATCCGCAATCGAGCGGAAAAGTCACCACGTTGCGGGCTTTTTCCATCACACCGTAATCAATCGAGGTGGCTGTCATTTTGGGGTACGCGGTCAAAATCTGACCTCCCGCTTGATCCCAAATCTGTTTCATCTCAGGCATAAATCGATCAAACGCTTCCAAAATCGAATCGACTCTCCAGACGAACATTCCACCGTTCCAAAGATACTGGCCGGAAGAAACAAACTCCTCTGCTTTGGCGGCGTTGGGTTTTTCCACAAAAGCTTGAACCTGCACACAATCCCCCCCGCGTTTTTCACCGAGGTGCAAATAGCCGTATCCGGTTTCGGGACGGGTAGGTTTGACTCCCAGGGTGACCAGGTCACCTTTCTCAACCGCCCATTGAGCGGCGGCTTTCACCGTTTTGATAAAATGATCAACACGAGGTATGTAATGGTCCGCAGGCATCACGAGCATCACAGCACGAGGATTTTTTTCTGCAATCGCGCGCGCAGCCCAGTACACACAGGGAGCCGTGTTGCGGCCTTGCGGCTCAGCCAAAACATTTACTCGAGGCGATCCTTCGGCCACGGCAGACTGCAAAGATTGCGTCGTCACAATCCACTGCGCGGATTCTGGTACCCAACCTTCAAAACGATCCAAAGTTTGTTGAAGTAAAGTGCGATCACTGTTGAAACCTAAAAGCTGTTTGGGTTTTTTCGAAGTACTCTTGGGCCAGAACCGAGTTCCGCTTCCACCCGCCATCACGACTAGATGAACGTCACTCATTTTAGGCTTTCGAAGTTCCAGCGCGGCCGTATCCGTCTTCGAGACGAACGACGTCGTTCAGCTGAGGAGTAGAAACTTCACACACATCACAATCCGTCACACCGATCATACGGTGCTTGCGTCCGACCGGAATGTGGTGAGCCTCGCCGGCTTTGAGATGAATGTCTTCCATCACACCCTGGTCGTTTTCGAAAACGAGGATCATCTCTCCTTTTTGCACAAACATCGTCTCTTCTTTTTCGCGATGGTATTGCAACGAAAGTTTGTGGCCTTCGTTGATGTGTAGGACCTTGCCGACGTAATCTTTGGTCTTGGCCCAAATCAGTTCGTAACCCCAGGGTTTTTCAACACGTTCAATTGTTTTTTTCATCTGGCTAGTTTGTCGTGGCGCGAGCCACTATCCTTTTTAGCTTATTAATTCGCTAACCTAGCGGAAATTACGAAAGAATCAATCCACTTTTTGGAAATATACTCTTTTCCAGCTGCAATCGCAGCGGCTCGGCTCTCAAAATGCCCCAAATACACACGGTACGTCACGTGTCCCTTGTGCTGAACGGTTTGGACTTGCGCTAGCAGCGCCAGTTTCTCAAAATACTCCGCCCGCGCTTCAGCAGCTTTCAGGTTGGAGTATTGCCCGACCTGCAGAGACACTTGTGGACCTAATGTGGGCTTAGCCTTTGAGTGAACTGCGCTTTTGGTGTTCTTCGGCAAATCCAAGGGCCGGACGATTTCCATTCGAATGCCGGTTTTCTTCACTTCTTCTTGTAGATTATCAGTCAAATCCTGATCCAGCTCTTCCAGCGAAACCCGCTCCAAGTCACTTCGTTCATGAAAATCCGGCAGGCGCTCTTCGTTCGTTTGAACCAAAGAAGCTGCGGGAGTCAGGCTTGCATCGCCCGGAATCACATGAAGCTTCTTGGCCCAATGGACCCCCAAGGTAAACAGGAACAGCAACCCCACGATTGCCATCAGCGTGAGAACAATCATCTCGCGGCGTTCGTAGATGAACAGGCTTTGCTTCGGCGCAGGAATCTGAACGGGCGTTGGAGTGGACATGCACCTTTGATGATACCGAAGTCCGGA
This sequence comes from uncultured Bacteriovoracaceae bacterium, assembly GCA_964364175.1. Taxonomy (GTDB): domain Bacteria; phylum Bdellovibrionota; class UBA1018; order UBA1018; family UBA1018; genus CAYILR01. The sequence goes on from CAYILR010000038.1 coordinate 39,612, forward strand.
ACTCGGACGCAACGTCTGATTTCAGAAACCCGCTCTCCAGGACGCCAATTTTATGGCGTCTAGGCGTAGTTTTGCCTGGCACGGATCTTCCATAGGGCTTCTGCATGAAAAATCAAAAGACAAGTGGCTCGCGCCACGACAAACAAGCAGGCCAGGCTCTGACGGAATACATCATTTTAGTTCTCATGATCGCGGTCGTATCCGTGACCGTCACTCGGTCCCTCGGAAAAACCATTCAAGGCAAACTGAGAATGGCGCGGGATCATATTTCGCAGGAGGTTTCGCTCGATGAATAAGCCTCAATCGTCATCCGGGCAAGCATTGATCGAAGGACTGATCTGCCTGTGCTTATTCACTCTGCTGACACTGCTCTGTTTTCAGGAAGGGTGGGTCCGGTGGAAACATCTGAGCCTCTGTCATGAAAACTCCAGTCATGGATCTTGACCATGCACATTCTCGCGGTCTGTCTGATTTTCGGACTCAGCTTGGGCTGGATCAGCCTGCTGCAGAGACAGGACCGTCTCTTGCAAAATCCCAATCAGTGTCTGACTCCACCCACGAGAACCAGCCACTCCGGACAGGTCTTGCTCGAATTCTGCATTTGGGCCTCCATTCTTGTGGGGCTGACCGTAGTCGGGTGCCGTTTTTTCGATTCTCGAGAGCAGAATTGCCTGCGCTCTTCCGGGACTTTGGGACACTCGTCGCGGCTATCGCACTAGGACTCTGGGCACACCACAGTTCGCAATCCTCCGCACTGGAAGGATGGAACCGCAAACATCGCCCATCCACATCGGCATGGAGAGCTGCTGCGGCAGCAAAAGGCTATCGTGCTGTGCGTGTCCAAAAACCTCCCCGATTACCCCGCGTGGAGTGGGATGTGCGTCCCCCGCTGCTCTGGAGAACCGAAGACCAGCACTGGATGGTGCTTCAGTCGGATTTGCCCCACGAAGCGACGATGATCTTTCATGACGGAATCCGGACTCAGGACCCGCCGACTTGGAGGCCTTTAGGACAAAAATGGACTGATTTTCAGGCATTTTTGAATGAATCACTCCCCCCTGGTCACCCAAAAAAACAAAATACTTTCGCACACGATCCACGTGAGTTATTTAGAAGCAAATGAAAACCAAGACCTATCACAAACACAGCAATGCTATTTTAACCGTGGGCTCCCTGGCCTTCGACACCATCGACACCCCAGCCGGAAAAGCCGAAAAAGTTCTCGGCGGATCCGTGAATTATTTTTCGGTGGCCGCATCGTTCTATTCACCCGTTCAAGTCATCGGCGTCGTGGGCGAGGATTTCCCGAAATCCCACCTCGAGTGGCTCTCGCAACGAGGAATCGAAACTGACGGTATCGATTTTGCTGCGGGCAAAACATTTCATTGGGTGGGATCATACGACAAGAACCTTAACGAAGCGAAAACCCTCTCGACATTTTTGAACGTCTTCGAACACTTCAAACCCAAGCTCAAAGACCATCACCGAAAAACACCCTATGTTTTCCTGGCCAATATCGATCCTGTTCTGCAGCAAAGCGTTTTGGATCAAGTGAAAGAGCCAGAACTTGTGGCTTGCGACAGCATGAACTTTTGGATCACCGGAAAACCCGATGAGGTGAAGAAAACCCTTCGTCGCGTGGACGTGCTTTCGATCAACGAAGGCGAAGCTTACTTGCTCTCTGGGCAGAAAAACCTGGTTCGCGCCGCCGAGCATATTCGCGACATGGGTCCTTCAACTGTGATTATTAAGCGTGGCGAGTACGGAGCTGTTTTGTTCACAGGCACCGGAATTTTCATTGCTCCTGCTTTCCCAGTCGATTCTGTGATTGACCCGACGGGTGCAGGCGACTCATTTGCGGGCGCGATGATGGGATACCTGGCTGAAGCTGGCGCATCTCGCAAAATGGCAAAATCGGATCCTGAGCAATGGGACCAGCTGATGCGCAAGGCGGTGCTTTCGGGTTGCGTGATGGCGAGCTTCACCGTGGAAGACTTCAGCCTGCATCGCCTGATGCGTCTCGAAGCCCCCGAGCTCGTATCGCGACAAAAAGCGCTTATGAAAATGCTTCATGTCGGCTAGACTCCAACTCACCCCATGAAAATCTCACTGGAAGAAATTCGTTCAGCTCAAAAAGAATTGGCCGCCTATCTCCCTCCCACTCCTCTGTTGAAAAACAGCTGGATTTCCGAGGCATTTGGTTGCGAAGTTTATTTGAAGCTCGAAAACATGCAACCAATCGGGTCATTCAAGATCCGCGGAGCTTTCCACAAGATCCTCACCCTCAGCAAAACCCAGGGAAAAAAGGGAGTCGTCGCCGCTAGTGCTGGCAACCATGCTCAGGGAGTCGCCTGGGGTGCAGCACGAGTCAAAATCCCCGCCACGATCGTCATGCCCAAGGGTGCGACCTTGCTGAAAGTCCACAACACCCGATCACTCGGAGCCGAGGTGATCCTTCACGGAAAAACCTATGACGAGGCTTTTGTACACGCTCAGGAATTGGCCAAAAAATCAGGTCGAACCTTCATTCACGCCTTTGATGACGAGCATGTCATCGCCGGGCAAGGAACCGTGGGGCTAGAAATTCTGCAACAATGTCCGGACGTGGACGTCGTCATCGGATCCATCGGTGGGGGCGGATTGATGAGTGGAGTTTCCGAGGTCCTCAAAACCCGAAAACGACCGGTGAAACTCATCGGCTGCCAGGCCAGCGGATCGCCCTCGATGATCCGGTCGTTCAAAGAAGGCCATGCCGTAACGCTCGAATCGATCTCCACCTTTGCTGACGGAATCGCAATCAAGAAAACCAGCCAGCGAATGTACGAGCTCCTCAAACCTCGCCTCGACAGCCTGCTGGAAGCCGACGACGAGGCCATGGCCGAGGCCATTCTGATGCTCATGGAGAAGGCCAGCATCCTGGCTGAACCGTCTGGAGCCCTCCCATTGGCGATTTTATCGATGGCTCGGGCCAATTTCATCGGCAAAAAGGTAGTTTTGATCGTGAGTGGCGGGAACATCGACGTGAACGTCCTCAATCGAATCATTGACCGAGGACTCATCCGATCCGGCCGTCGAATCCGGGTCAATGTCGTGATCTCGGATCGCCCCGGGTCCTTGGCCAAACTAACCGACGTCCTATTCAAGTCCGAAGCCAGTATCATCCAGGCCATCCACGACCGCAGCGAACCCTACACCCACCTCGACGAAACCGAAGTCGCCTTGACCTTGGAAACCCGAGGCCAGGAGCACTCCCAAGAAGTCATCCAGGCCCTGAAAAAACACGTTTCACAAATCTACATTAAGCACACTTGACCGAATTCATCGAATCGGTTAAATACCTCGTTCTTAAGGAAATTTTTTTATGCGCGAAAAAGTAAGAATGATGTCATCTGCTGGAACCGGTTACGCTTATTACATGACCAAAAATAAGCAAAAAACCACTGAGAAAATGCGCGTGAAAAAATACGATCCCCGCGCTCGCAAAGCCGTCGAGTTTGTCGAAGGCAAAATGCCGAGCCATTCTAAGAAGTAGTTTCTACGGTTCGATTTCCCAAATTATAAAAGTAGATTTGGTCTGCGCAAGTCGGGCATCCTCGGTGGCGTTAGGATTGTAAACATTGAATGGCTTGTTGGTAGTTGTTCCATCGACCGCATAAAAACGAAACACTAGGTTTTGAGCGCCCGTAGTGGTGTGCCCCGTAATCCATGCGGTGGTAGGAAAGGAAAAACTTTGCAGGCTATTCTGATACATATTTCCCTGTGCAATGACTTCTGCACCGGCACCATATTTCCATGCCCCAGTCATGGCACCCGAATAGTTTCCAAAACCTGCAAGCGTGCCTTCAATCAGAAGGTTAGAAGTAGTTGATTTTTTGGTAACAGAAATGGTTTCAAAAACAATAGAAGCAGCATCAGAAAGAGCAACTCGGGTCGAATCCTGATAAACAGTCACATTCACGATTTTGCTGGTTGCTCCTAATCGAAACCAATTCGTTCCATTGCTAACAAGCTGCACTGCCTCGTACTGTCCGTACAATGAGATCGTGGCCGCCCCATCAATTGTGCCTGCAGCAGGAGCAATGTTCACAGCAAATGCACTCGAATCCGTTTTTTTAATCGTATAAACTTGTCCGGAACCAACGCCAGCAACAGCGGGAAGAGTCAAGGTAATCGCTCCACCGGAAGAATCCGCGAGAACCACCGTTTCCGCCACAGTGAGCGTCGCGTTGGCAGTTTTTGAAGCCACAGAATACGTAGGCACTCCTCCTGTTGCGCTAATTTGTGTGGAGGTAATTGCTCCCGTCGCTATTTTTGCGGCAGTCACGTTGGCATCTAAAATCTTGGTCGTAGTCACAGCATCACTCCCAATGACAGCAGCCGTAACTGAACTCGAAGCCAATTTGGCTGTGGTCACATTGCTGTCTAAAATCTTAACTGTAGTGACAGCATCCGAAGCTAGTGATGCGGCTCCTAAAGTAGCCGGAGCCCATTTGCTCGCGACTGCCGTATCATAGACTAAGACTTTAGCCGTAGTCGGAGCACCAGCATCAATATTGATTCCCTGTAAAGCAGTTGCATCGGCTGCTCCTACGACCGTAAGAGGTGTCCATTTAGAACTCGCTGAATTCCATCCTAGAACTTGGTTGTTACTGATAGAAGAAAGCGCGCTCGTATCAATCGCTTGCCCACCTAAGTAAGAATCCGAATAAGATTTCGTCGAAGCTTGAAGTGCAGCCGAAGGAGCTCCGGAAAGAACTAATGCCCCACTCATCGTTCCACCCGCCAGGGGGAGGTAGGCTCATATGGATGACCAACCTTGCAAGGCAAAAAATTACTAAGAAGCTTGAT
>CAYILR010000039.1:0-44311 GCA_964364175.1 uncultured Bacteriovoracaceae bacterium
TATTAGGAAAGGCAGAAAAGGCAACTTTGACGCTCATCCTCTCCGGGGCACAGAGGGAACCCTTCAATGACAGATGCACTTCGGCGAAGTGTAACCATAGGAAGTATCCTATTCATTCAGTTTCAAACGCTCTCCGCTTCAGCTTCTGCGATAGCACTCAGCGAGTACCTCAACCAAGTTAAAGAAAAGCATCTCGGTTTTCAGGCCTCACAAACATCCAGCGAGGGAGCGCAACTCAGGGCTTCCGAGGGCGACTTGATTCTGTCTCCCGTTTTTTTCGTCAACGGGCAGATGAACCGGGACAAAAAACTTAATTTCTTCTTACAAAACAATCAAACGGACCAAAACAACGCCACAGCAGGATTCAGCAAGCTGACTTCTTTCGGCACCCAGGCCAAAGTCAGTTACGGTTACAATTACACTGAGTACTCAAAATTCAGTGATCCACGCAAAAAATTTCCAGCCTTCTATCAATTCCAAACCACTTTCGAACTTTCGCAGTCGATCTGGCGCAATTTTTTCGGCTCAGAAACTCGAGCGCAGCGCAATCAGATTGAAGCTCAGGCGACAGCAAGCCATTATGTGGAAAAATACAAAACCCGCCTGCTTCTCGCCGAGGCTGAGAGCACTTATTGGCGTCTGACATTCAGCAGACTCACTGTCCAGGTTCAAACAGAAGCTCTCGCTCGTGCAAAAAAAATGTATGATTGGAACACCGGGCGAGCCAAACTTCATTTGGCCGATTCTGCGGATGCTTTTCAATCCGAGGCTCTCCTCAAAATCAAAGCATTGGATTTGCAAAACGCTCAGGACGAAGAGCGCGCTGCTTCACGGGCGTTTAACCTAGCACGAGGCTTCACCGAGGATCTGGTTTCAGAGGACCTGGAAATCGTGGACGCCTCCGTCTTGAGTCAAGTTTCGATTCCCAATCGAGTCGAAAAACGGGAAGACATCCTCGCTGCCGAGGAACAGGAGCGAGCCACTTGGGCAGCTGCAGATCTTGCAAAGGAACGTACCCTCCCCTCTTTTGATGTTTTCGGATCGTATTCGTTGAATGGGCAAAAAACAGATCAGAATGATGCATTCAAAGGTTCCTTCAAAAACGAACAGCCGACACAAGCCGCAGGACTGAAATTTTCTGCGCCCCTGGATTTCTGGGGAACTAGCGACATCCGAAGCGGTTGGCAAAAAGAAAAAATCGCCGCTGAATTCAACTTGCAGAGGAAGCGACTGGAACAGGACAACGAGTGGACGGACCTCCAGCAAAAAATGGGTGAAGCCCGGAAGCGCCTCCAACTCTGCCTCGCGATCGAGCAGGTCCAAAACAGCAAATTGACTCACGAGCGCGATCGCTTCAAACGAGGCAGGAGCACCACGTTTCAGATTCTGCAATTTGAACAGGATTTCTCACAGGCGCAGTTACTCAGAATTCGGGCCCAATCGGACATTCTCCAAGTTCTGGCTCGGATGAAAACATTTCAGGTAAACCTATGAATCTAGCCGATCTCTCGATCAAACGTCCGACCTTCATCACTTGCGTCGTCATCCTGATGTTGGCCGTGGGATACTCCTCTCTGAAAAAACTCGGAGTCGATCTTTTCCCCAACGTCACCTTCCCCGTGGTGACTGTAACGACCGCATATCCCGGGGCTGGACCAGCAGAAATTGAGACACTGGTTTCCAAGCCACTTGAAGACGAAGTCAGCACCCTCGCAGGGATCAAGCGCCTGAGCTCGATCAGTCAAGAAGGAATCAGCACGGTCATTGCAGAATTTGCTCTGGAAACTGATGTCAAATACGCTGAACAACAAATTCGAGATCGAGTTGGATCCAGCAAACGAAAACTCCCCATGGACATCAAAGAGCCGATCATTCGCAGAATTGATCCAGCGGATCAGCCCGTACTAACGCTGGCTCTTAAAACGAATGAAAAAATCGGCCCCGCCGAACTTTTTGATATTGCTGACGACATCATCCGCCCCAAGTTAGAGCAAGTCCCGCAAGTGGGATTGGTCGAAATCACGGGAGGAAGAAAACGCGAAATCCATGTTGCGCTCGACAGAACCAAACTTAAAGCATTCGAAATCTCAGGCAGTCAAATCGTAAGCCGCCTGACTCACGCCGGAGAAAATATTCCTGCCGGGAAGGTCAATGAAGGTAAAGTAGAAACTGTTTTCAGAACCTTGGGGCAATTCACATCTCTGAAAGACATCCAAAGTACCATCGTCAGTTTCGTAGGAAACGAAAATCCTACTCGAGTCCAAGATGTCGCTCAAGTCGTTGACACTCTTGTCGACGAAACCACAAAGACCTATATCAACGGCGGCCCCTCTTTGTTCATCAGCGTTTACAGGCAGTCAGGCGCAAATACGGTAGCTGTCGTCGATCTGCTCAAGAAGGCAATTGTAAAGCTCAACACAGGATTGGAAAAAACTCCCGGCAAACCTGAATTGGTTCCCGTTCGCGACACCAGCGTCTGGATTCGCAACAATATCGAAGACGTCAAAGAATCGATTTTCATCGGGATCGCTCTGGCTGTCATCGTGGTGTTTCTGTTTTTGGGCAGCATTCGATCCACCATCATCACCGGCCTTGCTCTCCCCAACTCTTTGATCGGTGCATTCGTCCTGATGTCATGGGCGGGGTTCACGATCAACATCATGACCCTGTTGGCACTGAGCCTATCGGTGGGACTACTCATTGATGACGCCATTGTCGTGCGGGAAAATATTTTCCGTCACATCGAAATGGGCAAAGACCCCGTCGACGCGGCCCGAACGGGCACAAAAGAAGTCACCCTGGCCGTGATCGCAACCACGATGACCGTCATCGCTGTTTTCGGTCCCGTGGGATTCCTCAAAGGAATGGTCGGCCAATTTTTCAAGGAGTTTGGTTTAACCATCTGCTTCGCTATGATGATCAGCCTATTCGATGCACTGACCATCGCACCGATGCTTTCCGCATATTTCGCCGGGCCTCACCACTCGGACAAAAAAGGGATTTCCTACTATTCCATCGGCTACGTACTGCGCGGCTTTGATCGTTTTCAAAACTGGCTTGAAAATCTTTACGAAGGGCTCCTTCGTTTTACGCTGCGACGCCCATTCATCGTGCTTGGAGCAAGTTTTCTGATTTTCTTGGGGAGCTGCGCGACTGTAGCGAAAGTCACTAAAACATTCATGCCCCCGCAGGATGCCGGAGAATTCGGGGTCAGCGTTGATCTTCCACCGGGCACCAGTTTGGAATCCATGAATGAGCTTGCAGTCAAAGTCGATCAAACGCTCCGAAAAAATCCTGAAGTAGAAATTGTCGCACTGACTGTAGGCAGCACTGACGGCGAATCCAACAAAGCCAATGCTTATGTAAAGCTGGTTCATTCAAAAAAACGTAAATTCAATACGATTGAAATGAAGGAAAAAATTCGAGAACAGCTCAAAGATATTGCTTACGCCAACCCCAAGGTGACGGACTATGATGCGATCGGCGGTGGGCAGAGACCTTTCAACATCAACTTGATTGGAAACGATCAGGCAATGCTCGAAAAATACGCTTATCCACTTTTGGAGAAACTAAAATCATACCCTGGATTGAAAGATCCAGACGTCAATACACGACCAGGAAAACCTGAATTCCAAGTGATCCCTGACAAGATCAAAATGGATCGTCTGGGAATTTCTCCAGCATTGATGGGCGGCGAACTACGCACCTTGATTGAGGGCGTGCCTGCTGCAAAATTTAGACAAAATGGCCGTGAATACGACATTCGGATTCGCCTCAAGCCCGAGCAGAGAAATTTACGATTGGGCTTCAACGAAACCTATGTCCCCAATATCAACGGCTCACTCGTTCGTTTGGCTGACGTTGCAAATCCAGTTCAAAGCTCCGGCCCCACAAAAATCAACCGACAAGATCGTTCGCGCTACATTGCAATCGGAGCAGATATTACACCAGGTGCAGGCATGAGCCAGGTTCTCAGTGATTTGAAGGTCATGCTGGAAAACGACCTCAAGCTCCCCCCAGAAATTCGATATGCATTCGTCGGACAAGCCGAGAATTTCCAAGAGCTGGGGGAAAATATGATGATGGCTATGCTCTTCGGCGTGCTTTTTATCTTCTTGGTGCTGGCGAGTTTGTACGAGTCTTTCATCACTCCATTCACGATCATGCTCGCATTGCCATTGGCGATGTGCGGATCCTTTGTGGCATTGTTTATTACTCACCAATCATTGAATATTTTCTCGATGATCGGTTGCATCATGCTGCTCGGAGTAGCAACGAAGAACTCCATCCTACTCGTCGATGCAGCCAATCAGCTGATCCTCGCCGGACACGATCGCGCACAGGCTGTCATCCAGGCCGGAAAAATCAGGCTCCGCCCCATCTTGATGACCACCATGGCACTCATCGCAGGGACCATCCCCGTCGCCCTGGGCTTGAACGAGGCCTCCAGGCAAAGAACCAGCATGGGGATCGCCATCATCGGCGGCTTGATCAGCTCGACGCTACTGACCTTGATTGTCGTTCCAGCTGCATTTTCTTTCATCGATCGATTCAGAATTTGGAGCAAGAGCACGCTGCTCCGCTGGTTCGGTTCTGCAAACGCGAAACACTAGACAGAACTCTCCTGATCTACAGTTGAGTCTCCTACGTAAGCTGCGGGTATCGGGGAACGCGCATCGTGCGCTTGTTCGCGCCCTTCGGGCTGCGCCATCCTGGCGCGAAGAATCCCCGAATACCGCACTTACTTCGGGCCTCAACTGCAGATCAGGAGAGTTAATTCTAGATTTCCTTTGCCTCAATGATCAAAAAAAACAGAAGACACCTCAGCCGCCTGAAACCCCAAACTTAATTTTCCAGATTTACAGTTGGAAGCCGCAGCAAGTGCGGTATTCGGAGGTTCTCCGCGCCAGGATGGCGCAGCCCGAAGGGCGCGGACAACGACAGGAAGTCGGCCCTCCGATACCCGCAGCTTGCGAAGGCTTTCCAACTGTAAATCTGGAAAATTTTGTGAAGCAATCAACTCGAGCTAGGTGTCGGCGTAGGGCTCTCTGAGGGTGTGCTGCTCGGCTCAGGGCTTGGGCTCGCCGTGCCTTTCATGTCCTGATAGAGGCAGTTGGCGCGGCCCATGTCGTTGTCGTTCAGTGAGCGGCGGGATTCACCCTTGCCGTCGGATGTGAATGGAATCACGGGGAACATGACTGCCTTGAGATAACTCTCAGGCATCTTCGGATCGCTGCAGACAGGGAAGCCTGTTTTCGTTTGCGTATTGCAACTGTGATCCAAACCCAGCAAATGGCCAAATTCGTGTAAAAAGATGGACTGCAGATCTGGGATCTTGGTCCCTTCCACAAAAAAGTGCTGGTAGTTAATTTCCATAATTGCCATGTAGATATTATTCATCGGCTTGGCTGGAACCGGGCAGTTGCTGGTCAATGCAATCACCTCTGCATTGGGGTAAGGCCACTGACCGTGTTTATAAATAACAACCTGTCCAGCATACTGATTGCCTTGCAAAATTCCCTGCGAGCAAAGAGTGCCCGTAGCTGGTAACTTGGAGTCTACTGATCTCAAAGGATCTCCTGAATCCAAAACAGTCAGGGACAAACTCTGACCATAGAAACTATTCCAAGTTTTAACAGCTGCCGAAATCTCCGCTACTTCAGTAGGCTCAAAATTATTCGTCTTCACCGCGATGGGGACAGGCAACACCTTCCATCGGGCCAAAATGGTCCCCACCTGATCCGGCGGAAGCACACATTCTTTCACCAAAGCACTTTTTTTAACGGCTGGTTTCACAGCTTTTTTCTTCGCGCAGTTAGCAATCGGCAGACAAAGCAGCGCCAAGATCACCCCGAACGTGATCGTTTGACCATTCCCTCGAATAGGTCTCAACGCTTTCAATTGAGTAATTCCCCCCGCCTCAAACTAGATTTTACCCAAACCACAAATTAACGCAATACGTCAAACATCTTTTTCTGCTATCCTGCAACTACCTATGTCTACTAAGAAAGAAGCCCTCAAAACAGTCCTAGTTACCGGAGCTGGCAGCGGAATCGGATTTGAGACCGCCCGTCTGCTCCTAGAAAACCGGGAGTATCGCCTCATCTTGATCGGCAAAAACCGAGAGAAACTCGAGCAGGCAGCCAAGGATTTGGCAACTCCTGACCGATTGGGAATCGCAGCTTGCGATCTTGAAGATGCTTCTCAAATCCGAAAGACCATGGAGAAAATCACCTCTGGCCCACACCCGCTCTACGCCTTGATCAATAATGCGGGGATTTATCCTTTTGGTGGAATTTCCGACACCACAGAGAAGCAATGGGACGAAGCCATGGCGGTCAATCTCAAGGCTCCTTTTTTGCTCACTCAATGCGCTCTGGAGCAGCTCTCCAAATCCCCTTCGGGAGGGCGAATCGTGAATATTTCCTCCACTGCTGGTTTGCTTCCCAATCACTTTGCCCTGGCTTATTCAGTCTCCAAAGCAGCTCTGATTCACATGACAAAAACCTTGGCCAAAGAGCTTGGCAAGCACAACATTACCGTCAACTGCATCTGTCCGGGGATTGTTCGCTCTCCGATGCACGAAGCCTATTCACGGAACATGGCCGAACTCGAAGGCTTCTATGAGAAAAAGGCGCAGACTTTCCCCATTGGGCGAGTGGGCGAACCCAAGGATGTTGCGTCAGCCGTAAAATTTTTCCTTGATCCAAATTCAGGATGGATCACAGGCGATGTTCTAGTCGTGGATGGCGGCAGGTTGCTTCTTTAGCAAAGATAATTCTCCATCCAAATCCGTGCGCCGAATCGGAGCGCGATGCCGCAATATCCTCTCGAGAACTTCCTGACTGGGATGCCCATATCGATTCTTTGCTCCCACGGATATCCAGACTTCTTTTGGATGAAGAGCAGCCAACCACTCCTCACTGCTTGAAGTTTTTGAACCGTGGTGACCTGCTTTTAAAATCACTTCCTCAACTTGGTTTTCACGAATCCGGTTTTTCACGACAGAAACCCACTGCCTCTCCTGTTTTTGATCTGCATCGCCTGAATTTATATAAAGACGATGTTGATCCAATGGCACCATCAGCAAACTCATTCTGGAGTTCGGACCCGAGTAAAATCCGGGTTCTATTGCGACGAAAGGAAAGCACCCTTCACTCCAGGCAGCTACACGAATACTCTGACTTCCAAGCATCTTCGCCCATTTTTCACCGCGTGGTGTTCGCCACTGCAAATCTGAGCTACCGACACATCGGATCGGCAATAAAATCGAAATTTTTTCCAACGCACCCGCATGGTCTTCATCTAAGTGAGTCAGAGCCACCCAATCCAGCTGGTTGATTCCGTGGCTCGCAAACCATCTCAACCATTTTTCATACGACAGAGCAAATCGGCTGCCCGTGTCGATCAATCCATTTTGATGATCTGCTCCACTCACCCATGCTGAGTCCCCCTGTCCCACATTCAGCTGAACAACCTGTGTTTTTCCATGAGAAAAAACTGCAGAGAGTTTTACGCCAACCCAAACCACAATCAATAAAACACAAACCGCGCGCTTCCATCTCTCACGCGAAAACCAAATTGCTACCGCGCACGCTACACCCAACAAAACTTGCTCTTTGCTCAATAACCAAAAAGAGGGCAGCTCCATGCTCCAGCGAACAAAGAAACTCAGAAAAATCTCAAATGATTTTGACAGAAAATCAACCACGTCCCACTGACCAAAAACCGTACTCAACAATAAAACTGGATAAAATCCAAAACAAACCGCTCCCACTGTCAGCCAACTCACCCCAGGCGTACTCCATGCAATCCAACCTTCGTCCCACGCCTCCCAATACGCGACCAAAATCCATGAGCTGAGCCCTAGGCGAACGTGGTTTGTTTTTTTTCCGCTCGTCATCCCCAAAACTGCACCTAGAATCGCCGCAAAATACACCCATCTGCCCGGGGCCCATCGCGGAACAAAAAATGAAGCAATACATGCGTCCACACCCACAGCCAAAATCAGGGCAACACCCCGTCTCCATCGCCAACCCATTCGTCCAGCCAATCCATTCAAACTGAGCATAAGAGCAGGTCTCAGCATTCCTGGACGCAAACCAGAGAGAGCCCAAGCATAGGCACAAAGACCGAAACCACATACTCGGAACAACGAACGAAAATTTCTAGCCACCAGCGGATTTTTCACAAAGAAGCAAAATCCCCGCCCCAAAGCCACCCACACAGAAAAAAGAACCAAAAGGTGAATCCCAGTCGCATTGATCACATGAACGAATCCTAAAATCCGAAGAATCAAGAATGCAGGCGGGATGCCAGGGGATGAGTTTTCGACTATTTTTTCACCCAACAGCAGGCTTCGCAGAACACCTGTTGAATCCACTCCGGTCAATCGGTCCGAAATCCGGACTCGGTATCGATCCAGAACTCCCGGCCACCTGCTCTGACACTCCCTCCAAAACGCACGTATTTCACTGACAGAGACGCATTCTTGAACCGAAGGGACCTGAGCCTCTTCGGACCATTTAGCCAGGCGACACTGGGGTATGGCCTGGATTTTCAAGGGGTAAAAATTTTGACAGTACCCCTCCCAGCGCCCGACATTCCCGTCGCAATAGGCTAATCCACTGATACAAAAAAGCACCGTACACAGGGTGAGTTTGAAAAACATCGTTTCTCCTCTTGAAACTTGATTTTGCAGCTTGAGTGCCAATTCGTTTTCCCTTTATGCTGAGAAGGGTGACACCCGAGAAAATTCAAAAATACTTCTACCTTTCCCAAATCGGATTGGGATTTCTTGGCATAACAGCGGCCTGGCTGATGTTTCGTCCGAAAACAGGATCGAGTCAGTTCAAAACCCGAGAGGCCGATCTCAAGAAAAGCAAACCCTCTGGTCCGGATTCCGGACTCCGTCTCGAAGACGCTCGACTTGAAATCAAAGGATTCGAAGAAGAACGCCGCAGAAAAGAAAAACAAAAAGCTACCTTATCACTGCCAGGCGTTCGAACCGACGGCACGCCTCACGAGGTCCTGGGCATCGCTCCCGGCGCAACAGAACAAGAAATCCTCAAAGCTTACCGAGATCTGATGAAGCGCTACCATCCCGACAAAGTCGCGCCCGCTGGCACTCCTGCATGGAAAGACGCTCAAGCCATCGCTGAATCCCTCAACCGTGCTAAAGATGCTCTGATTCAAAAAAAATAATTCTCTGGCACATTTTCTGCATAGCTAGTCGATATGAAATACCCCATCGTCTCATTATCGTCCCATTTGGCTCATCCCAGCTTAATACAGATTGAAACTCAGTCCTTCATGCAGATTCCAGGCTTCTCAATTGTGGGTTTACCCAACACTGAAGTGGACGAATCCAAAGAACGGGTCAGGTCTGCGCTCATTCAAAGTGAGTTTGAATTTCCAAAACGGAAAATCCTGGTGAATCTTTCGCCTGCGCACCTGCCCAAGGCCGGAACCGGATTGGATCTGCCGATTGCTCTTTCAGTTTTATTTGCTCATGCAAAACCCGCCCTCGAGATCAGTGGTTTGATCCTTGCCCATGGTGAGCTTTCCCTGAGCGGTGAGCTGCGTGGAGAACCTATGGGAGCTCGGATGCTCTACGCCGCCAGTCGATACCCGATTCAAAAAATGATTTTCCCAAAGACGGACTCGAAATCACTCCAAAAGTTACTCAATCTTTTTCATCGTTCGGGATACTTCAAAGATCAGCTGCCCGAGCTTTTTCCTGTCTCGACATTGAAAGAAGCCTGGGATGCCCTGATTGCTCCAAAATCATCTGCATCCCCAAACATCAGCCGGCTGATGTCTGAGAAAAAACAGATCGAGAATAGCCCACTGCTTCCCCTCTCACCCGCACTCAGCAGAATCCTTTCTCTCTCAGCAGCAGGACACCATCACCTGATTCTTTTGGGAGAAAAAGGTGTCGGCAAATCTTATTCCACGGAATGGATGAAATATCTCCTGCCAGAATCCGATTTCTCCACGCAGATCGAATCTCTCCTGCTGCGCGAACTGGTTGCGGGGTCTCAGTCGATCCAAAATCCACGCGTTGGATCCGATTGCCGGCCTGCTACTTTGCTGGGCTCCATTCAAAGAGGGAGACTTCGCCCCGGTCTCTATTCACTGGCTCATGGCCAAATCCTCATCGCGGATGAACTCTTGGAATGGCATCGCGACACCCGCGAAAGCCTTCGCGAGCCTCTAGAACGTCATCAAATCACACTATCTCGGGCTGAGTTTCACGCTGAGGTACCATCTCAGTTTCTCCTCGTCGCTACTGGCAATCTTTGCCCCTGCGGAGGCAGAAAAAACTTGGAGACGACCGAAGGCTGTCGATGCTTTGGAACCCCTCGAGAACAATACATCCGAAAGCTTTCTGGACCCGTCCTGGATCGGATTGATTTGATGACCGTGGTACTTCGTCGAGAAAACAAGCCAACGGAAACAAAAACCCTGCCCGCTCAAAAACTCAAACAAAACGTCATTGCAGCACGGGAGTTCTCACAGAAAACCTGGGGAAAGCCCGCCGGTCTGCTCTCACCTGCTGAAATCGAGGATATTCTTTCACAGTTTAAAAAAACCCCGGAACACCTGAGCACCAAAAACCTCAGGTCACGCCACAAAACAGCTCGGATCGCCCTGACCATTGCTGCGTTCGAAGAACTCAAAGAACCTCTTGAACATCATTGGCTGGAAGCGTTCCACTACCGGCCGGAAAGATTTGAGGAAGCTAGGTCGGGGAATTGACGGACCGAAAAACCTCGCCTTTCCGCAGAGCAGATAGGTCTCTCAAGCTTGTCGTAACCCGAGAGCTTGGGATGCATTTGAAAAATGCATCCCTACTTTTATAACAAGTAAAGACAAAATTTTCTCCGTGAACAATGGGGCCCAGGGCCCGCTTGAGTATTTTGGTAGAGTGGGATGTCACTTTGGTCATGACAACTTTTTTTTAATCAGATCATATTGAACTTGAAACACCCTGCAAAGTGCCAAAACCATTTCATGATCAAACCGATCTTCGAACAAGAGCATTTTTGAAAGGGCTGCTAAAGGATAATCTCCTTTTCCTGCTCCAGAAATAGCAAAATTACAAAACTGATTTGCCACAGAAACCACTTTTGCCAATTTGAAAATTTGGTCTCCTTTCAGACCCTGAGGATATCCACCCCCCGATACCCACTCGTGATGATGGTGGACCATCTGAATAATATCACCTGACACCGATCTTACTCTCAATAAAATTTCCACACCGCGAATGACGTGCGACTCCACCACTTTGAGTTCTGGGTGGGATAACTTTGTGTAAGGCTTTCGGACGAGATTCGGATCAATCTCCTTCTTTCCTACGTCATGCAATAACCCACCAATGGCGACTTTACATAAAGTGCTGGGAGCCAGCCAACCGAGTTCCCTACAAATAAGAACGCAATAGGTACTGACTGCAACCGAGTGAGCATACAAACCGTCTGAATGTCCGCGTAACAGAGTAAGCACTTCAAACATATCCTCAGACTCGAGAATCACAGAAACTGCAGTCTCAACATATTCTTTGGCAATCTGAAAAGACTCCTCATCTATCTCCTCGCGATGAACGTATTCTGCGATCGATTCACCTAGACGAGTCACAAAAGCCTGCTTCTTTTTTCTAGACACTTGGTCAGAGTCTTTCACCCCTTTTGCGATACTTAAACTAAAACCTAGATGCTGGAGAAAATTCACTTTTAAAATATAGAGATCTTGTACCCCCCTCTTTTTGAAGCCTTCCATTCTTTCAACGTCTAAGTCTTCTCCTCGATGGGCAATCTTAATATACTTGTTTTCGGCAGTACGAATGTAGACATTGAAAGGGAATGTCTGCTCTACTAAAAAATGAGATAAAGGAATGCGACAATACTCTTGATGATTTTCAACGTGCACATCGCTTAAATTTTTTAATATCAACTCGACCGATTCCAGCACCTCTTCTTTTGTAAAAGGTTTCGGGATGAATCCTTGCATTCCGTGCTCATGAGCGATTTGAGTATTAGAAATATTTCCGTGCCCGGTCATCACAATAAAGGGAGTGTTCTTATTTGTTTCTTTCATCCATTGATGCAGCTGTATTCCATCGAGTTTTGGCATGCGTAAGTCAGAAATAATAAGATCAAAAATGGAACTTGAAATATGGGTTTTAGCCTCTTCACCACTCTCTGCCTCTGTCACCTCAAATCCTTTTGGCTCCAAAATCCATCTTAAGCTTTTTCTAAACTCCTTACTGTCCTCGACAATGAGAATCTTTTTTTTGTCGCTCATCGATTAGCTCGCCATCATAACAATTTTTTCTGCAGCTATTTTTTGGATTTTAGGTAGACGAATTAAGAAGGTTGTATGCTGAGCATTTTCGTTAACTCTAATGGAACCGCCATGAGATTCGATGATTCCTTTGGAAACAGAAAGGCCTATGCCCGTTCCTTTTCCGACATCTTTGCTAGTAAAAAATGGATTAAAAATTTTTTCTACAATTTCCTTCGGGATACCACTTCCGCTGTCTTCTACTGTAATCTCAATATTTTCGCCATCGTCCCGACTGGAAATTTTTACCCATTTCTCAGTGAGCGATTCTATGGCATCTCTAGCATTGGTCAGGAGATTCAGAATGACTTGAGAAATTTCAGATTCTCGACATTGAAGTTTAATATTCTTGAAGCTGTCCGAGTCTATTTCAAGAATAATACCCATATGGCTAAATTTTTCGGTACAAAGCGAAACTGCGCTACCCACAATGTCACTTAGTTTCACCTCTGTGAAAGGATCATTATTTGAGTTTCTCGAAAAAGTATTAAGTGACTTCACAATCTTAGCAATTCGATTTGTTGTTTGCTCGATCAGCTCTGTCATCTCAATCATAGACTCCTTCTGACTCGGATCAAAAACTTCAAGGGCTGATTTTAGACTTTGACTCGTTAATAAAATCGCACCTAACGGAGTATTGATTTCATGTGCGACTCCGCCGGCCATCTCACCCAGTGAGGCCATTTTGGCAGAATTCTGTTGCTGTGATCTTAGATGCTCAAGCTCCTGTTCTGATTTTTTTCTTTCAATCCCATATCGAATGCTACGAATTAAACTTGGGCCATCTGGCTGACCCTTGACTAAATAGTCTTGCGCACCTTCTCTTACGGAGGAGATAGCCATAGATTCATCTAGGTTTCCACTGAGAATAATGATAGGGAGCTTTCGAGCATGACCGCGAAGATCACGGTATGTTTCTACCCCAGAACTATCTGTCACGCTTAAATCAGAAAGAACTACGTCATACCCAGAGGCGGAATCGAGCTCCGCTAACGCATCTTTTAGTAACGTGACGTGTCTAATTAAAAAGTCAGATGGTGCTGACTCAGAAATCAATTCCGATATGAGCCTGGCATCTCCCGGACTGTCTTCCAAAAGAAGAATCTTAATTTTCTTTTTTTGTTCCATTTTTTTTCACCTTTGTTGGAAGCTTAACCACAGTGAGCCAAAAATCCTCGATTACCTTTACTACTTTAGCAAATTGGTCAAAATCTACAGGCTTGTTAATGTAACAATTCGCATTTAATTTGTAAGTTTTTAGAATATCCTTCTCTGCTTCAGATGTCGTGAGAATAACAATTGGAATAGATTGAAGATCTGGATCTGATTTCACCTCCTCAAGCACCTCCTGGCCTGTTTTTTTTGGAAGATTGAGATCAAGCAAGATGAGATCAGGGGTTTTAGCGTCTCTATATGGCTCTTCCTTTCTCAAAAACTTTAGAGCTGCATCACCATCTTCAACAATGTCAAGCCTGTTATTCACCTTACAGTCACTAAAGACTTCCTTTGTAAGCCTCGCATCGCCAGGGTTGTCTTCGACTAATAAAATACGAATCATTTCGTCACACATTCTAATTTCCTTTCTTTAGGCAGCTTGATTTTCTTGTTTAATTGAATTGAGTTTCGAAATAGAAAAATAAAATTTTGATCCCACTCCATCATCGGAATCGATCCAAATTTTTCCTTTATGGTTTTCAACTAATTTCTTTGCAATAGTCAATCCCACACCGATACCATCGTAATCTCGCCTACTCTGAAGTCGCTGAAAAAGATCAAAAACAGAGTGATGGTGGCGTTTTCCTATTCCTATCCCATTATCCTGAATACAAAAGACAAAATCATTTCTTCGGTCTTGTACAGAAATTGTAACGATAGGATTTTTTTCAGACCTAAATTTAATTGCGTTATGAATCAGAGCCTGAAATATACTGGTCATTTGGTGGGGATTTGCGTTTAAGTTTGGAAACTCTCCAAGACACTCAATGCAAGTATGAGTCTCTTTGATCAAAAGACGGAGATTACCAATCGCCCTGTCAACGAGCTCCTTCGAGTTGACAGGGCTCACGCTAAAATTGCAGTCAGACAAACGACTATATTCTAAAAGTGCGTTCATCTGATTTTTCATTTTCGTTGCGCCTTCTACTGCAAAGGCAATGTATTCGTCAGCTTCAGCATCTAAGTGTCCTTTATATTTTGCGGAAATCAGTTGAACATAGCTCCCAATCATACGAAGCGGCTCTTGAAGATCATGAGCCGCAACAACAGCAAAACGTTCAAGTTCCTTATTAGATTCGCTAATTTTTTTTGCTTGAAGAACAAGTTCAGATTCAACTTTCCCCCTCCTTTGAATTTCAAGATTTAGTAATTCTTCTTTCTCATCAGATTGTTTGCTTTGAACTAGACCCACAACCAAGATAACCGAACCTGACGCGAATATTAATAGAAAGTGGCTTGAAATAAGACTCAATCGTGACAGATCGTGAGGCGGAACAAGATTTAGGATACTCGCTACAAACAACTGCACTACTATCGACAAAAGTCCAAGGCTCCAAAGGACTGCTTCTTTTCTTTTCAAAAAAACAACGGCTATCAGTGGAATTGGAACAAAGGCTGCGGTGATCGCGCTAGTCATACCACCTGACAAAAATGATAAAACTAATACAGTCATCAGCCAGCTCGTTAGATAAAATCTACACCACATTTGAATATTTTTTATTCGCTTCCAGAAAAAATATAAAAATCCGGAAACAACCGCGTACAGCGTCGCTCCAATACCAACCACTTTGTTATCTAAAAAAAAAGTTACAACTCCGACAAAAAAAGCCAGTCCACACACTGGGATTGTCAGAAGCTGAACGTACCGATTTAGAAAACCATAATTTAAACCACGTTCGTAAATAAGTTCGATATGTCTATCCTGCTGCTTCATCATGCCTACGCTACATTCCTTAAATCATTTGAATTGTTATATTTTGGAAGCTCAATAAAGAAGGTTGTTCCAATTCCTTCATTGGATTCGACCCGAATATTGCCTTTATGAAGTTCTACAATTTTTTTACAAACTGACAGTCCTATTCCTGTTCCATCGAACCCTCCTGAATTCTTGAGGCGTTTAAATATTTGAAATAAATTACCTAAATCCTCTTTAGGAATACCGATACCATTGTCGGATATAGAAAATATGATCTGATCATTTTGTTCCTTGATCGCAATCTTTACGACAGGCTTTCTCTCTTTTGGAACGAACTTAATACCATTACTGATAATATTCTGAAAAAGTCTTTCAAGTAGCGTTGCGTCACATTCAATGTTAGGGAGATAGTCACTCAACTCAATCGACGAACCCGAGTCTCGAATTCTAACTTCTAGATTCTTCAGTGATCTTCGGAACACTTCTTCAAGAGAAACGGAAAAAAAATGAGTACCCTGTCGCCCAATACGGGAATAGTCTAAAAGAGAGGTAATCATCTTGCTCATTCGCTGAGCGCCATCAATAGCAAAATGAATAAATTCTTTTGCGCTGTCGTCGAGTTTGTCTTTGTATCGTTTGTCTAGCAGCCCAAGGTAACTCGAAACCATTCTGAGAGGTTCCTGTAGGTCATGAGATGCAACATAGGCAAACCGCTCCAACTCCTGATTGGACGCCCTGAGTTCGGCGGTCTGCGCTTGAACTTCAGATTGTAGCTGTTTTTCTTTCGTTGTCAGGTTTTGAATGAGAGAGAGATTTGCCGCCCTGTACGTGAGATAGCTACTAGAAAGTTTAGATAAAAACGCCGACACAAGAACCAAAAATCCTGAAAATGATACGGTCTGAGTGATTTCTTCAGTACTGAGTGGAGCGAAGAATATTGACTTGGAAACTGCATACAAAGCAGAAAACAACATTCCGTTAAAAATTGAATTGTACCGAAACCCTGCATAACACGACGTTCCAACCGCCATGAGTGCGAAAGGATACCAAAAATCCATTAATCCACGCGCAGAATAGTGAATCATTACACATAATGGAGCTATAATCAGAATTCGAGCTAGAAGACTCTCGAAGTAACGCCTAGATTTGAACGAGAAAAAACTGATCGTCAAGTTGAGGATCAAAAAAAGAGCAAATTGAAAAAAAATCAAGGAATATCTCGCATCAACAAGTACCCACTTGAAAGCAACGAGCACCAAAATCGAAAGACACCCCCAGGCCCCCAAATATCGATCGAGAATCTTCAGCACTTCCCTAAAATCATCTTCCTCGTTCATCTATTCATCCCCTTGCAGCTTCCCCATTTTTATGTTTCGGAATTTCTCGACCGATAGTCGAGTGGATTTCACTCCTTTAATAGAAATTAACTACCTTCAATATAAAAATTCTTCTACAGTCCTAAATGAGACAACCGAAGTAGAATTGTGCAAAAGATTTTGATTGTAGAGGACGACGACACTTTTAGGGAAATTCTGAAAACAACCCTCAAAAAAAATGGTTTTGAGGTCGAAGGTGCAGCCGACGGGAAAAGTGCGCAGTACATTCTAGGTTTTCATGATTTTGACGTTGTACTCTCGGACGTCAAAATGCCCAATATGGATGGAATCGCCTTGCTGAGCTGGGTCAAAAGCAACAAAAATCTGTCCGTCATATTAATGACAGGTTTCTCAGAGGTCCTCGAAACAAAGAAGGCCGCCGAACTGGGTGCGGATGGTTTTCTACCCAAACCGTTCTCTCATGATGATCTCTTGAAGGCAATCCATGCCTGTTTGAACCCAACATGTGGGTCCGAAGAGAAATCTCACAATCAAGACGAAGACTACTGCAAGGTAGGTATTGATGATTTTGTGGCAGGAAATGAAATTCCATTCAATATTTATTTAAAAATAAGTTCAGAAAAGTACATTAAAATCGCCCACAAGGGTGAAAACATCCCAATTGACCGAGTGAGGGCCTACAAGTCAAAAGATGTCCATCATTTATATTTGAGCAAGAGTGATTTTTCGGAATATGTCGGATTAACTATGAAGCTTGCCAAACTGGTTGCAAGTACAGAAAAGATTTCAAAATCAAAAAAACAGAATTTTTTACGGCATGCGGGTGAGGTCATCCTAGAAAAAGTTTACGTTGCTGGCGTAGATCAAGCTACATTTCGGGATTCCCACGATTTCATCAAAACAACTCTTTCTGTCATTTCAGAAAGTGATGATTTGCTAAATCTCTTAGATTCGCTGAATGGTCATGCTGACTATCTTTATGCGCACAGCCTGGGAGTGAGTTTATATGGGGTCATGCTAGCAAAGCAGCTCGAGTGGGTCTCGGCGCAAACCGTTTTTAAAGTTTCAATGGGGGGTCTCTTTCACGATATTGGGAAAAAAGAGATCGACCGCACGATTCTAGAAAAAAATCGTATTCAGATGAGCCAGGCAGAGCGCTCAGAGTACGAATCTCATCCACAAAGAGGGATGGAACTTTTAAGTGGCGTACAAGGGATTCCGCAGGAAGTCATTCAAATCGTTTACCAACATCACGAGAATTGCGCAGGACTCGGATATCCGCGAGCTCTGACAAAGAACAAGATCAGTCCGCTTGCAAGACTAATCTCCATAGTTAATATTTTTTGTGAATATGCCATAGCCTCCCCTGAGGGACCTGGAATGTCTGCTCATGATGCCATTATGCAAATGCTTCAGTTTCGACAGACAGGTTTAGACACGGAACAATTTTCTGCGCTAAAAGTTCTTTTCAGGTTTTCCGAAAAATAAACCTCTCGGTCACCCGTAACTACCATGTTTTTCTTAGCATTAAAAAACCACCGAATCGCGCTAGTCAAAGTTGATCCAAGGTCACAGTCGGACTTCGGACGATTATGACGCCTGCTAACTGAAGTGCTTGGAACTTCTCTTCGGGCGTGCTCTTGCCGGGAGGTGCTCCGCTCAAGATCCCATCCTTCCATCCTCTCAGTCTACTGAAATATTGCCTGGACTAATTTTCAGTAGACTGAGAGGATGGAAGAATGCAAGCTCGCTATTTATATCTCCATCTGGACCAACACCTCCAAGAGCACCGGCAGATGCTTTTCTTGAGCGGACCACGTCAATGCGGAAAAACAACATTGGCACGGCACCTCTTGAGCAACGTCCAAGATGGGACCAACTACTATAATTGGGACAATTCTGCTCATCGAAAAAAACTTCTTTCACAAGTTTTTTTAGGAAAGCTTCGGCTGGACTCTCCAGGGATGGATCGCCTTTGTTTTGACGAAATTCATAAATACAAGCGCTGGAAAAATACACTCAAAGGACTTTTTGACACCTACGAGCCTGGTCATACCCATTGGATCGTCACCGGAAGTGCAAGACTGGATGTCTTTCGAAAGGGGCAAGATTCTTTGGTAGGAAGATATTTTTCTTATCATCTCTTTCCTTTTTCCGTGGCTGAGCTCCACTCTTCCCGTTCCGACCCAAAGCCTCGCATCGAGGATTTGTTGAGAGGTGGCTTTTCCCGTGCGTCCCAGGAATCCGTTCAAATCCAGGATGAACTCCTCAAATGGAGCGGCTTCCCTGAGCCATATTTAAAAAAATCCGCTGCTTTCCAAACTAATTGGAGAAACAGCCGCCTTGAGAGGCTGGTTCGTCAGGATTTAGCACAGCTCGAAAATCTCAAAGATCTTTCACTTGTCGAAAATCTGCTTTTTCTGTTGCCCGAGAGGGTGGGACAATCTCTTTCCATCAACTCGCTTCGCGAGGAACTGGAGGTGCATTTTTCCACTGTCAAGCACTGGATCGAACTCTTGGAACGCGTCTATTATGGCTGGACACTCAAAAGCTATTCCGATCGACTTTCAAAAATTATCAAAAAAGAGCGCAAATTTTACCTCTGGGATTGGACCGAGCTCGAGGACGAGGGTATTCGGTTTGAAAATTTCATTGCACTTCATCTTTTAAAATACATCTATTTTGTAAATGATTTAGGATTAGACACCTTGGAACTCTACTTTTTGAAAGATCGCAATCAGCATGAGGTCGATTTTTTGATCTGTCGAAAGCGAAAACCCATTGTGGCTATCGAATGCAAGCTCTCGGACGATTCTCCTTCGGCAGGTCTTGCGTATTTTTCAGAGCGCTTGAAAATCCCCCATGCCATCCAGGTGGTGAAGAACCTCAATGCACCAAAAAAAACGAAAGTTCGCTCGGTGATGATTGATGTCGTGCCTTCGGCGGATTTCCTCTCAAAATTGGTTTGATTGCCACCGGGTTTTGGTCCTGGTGTTCCTATGAAATTAAAGATGGTTACCGAAGCCTGCTATTACTTCAGCCAGCCGCGCTTTCTAAACCAGAAATAAATGGCTAATAAAATTACCACCATACTCGAAATCGCCAATGGGTATCCATACGACCATTTGAGTTCGGGCATGTATTCGAAATTCATTCCGTAAATCCCGGTAACTACATTAAGAGGAAGAAGGAAAACAGAAAAAATAGTGAGAACTCGCATCACTTCATTCGTGCGGTGAGATGCTTCGTTGGTTTTTTGAGAAGACAGCGAAATATGAAGATTCAGCAAGCTGGTCACGCTCTCGATTAACTCTTCTGTTGAGAGATAAAGTGACTCGACTAGTTCCCGTAGATCTTGACTGTTCTGTGCATTAAACTGAAGCTGCGCAGTAATTTTTGGCAACAAATCGGCAGTCAGCCTCAGCATTCGTTTAAAAACGAATGCTTTCCGTTTCAAAAAATAGGCCTGTTTGATTTCAAAGGGTTTAGCACCTTGAACTTGAAAGACGCTCATCTCTAATTTTTCAAGATCACTCAGCGCATGATCAATTGGAGATCGATACGACGAGAGAACCGAATGCAACAAAGTAAACAAAAGATCAGATGATGCTTCATATTTTTTCTCTCGAAGTTGTTTGAGATAGGGCTGATCGGTTCTATGTATAGTGATGAGGAGCTGGTCAGAGAAAAACACAGCAGTTTTTCGCGTGAGCTCTTGAATAGTATCCGCCTCTCCGAACGCTTCAGCATCATATGCTCGCAGGATGGCAAAATGCAGAGAATCAAAAGATTCATATTTGGGGAGGTGCATTGGATCCAGACAGTCTTGGACAGACGTCGTGTGTAGATTGTGTTTTTCGGCCAACTGCAAGAGTTCGTCTCGAGTTGGCGCAACTACATCGATCCATGAAAACGGGGTATTGCTTGGATAAACAGTAGTCGTCACTGTAGCTGTCGAAGTGTCTTGAGCGTCTCCACAACCGCACCCGCAGCCTCACGGCCTTTGTTGTGGGCATCGGAGCGACTTCTGGCTACGGCCTGCTCGTCAGTGTAGGTGGTTAAAATCCCAAAACTAATCGGAACTTCGGTGCTCAACATCGCCGATTGAATTCCAATCGTTGCGCCTAGGCTAATAAACTCAAAATGAGCCGTGTCACCTTTGATCACGCAGCCCAGGCAGATTACTCCCGCAAATTTTCCGGTGCGTGCTAATTTTTGTGCAATCAGTGGAATCTCAAATGCGCCCGGAGCAGAGAATCTCTCGATGTCTTCTGCTTCGACTCCTTGCTCATTCAAATACTCGTACGCGCCTCGCTCGAGGCCTGTCGTTACTTCTGGATTAAATTGGCTCACTAGAACTGCAAACTTCACTTCAACCTCAATTCATGGCCCATTTTTTCTTTCTTCGTCGTCAAATAGGTCAAATTGTGTTCGTTCGGTGTAATTTCAATGGGCACCCTCTCGACGATCTCTAATCCGTACCCTTCGAGGCCAACAACTTTTTTAGGATTGTTGGTCAGCAGACGGATCTTTTGTACGCCGAGATAACGCAAAATCTGAGCGCCCATCCCGTAGTGTCTCAGGTCTGCTTTGAATCCCAAGTGCCGGTTCGCTTCCACTGTGTCCATGCCCTGATCTTGCAGAGCATAGGCTTTGATCTTGTTAGTCAGACCGATTCCACGTCCCTCTTGCCTACGCATGTAGACCAAAACACCTTGGCCGTTTTCAGCAATCTGTCGGATCGCAGCACGAAGTTGTGGACCGCAATCGCATCGCAAGGATCCCAACGCATCGCCCGAAATGCACTCCGAATGCACACGAACCAAAACCGGAGTATTCAAACCATCACTGTTTAAATCTCCACGAACCAGAGCAATGTGCTCGGTTCCATCAATTTTGCTTTCAAAAACCACCATTTTAAAATCGACGTGGTCCACGCCAAAAGCAGAAGGAAGCTTTGCCTCAGCACCCTTCTCGATCAAACACTCCTGAGCCATTCGGTGGCTGATAATGTCTTGAATGGAAATAATCGGCAGACCATGACGTTTGGCGATTTCTTTGAGCTCGGGCAAACGAGCCATGGTTCCATCGTCGTTCATGATTTCGCAAATCACGGCTGCTGGCTTCAAACCTGCCAGGCGACAAAGATCCACGGATCCTTCGGTGTGACCGGCACGAACCAAAACACCGCCTTCGACTGCACGCAGGGGGAAAATATGCCCTGGGGTCACAATATCGTCTGCTGTTTTTTGATAGTCCACCGCTACTCGAACGGTGTGTGCTCGATCTGCAGCCGAAATCCCGGTACTAACGCCTTCGCGAGCTTCGATCGAAACCGTAAACGCGGTTTGCTTCTGTCCTCGGTTTCTGGAAGCCATGAGAGGCAGCTCGAGTTCGTCAACTCGTTTGCCTTCGAGAGACAGACAAATCAATCCGCGAGCCTCCCTGGCCAGAAAGTTAATCGCATCCGGTGTGACAAACTCCGCTGGCAAAATAAAGTCGCCTTCGTTCTCGCGATCTTCGTCATCGACGAGGATCACCATCTTGCCATTCGATAATGCATTTAGGGCTTCATGTAAGGTTGACATAGGCGCTCCACGTATTTGGCGATCAAATCGACTTCAATATTCTGCTGGTTTCCTACCACAGTTTCGCTGAAATGGGTATTCTTCCAGGTGTGGGGGATCAGCTGAAGTTCGATTCGATTGCTTTCCAAAAGTCGGTTAATTGTTAAACTCACCCCATTGATTGTAATGGAGCCCTTGGCGATGCAGTACCGGATCAGGTTCTCGGGCACACTCACTGTCATTCGATAACATCGGTTGCTGTCACTGCCCATCTCCTGAGCTATATCTTCAATCCTGCCCATCCCGTCCACGTGACCTTGCACCCAGTGTCCTGAGAATCTGCCTCCATTGGGAACTGATCGCTCCAAATTCACAACCTGCCCCCGGCTCAACAATCCCAGATTCGTGCATCGAATTGTTTCAGGGCTGATGTGAAACAAGGCTCTTCCCTCCCGAGGGTTCAATATTTCCGCCACGGTCAAGCAGACCCCTTGAATCGCTATACTCTCTCCAAGGGCAATATCGGCAAATCCGGTGCTCAATACCAGCTCAGCCGATGCGGCTTGCTGCCTGAAATTTTCAACTCGACTGGTTTTTTCAATAATTCCTGTAAACATGGTCACTCATCTCGCTTTAAGATCCATATCGATTCGCTCAATCTGATCCGCTTGTCCATTTTTTCCGACTTGGATTTTGTAATGGCGATTAACGAGGTTTTCGGACAAAAAGGCTTGAGATAACGTCGGACCCGCTTCCACCAACGCATCCACGCACCCTCGAGACCCGAGCTCCTGAAGCAAGGACTCCAGGCTCGTCTCTACCACAGGAATCCACACCTCAAAGCCCTGACTCTCGGCTTTTTTCACCCAATCCCGTGGAACACGACCCCGCCTATCCAACACAACCAAAGTCCGCCTCATTCCCGGATGGTCCTGAACATGCCTGACTGTGAACCAGGGCGCGTCAGCCAAAACAGTTCCGCTCCCGGTAATCAACACTTGGGATCGCTTGCGCAGCTCGTGCGCAAAAACAAGCGAAGCCTCCGATGTAAATGTTTTTTGGCCCACGGGTGGAATCATGCTGCCATCCGCCTGATGAGCCGTTTTGAGAGTGACCCAGGGCTTGCCAGTCTGGCAAAACCAAGTAAAGGATTCGATGAGTTCGCCACATTCTGCTGACAAGACACCTTCAACGACTTCAACGCCCGAATCTTTTAATTTCTGAATACCAGCACCCGCCACACGACAATTCGGGTCCCGTTGCCCTACAACGACTTTTTTTACTCCAGCAGCAAGGATAGCCTGGGTACAAGGCGGCGTTCGCCCCTGATGGTTGCAAGGCTCCAATGTAACAACGACCGTATGAGCCGGAATATGAGGATGACTCTCGCGAGCATTTTTCAATGCCATGACCTCCGCATGGTCAGTTCCGGCCTGCACATGCGCGCCAACTCCCAAAACCGTCCCATCCACAGCCAAAACCACCGCTCCTACGGGGGGATTCGGAGCCGTTCTTCCCAGGTATTTTCGAGCTTCTTGAACAGCAAGACGCATGGCTGATTCTAAATCAATGCTATGTACTGCATTCATACGAACTGTCTACCCGACGCAACCTTCTAGTTTAAGATCCAAAAGGCGGTTCGCCTCGATCGCAAACTCCATCGGCAGCTGTTTGAAGACTTCATCGCAGTACCCATTGATGATCAACTTGACTGCGTCCTCTTGTGAGAACCCTCGCGAAGTCAGATAAAACAATTGCTCTTCGCCCACCTTGGATGCCGTCGCCTCGTGCTCAACAACAGCAGTTGAATTTTTGACCTGAATCAAAGGAAAAGTATTTGCTTCGCAATTGCCGCCGATCAGCAAAGAATCGCACTGGGTGTGATTCCGGGCTCCATCGGCTCGTGCCGCAATCGTCACAGCACCCCGGTATGAATTTTTGCCATGCCCGGTCGAGATCCCTTTGGACACAATCCTGCTCTTGGTGTTTTTCCCCAGATGAATCATCTTCGTACCTGTATCGGCCTGCATGTAATCGTTCGTCACTGCAACTGAGAAAAATTCCCCTGTGGAGCCGTTTCCTTCTAGGATGCAGCTCGGATATTTCCAAGTAATCGCAGATCCTGTCTCCACCTGAGTCCAGGAAATGAAAGAGTTCTCACCCTTACACAATCCACGTTTAGTCACGAAGTTGTAAATTCCACCCTTGCCCTGAGTATCGCCTGAGTACCAATTCTGCACAGTAGTGTATTTGATCTTGGCATTCTTCAACGCAATCAGCTCCACGACCGCCGCATGCAATTGATTCTCATCCCGCATCGGAGCCGTGCAGCCTTCCATGTAGCTCACTTCGCTACCCTCGTCGGCAATGATCAGCGTTCTCTCGAATTGACCTGTCCCCACTGCATTGATCCGAAAATAAGTCGAAAGATCGAGCGGACACTTGACGCCTTTCGGGATGTAGCAAAATGATCCATCGCTGAAGACCGCTGAATTCAAAGACGCAAAGAAATTATCTGTGATGGGAACAACCGAACCCAGGTATTTTTTCACGAGCTCCGGATGATCTCTCATCGCTTCAGAAATTGAGCAAAAAACGATTCCATATTTCGCTAAAGTCTCTCGATGCGTTGTCACCACTGAGACACTATCGAAAACGGCATCCACGGCCACCCCTGCCAGACGCTCTTGTTCACGCAGCGGAATTCCGAGTTTCTTGTAGGTTTCGAGCAATTTCGGGTCGACCTCGTCGAGACTTTTCAGCTCAGGTTTCTTCGGTGCAGAAAAATACGAGATCGCCTGATAGTCAATGGGAGCATAACTCACCCGCGCCCAGGTTGGTTCCTTCATCGTCAACCACTGGCGATAGGCCTTGAGCCTCCATTCAAGCATCCACTCCGGCTCTTCTTTGCGGATTGAAATAGCCCGCACGGTGCCCTCATTCAAACCAGCGGGCAAGCGATCCTCTTCTATATCGGTGACAAAACCGTACTTCGAGTAATCCTTTGCGACTTGCTGTGCAATGCCTGGTTTGTCTGCCATATTTCGTTACCTACTCTTTACCAAATTCCCAACTGATCCTTGCAATCATCAGAGGCCATCGTCTTGGGATCCCACTTGGGTTCCCAAACAATTTCCACTTTTGCATCGCTGACTTTGGGTTCGCCCGGATATTCCAAAACTCGCTGCCTGACCTGGTCCACTAAGTAACCCACAGCAGGACACCCGGGACTCGTCAGCGTCATCTTGACGTAAATCGTTGCAGATCCAGAAGCATCCGGCTCAATGTCAATTCCATAAATTAATCCCAGTTCCACAAGACTTAAATGCATCTCGGGATCTTCAACGGGTTTTAGCCACTCTCTGATATGTTCTGAATTATACGTTTGCATCTTGTGCCTCTTTTTCTCCGAGAGCTTTTTTGAGCGTGATCCATGGCAAGAGCGCACACTTGATGCGCACCGGAAAATTTCGAACGCCTGCCAACGCACGAATATCGCCTTCGATTTCGTCTGGGTTTTTTTGCCCCAGCATCAAACCTCTAAAATCTTCCACAGCGCGCAACGCATCCTGAAAAGATTTGCCCTGAACCTCCTCGGTCATCATGCTGGCGCTCGCCATACAGATCGAACAACCTTCACCACAGAAGCGAATGTCATGAATCACATCCGACCCATCCACGCCTCGAGCAATGTCTATCTCCACTCGATCTCCACAAACAGGATTGAATCCCTCTTCGTGATGATCCGGTTTTTCCAACGCCCCAAAATTGCGAGGATCTTTTTGGTGTTCGAGAATAATTTCTCCGTAGAGCTGATCCATGCCACGCATTAGCCCTTCCTCCCAAAAAACTTCTGTGTCTCAGCCACAGTATCCACCCAAAAATCGACTTCTGCTCGAGTTGTGTAAAAACTTAAACTTGCGCGACTCGTCGCAGTTACACCCAACCACTTCATCAGAGGCTGCGCACAATGATGCCCTGCCCTCACCGCAATACCGCGTGAATCCATGAAGGTCGCCACATCGTGCGGATGCACACCGGGGATTGCAAAACTAAAAACAGATCCCCGTGATTTCATGGTCTGAGGACCAAAAATCTGCGCGATCCCTTGAGATCGAATTTTATCGAGAGCATAAGCACCCAACTCTTCTTCGGCCCGAGCAATCTGCACCATTCCCAGGTCCATGAGATACTTCAACGCTTGATCGAACCCAATCACACCTGCGATGTTAGGAGTGCCCGCTTCGAACTTCCAAGGCAGCTCATTCCACAAAGTATGATCGTCCTTCACAGACGAAATCATATCTCCACCAAACTGATAGGGCGGCATTTTTTCGAGAAGGTGCTGCCTTCCCCAAAGAACTCCCACTCCTGTGGGGCCGCAGAGCTTGTGAGAAGAAAAAGCCAGAAAATCGACAGGCCCCAAATCGGTCCAGCGTAACGGTTGATGGCAAATCCCTTGAGCGGCATCCAGAACAATGGCCTCAACGCCAGCGGCTTTTGCCATCTGAGCAATTTCACCCACGGGATTGATGGTTCCCAAAACATTGCTCATCCAAGTCAGTGCCAAAACTTTCGGCTTCTGCGTCAAAACCGATTTCAAAGACGCGAAATCAATCCGTCCATCAGCATCCAATTCCACAATCACAAAACGTGCTTTTTTCTCGAGAGCCAGCGACTGCCAAGGAACAAAATTCGCGTGATGCTCCATACGAGTTACCGCAATCACGTCACCTTCCGAAATATTGCTTCGACCCCAAGAACTCGCCACCAAGTTCATTGCAGCCGTTGTTCCACTGGTCAGAATAATTTCTTTCTCAGAAACACCACCCAAAAAACGTGACAGAGTTGCGCGAGCATTTTCGTATTCACGCGTGGCAATTTCGCTCAATTCATAAATTCCACGATGCACGTTGGCGTTCTCGTGCTCGTAGTAACGAGTCATGCGTTCGATCACCGATCGAGGTTTTTGAGCCGTGGCGGCATGATCCAGATAAACCAACGCATTTTGATTTCGAACACGGGTGTCCAAGATCGGAAAATCTTTTCTGACTTTCTCAGCCGTCCAGTGATTCATTCATCCACCTCTTGCTCGTAGCCCAAAGCCAGACGCACTCGTTCCCGCACGGAGGATGAGTGGATTTCGGAAACCACAGGATCAATAAATCCTCGCACAATCATTTTCTCAGCAAGCTGGGGATCAATCCCACGACTCTCCAAATAGAATTTTTGTTCGGGCAAAACGGGGCTAGAACTCGCGCCATGAGCACACTCGACTTCGTCCGTCGCAATTTCCAACTTGGGAAATGTATCAATCCCAGCCTGTGGGGATAGAATCATGTTCTTGTTTTTTTGAAATGCTTTAGTTCTCAACGCTGTCTTGTGAATAACAATATTGCCATTAAAAATCGCACGTGCACGATCCGTCACCACTGTTCGATAATTCATCTGACTTTTGGTATCCGGAACTGAATGCTCTGCGCGAATCCAGAAATCAAAATGCTGATCATCTTTTCCTTGCGCCGCACCTTCCAGATCAATCTGAGCTCCACGTCCCAGGCATCTTTGCTCGATTCTGATTTGGCTCTTGGCGCCGCCTACTTGCAAGGGCAGAACCCGCGCATAGGCATCCTGCTCTACAACGATTTCAATGCGAGCAAAGTGAGAAACTTGCCTGCTCCAATTTTGAATCCAGCTGTAGTGTAAATTGGCGCCCGCCTTAACATGAATTTGGATGAGGCCCACAGCTACGGAAGAGACTGCACACTCGGGTTCACTCAAGAATTCATCAATGCACTTCAAGCTGCTGTGGTTCTCAACGACAATCCACTTTCGATAATAGAAAACGGATGAAGCAGGATCCATCCAGTAAGTCGTTCTGGTCGACTGATTGCCTGCGTTTTCCTCGGGTCGTGTTTTGATCAAAACAGCAGATGTGCATTTTGCAGCCGCTAGCTGAGCCAGGTAATCTCCAGCAAAAACGGAGGGAATCTCGTAGTCCACACCTTCCGCTGAAAACCTCTGTTCTGCAGAACTAATCACGCTGACAGACGACTCCTCTGGCGCGAGTAAACTCAGTCCCTGTGGCGGTGATTTCTGACTCGGAGTCAAAACAGGCTCTTGCTCAAATCCGAATCCCTTGAGCGAAGTCCAACGAAAATTTTCGTTCTCACGACTCGTCGGCAATGGCATTGAGCTCCAAATTTTGCGAGCTCGCTGTTGAGACTCCTGCAAATTCCTGATCATGTGTTTTCTATCCAATCGTATCCACGCTCTTCCAGCTCACGCGCCAGCTCGGGCCCCCCGCTTTTAACGATCTTTCCATCCATAAAAACATGAACAAAATCGGGTCGGATATAATTCAACATGCGTTGATAATGAGTGATCAATAAAAATGCACGTTGCGACGAACGCAGGTTTTCAATGCTCTCGGATACGCTTTTCAAAGCATCAATATCCAGCCCAGAATCTGTTTCATCCAAAATTGCCACTTTCGGCTGCAAAAGTCTCATCTGCAGTGTTTCGAGGCGCTTCTTCTCTCCACCGCTAAATCCATCGTTCAACGAACGCGCTAGAAAAGACTCAGGGACGTTCAGAGACTTCATCTCGGCCAAGATGAGTTTCCGGTATTCTTTGGAAGGAACTTCCTCACCACGAACTGCGCGCAGGCTCGAACGCAGGAAATTAGCGACACTCACACCTGGAATCGCCACTGGATATTGAAATCCGAGAAAAAGACGCTTCTTGGCTCTTTCGTTAGCAGGCATTGCGGTGATTTCTTCGCCATCCAACCAAACCGAGCCCGACTCCACTTTGTATCGCGGATGTCCCATCAGAGTGTTGGCCATGGATGTTTTTCCGGAGCCGTTCCTACCCATGATGGCGTGTACCTCGCCCGGCTTCATCGTCAGGTTCACACCCTTGAGGACATGCTTGCCCTCGACTGACACGTTTAAATCGCGAACTTCAAAAGCTACTGCTGAAGACATAGACCCTCCCGATTTGCCACCGAGGATTCAGAAAATTTTCTGAGAGCAGCTGCTTGCTCAATTGCCAGAGTTTCTATTTTTTTTGATACATGAACTTCGTCAATCAACAGAGCATCGAGAGTAATCTCTCGGGTAATCGCCTCAAAATAAACATCGATCATCTTCCAAAAAGGACGAATTGAGCACTGATCCAAATGGACACAGGAGTTTTGCTGTCCTGAAAATTTTGCACAAAAACTAGTTCCACCTTCAATCATGGGCGCTTTTTTTTCTTTCAATGCATCAAAGACGTCCTTGAGCGTAATTTGTTGAGGGGCTTTGGAAAGAACGAAACCTCCCTGCACACCTCGGACTGCGGTAATTAAACCTGATTTGCGTAACAAATGCATGAACTTGCTGACGTACTCAACGGAGATTTTTTCAATCTCAGCGATCCGAGAAGCCGGCATAGGCTTGCCCCCGTAATGGCGAGCCAGTTGTAGAGCACATCGCAATCCGTATTCCTCGAGCGAAGATATATGCATAAACGCATCCTTCTTTTGTTATTAAAGCCTTTTGTTTTTAAAGCAGAAAAAGGTATGTCATAGGAAAGAAAGGTAATCAATACTATTTGGTATTAATTTAAGGATTCGAGTAGAAGCGGACGCTCTATTGGACTTTATAACAGGATTAAAATCACTAGCAAGGGTAAAAGCCATTTCAAATTCAAGACGATCGAAGACCAAACATCAAGACCATCGAGGCGTTTAGCAACCAACTGAGCTTTTCCGGCAACGCCCAGGACATTCCGAAACATTCCCAACTGAAACTCTGCAAGACCATCCACAAGATTCACCTTAGCCCCCCGAAATGCAATCGCATCGGAAAGAACTGGGACCTTGATCATGAACTTTACTAACTTGCTCCAAGGTTGTTTAATTTTAACTTCAATCGTGTCTTCATCAAACGCCACGGAAAACTTGATCGTGTCCGGAATTTGAACTCCGTACAACGCAAAATCTGGAGCTTTCTGAGAATCCTGCAAAACCATGTCCACCGATTTATTAAACACAATTTTGATTTCAAGGTGATCGGGGGCACGCTTCAAAACCGCGTACTGGACTTCATTTAAAACCAAGTCCAGCGACGGCCCCACGAGTTCTCTAAGTGGCGCGAAGAAATACCTCAGAGTGTCCCCATCCACGATGATGTCGTCCCCGTCTGCTGGCAGATCGTAGGCCAGCGGCTGAATCAGCTGCCAACTGACTTGAGAAACTCTCTGCATGAGCCAGGATGCTGAAGCTACTTTTTCTGGCTGCGGCTGCCAGCCTGGCACAAGCAACGCACCAGCAAGTTGAATTGAAAACCATTCAAAATCAGGATGATTGAATGCCGTCTTCAACGCCGCCTCTTTCGGACCCTGGTACTCACCAGAAACGGTGAAATCTGCATGAGTTCGACTCAAAACTTGAGGTCGTACCGTAGCGTTCCAATCGTCAGTCACGCGTAGAACGTCTGCAATCCTCTCCAACTCCCAGTAAACTGAGGTCAGCGCTCGCTCAATGCTGGTTTCTCGCGACCAAATCCGTGCCCATGTCAGAAAAAAAATTGAATAGAAAAAACTATCTCTCGCGTAAGGAACATCAATCAAACGTTCGGCTTGAGACCAGGATTTTCTTTTTTCGTCCGATGAGAATTCTCCGGGAGCCAAAACCCAGCGAATCCGACCTTTGCTCTGGGGAGTCAATGCGATGCCTCGATCGCTGTCAGCAGCCATGACATCCAGCTCATTAGCTGGGTCAGCCAAAAGAGCGTTCAATTTATCAACAAACTCTGTAGAACTATGG
The DNA here is from genome assembly GCA_964364175.1 of uncultured Bacteriovoracaceae bacterium. Taxonomy (GTDB): domain Bacteria; phylum Bdellovibrionota; class UBA1018; order UBA1018; family UBA1018; genus CAYILR01. Next base: position 30,976 of record CAYILR010000039.1, read on the forward strand.
CTCTCAACCCATTCAATTTTTTCGTAGCGAGAAGAAAGCTGTTTTTGGATCGTGAGCTTCATCAGGCGTCGCGACATTTCGTAAGAAACCGCGTGATCAGAGTCTATGCTCACAGGCAAATGAACCACCAAACGAGGTCCTGCCCAAGCAGACACCGATGCCGCGAACAATCCTACGAGCACACAGAAGCTGAACCGTCTACGAAACACTCCACCCATGGCGTGTAACCTACGTCTCTTTTCTTGTCCGATGCCAGCGAAAAAATCGAGCAAATGAAACCTTGATTAACTCCTGCTATTCCGCAGCACTAAGCCCCGTACCGAATCCCCTGCAACGGACTTAGACGCAGCGCGCGACGACTGGGGTACAAGCACGCAGTAATGACAATCACCAGCGCAGCCAAACTCACCCCTGCATAGTAGAGCGGTTGAAAACTCACCGGAAGTGTTCGGTCATAATAAATATCGGGCAGCGTAATGAAGTCGTAGCGTTTCAAGAGCACACAGAGCAGCAATCCTAAAATCAACCCGCCCCCGACACCAATAAATCCAATCAAAACACCCTCAGCCAAAAACACGGCCGCCACATGGCTATCTCGAGCGCCCATGGTTTTTAGAATCGCGATTTCCTTCTTCTTCTCCAGAACCATGAGCGTCAACGTCGTCACAATATTAAAGGACGCCACCACAACAATGAACGCGAGAATAATAAACATCGCGATCCGCTCCAATCGAAGCGATGCAAACAAATGCGAATTGAGTTGAATCCAATCCTCCACTCGAAACGTCGGCAGCATGGCGCGCATCTCGTTCGCTACTGTCGGAGCGACTTCAAACGAACGAACTGTGACTTCCCATTGCGAAACCACATCTGCTTTTCTTAAGAAAGCCCTCACCGCGGGCATGGCCGCAAAAACCGTGTGCAATTCCTGCTCTGGAAGACCCGACTTATAGACACCTTCCACCACATATCGCTTCAAGCGAGGAACCGCTTCCAACGGGCCTTCGGTTTCCAGTGGGGAAATCAACGTCACTCGATCTCCCGGAATCACACCCATCTCGTAGGCCATCGCCTCGCCCACATAAACTCCGGGCAGGCGGATCAACTCCCCACCCTCTCGCTCAGTCATCATTTGCGGATCTACCGACTCGGTGACTTGTTTTTTCAACCGCTGCAAGCGCTCTTCGGTCACTCCCTTGAGAACCACGCCGGTGACTTTGCGACCCGTTTTAAGGATCGCTTCCGCCGAAAGCACGGGCCAAAACGCAATCACTTCGTTCGAATGTTTGATATTGCTGAAAATAAATTTTTCATCCAGTGACTGAAAAGGAACTCGCCCGGAATCAAATCCATCGGTCTGCTGAGTGGGAGAAATCAAAATGTGTAAATCAGAACCCATGAGGCGTTTTTTGAGCTCATTCTCAAATCCGTCCATGACCGACAGAACTACAATCATGGCAGTCACGCCCAGTCCCACCCCCAAAATCGACATGGAAGAAATGAAACTCAGAAACCTAGAATTTTTCTTGGACTTGAGATAGCGAAATCCAATCCATACCGTCCATGGATTCCGCCAAAAATGTCTCAAAGCTGCGAGCTCACGCCATCGGAACATGTCGTCTCAAAAACTCAGGAGTAAAAACTACGTCCAGAACTCTCCAGTTCCAATAACGCAGAAGACGGAGCGTAGCGGGCTCCGAAGCGCTTCTCGTACTTTCTCAATTTCTCAACCACTGCCTTTGGCCCCAGTGTGTCCGCATATCTGAGCAACCCTCCACGAAAGGGAGGGAAACCCGTACCCATGATCATCCCCAAATCGACTTCGCTGGCGTTGTCGACAATCTGCTCTTTCAAACAGAGTGCTGCTTCGTTGATCATCGGCAAAACACATCGCTCAACAATTTCCACGCTCGATACTTTGCCCGGCACAGCGGTCACACCCATGATCTCGTAGACCTTGGGATCGAGCTGCTTGTTTTTTCCGGAGGAATCATATTTGTAAATTCCCAGTCCATTTTTCTTTCCAAGCCGACCTGCAGCCGTGAATTTAGTATGCGCGGGAGCTGGGACCACACGATCTCCGTAGGCGTCGTGCAAAATATGTCCAACCTTCTCGCCCACGTCGATGCCAACTTCGTCAATCAACTCCATGGGACCCATCGGCATTCCAAAATCCAGCATTGCCGCATCGATTTCCTCGACCGGAACCCCTTCGGACAAAAGCCACGTTGCTTCATTCAAGTAGGGCATCAGTAGACGATTCACCAAAAACCCAGCGCAATCCTTCACCACGATGGGAGTTTTGCCTAATTGTTTGCTAAATTGAAAAATTGTTGCGACAGCCACGTCTGATGTTTTTTCTCCGCGAATCACTTCCACCAATGGCATTTTGTTCACCGGATTGAAGAAGTGCATTCCCACAAATCTCTCAGGCTTAGAAAACGCTTTTTGCATCTCAGAAATGGAGAGTGAAGAAGTGTTGGATGCAATGATCGTGTCATTCGCAACATTGCCTTCTAGCTCGGCGAGGACTTTCTTTTTCACATCCATGTTTTCAACAATGGCTTCGACGACCACATCGACTGCTTTGAATCCCGAGTAGTCCGTCACCGGAGCGATCAAATTCAACTTCTGCTCCAATTGACGTGCCCGGATTTTTTTGCGCTGAACGTCTTTTTTGAAGAGCTTCATCGCTGACTGAACCCCTAAAGCCAGAGCCTTGGTATTCAGGTCTTTCATTCGAGAGGGAACATCTTTAGAAGCAAAGAGATGTGCAATACCACCGCCCATCACCCCTGCTCCAAGAACTGCTGCCTGGCGAACTTTCTTCTCTTGCACAGAAGTCTGAGCACCCAGGCCCTTGGATTTTTTTACCACCTCTGTCATGAAGAAAATCCGAATCAGATTCTTTGAAACATCCGTTGCAGCTACTCTGCCAAACCCTTGAGCCTCACGCTTCATCGCCTCGTCTCGATCTGACCCTTTCAGACGAGCACTGTAGTGTCCACCGGTTGCCTGGATGACATCCAGAGCTTCGAGCGGAGCCGGATAATGACCACGACTTTTGTGAATCACAGTTTCACGTGCTTTTTTCAAAATCACGCGACGTCCGAGCGGAGTTTTCTCCATGAGGGCTCCAACGGGTCCACCCATTCCAGCCAGCTTAGGCACTTTTGCCAATCGTTCGCGCGCTTGCAAAGCCTTCAGGTTTTTCTTGGTCCAAGCCAAAACGCCGGCTGTAAAATTCTCCTTGGGCAAAACTGCTTCGATCAAACTGGATTTATATGCACGTTCGGCAGTCAGAGTCTTCCCCGATAAAATCAAATCCAACGCCGTGGCCAATCCCACTTTGCGAGGCATCCGAACACAACCCCCCATTCCCGGAATCACACCCAACATGACCTCAGGCAAACCAATCCGCGCCGCAGGATCATCCGCCATCACAATCGCAGTGCTAGCCAAACTAAACTCACATCCGCCACCCATAGCCGCACCCGCAACTGCCGCAACAGTGGGGAAAGACAAGTCCTCCCAGCGGTCCAAAAGCTTCTGCCCTTCACGAGAAAGCAACTCAGCTTCAGCAGAAGTTTTCGCTGCTTGAATCATCTCGATATCAGCGCCAGCAATAAAAATTCCAGGTTTGCCTGAGAGCAAAACCAACGCATCGATTTTTCCAGCTTTTGCTTTTTCTTCCAGAACCGGAAGCACCGTCAAAAACTCATCCATCACCGGCCGGTTCAGCTTGTTGACCTTCTCTCCCGGCATATCAAATGTGAGCGTCCAAATCTTTGCTCCCATCTGCGTGGTCAAATCTTCAAGATGAAAAATCTTTTGTCCCCCACTCTTCGTGGTCGATGGGTTTCCGGAGTTCTTGGACATGTGGTGTTCTGTTTGCATAGACGACACCATAAGAAAAAAAGGGAAGTTACTCAAGCTTTCCTTGAGGCAACTTCCCTTTTCTAAAGGAGTATTTGTAATTAGGACTAAAACCCGAAACTGACGCCCATCTGAACCACATAGAAGTTGTTGTTCAAGAAGGAGTTCGCCAAATCCCGACGGTCTTGGTCAAGCCCGTTGGCATTGTAGCCATAGTTCGTTGGATAGTAAGCGTTGTAACCGCTTGCATACGGATTGTAGGGATTCGTCAAGTAGGGGTTATACATCCCTGCTCCGGTAGTGGCGGTCGTGTTGGGCTGATTCGAACGAGATGACAAAGTATTGTAGAACTTCGCCACAGCACCGATCGAAACGTTCTTGCTGATTCGCAAGTCCAAACCCGTCGAGATCTGACCCATGAAAGCATCAAGCTGATAATCATCAGACAAGTTGCCCATTCCACTTTTACCCATGCGATCAATGATGACTTGATCGTAGTTCACGAAAGTTCGTGAGTACGCTGCGCCACCGCCGACGAAGGGGCGGATTCGGGATTCGGATCCCAAGAAGTACAATTTCACGCCTGCATCGAAGATATTCTGCTTTGCAGTCAAAGGTTCGTTCAACTGAGAGCCCCCTTGGAAAAATTGATATTGTTGAACGATCGGGCTAGGGGTGGAGGATTTAGCTCCGTATTCGCCGTAGGTGTAACCCATTTCGACGCCCACGCTGTCGGAGACACCGACTTCAGCGCCCAACCCAGCGGCATAGCGCGAGTTGATGTTGGCAGCGTTCGAACCCAAAGTTCCAGCCATCCCCAATCGAGGAGAAAACTTGAGAGTATTGGGCTCCATTCCGTTCGAAGGAGGAGTTGTAGTAATTTGAGCAGTTGAACTGCCGCCTGCAGGAGCTGATTGTTGCACAATGACAACGTCAGCAGCCTTGCCTGGATGATCCGAGACAGGAGCTACGACCACTTCGTTTCCAGTCACGACTGGACGAGTGTTGTTGACTGGTTGCGCTTGAGGATTCAGGTCAGCGTGAGCGGCTAGTGCCGACACTTCTGCCGTTCGTCTGGCTTCGTCTTGGAGACGAAGATTTTCTAATTTTTCTTGCAAAATATCTTCATTTTTTAGTTCTTCGCGAACTCGTGAGCGTCTCATCAACTCAGAACGAGACATATTGACCTCGTCTCCTGGCTGTTGGGTCTGAGCCATGTACTGATGCTGCTGCACGGGCTGCTGTATATAGATAGGTTGTTGCTGCATCGTAATCTCGGCTTTGCGAGAAGTATTCAGAACTTGTCTGAAGTTTTCTCGTTCAGCTCCACGAGCAGTATCCGCCTGATAGGCAGGTTGATTTAAATCACTTTCTAAAACCAACTCGGCCGAAGCCTTGTGGCTAATCACTGCTGCTGCCGCGACAGTTCCGGCGAGTAGCGTCAGTGCTAGTTTTTTCCTTTTCCGTTCCATATAAAATACTCCTTATTGGCAATCCTCCATGAGCAATCTCCGTGCCAAATAACGAATTTAATTTGTTTAATATTATTTATTTAATAATTGTAGTGACTTAACTGAATTTTTTCCTGATTCGAGATAAAACATTACTCTTCAACGAATGAAATTTATGTAGAACTTTTAGACAACTATCAAAAAAATGTGCAGTTTTTTGTCAATTCAGAGCCGAAATGTCACCGGCCCAGCGGGAAAGAATGAAAGCCACCCGGGGTAAACAATGCATTATCCATCGTCTTCATGAGATTTTTGGTTAGCTTAATATAGAGAGGACCTAGAATTTTTTTTGTGATCCCCACGGCGATCATCACAGTAATAGACAGCATCAGCATATACTCCACCGTCGCCTGGGCATCCTCATTCAACATAAATCGTTTAATATTTAAAACAACCTTAGTTAATGCCATTCCGCCGATAGATTTCCTTGGAGTTTCGGATTTGGTATTGAATCGAGCAAAGCTCTCGAAGCTGCTTCGGCTTGAGCTTCTTTTGAATTTCAGCATGCCCTTCTAATAAAGAGAGGAAATCCCTCTCTCCATCAAAACTCGCCAGCGCACATTCCTGCACCCACTTATAAGCGTCCTCGCGAGTCACACCCTTCTTCACCAACTCTAATAGAACATGGCCCGAGAATACGGTTTTCCCCGCCTTATTGAGATTGGTCTGAACTTGCTTCTGACTGACTTCGAGACCCTCCAGAACCCGCTTGAGCCTTTGCAAAGAATAATCCATCAAAATCGCAGCGTCAGGAAACACCACCCGCTCTACGGAAGAATGGCTGATATCTCGCTCATGCCAAAGCGCAATATTCTCCAGAGCCATTTGTGCATAGCCCCGCAGCATTCGAGCAGCTCCTGACAGATTTTCGGAAGAAATCGGATTTCGTTTATGCGGCATTGCGCTTGAGCCTTTTTGTCCTTTTTGAAATCCCTCGTGCACTTCATTGACTTCGGACCTCTGCAGGTGCCTGAGCTCCACTGTAATTCGTTCCATCGAGCAGCCACAGATCGCCAGCGCTTGCAGAAACTCCGCATGTCGATCCCGAGGCACCACTTGAGTGCTGACAGATTCTCGTTGCAGTCCAAGGCGCTTCAAAACACGCTCTTCGAAATCAGGTCCCCAGTGTGCGTTCACACCGACTGCTCCAGAGAGTTTGCCAAAACGCATTTGCTCCAGACTTCTTTCAAGACGCTCTCGGTTCCTCTCCCACTCCACCATCCAGCCCAAGAACTTCAGCCCAAAAACAGTGGGCTCTGCAAATATCCCGTGAGATCGACCAATCGTGGGCAGTTTTCGATACTGTTTTGCTTTCTTCTTCAAAACAACAATCAATTCATCAATGTCCTGAAGCAGAATTTGCCCAGCCTCCTGAACTAAAACAGAAAGAGCTGTATCCACGACATCCGATGAGGTCAGGCCAAAATGAACGTATCTAGAAATCGGTCCGATTTCTTCTGCAACTGCGGTGGTGAAAGCAATGATATCGTGACGCGTAACTGCTTCATGCGTGTCCACTCGCACCGGATCCACTCCGCCATTTTTAATTAATTTCTGCAAAGCTTGAATCAATTTTTTGCGATCTGAGGAAGGAATTAATTTAATCCGACACAGCTCTTCGCAAACTGCCGTCTCTACCTTCAGCCAGGTGAGGTATTTATTTCGTTCAGACCAAATTCCTGCCATTTCGGCGCGCGAATATCGAGCAATCATTTTTTTTCCTCTAAGCCCTCTCCCTTTACCACTCTTTGATAGAGTTTGACATAATCCTCTGCCATCCGCCGATAATGAAATCGATGCATCGCCCAGTCCCGACAGGCTTGAGGAGACCATGGAAGAGTATCGCGCTTCAACCAATCGATCCACTCCTCGTCTTGATCGCCTAACAACGTCCCGACTTCAGGGTGAACTAATTCCGGCAAACTGCCTTTTCGCGAAGCAATCACAGGAGTTCCAGACATCAAGGCTTCCGCTACCACGAGACCAAACGGCTCATCCCAAATCACAGGAAAAAGAAGTGCCTTCGCCCGAGAAAACACCTTCGCTTTTTCCTCACCCCCCACGGATCCCAACCAACGAAATCCGGGGGTCAAAAAGGATTCCACTCTTTTGTGCCAAGGACGACTTCCCCCAGCGATCCAAAGAGGAGCGCCTGCCTTTTTGCAGCGTCTCATGGCACCTGCGAGATTTTTTACATTCCAAGAGGTCTTGGAGAAAAACAAAAATGGGTTTTCACGTTTTCCGGGATTGAAAACATATTCCTGAGGATCAATTCCATTGTGAACAAAAATCCGAGATCCATGCCGACGCGCATGATCCTCGCTCAAAAAAACTGTATTTCTGGGGAAAACTTCGCCGGGTTTCCCATTGCCATGCACTGTAGTGATGTGAGGAATCGACAGCCGGGACAGCTCTTCTGCCCCCGGAGGCGCCATGAAATGAATCACATCCGTTGAATCGGGAATCAGCGGCAACACGTCAGTTAACGAGCACTGCCCCCGCGCAACTGACAAATGTTTCATATCGCTGGGCAGTCGACTCGATTCCAAAGCTGCAATCTGAACTTCGTGTCCCAGTTCGAGCAATCCCCGAGCCAGCCACATCACCACGCGCTCAGTTCCACCATAATGTTGCGCTGGCAGCTGCACGGGATGGAACAACAAAACTCTCACGCAAAAACCCCGGGAATGCCCGATTGCAGGGCCAGCCAGTGTGATGCTTCGACCGCTGCTACTGCAGATCCCCAGGTTCCCAACTGTGGATAGGATTCACCCGAAACAATGAACGCACCTTTGATATTCGTTTCCGGCCCCACCCCTGGATTGAGATAAATTCTGAGATTCTCAGGAATATACTCGAGAGAAGGGAACCCGTAGACTTGTGAAAACTCTTCGTCAGCGGAATCTAATACCGGAAACACATTTTTGCATTTTTCATCCAAAAGAGGAAAATATTGAGCTGCTGCTTTCAACATTCTCTTCGCCACTCGATTCTGAAATCCTGGGTCCAGTGATTCTGATTCAAAGGGAAGTGTGGTTCTAAGAAACACAATGTCATCCTTTGAATTGCCTTCAAGGCCGTACTCCTCCACAGTTTTCACCTCAATATAGAGAACTGGCGATCCCTCCTCATGAATCGCAAACCGACGAGCATGGCTGTCTGAAAAAAAATCGCGCGAGACCCTTGCCGCAATAGTAAAAAACCACCCCGAGGGTTTACAGAGTTCATCGAGCTTGATTTTTTTCTGAAGCAGATTTTTCATCTGATCCACGGAGCAACCTACCATCAAACTCCCCACGTCGACTTGCTTCTTCTCCTCTCCCAGCAACAAATGCGAAATTCGATCCTGATTCAGGCGAATCTCTAAGCTGACTGGGTGATCCAAAACCAAAACGCCCCTTTCCTGAGCCGTGCGGGTCAAAAACGAACGCAGCTCCCAGACGCCCCCTTGCAGGCTTCTGCCGGTTTGGCCGAGCGTAGTCAGATGAAGCAGATCAAACAAATCTCTGGCATGAGCTCGCTCCTCAGTTTGCAAAGACCAGAGAGAACCAATCCATGCCTGCGTTTGAGCATCCAGGCGCGAAAGACGTTGGTTCATCCATTTTTTATCTTGGGAAGTTCGTGAAATGTTCTCGTTGGTTTTCGGCTCAAAAAGATAAGATCGAATATCAGCTGAACTCCGAGTAAAACTTGCCCAGCTCAATTTGGATCGTCGATCCTGTTTCCGCAGCATTTGCGGATATTTTTGCCAAAACTGCAACATCGGCTCAGAGTACCGGGCAAATATCTGCGGCATTTTTTTTAATGGAGCATGGGTGTCTGTAAAGTTCCAATCACATTCCACGTCCCAGTCTTGCAGCTCCTTGGACACAACAAAGTGTGAGCCCTGACACCATACGGCACTGTTTAGATTTTTTGAGTCAACCAGCTTTTCCGTGTCCGAAATTTCCAATTTGGACAAAAGCTCTCTCCAAAGTCCTTGAGATTGACGATGCTCCCCTAACCCCAAAAACCAGGAAGATTCTGGGTCAACCACTGACATTTTGTCTTTTGAATAAACTTTTCCTTGAGAACCACATTGCGGAATCATCAAGACAGTGAGCCCGAGTCGATTGACCAGCAAGCCCGCGAGAATTGCCCCAGGATGATCGCCTACTACGACGCAGTCATAGCGATCCTTGAGTTTCATTTTTGCGCTTTGAGCCTCTGTAGAGGGACAGGCGTAACGCAAGTTCCCTTGGCACGGCAAACTACGACCGGTTGAGCAAGAAACTCGGCAGACGAAACCGCCAGTCCACCCTGTTCAACGGGCAACGAGCGAATTACTTTGCGCGCCTCAAACTCCATTTTGCGAGAACTTTTTCCAATCTCAACTATTTTCCCGACGGCCTCGATATAATCGCCGACTTGAACCGGAGCCAAAAACTCCACCGACTCGTAGGCTCGAAATAATCCTTCGTCTCCATCCAGACGAATCAGCAACTCGGTCGCCACATCCCCAAAAAGCTGCAGCATCTTGGCCCCATCCACGAGCCCCCCTGCATAATGCCCATCATGCCCGCCGATGCGGATCCGAATCATTGCTTCAATTGGTTTTGTCATATCTTTGGCTAAAGTAACATCTCAAGCCGATCATGCAAAACAGAAATCCCTCGGTCTAGCTCAATGCGTCTTTGCTGGGACTGTTGGATCCAGATCGCTTTTTGTGCAGGCATCTCGGATCGGAGGTTTCCTTGCATCCAGTTTTCGAGCTGGGTCGAGGTATGTATGAGCGTCAGTTGTTCCATGTTTTGCAGTTCTTCGATCTCTGCAAACTTCTCCGCTTTCTTAGGCCCACACGCGATCGGCAGCCCCCAAATCGCGGGCTCGATGGTGCTGTGAACTCCTTGCGAAAATCCACCGCCGATATAGACCCAGTCCATTTCGCGGTAAAGCTCCGCCAAAAATCCAATCTCGTTGACCACCACGGCAGTTGCAGTAGTCCATTTTTGAGAGTCGCCTGGCTTTTGAATCTCCGAACTCAAGCAAGCCAGTTTGCCTCGCTTGCGCAGCCACTCACAAGTCGCCGTGATGCTCGGTGTGTTAACCTCGTGAGGAACCACCCAAAGCGTCCCCGAAAACTTCTGCGCTGATTCACTCCAAAGCTTGAGATCCTCGGACCAAGTGCTGCCCAAGATTCCCCACAGTTTTGGAAGTTTTTGCAGTTCTTGAGTTAAAAATCGTGCTCTAGGATTCTCTTTTTCGGACCTTGCATAAACACGCTTCCACCTAGGGTCCGGCAAAACTTGCACTTCCGACGCTGGAAACAAACCTTGCATCAAACCTGCATGCATCGCACCCGGAGCGGTGAAAAGGATTTTTGGCAAACTGAGCCGAAACGCATAAAGAACCATCGCTCGTGCAATTTGAAATGAATTTCGTTTTTGTGCACCGACTACGACCAAAGGAATTTTCATTCCAGAAAGCACAGCCCAAACTTCGGGCCACGCTTCGTACTTAGCTGTGATCCAAAGCCGCGGACGAAATTTTCGGAAAGCGGATTCCCAATATCCCTCCAGCGGAGAAAGCCCCGAAGCAATCGGCGTCACACCCATCGCCTTGAGTTCGCTCTTGAGACGTTCGAGAGGTTTGAGCCCCGACCGACTAAAAACCGTCAGAATCAGATCTGCTGATTTGGCCTCATTCAAAATCACGGGCCATAGCGATTCGAGTTCCCCCGCGCTCGCGGCGTGAAACCAATAGATTTTTTTTTGCGGAGTGGATTGAAAATCCAACGCACCTCGTTTGATTGAAATTTTCGAGAGCAGAATTCGACAAATCCATTGGTAGATTTTCAACAACATCAGGAATGCCCCACGATCCACGATCTCGTTTTGGTTTGAATTTGATCCACCACGTCCTCTGCTTCCAAACGAGTCATGCAAGCATACTTCTGATTCGGCCAGTAACAGAAACGTCCATCTTTGCCACAGGGGCTACATCCCAAGTTCGCGCTGATCCCTTGGCTTTCTTGCCTCCAAGGCCCATATCCCATATCCGGAATCGTGGGCCCAAAAATCATCTGCGCTGGCGTTCCCACGGCTTCTGCTAAATGCGCAAGACCCGTATCATTGCCCAAGTAAAACTCTGCTCCAGCCAACCATGCTGCCACTTCCCGCAAAGACAATTTGCCCACTTGATCAATGTATTGAATTCCGTTTTTCTGGAACAGCTCACAAAGTTCACGGCTGGGCAGGTCTTTCTCAGCTCCCATCACCACCGGCAAAAACTTTAGCTGCTGAATCGTCTCCAAATATTTTTGAACAGGCCACTCCTTGCTCTTCCATCGAGCGGAGGGCATCACACAGATGTACTTTTGGTCGAGCACCGGTGACATGTATTCGCGATCCACCAGATGCTCAAGATTTGGAAAACAGGGTTCCTGATTGGAGCGCCATGTTTTGCAAGCTTGCCGATAAAAAGGTTCTGGTTTTAGCACTTGTGGCCAAAACCTTTTGAAAACAAAATAGCCCCAGAATCTCCATTTTTTCTTTTTCAGTTTATGAATTTTCTGCTTTTGGATCGTTCCCAAAATCGTCCACACATACAACAGAACTCTAAAAACCCATGTTCGCAGGCTGGAATGCAAATCCACCACCTCGTCATAACCCGCCATCGCCAGCTCTCGGCACTGTCGAATCCAACCCGGCAACCCATTTTTTCGATCAAAAAGAATCACTCGCGAAAGACCAGGATGTCCTTCCAAAAGAGGCGCGTATTCCTCTGCCGTCAACCAATCGATTTGCTCATCAGATTTTCTCAGTCCAAGCGCAGCGGATGCCAAAATCACATCCCCTAAACTCGACAGCCGAATCATCAAAACCTTTGCCATACGCTAAATGCAGTATGCCATGATCATCCTCGGGAGGCGATGATTTCGTGTGCGTCCCGCAAAAAACATTGGTATTTATAAAACATGATTCAACCTCGAAAAATCAGCCTGCTCATAGGTTTATTACTCCTATCCTCCTCTAGTTTTGCGAGCGAGGTTTCTCAGCATATTATCCATCACATCAGTGACGCAAAAAATTCGATCGAGAAGCTAGAAAATGGTAACTACTGCAAAACAAGAAAGTGCGTATTCATCACCTTCTGGGACTTCGACGGTACGATCCTCAAGGGAGACTGCAGCGAGGGGTTCGAAGAGAACAACCAAGCCGTTTATGCCGGACTTGCTCAACGCGCCATCGAGGCAGGGCTTTCTAAGAAATACGGAAAACAGGATTTTCAAAAATTTTGGAACAAATACAAACAAAGTGAAAAAAAAAGCCACGAATCCGCGTATAGTTTTTTGACCACAGCATTTGAGGGAACCCGATACGACGATCTGGTTCAATTTTCAGAAGGTTATTTTCAATCGGATCTGAAAAAATACATTTTCAAAGATTCTCTCGAAATCATCAACGAGCTCAAAAAACAAAACATTGTCATCCACGTCGTCTCAGCAAGCCCCGAATATTTTGTCAAAGGTTCAGCCAGCACAGGCGTGACCCCAAAAGAAAACATCGATGGCATCCAAGTTCGATTGAACCAAGGTATCGTCTCGAACCAAGTCCTGGCTCCCATCACCTATGCCCAAGGAAAAGTAGTTCGAATCAAGAAAATCCTGACTCAAATGCAGAAAGAACAGAAAACAAAAGCTATCTTTGTTCTGGGTGGATTCGGGAACAGCTTTCCCACCGACGCAGATTTTCTTGAGTTCATTAAAAACAAATCACTTCCGGCAGGCCAGCCCATCTCCACCATGATCAATGGATCAGGAAAAAAAGGCAGATTTGAAAAAATGTTTTTCGACGTTTCTTTTAACTAGAAACAAAAAAAGCCCACTCACTCTTTCGAGGAAGTGGGCTTTTGAATCAAAAAGGGGGCGTCGAGCCTGTTTAGAACCGAGCTACCTCGGTACTATCTGG
>CAYILR010000040.1:0-43308 GCA_964364175.1 uncultured Bacteriovoracaceae bacterium
AGAGGCTCCAACTTGAGAGTTGCCCGACGTAAGCGCCGCTGATCTGGAGCCGCACCAGCGTCGTCTCGGGTTCCCCAAACCCATGCTGCTTGGCCCAGGCCCGAGCGTCGATCTTCTCCTTCGGCTTGAGGGATTCGATCCTCGTGAAGTCAGCTTCGGTTGCCCGGTCACGGAACCAGCGCCACAGGTTGCGCACGAGCGGGTTCGCTTCGGCCGCTACGATGTGCGGTTTCTTGTAGTGGAGCGAGTAGGCCAAAGAGCCTGCGAACGGCTCTATGATGGTCGTGACACCCAGCGGAGGGCCGGGTAGATGCTTCAGGAGTCGTCTCTTGCTCCCGGAGTAGCGCAGCATGGGGTACGGTCCTCTGTCTGCGCCGTCACGTCAAGCAGCTTTGAATGAAATGGCTGAAATAATTGACGGAGAAGCCCTTCCCGTCATAAGGTGGGCTCCTATACCTAGGATAACCGCCGATGATCTATGAGATTATCGTCCGCTCCCCCAAGCTGAGCCCGGTGAAGCACTGGGACAAGGTCGAGTGGCTCAAGGGCAAGACCAAGATCGAGTTTCGACCAGGCATCAATATCGTGTTTGGTTTGAACGGATCAGGAAAGAGTACGCTTCTCAGCGCATTGGCGATCTTGGAGCACTGCTGGCGATCGAACTGGCCGCGGGTGGATAAGACCAGTGTCAGCGACTTCATGGCCTCAACTGGCCGGTTTCGAGACGGATTGCTCCTCGAACACGACGGAGCCCCCTGCCGCTATCTCGGGGTAGACGATCCAGATACGGCTCCCAAGGCCGATACCACGATGACGACGGTGTTCCTGGAGGCAAAGCGGGAGGCTGGCGGTCGGGCTCTCCATCAGATGAGCCACGGCCAAGCGACGCTCAACAAGCTCGCTCGCTTCCTCAAGGCCGAACCAGAGCGTGTTCGTTACATCCTCAAGGACAAGAACGTCGCACCGCAATGGCGGTCTTGGTACGAAGCCGCCACCGAGTCGCTGTCCAACGCCAAACCGCGCAAGGGTATGCCGAAGCAGCAGACCATCTTGCTGGACGAAGTGGACCGGAGCTTGGACTTCACGAAGCAAGCAAGTGTATGGAAGCAAGTTCGGCTGCTCGCTGAGTCCAATCACCAGGTCATCATCGCCTCACACTCACCGTGGGCGGCGGTCCAGCCGCACGCGCACTACATTGAGACGACGCCTGGCTACCTCGACAAGACACGCAAGGCCCTCGGTGTGTTGCTCCAGAACCTCACCGAGGAAGAGTCGTCGCGCAGCGCCACCGTGACCTCAAAGCGCGCCTGAGCACTTGAGGCATTGACGAGTCGTCGTCCGTCGGCGTAGGTAGGCTCCTACGCTAATGGACCATAACGTGCGCGCTAACAGCCTCCTGTTCATAACATACTTGTTGGTGGGCTTGTGAAGACTCGCCTCCGCGTCCTCCAAGTCGGGGACCTTCATGTGGGCCGAGGCCGGTCATCATGGGGTGAGAAGGTGTCGCTTGAGCGTGCGGCACACCTGTTCGACGTCATCTACCAGACGGCGAAAGCAGAGAAGGTCCACGCGGTCCTCATCACCGGCGACGTGTTCGACACCAAGGCGGTCACGAACAAGGAGCGCGAGATCGTCGTCCGCAAGCTGACGAAGTACGCCGGTCGGGATGGCATCGCGACCTACGTCATCCCCGGCAACCACGACCTCGTGACCAAGACGGCCTCGAACCTCGACTTCCTGGCTGAGATCACAGAGCAGACGGAGGAGATCCCGAACCTCCACGTCGCGTTTGCCCATCGGGAGTCGATCTGGCCGTTGCCGAGCACCTCGTTCGGGCTGCCCGCGGGCTTCCAGGTGCTCGGTGTGCCAGTCACGCTGTCGGAAGACCAGGATTGGATCGAATCCTTCTGCGGGAAGCTACCAACAGCATCCCAGTACATTGCGATGGGGCACGCGACTATCCAAGGCTGCGTCCGTAACGACGCCAACTGGCGCCCAACGGACGCGGAGGACATGCAGCGCCTGAGCCTCGGGGAAGCCGCCAAACGTGCGCCTCAGGTCATCTGGTGGGCTTGGGGGGATATCCACAAAAGGCAGAGGCTCCCGACCTTGCCCGGCCACACCAACGGCTGGTATGCGGGCTCCCCTGTCCAGATGGACTTCGGAGAGCGACCTGACCGAGGCGGCCTAGTCGTGGCCTTCGACTGGACCGAGGCTGGATGGACATTCAAAGGTCGACGCTACGTGCGGATGGACGATCAAGGCTTCGCGCCCTTGGTCACGGTGCTCCGCGAAGAAGACATCGACACGCTGCCGCCGGACGCGCTCATCCGTCTCGGCGCCGGGCTGATCCTGCCGGAGAGCCGCCACAAGCAACTGGTCTCCACGCTCAAGGTCGTCGAGGACCGGAGCACACCAGAGGCCGCATTGACCGCAGCCGGAACCAACGAAGACGGCGAGCCCATGCCGTTGGAGGTATTCGATCCGCTCCTGGCGGACCTGTCGGTGGTCGAGGACACAGTTCTCGAAGGGCTACCAAAGGCGGACGAGCCTGTGGTACGGGCAGAAGCTCGAAAGATCGTCGAGCTTGCGGTGGAACGGTTCCGCGCTCGGACCTACGTCTCGTGAGGTTTTTTTGTGAACACGGTGGTCTTGTTTGTCAGTACGAACCGTATGGGTGATGCTCCCGAAGGAGGTTGGCGCAACGACCTCTACACGCGCTCGTTGCGCAAGATCGGCTTCATCGACAACCGCCACCCCCGCGGCGGTGCCTTCCCGAAGAAGGACGAGCATTGGCTTGTTGAGATCGTCCGTGAGAACATGGGAACCAAGGGCGGGTGCTTCATCCTGAAGCCGATGAGGAAGATCCCAAACGACGACCTGATGCCCCTCGTCGTGGGTATGTATGAGTTGGAGGCCATCGAAGGGGCCGTCATCATCACACCGCACGACAACACCAAGACGTGGGTCATGAGCCCAAAGGCGAAGAAGGCCATCTTGGAAGCTTCAGACGCACAATCGTTCGTTATCAATCACGGTGGTACGCTGTGGCCACGTAGGAAACCCGCAGAGTCGGTCGTGGAGAGCGAGGCCAAGAAGCTGCTCGGCCTGACCCAAGAAGGAGACGCAGATGCCGAAACCGAATGAGCCAACCATCTTTGGCTGTCGCTGGTGCAGTCACATCCCTGGTCCACCAAAAGGAGGCGTGACTGGTCTCAGCGCCAACTACGAGCCTTGTACGAAGTGCAAGGCTACCTCCGTTGCGACCATCGGCTTCACCGAGCCCGGAGGCCGAGAGGTCCGCATCTGGCACAACCCGGACAACTCGCTGTTCATCGAGTTCCAGCAGACGTCTGGGAAGGCGTCTCGGTACACGCTCAGCGAGGAGCTTCTGCTCAAGGCCGGAGTGTTGAAGCTCTCAGACACGGCGTTCAACGGTCGAAAGCTCTCGTAGCCATGTCTTGCTGTCGCGCGCAGAAGATGCACTATGTGACGCCCGAGGTCTTCGAGCGTAGGAAGCCGCTTCCGACGCTGTGCGGATCGACTCGCGCTGGGGCTGTCACGGTCACGGAGTCCGAAGTGGACTGCCTGCTTTGCAAGAAGAAGCTGAAGGCCAGGAGGAAACGTGATTGAAGTGCTCAGCAAGCTCATCGGTGGTGTGATCTTGATCGTTGTGATCATGGCGGCGAGCATCGCCTTCGACGCTTGGGTGATCTCGACGCTGTATGGGTGGTTCATCCTGACAGCGTTCGTCTCGGCTCCTAACCTGACCATCGCTCAGATCGCCGGTGTGCTGCTCGTGTTCCGCGGTGCGCGCGGGTACAAGACTGCGAAAGAGCCACCGGAGACAGTGAAGAAGTCTGGTAGCGAGAAGATGATTGGCGTCATGTCGGGAATGCTCACAGTCTTCCTTGTATCCCTGACGTCCCTGGGCATCGGCTGGTGCATCAAGGCGCTGCTGCCATGAAGCACACCATCGAGTTGAGCGCGGTTGACGTTGTGGAGGCCGTGAAGCGCAGCCTCGGCCTGGACGGCTACCGGATCATCGGCGACCCGGAGGTGCTGGTCGCGGTCTCCGACACGGACTATTATGACAACAAGACCAAGCCTTATGCGCCCTTCCGAGGCGTGCGTGTCCAGGTCGAGAAGGTCGGCAAGAGCTTCGACAAATGAGCTTTGAGTACATCGCGTCCTACTATGGCAAGACCTTCAAGCGCGGCCAGATCGTCCGGATCACGGACACGAGCCAGAACCCGCCGCCCCCAGGGAAGCTCGGCGTCGTCACGAAGGCCACCAACCACGTCTGGGTCAGACCAGACGGCGAGAAACACGCCAACCCCTATCACCCCTCTGACGTGGAGCCCGTCTCATGACCCTTCTTCAGCATCCCCGCTACGTCGAGGCACCCAAGGAAGCTGGGGCGCTGTCCACCAAGTCCGTGTTTCTGGCTGGTGGCATTACCGGGTGTCCTGGATGGCAGGAACCGATGGCCTCGGCTCTAATCGAAGGAACCAAGAACCTCGTGGTGTTCAACCCACGGCGGGCCAACTTCCCCATCCACGATCCCAAAGCCGCTGAGGCTCAGATCACCTGGGAGCACCGCCACCTGCGCGCGTCCTCGGCTGTGAGCTTCTGGTTCTGCAAGGACACGGTCCAGCCCATCGTGCTCTACGAGCTTGGCGCCTGGTCCATGACGTCGAAGAGTATCTTTGTCGGTGTCGAGCCCGGCTATCCGCGTGAACAGGATGTCCGCATCCAGACCCGGCTCATTCGGCCTGAGGTCCAGATCGCCTCCACGCTTGATGGCCTGGTGAAGCAGGTCGTGGATTGGACCAAGTCATGAATGACTGCTCTGGCACCGCCGACTGCACCTGCGTCCACTGCGAGGACGTGCGGGCGCATGAGCGCCGGAAGATCGCCTCGGCCCTCCGGGAGCACGCCTATCGCTACATGCCCACCAAAATCAACAACGACAAGATGCGCCGAGCTTGCGCCTCGAACCTCGCCTACGCTGTGGAGCACGGCAGGTTGGAGATCCTGTGAATTTCAAGGACGGAACGAGCCTTCCCGGCGGAGCCCCATGAGTGACCACCCAAGCCACATGGTCCGAGAAGACGTCGACGGCTACTACTGCGGCGTCTGCGGCAAGTATCTCGACGAGGCAAGCGACGGTTGTACGCGCCCAATCTATCTCGACAGCTACGACCTTGATGTGTTGTCAAACACCGTCGAAGACGCCCTGAAACATGAGGTCACCAGGAACAACCCTGACCTCGTGAAAAAGGCTCTGGCGGCACTCAGGACCTGGCGTTCTCAACACGCCCAACGAACACGGCTGGGGCACCCAGGATGACTGCGACTGAGCAGATACCTAAGACGATGGAGGCCCCGATTCACTGGTCTGAGCAGACCGTGTTCGAGGCGCTCAGAACGCATTTCGTGGAAGGTGCGGTCGCTCTGTTGCCGCAGGTGGCCTCGGAGACGGGAGCCTCGGCCCGCCGCATCGCCGACTGTGTGGCCATGCAGTTATGGCCTTCTCGCGGTTTGACCATTGAGTGTGTCGAGATCAAGGTCGACCGCCGTGACCTCCTCCGTGAATTCGAGCAGCCGGAGAAGGGCGACCTCATTGGCCGCTTCTGCGACAAGTTCTGGATCGCAGCGCCGACTGGCATCGTGAAGCAGTCCGACTTCGAGGACGGTACCTTCCCGAAGACCTGGGGCTGTCTGGAGGTCTCTGTCGCCGAGCCCGGCCTCTTGGGCCTCGATGACGATGACCAATACAAGCGTTACTCGGTCTGGCTCAAACCGCACACGTTCAAGGTGAAGGTCAGGAAGAAGGCCGAGGAGAACAAGGACGCCTTGCCGCCAAGCCGGGGCTTCCTGGCTTCGCTCATGCGGAACATCCAAGCCTTCGAGAGCCCAGAAGCCGTGGTCGCACGGAAAGTCTCGGTCCTCAAGGCGCAGATGGATAAGCAGGTCTGGGATCTCACCGAGAAGGAGCGCGAGAAGGCACGCGCCGAGGTCGCCGAGTTCCGTCGTCGCATTGCCATGTTTGAGCAGATCACTGGTCTGAGCACTGGCGTGTTTGACCACAACGTCTGGGACGAAGCTCAGCTTCGCAAGACCCACGAGAAGCAAAAGCGCCTCATCCAACTGGCCCACAGCGTCGAGCACTCGTTCGAGCAAGCCCGCAGCCTTGCTTCTTGGCTGGAGAACCGGGGCAAGGAGATGACGGCCCTCAGTGAGACGCTGACGAAGCTGGCGACACCAAGCAAGCCGGAGGAGTCATGATGATCGGCAGACGTTCGGACCGAGATCTTATCGAGAAAGAGTTTGCGGAGGACAAGGTCAAAGCCGAAGCAGCCGAAGCCACCCTCGACATCGAGCGCCGACTCACGGCCGCTGTGCGCGAAGCGGACCTGCACTTCGAGAAGGTCGGAGGCTCCAGCCGCCACTACGTGCGCGACTACCTCTTGCCCGCGTTGGCCGAGGCGAAGCTGAAGGTTGTAGACGCATGACAAGCGCTGTCTCTGGATCTATCACGATCAACCCGGCCGCCATGCTCGCCGAGGAGGAGAAGCAACGCACAGCCATCGACCAGGCCCTTGGGCTTGAGGTCTACGATTTCCTCTACGAGGCCGTGGCCGAGGAATGCGCCAAGAAGCGCGTCTTGCGCGACGAACGCTGCGGTACTTGTCTCATCTGCCGAGCCAAAGTCTTGGAGGAGAAGCTCCGCATCCGCCACGTTCAGTTGGGCTGGAAGCTCGAAGCCTGCAAGTCGTGCAAAGGCACCGGTGTGCAGAAACTCAAAGGAAAACCCGGATGATCGCAAGGAAGACCACCTCGTGGACCGATCGGTTTGACAACTTCGTGTGGTTATCGTTCGTTGTCATGCTTGGCATGTTTACCATGCGCTTCTACGGCTATCTGGAAGACCGCGATTGGGACCAGGTCTTCATGGACGCGGTCCATGTCTCGCTCCTCTATGCCCTCATCTGGCTCGTACTGGACCCGCTGGCCGACCGTCTCGTCGACAAGTATATGGCTAGGAGAAAGAGGACAGTGAGATGACATCGATCAAAGCCTTCCTGGATCGAATCGTCGACGACGGCATCAAGGCGGCGGTTGCTGACTACGGTGAAGGGCCAAAGCTCGACGGCTCGGTGGCGGGCTTCTTGTTCTGTCGGGACAAGACTGTTGAGGACATCGTCGCTGAGTGGATTGCTACTCACGAGAAGCTACGCCACCTGATCGACGGCCCATCTGACGAATACTGGTACTGGAACTGTTACCAGCTTGAGCTTGAGTGGGTCTTGAACTGCCTCAGCGTGGCTCTCAATCAACCCTTGCTCAGTCATCTACCGACAGCCCGTGGCTTTCTGAAGGCGGCTGAGGTACTGGGGATTGGTCAGTCACTCGAAGGAGCGCCGTCATGAATCTCGGACCAGCACCCAACTTGCCAGAAACCAAGACCTTTGCCTGGGCCTTGGAACAGACCATCGAGGGCAAGCGAATCGCCCGCCGTTCGTGGGGGCCAGATCACTGGATCTGCTATATGCCACCGACGCAGATCCACACCGATCACGTCAACACCCGGACCCGCAAGTTCATCCCTGAAGGCCCTCTCAACGTCCAGGGCTACTTCGTCGTCTACACGAAGACCCCGGACGCCCCGAACTCGGTGAGCAGCGAAGGTACCTACGGACGCTGGCAGCCAGGCTATGTACCATCCACAGAGGACCTCTTGGCCGCTGATTGGAAGACGTTGGACTGAGCCATGAACACGACTTTCCACAAGACTGAAGACCTCATCAACGACAAGACCGACAAGGCTCGTTGCCCCGTGGACCTCGCGTTCATCCCGAACTACACGGGCATCAACCTGGTTTCTGTCGAAGGCTTGTCGTGTACTCGCCAGGATGATGGGCAGTTGGTGAGCCTCACCATCCATTTCATCCCGGCTGAGGGCTGATGCACGTCCAATCCATCTTCAAGGGTGTCTGCTGGCCTCGTGGGCCGAGCACGATCGTGAGCAAGGATGGCAAGCCTATCTATCGCTACGCGGTCGTCGGCGTCTTGGTGTCCGATCAGCCGATCGAAGGCTTGGAAGGCAAGAACGAAGTCGTGCTGGAAGGTCACGGAGCGATGATGGCAGAAACCCTGACGACCATGCCCCAGCGCGAGCCCAACATCAAAACTGGTGACGCTACCAACGTCCTGCTCTCGCTGGACGAGCTTTGAGCTATCTCTGAAGAAAGGAGCCCAACATGGACCGTGCAAAAGTCATCGCTGAAATCATGGCGGAGGAACTTCAAGAGGTCCTCTGGGCTGAGTGCTTTCCGTTTCGCACCTTGAAGACGACCCAGACCAAGCCTTCGACGGGAAAGACCATCGAGGCCGTGACTATCTTCACGAAAGACGAGTTCGCCGAACTTCGCGTCTTCGCAGACGGGAAGGCGACCAAAGCCGTTCTCGATGATAAGTTCCGGGATGCCCTGGAGCAGTTGATGGTGCCCCCAGAGAGGGACTTCATCAAGGCGATCGAAGGTGCCTTCGCTCCCAAGAGCGGCACATTCATCGACGTGGTGGACAAGCACGCCATCGACGGAGGGACACTCTTGCTCTCTGGATCGGCCTGGGAGGAAGTTACCCGTTTTCACACGGCGGCCCTGAACTCGCGCTGGCGGCCGTCTGATCGCCCCGAGGAAGTCCTGAACGGCGCTCTCGGCACCATCCAGGGCATGAGGCTCGTGACCGACGGCTTTCGCTTCGCAACGCTCCAGACGCTGCAACCAGCGTCATTCTACGCCCTCGACACCCCCGAGGCTCTCGGTGAAGTCTACTGCGGCCCGGTCTCGGTCGTTCTCGATGAGACGGCCACAGGTTTCGCCTTCAAGTTCGCCATTGACTTCGCATTCACCGTCAACAATGCCGCGAAGACCATGTCGTTCTCCCCATGAGAGTTCTCATCCAGTTCCCGCCTGGGAAGCTGACGGTCGACTTCGAGACGAAGGGGCCGCCATGCCCTGGGTGTGTCTTCCGTCAAGGTCCGAGAGATCCTGACGAGGTCGAAGCCTGTATGAAGTCCGAGCCTCCACAGTCGATCTCCGGCGCCGTGCTCAAGGAGTGCAACGACAAGAAGTGGCGGAAGGAGAGCCTTCAAGCCTATCAGCAACTTTTGGAAGAGTTGCGTGCCAGTCGGCAGCGCCTCTCGTGGGAAGCCATAGATGACCGCCCTCTATTGGCGAGAATAGACGACCTCTTCGCTACTCTTTCGGAGAGCGATCAGGAGAAAGCTCGGTCGATGACCTGGATGGCTTGGCCACTGAAGCACTGTTCCGAGTGCAGCGCGCCAGCGGTGTGGGTTCGCAAGACCCAGTTCTCGGGTAACCATGCCTACTGCGACGAGCACGCCGGAGCGGAGGCTGATTTCGGGCAGGATTCGAGCTACTTCTTCTGGGAGCGGGTCAAGACATGACCAAAGAACAACCAGCAAACATCTTAGAGTGGGCGAATCGTAGTTTGGACATCCGACTTTGGCCTACGCAGGCCAAACTTGCTCTCGAAACTTTCGGTGAGTGGTGCCCCGTCTGTACGGACCATCACTACTGGGAGCATATGCCTGCTTCCGGCGGATGGCGGGTGTCAGGAGTGGGTCCAGCGTTCGCACAGCGAGTGACGAAGAACGGCATGGAGATGTTCCTGACGCACGTCGCTCTTCTTGAGCACGGGAAATGTCCGAAGTGTGGTCTTGAACGTAAGCAAGCCATCAAGACACGTCACATCCAGCCTATACAAGAAGTGCTCGGTTTCATTGGACAGCGTGGAGGCTCGACCGTCTTGAGCGTAGTGCTCGGCACGTATCTAATCCACAAGCTCAGACAGCTTGGTGACATCGCCACTGCCTACGGCCTAATCCCCGAACAGCAGATCGAAATTGCTGTCATTGACGATGGTGGTCTTGGTACGTTATGGGATGTACTCAACGAAAAGATCCGTCACTGTCTTGCGGATGACCAACCTGAAGACCCGTCAGTCGTCTTCATCGACAAATCTCTCGTTGTGCGTCGCTACTCAGCCGGTAATCCAGACCAACTGCGTGGGGTGACTCGTGTTGCCGCGCTCATCGACACACTTGCGTGGATCGACGCTGACGCTGACGAGATACTGGCGGTGCTGGACAACAGCCTATTGACCATGCGGCATGAGAGTGTTGACAGGGATGTTCCAACACCGTTGTTGGTTGCGTTGTCATCACCACGCGGCAATGATGATGCTCTTGCGCGTCGTCTCGTGCAAAAAGCCGGACACAAAAACGTGCTCAAGTGTTGCTTGCCAACGTGGAATATCAACCCACATCACATTCGTGACGACTTTGCAAAAGAGCTTCAAACACCTAACGGCCGTCGCGACTACGCCATCGACCTCTCATGACCTTCAAGCCACCAGGCATCGTCGTCAACGTAGCCTCCATGTCCGGCCAGGCCAAACAGGAGATGGAGCAATACGTCATCGATGAGATTCGCAAGCGCATCAACGACGCCTTCCTCGGGGAGGTGATCTCACCGAAGGCCATTCACGGCATCGAGGCAACGTTCCGAAACGTCCTCAAGGAAATGGAGCGGGCGGGAGTCATCGAGCGACCACTGACGGAGCAGGACGTCAGCGGCATCATCGAGATCATGAAGTTGGAGTGGAGCCTCCCAGACTACGACGGTCCTCGCATTCAGGGCTTCACTGGCTACACCATACCCGTGTCTGCGCCTGACGTCCGGAACATCTGCGGCGCTCTCAGTGACCAAGCCATCAAGGCCATGACGGCGCCCTACGAGGAGTTCGGAGCCTGCGAGAACACGGCCCGGTTCTTCTTCCTGGAGAAGCTACGCCGCGAGGGCGTGATCCAGGAGTGGAGCTTCACCTGGACAGATCCGAGGACTCGATCTGGAGACCTGACCATCACGCCGTCGTTCCCGATTCAGTACGTCTCTGGCCTTGTGGGAGTGGAACCATGAAGACCACCGTCAGGTGCTGCCTCTACGGTGCGCAGCTTGTTCATCATACCGATGAGGTACTGCCAACAGGACAACGGCATATCGGTTTCAGGCTGAGGATCTCGGCTGAGTCTGTTCTGGTCGAGTTCTGCCCATTCTGCGGCGACAAACTTCTTGTTGAATCCGGACCGGAACCAGAGGCCCAGTACGCGCGGTTCTCGAAAGGATTGGCCGATCTGTGACTACAACTCGACGTTCGTGCTGCCGGCGTGCTGCTGCCGGCGTCCCTGTGTCCAGGGACTTCTGCGACATCCTCACCATCTCGACCGGCGTCACCTTGGTCGAAACCCACGGCTGGGAGCTTCTGGTCTTGACGCCTGGAGGCCAGGCCATGAACCTGGCCCACGCGATGGCGCAGTTCAACTGTCCGGCGAAGCCGAAGACCGCGGGTATCCGGCTTGCTGAGGTCGTGGTGGCTGCTCTTGCCAAGATCGCCGCATCTGGTAGCATCGAAAGGCTGAAACCTCGGGCCAACCGTCAAGTTCCCTTGATCACCATGAAAGAGCTTCTGTTCGCGGCCACGACCAAGTGCCCGCAATGCAAAGGCTCCGGTTGCGCTACTTGTAACCGCACGGGCCTCGCGCCTTGAAAGCTACTATGCCAATTACCGATGGCTCCCACTGGGTGAACACCTACTCTGGGCGGAAGTTTTACCCTCTGGAGCCAAACCCCGAGGATGTAACGATTGAAGACATTGCCCAAGCTCTCAGTCACCAGTGCCGATACACCGGGCAGACGACCGTGCCGTACTCGGTAGCCGAGCACAGCGTCTTGGTTTCTCGTGGTGTAGCCGTACTTGGAGGCTCTCGAAACGAACAGAAGTGGGGATGCCTTCATGATGCAACTGAGGCGTACCTTTCCGATATTTCTTCTCCGGTGAAGAAACATCCGAGTTTTGCCTTCTACCGCGAAGTGGAGGCCAAGCTCATGGAGGCTATCGGGGCTCACTTCGAGCTTCTGCTCCCGGAGCCGGAGGTAGTTCGTTACGTCGATGCGCAGATGATCGCGTTCGAGTCAATGGACCGGCGCATCATCAAGAACCGCAACCCGGACTGGCCCATGATTGAGCAGGACCCGCGCCTGAAGCCGGTGATCCAGATCGAGTGCTTGTTGCCTGTATCCGCTTACAACGCCTTCATGGCTCGGTTCCAGGAGTTGTTCGGATGAAGAAGCTCATCGGCCTCAGCGGCAAAAAGCGCTCTGGGAAGGACAGCATTGGTTCATATTTGGAGCGGGAGCACGGCTACACAGTCGACTACTTCGCCAAGCCCCTCAAGGAAGCCGTCCGCAACACCTTCCACTGGACAAAGGCCCACACCGACGGTGACCTCAAAGAGGTCGTCGACCCGTTCTGGGGCAAAAGCCCTCGTCAGGTCATGCAGTTGTGGGGAACTGAGACGGGCAGAGCTATCGACGTCGAGATCTGGGTCAAGTCGTTCCAGCTTCGCGTTCAACATGGCCTCGACTCCGGACACGTCAAGTACGTCATCACGGATGTACGTTTTGAAAACGAATATGCCATCATCAAGAAGCTCGGAGGTGAGGTTTGGCGTGTCGAACGTCCGAGTCTCCCAGTCTCTACCGACATGCACCCATCCGAAACGAGCCTCGACTCCTACAACCACTTCGACCAGGTCATTATGAACGACGGGACACTCGAAGACCTCTACCGCAAGGTGGAGAAAGCCCTGAAAGACTAGCCATGCCAAAGCCCATCAGCATCAACAGGAACGCACTCCCCATCCGGCCAACCGACAAGCCGAAGCCCCAGGACATGGCTACAGTTGCAATCGCGGCCATCAACGTGGTGCAGAAGTCGATCTTGAGCCCAGCGGCGGTCATTGCGACCCTCAAGTGCGCCTTCGACCTCTATCGCCAGAACGCGGTCCTGATCGGGTTCGACGAGGCCGCCGCTGTCGAATGTGAGAAGCTTGGAGCCCAGCTTGCCGAGGCCATGCGCGCGAGCGGTGCGGTGAAATCACACTCTCCTATCGCGGTGCCAGACACGAACCTCGTAGCCCCCAACGGAACGCCCATCAGCAGCGGCACTTCGCTGGCGGCGACCTTGGCCGCCGTGCGCAACGCTCCTCCCCAGGAGCCGACCTACGCGACGATACCAGAGAAGTGTCGCCACGAGAATTGTGAAGGCACTACTTTCGTGAGTGGCAGCGTCAACAGCAGGCCCGGTTGGGTGTGTGAGACCTGCCGTGGCTTCCATCTTTATCAGGCTGAGCAACAAGGAGCCGAGACCAGCGATGGCGCGTGATGACCAGATCGAGTTGGAAGGTGTGATCGACCAGGTGCCTGGTGGCGGCTTCTTCAAGGTCCGGGTGCCGGACAGTAAGAACCCTGGTGAGCACCTCCTCGTGACCGCGGTCCTGTGTGGGAAGATGAAGGTCAATAAGATCCGAGTCGTGCTCGGCGATGTTGTGAAGGTCGCGGTCTCGCCTTACGACCTCACGCGCGGGCGCATCATGCGGCGTGACCGGGGCGCGCAAACGGCTTCGTGAACGAGTAGCCCAGCCTTCTAGGGCAGCTTCGCGCTACCCTGAGGCATGGTGCTTCGGATCTACCCACAGCCCACGCTCTTCGACGAGAACGTGGCGCTGATCCGCAACGCGACACCCATCACCGTGTCGTCGTTCTATCTGCGGCGGCCGTACTTCATCCCGTGGTCTGCTCTGGCCTCCACGTTCATCCTCGAAACGGATGAGCCCGAGGCGGTCCACGAGATCACCATCAACCGCACCGAGAAGACCGCTCTGGTCCCCGGCCAGAGCTTCTTGACGCTCTCGTTGCAGATGCTCAAGGGCGCAAACCGGATCGAAGTCAGCACCCCGAACCAGTCCATCTACATCACAGTCGCGGCCACGGCGGTTGAGTCGTGGATTCGCGCAATGGGGCGCGAATACTACTTGGCTGTTGGTCGCCGGCTAGGAGACATCCAAGCGCACTTCAACACGCCATGGACTACGCGAGCCTCGGCGTACTTGCTCTCCTTCACCGACCTTTTCCTGCCGGCCCGGATGCCGAAGATCCAACAGACCAGGCTGGCAGTGCTCACCAGCATGGGCGGCCGGCTAGGTTCTGGTGACGGTGTAAGGACGATGGCCTCAGCGGTCTCGTACTCGACGCCGCCGGTGGGGAAGCTGTTTCCGGCCGAGTTCGCGATGCCGGGAGCCGACTATCTCTATCCTCACGTCACCACGCACCCGACGACAGGCGAGACGCAAGGCCGGCTGTTCGATCTGTGGTTCGCCAACTCCTGCCTGGCGACACATCAAGCCTTGTTCCAAATGAGCTTGGCGTTAGGAGGTGAAGACGTCCCAAGCCCGAAACCCATCAAGCTCGTGAACATCGACGACAAACAAGTGCTGCTCCAGTACATGGACGGCCCGACGGAGGTCCACTACATCGATCCCTCGACGCCGGAGTGCTCGGACATCGAGTTTAGTACGGACTGTGACTCGTCACGCGCGTTCTGTTCGTTTGAGACGACCATCGACATGCTGATGAGCACGCCGCAGTTGCCTTTCGATGAGGTTGTTGAATCCCCATTGAACTTCGGCTTTTGGGACGAAGACGCCGCCTTGGACGCTTCCGCAGGTTCTGGTGAGCCCGGCCTTGGTGGCGGTGATGACGTGTTCGATACCGTCGATATGGCCGATCCGTTTGGGGATGGCTTCCTGCTGTTCTCGCTCAGCCGACGTTTGGACCATCCTGCCTGCCTGGATACTCGTATTCAGCGCGGCCAGCGTATGGTGAAGTACGTCTTCCCCATCACGTCCTCGACACCACCAGCACTGACCCCAGAGCCTCCGTTCATTGAGGGTGCGCCTCTCACGCTCGACGCCGATACGGGAGCCCCAAATCCCATCATCGGCGCTACGGTTTTGTGGATGACGAGCTTCCGCACCTTCCTCTATGAAGGGGACTACGTCCGGTTCGAGAACCCGGATGTCGAATACAGCGTCGTATCGTCATGGCCGGTGTTCGACGTCACCAAGATCATCAAGTCGGACGCGACCGCCACGTACACGCCGAGCGGCACCGAGAAGATCATCACCGCGCCAACCGGTTTCTTCGAGCAGCGCCATGAGGGTCTGGGCCTTCAGGTGGGCGGTGCTCTGTTGTTTTCGATCGTGAGCATCTCGGACGACGGCATTTCGTCCTACGCCACCATTGCAGGCAACCCGACCGCACCTCCTGGCGGCCCCCTCATCATCAACGTCTATGAGCCACTGAGAGACCGGAGCGACACTTCGGAGCCAGTGGCTTCGGTACTTCAAGACACGGCTGGTCGTCGGACGTTCGAGGTCACCCTCTCCTCCGGCCTGCTTGCCAATCTTTCTAGCGGTGCCATCGCCTCTTACCGAGACGCGCCACGAGCTTCCGGCTCCTTCCTGGCCGGAGTGTCGGTCTTCGCAATGGCTTCGGACGTTGTGCCGCTACCGGGCGACCACCTGTTCTTCAACTCCTCGACATTCCGGAGTATCAACGGGGCCATCGACACCGGTACCGTTCATCATACGACCGGCTGGAAAATCTACACCATCACCATCGACGGAACGACACCCTCTCCGTTTGCTGACAACGTACCCCTCTATGTAGTGAGGGCAGATTCGTGCTGGCAGAACGGAGACCCAGTGACGCCCCTTATGCTCATCACGCTTGCGCCACCGGCGTACATCACGCCATAGAAAATATCTTGACGGATGACCAACGCCAGGTTCTAACGCTGTTCGTCATGCTGATAGCAGGTATCGGTGTCGGCCTTCCACTTGGCATTCTGATTAGGATCGACGGAAAGAGGTAGTTGTGGCATTCGAAACCCGCGCCCTGGTCTCGGACGAAGGTCGTCGCCGAACAGCCGAGATGCTTACGACGGGCAAAAGCTTTCAAATTATCGGCTTCACGTTGGGCAATGCTGGCCACGATCCACTGGACCCAACGACGGCCTTGGCACCCGATCCAGCCATTACTGAATGCCCAGCCGTGGTGTTCGGCCCCAAGGCAGTCGCGAGCTTCACCTACGCGAACGACTACTGCCCGGTCTGGGAGTGCGTCGTCGACTTCGGTGAAGGCGTCACGTTGTTCTCGTCGATCTGCCTTCTGGCCCAGATCGTCTATTCCCCGGTGCCATCCGATCCGGAGTTGAACACAACGTTTTTGTACGCGGTGGCTCAGTTTCCACAACGTCCGAAGCTCGATACCGAGAGGCTGGTACTGCGTGTCGGAGTTCAAAAATGATGAGCGCTGATTACACAACTTCCACGTCTTCAAACGTGAGTGTCTCTTACGTCTTTGAGGAGATGGTCACTTTGACGGTGGATGGGGTTACCATCACGTTGCCGAAGCGTATCGTGCTTGCTCTTGCCGCTATGGGCGAACACCTGGCTTTGGAGCAGCTTCGGAAGGTGTTGTCGTGAGCTACATTCGTGAAGTGAGAAACGGCGGGGTTGACTTCGCGGGCCGGTGCCTCTCGTGCGGCCGGTACGCGGAGTCGTCGGCTGGCTGTACACCATGCTGGCAGCGCCAGATGTCGGAAGCCGCGACCTCGGTCATCACAATGCCCGAGGAGCCTGTTTTCACGTATCCGACGTTCCAGGTGCGGATACCGGTCTTCACTAGCCTGTTGAAGTCGTAGCGCGGTTTAGCGTATCCCGCTCCGGAGCCCTCGAAACGCTTTGCTGTTGCCTGCCCGTAACGAAGACGGGTGCGGACCAAACCCGCCGGGCTCCAACAGGTGGACGGATATGCGACACTAGCGCGGAAGCGGGCCTGGGTCTAGCGACATTCGACCAGGTTCTGGTTGGTGTCGATGTACCCACCCACTGCGATGTGGGCGAGAAGCTGGTCGACCCGGCATTGGGACGTGATGGAGTCGATCCACATGAACGTGCCGCCAACACTCTGCAAGCTCTCGATAGGCACGTAGGAACCCGTACCAGGGTTCGTGGTCGCCAATAGCGTCAAGGCGGGATGATGCAGAACAATCATGTCTCCATCAACAGTTGTCAACGAGACTAGACCGATCAGTGAGGCGAGAGACGAGTTGGTGTTGAGGATGAAGCTCCCTACTCGTTGGAGCCGTTCCAGCCCTTCGAGGCTGGTGATCCGGTTGGAGGAGATTTCCAACCGGCCATGAACTCGCGTCAAGCTCGACAGGCTTTGAAGGTTCAGTAGGCTACCTGTCTGGTCGTAAAAGGTGAGGTCCCCCACCACCTCGGTACAGCCCCGAAAGAGGGCCGCGTCCTGCAATGACGCGATCGTCACGTTACCAGAAACTTGCGTACCCGGTGCTGCAATCAAACATCCCGGCGGAGGAGGCGGAGGAGGCGGAGGAGCTTCGACTGTGATGTTGAGCGTGGTACTGGCACTGCCACCCGCGTTCGTGCAGGTCACAGTCACAGAAGTGGTCGTAGAGATGAAGGCTTCTTCGCAGTACGTCTCATACGTTGTTACGAAGTTGAACGGAGATCCGGCGCTGCACGTGGCCGGTGTTGAGCTTCGCTGGAGGCACAGCATCACAAGCTCGCCCCCTATTTGGACGACCGCAGGACTCGCGGTTGCGTCTAGGATCTGTGGCGGCGGGGGAGGAGGGGGAGGCGGCGGTGGAGGCGGATCGCCCTCACCTTCGCCCTCAGACGAATCTCCCTCTCCCTCACCTTCGCCCTCACCCTCCGCCGGGTCTCCCCTTCCCTCACCTTCGCCCTCACCTTCAGATGGGTCCCCTTCACCTTCGCCTTCAGATGGGCTTCTCCGGTCAAGCTCATCCGGGGTTGACTCGGGGGCGTTCCCGCAAGCAGAAAGCAGCAAGACAAGCAAGATTGTGCTTCGCATAGGACTCCTTTGGACGGTCAGCACCAGCAGCGTAGCACGAACCTACGCATGTTTGCTTGCAAGACAAGGCGTCACATACGCACAGTGTATGCGTTGACCCTACGCCGTGCTGGTCTTGACGGCCGTGAGGAAAGGCAACGGCGGTGGAGGGCTTGAGAAAAGGCGGCGAGGTCCTGACGAAGCAACCCTCACTCGTAGGCGCAGAAGCGCGGGAGTGAGAACGCATGACTCTTTCCATGAAGCTGCGGTGGCGTGAACCCGACGCAAGCCAGTCAATCAACCTTCGCCTGAAGGACGTTGCGGCAAAGGGTTTCTTGCCGTTCCAACCGGGCTCCACGACGCTGCTTGGCGCGGAGATCTCGCCGGTCCCGTTCGTTCTCCAGGTCACGGTCAGCCCCTTCGTCCTCTCGAACTTCGACGGCGCGGTCGTTCTCTCGGACGCGACAAGCTCAGCGCTCACAGTCGCTGATGGGCAGATCAACTACGTTGTCTGCCGTGCTCGCTATCGGCTGCTCGACACTCCCATCCTCCAGATGCAGGTGATGACCCAGGCGGCCTACCTGGGTGATCCAGAACTGAACTGGCTGCACGTTGTCGGCGTCGTCGATCTTTCGGTTGGTGGCCCGTATGCCTCGGTTCCCACGACCCGGATCTTCTATGAGAACCGGCACGCGGTTGACCAACAGACACGGTCTTCGTGGCGCGAACCCGTAGCCACCTCCGGCCTCCTGCCGTTGCCTCCTGCCGATCATAACCGCCAAGGCGACGTGCGCCTGGTGACAAGCACTGGCTCACTCTACTGGTGGAACGAGTCAGGTTCGCTGTGGGAGGTGTTCGACGAGGTTCCCCTCATCGTCCACCGCGACCACGAGCACGCCAATGGCATCACCGGCGACAGCGCAGTAGGAACGCTCCTGCCGGGCGTCAGCGGTGCAGGTGCCCTCCAGGCCATGGACATCGGCGCCGTGGCTGTGGGCAGCGCGTACACGGTCAACGGGCGGCTCCTCCAAACCCCCGCAGTCCTCACTTCGACACTGGCTTCCTCGGTCGGTGCGGTTCGTGGCCTCCTTCGGGCTGAGATCGATGAGCTTGCAGCGTTCTCCTACTCCTACCGAGTGTTCTTGGCTGGTGCCAACAACATCAGTTACGCGCGCATCGTGGACATCAGCGACACGCACGGCGCGGGCACGTACACGCTCACCTACGATGCCACCGGCGGCACCTTGTCTTGGGACGCTGGTCCCGCAGTGGCGGCTCCTGTAGCTCCTAGCGGGCTGCGTCGTTATCGCCTGTACCGCCCAAACGGCATCGATTGGATCGAGGTCGTGGCGTACAGCGCACCAGCGGTCCCTGGCGTCACGGTCAGTGACTCCTACACCGTAAACGCGCCTACGGACTTCGAGACGCGCTTCCTCGTCGCACATTGGTTCTGGGACGGCAGTGGCGCCTTGCCTCTCATCGTGGGGCAAGACAAACGCCGCTTCGGGAACATGGCGTTCCCGCAGATGGGCACGGAGTTCAAGGACGTCCAGTTCTATCCGCCTGAGACCGAGCTTCGCGGCAACATGGTCTACTCCGGGGGCACGTGCTCGGCGCTGGCCGGCCTGAACCTCCGTATCACCGGCCCTATCGTCGCCTACGTCCAAGGGCAGCGTTTCGTGGTGGCCGGCAGCTACAACGGCACACTGCTGACTGCATCATCGACCAGCTACCTGTACATCGATGATGCCGGGGTGCTTCAGATCAGCACCACTGACCCGGCTACTGTATTCGACAGTGACGGTCGCTCGTTGCAGTTTGCTGAGGTGGCGAGTGTTGTCACTTCGGTTGGCTCCATCACCACGATTACGGACCTTCGTGATCCGCAGTTGATCGTCGGTGCCGCAACACGCAACGCTCGCGTGCGGTACACGACGACGGCTGCCGCCCGTTGGCAGGAGGCCAACAAGCGGTTGGTGATTGAGGATACTGCCCCCGGTGCAGAGAGCACGACGCTGGAAACAGGTGGCTACCGCGCGGTAACTGGTACCTACTCCGCACCGTCGTCAACCATGACGTTTGATGACGTGAACACGCTAGTAACGGGAACCGTTACCCTCACCAACGGCCTACCCTCCATGACCGGCTCGGGCACGTTGTTCTTGACTAGACTACAGCCAGGAACGCAGTTTCGTGTGCTGAGCCAGAATGGTGGCGCCGCTCCAGAGGAGTCAACGGTCTACACCGTACTGTCGGTGGCCTCAGATACGTCGGCCACATTGACCTCCAACTATACTGGCGTCACCGGCGGCGGTAAGACCATTACCCGCGTATTTAGTGTCACAAGCTCCGGAGTTTCATTATCCTCTGGCACGTTGCAGCCTGGTTCGCCAAACCCCAGCATCATTTCCGCCTTGTACCAATCCCAGCTTGGCAATGTGCGCGGTTTGGGCGTAGATGACAGCGGCGGTGCCGGCTTAGCTCTATCGTTCCTGGCTAACTCAGTGACCATTGCCACCGGCCAGTTGCGGGATTTCACACTACGTCAGGTTTACGTTGGCACTGCCATCACCCTTGACACAACCGCACTGGCCGACGGTGTCTATGTTGTGGCATGGGATCAGACCGCTAACTTCTCGGCTGGTGGCTTCTCCGTAATCAGTGCAGGCACGGCGGAGTGGCGCCGGCATATCGCACTAGGCTTCTTGCAGAAATCCGGTGGGGTGAACACGGCAATCACCGATTGCGCCATTCACTCCGCAGGGCATAGTGCTCAGCTTGGCTTCACCGTGGGCCAGGACCCGGCTGGTAGCGGCTTGGATCAGTTGTCCAACTTCCGTAGCCTACGCGCTGCCATGGTCTTCAGGTGCGCTTACGCCGCTACCCCTTACCTGCCGCGTCATTTCATCCTAGTTGACGACATCGTGGAGCCCACGCCCATCGACTTCACTAGCTGGGAGCTAAGCGGTCTTACCGGCACTCGTCTGAATGGGATGAGTGTTGTGGGAATGATTAGCGGAGGCGGATACAACAAGGTACAAGTATCGTGGGGTACGGCGAGCGTAGGGGCCACTACTCCGTTGATTGACTTTCAGTATGCAGTTAACTCCGTCTCGTTCGAGAATGTTCTCTTCCAATATCTAGGCGATCCCGGTGCCGCCGACTGTTGCTGGATCAAAGACCCTGGTGCCAATCTCATGGTTAAGAACTGTGAATGGCAGACGGTGGCGGGCTCTGCGCTTACTAGCATAGTCGTATACGCTACTACCTTTTCCCTCGGTGGCACGGCGGTTGAGGGCATTACGAAGTTCGAGAACTGCCAATTCTACAACAGCACGTATGGTGCCTCGGCCATGTTTGTATTGGGCGCCTCTGTGGCACAAGGTCGCTTGGTGTTCCAAAACTGTCAGATGTACGGGACGACCAACGGCAGCAACAACATCGTAGCCATCAACAACGCAGCGGCGACTGTAGACGTTGACTTCAACAACTGCGTCGTTGGTGGATTCGATACTACCCTGATCAACACTGGCGCGGCCTCCTACGCGGGTAAGCTGGCGTTGACCAACTCCAGGATCATCCCGAACTCCAATGCTTTGCTAGGCTTGTACGCTGACATCGACTTGACGAACTGCGACATCGCCGATGACATCAACTTGGTTGGCGCACGTAACGTAGTAAACTGTAGAGCGGTTAACGGCGCCATCATCCAAGGAGACGTAGCCAACATCATCCAAGGATGCGACTTTCAAACCGGCGGCTCGTTCTACGGCTCGTTCGATAACCTTCTCGGTAGCAAGATTGCCCTACCCACAGGGCAGCAGTTGTACGCCGGGTCTACTGTAACCGATGGGACTCGTGTAATGGACGGGTGCGACGTAACACGCTCCGTAAGCGGTGCCGCCGCCGTGGCCCTCCTGTCTGTGCAAGGCGGCAAAGCGGCCGTCTTGAATACCGACTTCCGTGTCAGCGGCTCGACCACTGACAACACCCCTTGGATCTCGGTCAACGGCCAGAGTACGTTTGAGATGGCGGGCTGTGTGGTAGACCATCCAGGCGGAGGATCGGTGGGTGGCGCTGTCATTGGCTTGTACGCGAATACTAGCTCCTTGCGCGCACTGATTCATGACAACGTCATAACCTCCAGCGCCGGTGCGCTCATCACGGGCAGCGCCACTACGGCCTCTAACGCAAACATTGACGTCTATGACAACACGCTTGTCCTGGGGGCGCTGGTTCCGGCTAGCGGATACGCAATAGACTTCACAGCCGGCGCAACGTTTAAGTTCGGGCGCGTGAGCCTTCGGGATAACAACGTAGAGTTGACGTTCGCGCAGGAGTTGATCGTTAGATGCCAACGCGCGCACGATTTGGAGGTAGACAGAAACTACTTCACAGGCAGCAACTTGACGGCGCACACAATCACGCTCGGCACCACGGGCTCGACCACACAGGAGCAAAGGGCAGTTTCTTTCGTCGGCAACACCCTGATCACGGCAGCGAACAACGTCGACGTCCAGATACAGGATTACCTGCTGAACGTAGCCGACAACAACAAACTCATCCTTAAATCGACAACTAACTCCGCCAAGAGCCTGGACCTCTATGTAGCACCGCAGGTTGGCCCGGCTACTACTGGGTTAGTCGGCGAAGCGCCAACGGTGAGCGCGTGTGGGAACACGCTCGTTGCCAACAACGCCGCCGCCGGTGGCTCCACAGCGGCCACTGCCAGTTTGCGCGTGTGGGGAGACGCAGCCGGCGAGACACAAGTCGTTAGAGTCAACAATAACACAATTCTAACAGATACGCCCTATAACGCCTGGTCTTTTATTGACGTTCGTGAGGCTAACACTGTCTCCGTTAATGACAACCTAGTGGTCGCGCGACGCTTTACTGGCGGCATTGAGACGGCCGAAATCACCGAGACGAACACTGTGCTTGCGCTCGCTGTAGGAAACTCTGTGATCTGCTTGACATCCGGTGGCGGCACCATTGGCCTTGGCTACATAACAACCCTCATTAACGAGACGTTCTAGGAGAGCCGTATGTTTGTTGTCTTAGCTAGTCAACTGCCCACGGAAAATGTATCCTGGGGCGCTGACAATACGTTCAAGAGTGGTGCGAATGCTTTTCTCATGGTCGCAAAGCGTGTGTTGGCCGGCCCACTACAGTACGTGTTTGACGACAACGCCAGCTTTGAGGGATGGGCCGCCTCTAACGGAGTTAGCTACACCGTCGTTGATCAAGCGGGGCTGGTCGCGTTAATTGACTCTCAACAGTGGGCCGAGGTCCCAGCTTCCACGATAGCTCCACGTCCGGTCTATCAACCGCCTCCCCTATCCACGCTAAAAGCCAATCGAGTCAAGACGGTGGACATCCGCACTGGCGTATTGATCGCTGGCGGCTTCACAGTCGACGGCAAAGTGTTCTCTGCGTCCGACACCGCCCAGTTGAAGTGGTTGGGCATGTACACGTCGCGCACCGCGCTCTCGTACCCCGTCACGGTGCCCACTAAGGATGACAGTGAGTTCGTTTCGATCATCAACACTTCCGAGATCGAGACCTACTACAACACGCTCCTCGCGCGCATCCAGGCTGTCCTCTCGGGTGGTGTGACGCTCAAGGCTCAAATCGTCGGTGCCGCCAGCCAGGCGGCCTTGGATGCCATCGTCGACAATCGCACCTGATAGTTGTGAACGGCTGAGCGCATCCTAGCTCAGTTAAGGAGCCTCTATGCCTCTGCCGTCTACGTTCATCGAGACCCTGCGCCGGCTGCTCGCAGATCCTGCGCTTGCGACGAAGAACGCCATCCTCGATTCGTCCATGCTGACTTACCTCACGGACCGCGTGAACGCGCTCACGTCCGACGTGACCCAGTGGTTCGGGGCGCCGGACGTGCTGACCACAGGTACTGGAGTGACGCCTACGGGAGCGCTGGCCCCAAACGTCACCAGGAGCGCTGTGGCGCTTGATACGGACGGCTTCGAGATGAGGCTATCGAAGTTCCGGGATGGGCTTCAGAGCGCGCCCCGGAAGGTCCGGCGCCGGTTGCCTTCGGACGTGCCTCCCTCAACACCTCCGGCCGACCGAGTCCGCTACGTCATGGCCGACACATCGGATGGAGTACTGCTCCTCGACTCAAACCTGGAGATCGCCCGTACTTTCCCCGGTCTGATCTCTGGTGTTGGACCTATCGCAACCAATGAGTACCGCGATGCCGAGTGTGCAGCAGTGGGGACCATTGCCGCGACCGAGTTGATGATCATCGCCTGCGGTGCCCAACACGCTGTGCAGATCCTGAACTACACGACAGGTGCTCTGGTAGCCACCATCGGCACGCCAGCCATCGCGGGCTTGCCAGACGGTGCTCCTGTTCGTCTGACAGATCCTGTGTCTGTCTCCATCGATGAAACCAATACTCGGCTGTTCATCGCCTGCCGCACTGGCACTCCGCCAGGGGCCTCGGCCGCCAATGGCTTCGTCTGTGAGTTCAATATCGCCACACCGGCTACTCCGGTGTTCGTCGGCTATGTTCTGTTCGACAAAGGCTTGAGCCGCCTCAACAACAGCGAGTGCTTCCAGCCTTCGGACATCTTCCACACCCCAGCCGGAGTTGGTGTTGGAGCCCCGCCTGCTCGTCTGTGGGTGGCGAATGGCATCGGTGATGTGGCGGCCTTCGAGCGCACGCTGTTGACCGATCCGTTCACGCCAAGCCTCGTCATCGAAGCTCAAGGCCAGGGCTATGTTCTCGGCCCGGACAAGGTGACGGTTCTGCCGGCGGACCTGTCCGAGAATGCAATCGATGTACTCACGGTGAGCAGCATCAGTAAGTTGTTCGTGGCCGCAAGCCTCGTGGGTCAGGTTGAGGTGTTCCGTGTCTCATCGGGTGAGGCCGCGGTCCCGTTTGGCACCCATGAGGAGACCTACGGGCAGCGTGGCATCGAATCCACGATGCCGTTCAACACGATGCTCCGGGTCTACTCAACACCACAGCAGCCGCCCCTGACGTTCGGCGTCTTCAGCCAGGCGACGGGCGTGGTGGCGGACAGCCTGACGCTGCCTGGGGAGGCCGTGGCTTCATCCGTGCTGGTGGTGGCGGACGCGGAGGCGGGTCGCGTGCAGCGGCTCCGCACAGAGGTCTACGGCGCGAACAACACCGTCACGTTCGCTGGTCAGGTATCAACCGTCCCTATCTTCATCGCGGGCTGGTTTTTGCCGGCTGATTCGACGTTCCCACCCGAGTTCCTGACACTTGAAGTACGTGATCCTGGAGACGCAACAGTCACTCCCGTGATTCCAGCAACGTCCTGGCGTGAAGTACCTCGCGCTGGTTTCTCGGTTCCGGTACAAGGGCCGGCGATGACGCGCTACCAGTTCCGCCTGCGAGCGACCTTGCCACGCACCGCCGCAGTGCAGAGCTACCAAGTAGGTGCGTTGGGGGTATTACTGAGACAGGCTTGGTGACATTGTGATTGACATGGCCTTCAAGACCATTCAGGTGTCCTGATGGCGCTGTTGATGGATTTCACCACCGAAGGGGCCAGCCGCGCTGGCCAGATCGGTCTATTTGGGTTGAGGTTCATAGCCACCCACGTGGCTTACGGCTCCTCTGGGTACAACCTTGGAACGCCTACGCTCGCCCTACCGTTGGTACCTGCTTCAACAGCCTTGGTCGCTGAGGTCTACCGCAAGTTCGTCCCACCAGAAAACACAGTGCTGGATACGATTGTGGCTCCAAGAGGTCTGGAGACCACCTATACCACGGTTGGCGGTGAGGACTTCACGTCAATCCTTGGAGAGGCAGGGCTCTTCGCAACGGTAACTGACCCCGGCACAACTGGACTACCACTTGGTTATGTCTTTCTACTCGCACAAGCACACTTTCCGCGCATCGTGTTCTCGCTCTATAACCGGCTGGCAATTGAATGGCCTATTGATTACAGTGGCGCGGCTGCTCCTCTCGTCTATAACTCACCCATCCTCTACAACCAGCCAATCATCATCTACAACAATCCTTGAGTGGTGAGCCATGCCTAGTGTTTATCCCGGAGCCTTAGACGCGCTGACGAACCCGACAGCGGCCAGTCCGTTGACGGCGCCGTCGCACGCGGATCAGCACATCGATGCCAATGACTGCATTGAGGCAGTCGAAGCCACACTCGGCATCAATCCACAGGGGGCCTACGCCACTATCGAGGCTCGTCTTGCGGCGCTAAGCACGACTATCGCGCGCCAGGAACTGGTGACCACCCAGAACATTACCGGCACAGACACCGTACTGACAGACGTGCTGGGCTTCCTTCCCGCATCCAACGCCTCAGTGCGGCTGTTCTTGAACGGCGTGTTTCAACAACAAGGTGTCGGGGCCGACTACACAGTTTCCGGAACAGCTATCACTTGGCTTGCATTGACTGGCACAGCCGTAGACATGACCACCGGAGATATATTAGTTGCCGCATACGGCGTGGATGGTAGCGGAGCACCTGGCGGTCTTGATACCCAGGTTCAGTTCAATGACGGCGGGGGATTTGGGGGCGACCCTAACTTCGTCTACAACAAAACCACTGATCGCCTTGGTGTGCGAACGACTCCGCTAAGTGCGCTGGACGTCGGCGGTTCGGTTGGCGCCAATGTGACTTCGACCGCTATTTCCTTGCTGCTCGACGATACCCACCATACCGTGTTGGTGGATGCTTCTGGCGGCCCCCGAACCATTACATTGCCCGCCGTTGCCGGCTGCACACGACGCCGCTACGAGATCAAAAAAACTGACAGCAGCGCCAACATTGTGACCGTCGATGGCAACGGGGCTGAGACCATCGACGGCTCTTCCTCATATACTCTTGCTATGCAGTATAAGTCTGTGACCATAGTTTGTGATGGCTCAACCTGGCATGTAGTGTAATCCAAATCAACATCTGAGGCTGCGCAACGCATGTCATACACGTTACCAAACTTGGCAGCTACGCTCGACTATGCACGGTCGTCGCTGGTGGAGATCGACGACTTCATCGGCGCGTCTCCTATCAGCACGTCATCGCCTTTCTCTCTTCGGGCTAGTGGAGCGGGAGCGGGTGCTAGCCATGCCGCGTTGATCGGTGACAACTCCCCTGGAGTCGTTGAGCTAACAACCGGCACTACTTCTTCAGGTGAAGCCACGCTCACTGGGGGTTACAACGCGGGCATAAGCTCCACCAACGGCAGTATTCTCCGTTTCGCTTCTGGCATCCAAACAGTGTTCGAGGCGCGGGTTCAACTGGATAGCTTGGCAACGAATGGTGTAGAGGAGTTTGATGTCTACGTTGGACTAGGGCTGGCATCCATTAGTTACGCACGGTTTAGGTACAATGTGGACACCAGTGCCAACTGGACAGTGGAGAACGACGACACTGGCGGTTCCGCAACAACCACAACATCTGGAACGGTAGTAGCAGCCGGCACCTGGTATCGAATGCGGGCCGTTGTCTCTGGAGTGACGAACGTCCAATACTACTTGAATGATTCATTGGTGGCTACGCACACTACAAACTTGCCAGGTAGTGCGACCCCTGGTGTCTCCATCGTCAAGTCGGTAGGAACGTCAGCCGCAATTCTGCGCGTCGACTATATCGCTGTGGCCCAGTATGGTCTGAGTCGATAAGGAGCTAGCATGACCGACGAAATGCCGTGGTATCGACGTTGGTGGGCCGTCATCGCAGCCCTGGTGCTGGGTATTTTGGGCGGCATCTTTGCCGTCGTCAGTAAGACGACGTTCACTAAGAAGAAGCTGAAAGAGGCCCAGACCTCAGACAATCGTGTCTTGGAAGAGCGGCTGAAAGACCAAACAGAACTTGGAAAAGTTCGACTTCGGCTCGTGGACACCAAAGCTGAAGCCGAGAAGGCAAAAGCCGAAGCCGAACACAAGGAGAAGACTGATGCACTTGCAGACAAGGCCAAGGCTGATGCGGCCAAGAATGCTGCCAATCCTGATGATGCTGCCCGTTCTCTGGGCTCTGCCCTTGAGCGCGCAGCCCACAAGCTCAACAACGGCCCCGGCTCCAAAGTGCAGTGATCCGGCCGCGAAATGCCAGGTCGTCCTGCTGAAAGGCAAGCCCGCCCCAACCGATGGCGTGTTCCTCACGTCGCCGTTGGCGGCCGAGCTTGCTGCGAAGCTCGACCAGTGTCTCTCCCAGATCGACTTGGAGATCGAGAACGGCCAGAAGCTCGTCAAGATCGAACAGGACGCTTGCACCCAGCGGGTTGTAGTCGTGACGTCCACCGCCGCGAGCCGGGAGGCGCTACTGAAGGAAGCTCTGGAGAAGGAACAGAAGCGAGCCCGAGACGCCGCAGCCGAGACGGCCGGCGCGGAGATGGGTCAGTGGCTTTGGGGTGCTGGAGGTGTGGCTGCGGGCCTCGTGGTAGGCGCTCTGGTCGGTGGCGGCGCGGTCTTCTACTTCGCGACCGTTGCGCCGATTCCCTGACCAAAAACCGACGACAACGTCCCCAGCACATCAACCTTACTCAGAAGCCGGACACGCCTCCGAGGAGCCCGCCATGCCCCTTTGCACCATCCAGAATCGTCTTCCATCCAATCTGGCCATTCCGCCTCCCGTTGGGCTCATTCTGGGGCCGAACGCTGCGGTCACTGTGGCGCTGACCCTTTTCAGTCTTGAGTCGTCTCCAGATCTCAAAGACCTTCTGAACCGGGGCTTGATCACGTTGATCGTGGCCGAGGATCCGAGCACGCCGGATGCACTCGAAGGTGGTGTGCTCTCCATCGTCTCCGGTTCTACTGCTGCGGCAACTGCTGCTGCTGCGGCTGCTCTTGCGTCGCAGGGCGCCGCGGCTGCTTCGGCTGCCGCCGCCCTCGTCTCGGAAGGCAACGCTGCCGCCACACTCGCTGGCGCTATGACAAAGGCGGCCATCCGCGACATCTCATTCTCAGTGGCGGCGGAAGCTGCGGATGCGCGCGTGGTTTCCTGCCTCGTGAAGGACGGCGACGGTACGACAGTCGCAGCCGCGACCGAAGTCTATGTCGAGGTCATCGCCCCAACCGCCGGCAAAGGCTTCATCGCTGTCACTACAGGCACGAGTGTCGTTTTGCTCAACGACGTGGCAGGTCAGGTTCATCGCGCATGGATCACGACCACGGCCGCTGGTGCGTTCGCCTTCTCGGTGACGGATAACCTGGCTGAAACTGTCCTTGTCCGTGCGGCAGGCGACAACGGTGCTCTGTCGCATGTGAGCGTTGCCTTCGCATGAGTCCTCCAGGGCTTCGTCTGATGGTCTTCGACACGACAGACGTGAAACGTACCTTCACGCTGCCGTTCCCGGAGGCCCAACAGATCGACATCGACCTCGGGCTCAGCCACTCCTGGTTCGCTGGTGGAGCGTTGTACCGCTCGCTGCGTCGACTCGACCGCTTCCAAGGCTTCGATTCGTGGGCCACAGCACTTGATTGGCTGAGTGCGGTGGAGTCAGAGAAGAAGATCGAACAGATCCAGTATTGGGGCCACGGCAGCCCAGGACGGGTCTGGATGAACAAGAAGGCCCTGACCGAGGGCGCCTTCCTCGGCGAGCACGCTCTCGCTCTACGGAAGCTCTCAGCGCGTTTGACGCCCGAGTCCTTGGTTTGGTTCCGTACCTGCTCGACGTTCGCCGGTAACGCCGGGCATCGTTTCGCTCAGGTCTGGTCCCAAGCCCTCGGTTGCCGGGTAGCTGCCTTCACGCATCTTGTCGGCCCGTGGCAGTCCGGGCTTCACAGCATCGTGCCTGGGGACCTACCGCACTGGCCCAACACCGAAGGCATCAAGGAAGGTACCCCAGACAAGCCGACCAAGCTCGCGTGGTCCTCGCCCTGGGTGCCTAATACGATCACTTGCCTTGGCGGCTCCGTGCCGAAGGGTTGGTGAGGCGGGCGGTTGCTCGAACCCGCTTGAGGAGACGCATCATCTCTTTGGTGTAGAAGTCTTTGGTGCGGAACACGGTGAAGTAGGCGTTAAAGCCGGGAACGATCACCAAGACCGGCTTCGGGAGCTTCTTCCTCTTCACTCGACGTTCGATGGTCCGCTCCGACACACCTAAGATCTTCGCCAAAGATTCCTTGGTGTAGAAGGCACCGTTCACCTCTGTGATGAGGGGGACGCAGCCCTTGGCGTAGGCACGCCAACGCTGGCCGAACATCTGCCAGGTGACCGAGCGTCCGCAGCCGCACTTGCACTTCGGCGGCGTCTTGAATTGTTCTGGGTTTCGCTTCTTGCCGTGACGGCTGAAGTACCGGTTCCAGGTACCGGGCTTCTTCTTGCTCTCGGCGACCGGGTTGCCACAGCCGCACTTGCAGAGAGGGGCGTTCGTCATGTTCACTCACTCACCAAAGAGGTAATCGTCGTACTCCTTGGGGAGCACGTTGCCCTGCTGCTTGAACTCACGCGCGATGCTGCGGTAGATGTCGCCGTCAGCAGGTCCCATGGAGTGCTTCGCGTTCTTGTAGAAGAAGCGCAGCCACTCAAGCTCGGCTGGGGCCAGGTCGAGATTGTCGAGGACCTTCAGCAACTCGTTGGTGTTGCCGAGTCGCTTGCCTTCCAGGTCCGATCCATCCTCGTTGCTCATCACAAGGTCGATGTACTGGATCACCCACTTTGTCATGACGCGCTCCCTTGCTCCACCTTCTTTGGTGGAAAGGTCAGGTTCTCCATCAACCCGATGTTCGCTCGCAGAAAGTCGTCCCAGCACTTCGGGCAACACGGCTCTCCCGAGGAGAGGATCGGCGCTGGGTGCTCGTCGTGCGGGCCATAGGCGCACTCGTGGCCGCATCGCTGACACTTGTGTGGCTGTGAATAAAGATACATAGCTACGTGCCGACACCTTTCTCGCAGGCGTTCGCCACCGTCGACAGAGCCCGGATGGTCTGGGCCATCTTCAGCCGCAGGTGGTCCTTGAGCGGGCGCATCGGTTCGTCCTTGGCGTCGTCCCACGGGATGCCGTTGTCCTGGTCGTCCCAAAGGTTCTGGCCCAAGAACTCGATGCCCTCGTAGTTGCCGTCGGTGCGGTACGTGAGGGTGGCGAGGGCCAGAAGGTTGTGCTCATCACTGCTGGGCTCGTGAAATCCACACAACTCGCTGTATACGAGATTGTTGATGTCGGCGACCACTTCGGCGGGTGTTGGTTCTTTCTTGTCGTCGTTCATGATGGCCCTTTCAAGAATCGAGGTTTCTACGGAGAGATTTAAGCAACTATGCGTACTTGTAGTGGGGCACAGTACATCGTCGACTACGACAGTGCTTCACGATAGAGCTTCACGACAAGCGCCTCCACAGCCTCAGAGTTAGGGCGGTGTGGTACGACGTACTTCTTCGTGTTGTAGATTTCGGTCAGAGCTTTGTCCTCCGTCTCAG
Organism: uncultured Bacteriovoracaceae bacterium; assembly: GCA_964364175.1. Taxonomy (GTDB): domain Bacteria; phylum Bdellovibrionota; class UBA1018; order UBA1018; family UBA1018; genus CAYILR01. Next base: position 31,247 of record CAYILR010000040.1, read on the forward strand.
CAAACTCAAGAACCTGCTCATAGGTCCAAGCACCGTTCCGGATGGCCAGGATTTCCTCCGCGTCAATACCACCTCGCCAGACGTTGACCTTGCCTGTGGTGAGAATCTCGCGGCACATCTTCAAAAGTCGGTAGAGGTGGCCCGCGTGTTTTGAGTCGTATCCATGCTTCGCTTCAAGAGCAGCACGGGCAGGGTTCCGGGTCTTCCGCCAATTCTCGTAGTTGTCCCACTCTGCTTTCTTGCCTTTGTATGAGCGCTCTCGTTCCATGACAGCGAGAAGGTTGTCATCGATCCCCACGGTCCGGGCGGCAGCGCGGTATCGAGTAGTTGCTTCGTCCTCCTTCGCGTTCGCGATCATCGTTGTCATGGTTTCACGGAACTGGGCCATGATGTTGAGCCGGTCGGACTCGTCTGGGACCTTCGACAGGTCCATCTCCCAGGAGTCCAACTGCTTGGTGACCATTGATTCGGCAGCAGCAAGCTGGTCCTGCGGGATGAGCGTGGTCTCCGGTAGATCGAACTCTGCCCTCGTTGGCTTGTGGGACGGGGGCTGCAACAAGTGTCGCCGATGTAGTTGAATCCTTTTCAGTTGCGAAATTGCGTAGCCTGAGAAGCGGAACTTAGCTGCCGCTGAAATGAACAAGTCACGGCTTGCTCGTAGCAACCGACCTGCCTCGGTGGCATGAAGGACGTCCTCGTCACGACAGAACAAGACGTCCAGGCAGTTTGGGTTACAGTCGAGTGCCAGCTTCACGAGCTTACGCATCTCGTAGATGGTGCCCTCCAGCTTGGTCTCTTTGACGACCTCCACTTCTTCGGGAGAGAGAAGGGCGCGGATGCGCGGGTCCTCGAAATGAGTCTGCTTGTCAGCTTGCTCGAAGGTCTGAAGGCCGATGATCCATTCTGCTGGCGGGATGGCCACGCCCTTGACGTCGAGGTCCGAGGTCGGCGTGTGGATGCCATAGGCCCGGCTGCCGGCACGGGTGAGCAGGATAGTGCGGTCAAACAAATCGAAGTTCATATCAAACACGTCCCAGTGAGCCGCCGCAGATGCAGCAGTGCCGATGGTCGTATGGTTCACCTGGTTCGTCAATGAACACTCGGTGCTTGCAGGACTCTCGAAGCTTCATGAGCTTCTTCTCGGCGCGCTCGCCGGCAGCCATGGCGTACAGGAGCGTCTTGGCCAAGCCTTTGGTCTTGCTCTCTTGCTTCAAGAGCGTGCGCACGGGCTCGACCTTGCTCTGGTCGCCATTCGGATTCTGGTAGCCGACGATCTTGCTCATGTTGACCTGTTATCGTGGTGTGATTGGGGTTCCGTGATATGCGGGCTTGGTCTCGCACTTCGGGCAGTACGGCACGATCTCGGTCTCCGTGCTGCCAGAGCCCGCGCACATTTCCGGGTGTTCCCAGATCGAATGCACGACCTGGGCACCCAGGATGTCGCTGCCGCACGCCTTACAATTCCAGGAGCCGTCGGGCTGCTGGTCGCACTTGGTGGGGACGTCTTCGTGCCTCACTTTGAAGCCTCCACCTTCTCGGACCTGCGCTTGCGCTTGCGCGCCCACCGCTTTGCCTTTGGCGACTTGGCGTCCAGCTTGCCACCTGGCTTCGTGAGGTTGGCGCGCTTTTGTTCGTTGCTGGTCACTTCATCTGCCTGATCTGCGTGGCCTTCTCACGGAAGCTGTAGGCGATGGCCTCGTCACGACGACGCCCTTCGTAGGTGCCTTCGTGGATGTGCTCCCCGGTCGACTTCGCCGAGTTCTCGTAGCCCTGGGCGTGCTCCTCCAGGTGCTTGGCTGCTTCCTCGAAAGCGCTGGCGCGACCAAGCGCGCGGGGGTCCTGGAAGTCGCCGTCGTAGGGGTTCAGGGCGATGGGGGTCATCGACTCGACGTCGTCCCAGTGCTTGGCCGAGAAGACGCCTCCCTCGTCGCTGGAGGTCCAGTTGGCCGGGGCGAGCCAGCGTTCACCGCTGTGGAGGCTCCCGACAGAGGCAACCGAGGCGCCCCCGCTCTTCCAGCGAACGAGGTAGACCCCGTGCTCCAGATTGGCAACGTCGGCTTGGTTCACTTGAGCTTACCGTTCTTGAGCAAGACGGCTTGTGACGCTTCGGAGAGCCAGAGCTTCACGTCACGGCCGTTGGTGTCCATCGTGACCGCGAACGACGTCTTCGCCGCTCTCAAGTCTTGGAGGAGGTCGTCAACTTGCTCGGATTTCACCATGTAGAGGAATGGGAAAGCTGCTGGGAGGTGTTGATCGTAGACGGAACTCATGGAAGCTGCCCCGTCTTGACAAAGTGTTGGAGGGCCGGAAGCAGGGCTTTCACCTGGGCCTGGGTGAGGTGCATCCGGGTCGACAACTGGACCTCGTCGGGCAGGGGGAACGCGACCCAACCCTCGATGGGGTCATTCGGGTTGAAGAGGTCTTTCCGGCCCATCTTCACGGCGTCGCTCGCCATTATCTGCGGATTCGGGTCGTCGACCCCGAGCCAGATGGCGTCCTCGGTGGCCAACGACGACTTCTGCAACGAGCAAGGCACGCCGTAGCGGTCCACGAACTTGTCGATCCGGAAGCCGCGCTCGGTGACGGACTTGCCCTCGGTGACAGGCTGGTCGTTCTGGATCTTGACGACCACGGCCTTCTTTTTCATCTTCATCGTGGTTCCTTGGTGACAGTTGTGCCTTCCATGACCTTGAGTACGATGGCCTGAACGTCCTTTGGAGGCAAGAGAGATCCGTTCCTTGGTCCTCCGCCGATGAGGTCCGAACCGCCCCAGCCTTGCGTCGTCGACCATGGCTGCCCAAGCGCCATGTACTTGAACGCTTCTTCCTTGTTCAGCGCGTCGTAGATGGCGAGGAGGGGGAAGAAGCTGAAGGGGGCGAGGCTGCCAATCTTGTAGTCCCAACGGTTGCCGTTAGTCGTGAGTGGTCCAGCGTTGTGGTGCTTCACCGAGACGAAGGATCGAATCCCGGCGCGCGCCATTGTCTGCCGCGCCAACAGCCCTTGCTGTTCGTCGATCATCAAGAAGCCGTCGAGTCCGTGCCTCGTGCTGTTGCTGAGAAACGGTGTGAAGACGAATTCGGACTGTGGACGTTCGACTTTTCCAGCCAGCCCCATGAGGTACTCGTCGATCCGCTTCCACACAGCCTCGATGATGGACCTCATGATGTTCTCGTCTATGGTTGAGACCTTGGCTGCCGCGTTCTCATAGGGCGCGAAGATCCAGTGCAACGTCTCCCGCAGGTCTGACGACTCAGCGAATGGGTAGCTACCCCCGGTTGCGTCGAGGGTATCTTCCGCCCACACCAAGCGGTTGAGCAAGGGCTCGCTGGTGCGGACGACGCGATGCGGGTGCTGCAAGAGCCACGTAGCCAGGCACACGTCCTGATCACAGTCGTTCACGAAGACCTGGGCGTTGTCGATGCAATCGGCCAGCCCGAGCTTGAGGGCCATCATCACTTGGCCTGACGTGCTGCGCATCGACAACCGGTCCCCGCCGGTGTGGTGGTCGAAGTTGATGAGGTAGCCGCCGCTTTTGGTGAAGTGCCGGAACGGTGGCTCGTGCAAAAAGCCATCGAGCGTGATGCTGCGGTCGTCTGGATACGCCGTGAGGAATGCCTCCTTCGTCATCGTCTTTCTAGGCAGGATATTGAGCTTCATCACAGCACCTCATGGACTTGGGAAGGCGCAGGTTCTACATCATCGGGTCCGCGCCAGTACGGATCTTTCTGCTTCCAAATGGTTTCTGCACGGCCAGCGCCACGGTAGTACCGCTGCCAATGAGCGGGCACCAAGGTCCGGACCATGAGAGCTTGCTTCGCTTCTCCTCGGGACCGGGGCAGGCGCTCGTCCACGACGACCCTACGACCCACCACGATGCGCGGGCGCTTTGGAGTGGACCTGTACTGATCCAGGATTCGATCGCGCTTCTTGGAGTCCTTGGGCGCGTTCTGCATCCGGCGCCAGAGGGCGGCTGCCTCCGTACTTGCTTCGACGTGCTCCAAGTCCTTGAAGTCGGGACGGGTCACGTAGAACATCAGGTTCATGGCCCACTTGAAGGAAGCCTCCCAAGTCTCGATGATCTCTTCGAGATCGGAGTCTTTCATCCCCTGCCGGAGGCACCACTCCGGCCCCTTGGACCGGACCATGTCAAACAGGCCGGAGATTGCTTCGGTCACCGGCTTCTCCCCATCGGAGAAGTCCAGGTAGAAGTGCGAAAGTGCGTCATCCCAATCAGGTGTCGTGTCGCTGTTGCGGTCACCACAAAGGAGCACGCGCCAGCCGGGCCTCCCCTCTACATCATCGGTGGAAATATACATGCCGTACAATGGATGAGCGCCGGTCTGTTCGTTGTGGACAGCGAAGCCAAGCTCGGGGCTCACGGCGATGTAGAGAGAAGGGTAGGGCAGCACCATGTCCGAGCACTTGAGGCCACGAAGCTCGGTCGCCAGCAACAGGCGAGAGAGCGCTTCGGTGGGGACGTAGGTCTGGCGGCCATTGAGATCGTAGCGAGCCGAGTGCCAGCCCACGATCGACTGCGTCAGCAGTTCACTCTCGAAGGCCACCCGTATCGGCGCTCCCTCAGGTTGCTTGTTCGCCAGCCACTTGATGAACCCAGCAACGTAGGAGAATTCCTCCGTCTTCATCACCAGTCCAAACGGCTGGTCTGCTACCGGCCGGAGGTGCTCGCGGATGACGTCGAGCGCGGCCAATGGTCTTTCCTCAACAGCGGTCACCATTGCGTCGGTGAAGCCCTTGTCAACCAAGAGCTTCTTCGCCCAAGTCGCGTGCTTGGAGTTACGCTCGAAGTGGGTTTCCGCGAATTTCACGTCGGGCCTCAGAGCCAGAATAGACAATCTGCCTGATCTGTCAAGCTACTTGGACACCATCGGTTGAAAGTGCTCGCACTTGCATCGGTCGAACCCGATAGACTCACAGCAAGGGCCGCTGTGCTCTTGGCGCACGAACCATCGACCACCGAACGGTTCTGGTGGAGCGTCCTTGTGCGTGCGCCATGCGTGCGCCGTGTGAAGATGGCCGCACCTGCACCTGGCTGGCTTCCTCCTTGTGGCCTTGTCGGTCACGACGTCAGCTTCTTGCCGGCGCGCTTGAGGGCGCCTTCGAGGACTTGGAGCCGACGGAGCATCTTCGGGACCTCGGTGCGCATACGGGCGATGCGCGCTCGCTCCTGCTCACCGTCGCTCGGACTCAGGGAGCCCGTCATGTCGTTGGCGAGGTCGAGCACACGGTCCATGTCGAGCAAGATCGTCGAGACGGCCGGGTTGTCGATGAAGGGTCTGCCCTTGGGGTTGCCGCGTCTCATGTGCCGTCCTTTCGGAAGTCGCCGTTCTCGCCGATGTTCTCGACCAACTCACGCACGGAGGTCAAGCCCGTCATGCGGCCATCTTTGAACTGCGAGAGCAGTAGCGTGTACGTCGAGCCTTGGACGTCGAACTGCACCTCGAAGGTGTCGACGAGCTTGGTGTCATCGTTGTGGACGTGGAGCAACACTCGGTTGTCTGAGGCTACGGTGATGACCTTGCCATCCTTCTTGACGACGTCGATGGTGTGAGAGACCTTGGCCATTGGTACCTCGAAGTAACTGTCGTGGCCTGCCGCGCGTGCAGCCGCTGTATGACGCTTTGTATCGATGTCCCGGACTGCTGCGCCACCCTCTACAGGACTCGACTTGCGGATGGGTCCGAGCGTCGGGTGGTTGTAGGAGTCGCCAAGCTCCACGGGTACGAAGCGGTCCGGATCGACGTGCGGGTACGCCTCACGCGCGGCTTCAAGGGTCTTGAAGGTGTCGACGTGGTAGGGATGCTTGAAGCCGCGCACAGGTTCTCCCTAGTCGTCGTAGCTGAAATCGGTGCCGTGAGCCACCGTGAGCCGAGGGCGATGACCATCGTACTTCGTCGGCACAGGGTGGATGAAGCGACGACGGAAGGCTTCGTTGAGGGCGTCTTGGAAGCTACGAAAGCGGTCGACGGTGCCGGCGCGGCCGAGAGTCCACCCCATGCAGAGATTCCAACCGATAGCCCGGCCCGCGGCGTTCTCGATGCGCTCGATGGTAGCGTGAGGCAGGTGGCCATCACGGTGCTTGAGACTGACGGATGGTTGCTTCCTGCTGTCCATGGCTCTCCTTAGCGCCCGTGAAGGCGGTCTCGTTCTCGGCGTTCTGCGTTCCTGCGTTTGATGGCGCGAGCCTCCTTAACGAACAAGGCGACGATGACAGTGATGACAGTGATGACGGTGACGATCATCCGTGGTCTTCGTTCTGGCAGGAGCCCTCGCAATTGGGCGTGTGAGTGTCCACGTTGACGAGCCTCATGAAGTCCTGGACCGTGGCGCTGTTCTGGAGCATCCGGCGCCAGGCCGCGGTGGCCTCCTCGGGGTTGTGCCCGAAGCGCTTGAACACCAGCCGCGCGAGGTCGTAGAGGTCCGTGGCCACGAACTTGGTGCGGTCGGTCGTGGTGATGGTCAGGTCGGTGTGGCGCATGGGTCGGTCCTCCGGTGACTTGACTGTAGACATTGTGCTTGAAGCGTCAAGCGGCTTTGACAGATCCGGGCCGATTGCGGACATGGAGCACAGCCAGGTTGTAGAGCCGATCCTTGCCGTCGACGTCCTTCTTGACGATGAGGACCGAGCCCGTGAAGGCCGAGCACTTCCGGCCGTTGACGGAGACCCGGCCTTCAAGCTCGTAACCGGACTCTCGGAAGGACAGGAGGTTTCGATCGCCCAGGACGCGGTACGTCGAGGACGCCTTGTGGGTGACGCAGTCCTCGACGGCGGTGGTGATCACGGCCAGGCCCCGGACCTTGCAGAGCCGAGCCCAACCTCCAGGCTCCTGCTCCATCTGGAAGCGACGCTCGCCGTCCTTGGTGCCCTCGGGCAACGGCTGGTCGTCCGGCCAGCGGAAGGCCCCACCCTCACGGTGGATCTCGAACGTCTTGGCCTCGTTCTTGGCGTCCTTGGCGACCTTCAAGTAGGCCGCCCGCCACTCCGGGTCGATGTAGGAACAGTGGACGCAGTGGCCGTCGCTGGAGAGCAAGTGGCCGATTTCTTCGCAGCGATTCATGCGCGCACCTGGACCTGAATCGTGTGGGTGGGGCATCAGTGGGCTCCGTAGGAGTTGAGGTAGATCGCGTAGCCGAACTGAACGCATTTGGCGCCGTACAACTTCTTGGCCGCCTTGTGGATCGCACGGGCACTTGTGCCACGCCACCACTGGAACTTGACGGATCCGTCGGGACACTCGATGGTGACGCATACGCGACATTCGCTCGTTCCCTGTACGCTGCGGAAGTTCATGCCGGTCATGGCGTTCTCTCTGGTTTCGGTGGCGCTGCTGGCCTCTCTATTGTAGGCAGTTGGCTTGCGCCGTCAAGCAAAGTTGTCTGTTTCAACAGATCGGCTTGAATTTGCGACAGTTTACGCCTTGCGTCATAGCGCGTATACCCTATGTAGGACAACGAAATACCAATCCTTGCCTACATGGTATGTGATAGCAAGCACAGATCCAGACAAGCGGTCTTGACGCTTGCGGGGCAATGTATAAAATGAAGGAGTCAGCCACCAGGGAGCCGCCATGATCACCAACACCGCCCGCCTCGACAGCATCCTCGCCAAGCACACCGCCATCAGCACGTTCGCCGACCTCTTGGCCACGAGCCCCTCCTACATCCCCACGCTGGACGTGCGGGAGTTCCCGGATCTGCGGGAGGTCGCTGACGCCCTGGTGGCCAACGGCCGCGATGCCTACGTCCGGGCGCCCGAGGGCACCTTCTTCGCCAGGGACCGGTTCAACGCCACCTTCCAGGCCCCCGAGGTCCGAAAGACCTTCTCCAAGGGCGAGCGCACGCTGGTCGGGCTCCGTAGCCGCCTCGGCACGTTCTCCTCGGTCTCGTGCTCGGACGCGACCCGGAAGGCCATCCAGAACGCCGTGAGCGCCACCAGGACGGCCTTCGACGCCCAGGGCGGCTCGCTCCCCGGTGGCCGCGTCCTCTACACCCTGACCGGCCCCAAGGGCGGCACGACCCAGGTGTACGTCCGGCCGCTCTCGGAACGGACGACCAAGCGGACGGGAAAGACGCTCCGCATCGAAGGGTGATCTGCCAACATCGCTTGACGCCGCAAGCCAACTGTCTACGATACGGGAACAGGGAGCCACCACATGAACGCCGAGACCGCCAAGCCGATCGTGATGACCCAGGAACAGGCCCAGGCCATGCTGGATGCCATCAAGGCTCGGATCATGAAGGCGTGCCGTCATCTCACGGCCAGCCGCATGTCGCACAACATGCGTGTCTCGGGCCACGACTACACGCGCTGCACCAAGAGCTACATGGCCGAGGAGTGCGCGCATCGGCTCTGCGGCCAGATCGGCGACTACCACCCGAAGCTCGACGACTTCCGGATTCCGACCGAGGCTCAGATCGAGGCCGTCTGCCACCGCTTCCGCATCGTCGAGAACAGCGACGGCCGATTCGGTGTCATCGAGGCCGACCGCGCTCCCCTCACGGCTCGGATCGAGCTTCTCCGGGCCTCCATCGCCGCCGACGAGGCCAAGCTCAAGGTCATCAAGGCCGCTGGCAAGGTGAACTACGCCATCGAGAACCCGATGGAAGGCAACAAGCGCTACCTACGCGAGCTTGAGTGGTGCCTGGCGACCATCGAGAGTCGCGTCCGCGCCCAACTGGTCGAGGAGGGCAAAGACCCCGACACGGACAGCGACCACGCCATCGCCAACGAGGTCCGCGCCGAGAAGCGCGCCGCCCATGAGGAGATGGTCAAGAAGAACGTCGAGGCCATGACGCCGACGCAACGGCAGACCTGGGAGCACCAGCGTCGCCTGACACGCGACTTCCCCGGCATCGAACGCGAGGTCGACTGCCTGTTCTACAAGAACGAGGGCGCCACCACGAGCTACCGCCTCAAGCTCCTGTGGGGCTTCGTGAAGGCGGAACAGATCGACTTCAAGCAGTTCGAGCGGCTCGTCGCGCTCATCAACTGCCCCGAAAAGACGGGCTGAGGGCATCATGACCTACTACTTCCAGACGCGCGAACGCCAGGTCACCAGGCACTTGACTGAGGTCAACCTCGACGGCGACTGGTTCGACATCTACGACGTCCTCATCTGCCTCGAAGGGTTGGAGGGCGCCGACGTCATGAACCCGGTCGTCATCGACGACAGCAAGCTCGCCAAGGTGTTGGAGGCCCGCAAGGTCGCGTTCCGCGGCACGCGCGGCAGCTACCGTCGTGACGAAGCCTGGGACGAGTTCTACAAGGCGATGAACAAGCTCCTCCGCGAACATGACGACGAGCGCAAGCGCAGCTACGACGAAGCGATGCGCAAGACCGAGACGAAAGGCTGGCGGACGACGTGAACCTGTTTCTCGCTCAAGCCAAAATCGAAACGGTCCACAGCCCCGGCGACGACGGCATGACGGGTCCGTTCTTCGAGCATGTCACCCGGATCGTGGAAGCTGAGGACGCCATCAAGGCCGAGATGAAGTTCAGGCACGCCTTCGAGCGCAACGAGCCCTACAGGATCCGAGTCTCCTGTACGCACGTCCACGTCTACGAGATGATTCGATGAACTTCCCCACCCGTACCGTTACGATCCCCACGTTCCAGGTTCAGGTCGGCGACAAGTGGTTCAAGCTCGGCGACGTCATGGTCGAGCTTGCGGGCTTGGAGGACACCGACGAGCGGAACGCCATCGACGTCACCGAGCCGTACCTGGGCCGCATCCTGGCCAACCTCCAGATCATCAAGGAGCACCCGTACCAGAGCGGCTACGTCCGGAGCATCAACTTCGACGATTTCAACGCCGCGATGAAGGCCCTCGATAAGGCCCAGAGGAAGGCATGAAGGCTCCAAGACGCAAGAAGCTCGTGAAGGCGCTGCCCGGCATCGAGATGATGACGCCGATGCACCGCATCGTCTCGAACTCCATGCTCAAGGACCTGGAGGAGGCCACCAAGCTGCCGACCTCGGAGTGGCACGGCAAGTGTTTCCAGATGGCTTGCGCCATGGTGAAGCACGAGATCGCCAAAGGCGATCCAGTATACGGTCACTGGATCGGTCCTGTCGATCCAACCGGATACTGGAAGAACACAGCGAACCTGCTGCCCTTTCACCAGCACGGTTGGATCATTGTGCCCGACAAGGCAGGCACCATCATCGACCCGACGAGGTTCTCGTTCGAGAACGTCGAGCCGTACATCTACATCGGTCCCAACGACTTCTACGACGAAGGCGGCAACTCCTTCCGTGAAGCTATCCAGCGTCCGTGCCCAGTCTACGTGCGCCCCGAGGAAGCCAAGCCGTACCAGGCGACCAAGGACGTCTCGGCGCTGCCTCCGGCAACGCTGGACTTCGTGCTCGGGCTCATGGGACAGCCTGAGGGCGTCACGACCGAGATGCTGTTCTGGCTCGCCAACCTCGTTCCGGCTCGCCTCGGTGAGCACCAGACGGCGATCTACGAGTTCCTGACAGGGCCGATCGATCTCGCTGGTGCCATCCCGATCGACAACTTCCGCGCCTGGGAGCGCAAGCAGGGACGGGGCACATGAGACTCGCCATCACCATCTTCGCCATCCGGCTCATGTTCCTCACATGCGTGGTCGCCTTCCTCGTGACGCTGCCTCTGTCCTGGCTCCTTGATACCATCGACGAGGACGCCAAACGCTTTCCCCGCCTCCGCTCGGCGCTCGACCACATCGAGTTCGTGATCAAGAACCTGGGTCTGTTGGAAGCTCGCGCCCACAACCGCGAGGTCACCAGGCTCGAAGCCCAGATCGCCAAGGAGTTCGAGTCGTGAAACGCGGACGTATCCCATACACCGCGGACCCAAAGACGCTGCGTGACGTCGCTGACTCGTTGGACGAGGACGCCAGGCGCTACGAGGACGTCATTCGCCTGAACCCGAACGTGCGGAATGAGGGGCAGGAATGGGTGAGGGATGCGCTGCACCGTCACGCCAAGAAGCTACGCCGCATGGCGCTCACGATCGAGAATAAGAGCGCATGAGGCTCACCCTCAAGCAGCGGCAAGTGATGCGCCTCGTGGCAGAGTTTGCACATAACACGGGGCGCGGCCCTGTGTTCTACGTCCACAATTATCACTACAAGCTAAAAGACGGCACGGATGTCTACCTCGGCGCCGGCAATACACACGAAGGCTTCGTGTGGACATACGCCAGACGGACCTTTGACTCTCTTGTGATGAAGGGCCTGTTGCAGCGCCCGAACGAAGACCTCGATCGGCTTTTCGCCCTCACGAAAGCCGGCGAAGAGTACCTGGGTCTCAAGGACAGCACATGAACGAACTGACGCCCACCGAGATCGCCTTCATCAACGAGTGCAACAGCCTCGTTCGGCAGATCGCGTGCGCCCACGAAAACGAGGTCAACCACGCCGGGGTCAACTTCTTCGGGCGCATCGGCGGCAACGGTGGAACCATCGAGTTCATGCTCAACGGCAAGCTGAACTGCGGGGAGTACGACTTCAGAACGAAGGAGGGGTGCCTGGAGCGCCTGCGGTTCCTGCTCTCGGCGGCGCACGCTCGGAGGTTGTAGACATTCGAGGACTGCGTGAGCATCCTAAAGCAGCGGAGATACCCTATGACCTGCTGCCGATCCCGGTCCCAGCGCTCTATTTCTCGTGTCGTGCAAGCTCTTGGTGAGGCACAAGAAGCCTTACAACCAGCCCCAGAACCAGAAATCCCACCTGATGCCCCAGACAACCTCCTCCTGACCGAAGCCCAAGAGGACGCGGCTGAAGATGAGGATGAAGCCGTGGAGGACGAGGACGGCCCCGAGGACGGCCCCGAGGAGATCGCTGCCGCGGTGAAGAAAGTTCGCGCTCTGCTCTGACGGCCTAGACAAGCCTCAGATCCGGTCTTAGAATAAGACCACACCCCATGACCCACGGCTTGTTTTGCGGAGCCTTGGTGAGGGATCAAAAGACGCGATGTTGCGGTTTGTGGGTTACGACGACGACGCCTGACGGCCCCGGCAGGCGAAAGACAGACAACAAGACGGCATTGGACCGGGGCCTTT
>CAYILR010000041.1:0-43286 GCA_964364175.1 uncultured Bacteriovoracaceae bacterium
CCTGTTTATAAATTATGCAAGTGAATCACTCAAACGGGCTGAACAGTTACAAAAGAATATTGATTGTCGGCATCAAACGCCTGGTCAACCGCAGCTTGAGTCAACGAAGCCAACTCCTGGTTCGCTTTCCAAATCGCTGGGCCGTTGATGTATTCTGCGCTGCAGAGATATCCGAAAGTTCGCTTGGGGATGTTTTCTTGATTTTTTCCTGTCAAATTATTTATAATTTTTTGGGTCATCCCACGGTTTCTTTTTTCTTCCTCATAGTTTTTGATCAGCACATCCACGTCTTGATAGAGCAAATGAGCCCCGCGATCCTCGGGATAACGGCTCTGACAACTCCCATGACTTCGAACGTGATTGGCTGTGAAACAGACTGCACCACCGCCGATCTCGAAAGGTCTCGCGCCAGTGAAAGTCTCCACGGTTGCCCTTCCTTGGCGATGGCTCTCTGCGGCTGCTGAAATTCCATTGATCACAGGAGACATGGATGCAGGAGACGAGCCCGGGGGATGAGTAGTTGTATAAGCTTGGATCATTTGAGTTGCTGAAAAAGAATAACAAAGCGGAAATCCGGCCTGATCCTGAACCGGAATCTTCTCCATCGCGTAACCTGGGTTTCTGAGATCCAGGTCATCGCCCGAACATTGGGACGAAGCATGAACAAAGGATGTAGAAAAAAACAGACACTCGAAAAAAACAAGACCGTATAGGGTTTTTCGTCCAAACATCCTATTTATAATTCTATCTGAAAATCTAACTACTGACCGAGTCGATCGCGGATTTTTTCGGCTTTATGTTGGAGTGCGCCGATGGGAGATTCCAATGCAGTCTGGAGAATCTCCATCCATGCACCCGAAAGCGCTTGAGCTTTTTCGGGGTTACTCCCGATTCGCTCTTCTAATGCGTGAAGAACAACCAACTGTGGGTAAGCAAGAGTGACATCCTGTCCAGTTTCTGACGCATGATGAGGATCTCGCACATCCACGGTGGCCGTTTTATTGCAGTCTTCCAGACTCTGACAAGCAGGCTCTTTCAGAACATCTAAAAAAAAGTTCTGATTTTTCTCTGACTCCGAATACCGCGATAAAAGAAACACAACCGTGCCTCGCGCATTTCGATCTTCGACATTGTATTGAGAATATTTTTCCCGAAGTGCTGCTTGGTCTTCTTCTGTCAGCTTTGCAAGTTCGCGGTCTAACCGCGGATCATTGTCGTTCTTGCTTTTGAGGACTTGATCCAGAATCGCAATTTTTTTTTGGGTTTCTTGGCCCCAGACTTTTTGATCTGCTTTGCCTGTAGGCTGGCGCCCCGCTGGCGCTGCAGACTCAATTTCCAATGCGGAACCCGCAAGACTGATGACTGGCGCAGGCTCAATATGCTCGGGGCGAGAAAAAAATAGATTCAAAAAATAAAACAGGCCCAGGGCCAAAATACACCCCAAGCCTGCCCCCCAAATCCACGTCGTTCGGACTTCTTTAGTTAAAGATGTCACTGATCATCTGCCTTCTGGCATTCGCGTCAGTAATACGTCCCAGTTGATTATCTGCGTAGATCCCCGCATCCATTTTCACTTTCGCAGTGCAATTCGTGCAGTTCTTAGAAATGTTTTTGAGCAAAATTGAGGACGAGCCGTAAGATCCGAATGGAGTGATATCGCAAGCGGCTTCACCTGCAAGGGCAGCTCCCGTCCAAATACTGCGCATTTCTTTTCCTTTTTCATCCAGGAATGGATCCGGACAAGTGGCATGCATCCAGTTTCTATTGCCGCGCTCGGAGTGGCGGGCTTCGTGATAAACGACCATCAAGCGAGCAATTTGTGGATGACTGAATTTAATATAATTTTGCGTCAGCCACATTTTATTCGAATTAAACATAGGAATCACGCAAGCCACAGCGTTCGCACTACCACAGTCATCCACACCCACTGCTTTAATGCGGGAATCGAACCATGACAAATAACTGGAGCCTTCCATTTTTCCAAAAATCTGTTGATGAAGCGGAGATGTTTTTACCCCTTTCACACCCCCCATGAACCCCAGATCCTGGGTCATTTGATTTTGAATCGCTTGTGGTACATCTGAATCAAACTGAACTGCCTGCGCTGTTAAAGCCACTACGCCTAAACTAACCGCTACCAATGTATTTACAATTTTCATAAAGTCCCCCCTTCGGACCCCACGAGTTGAATAGAGATTATTGAAATCGTCAACTCAGCATGAAAAAAATACACTGATCAATTTATAAAATGACGCACCAAGCATCAAAAAGGTGTCGGACACCTTTTTGGACACCTTTTTACTTTCCCGCTGCTTGCCCCGAAGCTCTCGGGTCTGCAATGCCTGTGAGTTGACCGTCGGATGCTCGCATTACAAGCGAGATTCGCGTCCAGGCCATTTCGGATTTGAAGCTGTGGCCTAGCGACTCGAGTTGCTCTTTCAGACGTGCCGAGCGATTGCCGCCAAAAGGCTCGATGAGGGATTTGTCGTTGTACTGCTGATGCAATCGCGGAAGCGCGAAGGCTTCGTCGGGTGACATTTTGTGAACGAAAAACCTGAGGTACTCCTGCAGCACGGTCGTTGGAATTTGAGATCCACCGGGTGCGCCGATACTGCCCACGACGCGATCTCCTTCGAAAACCAGGGTCGGCGTCATTGAGCTGAGCGGCGTCTTTCCTGGCGCAATCTGATTGGCCTGGCTGGCTGTCAGTCCGTAGTGATTGGGTGTGCTTCCGATCGCGAAATCATCTATCTCGTTGTTCAGAAGAATCCCAGTACCCGCTGCAATCACTTCAGAGCCAAAAACCGTGTTGATGGTTTGAGTCGTCGCAACGGCATTTCCCTCGGCATCCATGAACGAATAGTGTGTCGTTTGTTTGGATTCGCTTTTTGGAAGTCCAGCGGGCGGCGCTGGAGGAGGCAGCGGAAAAACCTGCAAACTTTCTGGAGCCGACGCGTGCTCACGCTCAATGCTGGCGACTTGCGCCTTCCAATAATCGGGCTCAAAGAATGCGGAAACTTTGAGCGGGACATCCCCCACGTACAAAGCACGATCTCGATAAGCTCTTCGCATCACTTCCAATAAATAATGTGAATACAAAACTGACTCAGGCTTCCAATTCGAAAATCCCTTCACCTGACTCAACATTCCCAACATCTCGCCGAGCAGAATTCCGCCGGAGCTAGGAATCGGCATCGATTTGAGAACTTGATTGCCGTAGTGAATTTCAATCGGTTCGACTTCCTTCACCTTGTATTTTTTTAAATCTTGTAGAGAAAGCACTCCGCCTCGCACGCGAACACTCTTGACGATCGCGGAAGCCACCGAACCTTCGTAAAATCCACGAACCCCTTCGCGCGCAATTTTTTCAAACGTCTTTGCCAAAGCTGGCTGTCGAAGCAAATCGCCTTCTTGCAGCCCCTGACCCTTGAAAAAAAACGTCGCCCGAAACGCTGTGTCCGGAATGTCTTTGACCTCGCGATCCTTCGTCAACTTCTGAATCCCACTTGCCAAGAGCGAATCAATCAAAACTCCATCAGCCGCCAGTTTGCGAGCGGGCTCGACGACTTGCTTCCACTTCAGTTTTCCAAATTTGCTGTGAATCTGATGCAACCCCGCAATCAGCCCCGGCACAGCCACAGCAAGACCCCCCTTGAGAGAAGCATTTTTTTTCCCAGCGAACAACTCAGCACGAATCGCCCCCGGCGCGCGCTCACGAAAATCCCAGGCATATGTTTTTTTATCCTTCACCGAATAAAAAACAAAAAATCCACCGCCACCCATCCCCGTAGACTGAGGATGCTCCACTCCGCCCACCAGCGACGCCGCCACAGCAGCATCCACAATATTACCACCCTCACTAAAAATCTGATGAGCCGTCACCGAAGCCCAAGGAGCATCCGAAGCCGCCATCCACTGTTTGCCAGTAACAACCTGAGTAGTTTTGACCTTCGGCGCTTCAACCTGGGAACTCGACGCCTCCGTCCCCGTTCCCCCACCCAACGACAATGTCCGGCAAGCGCTCCCCCCCCCGATCATTACAAGGGCGAGTAAAGCTATATTGAATAAAAATAAGCCGTAGTCAAAAATAGATTCGGGGCTTCTTCGCGCCACGATGGCGCAGCCCGCAGGGCGCGAACAACGACAGGAGGTCGGTGCCCCGAATCTATTGTTTGACGTAGGTTTATTTTTATTCAATGTAGCTTTTAACAAACCGGTAAACAAATTTGCGCGTTTCCTGCGAAGCAAATCTAACGACGACTCGACTCTCATCTCCCTGCCCCTCACTCAAAACAATCGTGCCCGACCCATAATCCGGGTGAGCAATTCTCTGCCCCACTAAATCCATAGTTTTTAAACCAGGAACAGCACTCATGCTGGGCACCTGCTGCTGACGAGAATAATCCATTCCGCCACCGCCGAACCGCTGACTGCCGGAAAACCTCTGACTCATGTCACGGACTTCCATGTACTCGTCCGGAATCTCGTTAAAAAATCTCGCGGGCTCCTGATAATTGATATTTCCCCAAAGCCGCCTGACCTGCACATGACTCATGTACAGTCGCTCACGTGCGCGAGTCATCCCGACGTAACATAAGCGACGCTCTTCCTCGATGTCGTCCTCAGATTCTTCTTCCCAACCACCTCCGCGAATCGACGGAAACAATCCTTCTTCCATCCCTGGGAGAAATACGACCGGATACTCCAGCCCTTTAGAAGAATGCAAAGTCATCATATTCACCGACCCCGACAGATTCTCCACCGAATCAGATTCGTTCACCGTCGCGGATTGTTCCAAAAACAGCGGCAGCAAATCCGCCAGAGGAATATCCTGATGCTCTTCCTCAAACTCTTGAAGCAAAGTATCGAATTCTTCCAAGTTCTCAATCCGCGTTTCGGCTTCGTCGGTACCTTCTTTTTTCAACTCGATCACATAATTCGTTTCGTCCAGGATGCGATGATACAGCTCCGAAGGTTTTTTCTCCGAACGTTCCAACATCAAACGCGACATCATCTCCACAAATCCGCGAAGTTTTCTGGAAACCGCAGGCGAAACCAGCGAAGGATCTTCCACAACACGCGACAGAGCTTCCCAGAACGAAGCGTCTTCTCCTACCATTCGCGCTTGATCAGCGACGGCTTCGATTTTGTCCACGGTGGTTTTTCCAATTCCACGTCCCGGCACATTCAAAATTCGCTTCATGCTGACCGAATCCGACGAATTCATCAGCGCACGAAAATACGCCAAGATATCTTTAATTTCTTTGCGATCATAGAAGCGCAGGCCGCCGATAATCTGGTACGGAATTTTTTCGCGTCTAAAAACATCCTCGAACTGTCGGCTCTGCGCATGCGTCCGATAAAATATCGCAAAATCATTGAATGACTTGCCCTCGTCCGCAGCCAGGCGTTGAATTTCCCTGACCGCCCACTCGGCCTCAGCTCGCTCGTCGCCCATTCGTGCAACAACGATTTTCGTCCCCGGATGATTTTCTGTCCACAGGACCTTGTCCTTGCGCTGACGATTGTTGCGAATCACCTGGCTCGCGGCCGCCACAATATTTCCCGTCGAGCGGTAATTCTGCTCCAACTTGATCACATGCGCGCCGGGATAGTCGCTGTCAAAATCCATGATGTTGCGGATGTCCGCGCCACGCCACTTGTAAATCGATTGATCCTCGTCCCCGACGACGCAAATATTTTGATGCCCGCCCGCAGAGGCACCCGCCAACATCGAGAGCAGCAAGTACTGAGCGCGGTTGGTGTCCTGATATTCGTCTACATGAATGTACTGGAATCGATCCTGATAGTAGGCGCGAACCTGCTCGTCGTCCCTGAGAATCCGATACGTCATGCAAATGATCTCGCCGAAATCAATTGCGTTGCTGGCGAAAAGATCCTTTTGATATTCTGTATAGACTTCCTGGAGGTATTTTCCGAAAATATCGTGCGGCTTCGGTTCAAGATCCCCCGGCTCGGAGGCATCGCATTTCGCGCGATTGATGGCGTATTGAAATGATTTCGGGCTGAATTTCTTCTCATCCAATCCCATTCGTCCCACGACAGTTTTCAACAAGCTCAATTGATCCGAGTCGTCGTACACGACAAACGGCTTGGTAAATGGCGTTCGATGAATTTCCCGCCGCAGAATTCTTAAACAAACCGAATGGAATGTTCCAAGTTCAGGCGTCGCAAGACTCCCCTCAAGCATGTGCAAAACCCGTTCACGCATCTCTCCAGCGGCTTTGTTGGTGAAAGTCACCGCCAGGATCCGATGAGCGGGAACATGCAGGTTCTCGATCAAATGAGCCATGCGCGCAGTCAGCATTCGAGTCTTGCCCGAGCCCGCGCCGGCCAGAACCATCAGCGGTCCTTCGGTGTATTCAGCCGCCTCGCGCTGTGGTCCGTTCAATCGCTCCAACCACTCTTTATGGTAATTCACAGACATCATCGTCGGCCGATCTCCTGAATCATCGAGCTTCGTGCAACCTCACGATCATACGCTACGCGAATATCCGCCGAGAAAAGCAACCCCTGCAACGCTCCTTGCGCATCTACCACTGGCACACAGGGAAACTGATCGAACATCCCACTCGTCGCATCCAGACGGTCTTCGGTACGAACCATCGGTGATTTGAACTGAGATCGGTAAACCAAGTCCTTCGCCTCCAAAAGCCGAGACAAAGGCTGCTGAGCCGTCGTCTCATCCTTGTGGTCCCAATGATCCAGAATCAAATCTGCAGTCAGCAAGCCCTTGAACTTGCCTTCGCGGTTCACCACCGGAATCACGGCGTACTTGCTCTTGAGCAGTTTGGCGTGAATCTCTGAAACGGTTTCGTTCTCATGAATCGCTTCGTAGTCCTTTACCATCGCCTCTTGAACTTGAATCGCTCGCAAGACTTGCTCCGATCGACCATCTGACAGAGTCAAACCCCAGTCTTTGAGAACTTCCTGAGTCCAGGATGCTTTGTGAAAGGGAGTCCGAATCGCACTGGCTATCAACCCGGCCATCCAGCAGGGCAATAAAACTGCCAGATTTTGTGTCAGGTCATACGCGAGCAAAGCTCCCGCAAAAGGCGCTCCGATGAATCCCCCAAAAAACGCAGACGCTCCTGCCAATGCAGCCACCGGTGCAAAACCGGACAGCGAATGCAAAATTCCTTGATTGGCCAAAAATCCCACAGCACTTCCAATAGCAAAGACTGGCCAGAAAATCCCCACGCTGCCCCACGCTGCCACGACCAGAGTCAAAGCCAAGAGTTGCGACAGCAAGGCAAGTCCGATTTCACGCACGCCCCAGTGTGACCACATCACTTTTTCCAAAAGCATCCACGGAGGAAGATGACCCAGCGGAAATGCCCAATAAATCGCTGTCAGCAGCAATCCACCGACCACCAGCATCGCTGCATTTTGTTTCCCGAACGCGCTCTTCATCGCCATCCGTGCCGCTCTGAAAAAATACAGGAGCACCACACTCAGCGCGCCCCCCATCACTCCAATCAAAGCAACACCCAGCCAACCTTCCCAACTCAAAACTTGCAGGCCGTGCAAGGAACCAGAAACATCGAAGCTTCCGATCGCGCTGATTCCTAATAAATACTTATTCAATAAAAATGCAGTGAGCGCCGCAATCCCCGCCATCAAGCTGCTGCCGCCGATTCCCAATTCCAGCGGCAAAATCACCGCGGCAAAAGGAGCGCCAAACGATCCAGCCACCCCGGCAGCCAATGCCATGGCAACGTCAGTCCGACGCCTGAATTCAAACCAACGCGATGTACGCGAACGCGTAAAGATCGTGAAAGCCTGCGCACCCTCGGCCGCGGCACCTTCTGACCCAACGACTCCGCCGAAAAGTGAAAGTAAAAACGACGATCCTGTACGGCCCACCCATTTCCACGGAGAAATTCGTTCACCCGGCGAGTGGACGTGCATCACCAAATCGGCAACGCCATCATATGATCGATTGCTCGCCCCCTCAGATTCTCCCAAGCGCCTCATCGCCAGCACGGCCGCTGTCACGACAATGATTCCCCAGGGCTCCGCCCAAAACGCTTGAGACCCAGAACTGCCGTCCCACCCACGACCCATGGCATACAACTGAACCATGCGAGGCAGGACCGCGATGACCGCCGCAATCAACCCGGTGAAAATCGGGTTCAACAGGCTCATTCGGATCATTCTACAGTGACACTTTTCGCTAAATTTCTTGGCTTATCCACGTCCGTCCCCTTCTTTACTGCGATTTCGTAACTCAACAACTGAATGGCTGGGCAAACCATAAACGGCATCAAAGTCGCCCAGGTTTCAGAAACAGCATGCTTACCCGCAGGTGACAAGGATGCAGGCAAAGGAATCCAAAACTCCGAAAGAGATTTCAGAGAAGTGTCGCTCGCCGCACCAATCGAAACAATTCGTGCACCTCGTGCTTTGACTTCTTCCAAATTCGAAACAGATTTCTCACGCCATGAATCCGGAGGAGCAATCACGACGACGGCCATTTGCTCGTCGATCATCGCAATCGGACCGTGCTTCAATTCACCCGCTGCATAACCTTCGGCGTGAGTGTAGGCGATCTCTTTCAATTTCAAAGCTCCCTCAAGAGCGATCGGGAACGAGAATCCCCGACCCATGAAGAAAAACCCGGGAACTTCGAAAAGACCAGCCGACGCTTTATGAACTGCCTGAACCAGTGGGCTGTCCTCGAGAATCGAGTCCTTGAGCATGTGAGGCATTTTCAACAAATCATGAAAAAGTTGTTCGAGTACTTCGACTTGATGGCCGTTGTGCATGCCCAAGTATCCTGCGATCAGTAAGAGTACCATCAACTGAGACGTAAAAGTCTTCGTTGCAGCCACACCGATTTCGGGACCTGCCGATGTAAAAAACGCAGCTTCTGCTTCGCGCGACAATGTACTTCCACGAACGTTCGTCACGGTCAGAGTCGGAATTCCGCGTTTGCGCATGTCACGAATTACAGCGAGTGTGTCCGCAGTCTCACCGGATTGCGAAAGACCAATCACGAGCGTATCTGCGTTGATCACTGGATCGCGATAACGGAACTCACTGGCGAGCTCGACTTCCACTGGAATTCTTGCCCATCTCTCGATCCAGTACTTGCCCAGCAGCGAAGCGTGCCAAGAAGTTCCGCAAGCAATCAGGCGAATCGCTTTTGCTTTTCTCAGGAGAGCAACACCCGGCTGCTCTGCCAAAACAAACGGAGTGGATTTTGCGCGATCGAGCAGGCCGTTCAAAGTATCCACGAGCGCAGTGGGCTGCTCGTAAATTTCTTTGAGCATGTAGTGCGGGTAACCGCCCTTGTCCATACGATCGGGTGACCAATCCAAGTGAGCGGTTGGACGCTGAACGCCTTTGCCCGTTTTGAGATCAAAGAACTGCATTCCTTTGGGAGTCGCCACGGCATAATCACCGTTCTCCATAAATACAACATCGCGTGTGTATTCAAGCAAAGGCTGCGCATCACTGGCCAGAATCGATCCACCTTGAGGATCCACTGCTGCGACGAGCGGCGTACCGTTTCGCACACCGATCACCATGCCAGGCACATCATCCGACATCACAACCACGCTGCAAGAGCCATCGAGTTCCAAGAAAGCTTGGCGAACTGCCTCGGGCAATTCTTTGATCGTTTTTAATTTCTCCTGAACCAGAAACCCAAAAAGCTCGCTATCTGTCTCAGATTGCGGCTGGTGGCCCAAGAAAATCATGCGCTGCTTGATCTCTTGATAATTTTCTATGATTCCATTGTGTACTAAAACTACGGGACCCGTGCGATGCGGGTGGGCGTTCTGGGTTGTGGGTTTTCCGTGAGTCGCCCAGCGAGTGTGCCCGATCCCTGCGGTTGATCCGGCAAACTGAGCGCGGGAGCTGGCGATCAGCTTCTCGACGTTCTCGAGTTTTCCTTCGGATTTCCGAATTTCGATTTTATTATCTTTCCAAAATGCAATCCCGGCCGAGTCATATCCTCGGTATTCCAGACGTTGCAGACCTTTCAACAAAACATCCACTACGGGGCGAGTGCCCGTGTATCCTACGATTCCGCACATATGGACCCTTTCATAAATAATGTGATATTAGGCGGCTGCTTTTGGCCTGCGCCTTCGTCAAAGCACTTCCATAAAATCCTCACATCCCGCATCGGGGATGCTCCGGTTTTCTGAAAGTGCTTTTCCTTGTCTCGTCTCAAAATCAGCTCGCCTAATATCACATTATTTATAAAAGGGTCCATATTCAGTTTCCTCCTTTGAGTTTTCCGGCATAGCCAGGTTTAGTCACTTGGCGTGATCTTGCGATCGCCAATGCCCCCGGCTCCACGTCGTCAGTGATGGTCGAACCACTCGCGACATATGCGCCCTTGCCCACACGAACGGGAGCGACCGTTTGACAGTCACTTCCCATAAACACTTCATCTTCAATCACAGTTTGATGCTTTTTCTGCCCATCGTAGTTGCAGGTCACAAATCCGCAGCCAATGTTCACACGGCTGCCGATCTCGGCATCCCCGATGTAAGACAAATGAGAAACATTCGTCTTCGTCCCTAGTTTTGATTTTTTAATCTCCACGAAATTCCCGATGCGGCACTCAGGGCCGACCACAGAATCCGGCCTCAGGTGAGTGTAAGGTCCGACACTCGCCGACGATTTGACGACGGCCTTCTCTGTCACCGTCCCGACTTTGATCACAGCCGAGTCTTCGATCACGGTATCTTTCAAATAGCAGTGAGGGCCGATTACGACGTTTTTGCCAATGGTGGTTTTCCCGACTAGCATCGTGCCTGGGTCAATTCGAGTTCCCTCGCCTACCACCACGGTCTCATCGACCCAGGTGGTGCATGGATCAGTGATGTGTACTCCAGTCACTGCGAGTTTTTTCAAAAATCTTCGATTGAAAAATTGTCTAGCCAGAGCCAATTCCCACGGATCATTCACTCCGCGCAGATCTTCGTGTTCGCTCCATTG
This sequence comes from uncultured Bacteriovoracaceae bacterium, assembly GCA_964364175.1. Lineage (GTDB taxonomy): Bacteria > Bdellovibrionota > UBA1018 > UBA1018 > UBA1018 > CAYILR01. The sequence continues at coordinate 10,978 of CAYILR010000041.1, forward strand.
CAGGACGTCCACACGCTTTTTCTTGCCGACTGCCATCGAGATCAGGTCGGTGAGATAGTATTCTTTTTGCGCATTTTTTGCGGATAACTGTCGCAACATGACCGCCAAAAAATCCGATTGAAAAAGATAAATCGACGCGGCGACTTCTTTGATGCTTTTCTGCCGAGGCGTCGCATCTTTTTCTTCGACGATCTTGAGAACTCCACCTTCGTTCCCACGACGAACCACACGACCGTATCCGGCGGGATCTGGCAATGAGCAAGTCAAAAGTCGAACCGCCGTCGAAGATCCCATGCTGCCGCCTTCGACCATCCCATCAATCAACGCGGTAGAAATCAGCGGGAGATCCCCAGGCAAAACCAAAACTGTTCTTTTAGAACGGATAATGGATTTTCCCCAAGGAGCATCCATCGCGCAACGAACCGCGTGTCCCGTGCCCAGCTGTTCGGCCTGATGAACGAACTCAATCGACATGTCTTTGAATTCAGCTTCGCTGCGAACTGCATTCTCGACCTGCTCGCGAGCATGACCCACGACGATCGCAACGGGAGCGCCCGGAACGGCTTCGCGCACTCGTCTGAGAATATGAAACAACAATGGCACTCCAGCCAATTCCACCAATACTTTGGGCAAAGTGGAACGCATTCTCTTGCCCTGGCCTGCGGCCAAAATCACTACACTGCATGATGCTGAGGAAGCCTTGTTCGATTTCATTTGTTTTTCGATTTCCGTTTCGACCTCGGGTCAGGGGTATCCTCAGAATCATCATCCGAGTAGGGTCTGACCGGAGCCGACGACTCTACACCATGATTGAAGAATTTCTCAACCTTCAGTTTTCCTTTTTCGTCGAATTGTTGCCAAATTCCGTGTTTTTCGCCCGCATCGAACATCCCCTCCAGGGCCAACATCCCATTGAGGTGCCATTCGCGATAAAGTCCGTGATTCTCATGCTTACCGGACTTTTTATTGTATTTTTGGGTACAAAGTTTCTTGCTGGATACGATGGGCGGGTTCCAGACCGTGTCCCCCCCCTCCTGACAGGGGTGGGTAATCGCGCAACCCCCCAAAAACAGGAGCGCCGGGAAACTCAAGAGCGGCCGGTAATTCCGGCCCAGAGGGTGCAGAAGCATGTAGGTCGACTCTAGGTTTGACCGTTCGGGCAGTCAATAGTAGAAACCCTCTATGGCATTGACCTATTCCACCCCAAAAAAGCTGGGCGACCTGGCTCCTCCGTTTTCTCTCCCCGCAACTGACGGCAAAACCTATACGCTGGACTCGTTTCGGGACAAAAAGGCGTTGATTGTGATTTTCATGTGCAACCACTGCCCCTATGTCATTGGGGTACAGGGGCGGATCAACCAACTAGCCAAGGACTTCGGGACACGCGGCGTTGCCCTGGTGGGAATTAACTCGAACGACCCGGCTGAATACCAGGAAGATGATTTTGCCGCAATGAAGGCGCGCGCGCGTGAAGAAGAGTATGTTTTTCCGTATTTGCAGGACGAGACGCAAGCTGTTGCAAAGGCATATGGTGCGGTGTGCACTCCGGACCCTTTTGTTTTTGAGAATCTGGGCGAAGGGAAATGGGCTCTCCGGTACCAGGGGCGAATCGACGACAATTGGCGAATCGAGGACGCCGTCAGGAAACGCGAGCTAGCAGATGCAGTCGAGGCGATTTTGGCTGGTCGTGAACCCGTGGCAGACCAAAAGCCCGCGATGGGCTGCAGCATCAAGTGGAAAAAGTAGAACCTATTCGGAGTACGTCGACTCGAGCATCAGGAATTCGTCTGTTTTGGAATCATAAATAATCCCGAGGCTAGCGACCCCAAAGCTGTTGTCGTGATCGGCGACGAAATAATAAAATTCCCGATGCCTCAGCAAGTCCCTGAGCTGAGCATGGAGATCACCAGCCACTTGCTGGAATTCCGGGTGGCGTCCGCGACCCGACTCCAACCATTTTACGGCATGGTCATAGACCTGCTGAATCCCTCCCTCACCAGCAACTCGTCTCACATAGATTCCATCTTCGGGATGTCCGTAGGGTTGAGCCGTCCGTGAAATCAGCTGGCGGATCATCGATTCAATCGTGTCGCGGCGATCACGACGGGTGATTTTTGCGCTGATTGCTCTGCCGAGAAGTTGATCCGTTTGACCCAGGCGCGCGAGCTTTTTGTGAGTCTGACGGACTTGCTGAATTTCTGAGGACGAGTGGAGTTGAATTTTTTCGAAGGTGGCTCCGGTTGCCAAAACAGGCATCGCTGCGATCAGCACTATAGCAAAATATTTCTGGATGATTTTTTTCATGGAGGTTGTTTACTGGGTTGGGTCACAGTTGTCAAAAATAGCTTACGCAGCCCCTATTTCAAACACAGCCTTAGTCTTCTTGCAATCCGCGAATCTGTTTTCGATCATCGGGCAGGGCTTCATCGATGAACTCAATTCTATGCCCACATCCCACCGTAATTCCATCAGGAAAATTTTGAAAATAGTAGGTCCAGAATCCACCTGCATATTCACGGCCAACAAAAATTCCCTCATGAATAAGCAGGTCGAAAAAAAGATACAGTTTCACATAATCGCCTATCTGGATCGGCTGCAACATATGCTTCAAATTTTCAAAATCTTGCATGGCCACATTATATATCGAGGAGCACGAATTAACTTCGGATGTTCACAGTATTGAACTTCATCCAAGACCGTGGACTTTCTTTCGAGGATTCGACGCGCCCTCCTCGATCAACTTGCGAATGTCATCGAATACGGTTCTGAAATTTTCGTCGTGTTGGAAAAATTTTCGTTCGAATCTTCGCTCCAACAGATCTAGTTGCTTCGCTAAACCTTTATTCGTTTCGAGCAGTTCGCGAAGCTGAACAAACGCTCTCACTATGGCGATATTGACCTGCACGGCGCGTTCACTATTCAGGACACTGGAAAGCATAGCTACTCCTTGTTCAGTAAAACCATAGGGTAAAAACCTGCGCCCGCCTCTGCCCACTTTTGATATTCCAATTTGGAATATCAAAGAATCATATTCTTCGACATTAAGTTGGAACATAAAATCATTAGGAAATCGCTCAATGTTGCGCTTCACAGCCTTGTTGAGATTGAAGGTTTTAACCCCATAAAGCTCCGCCAGATCACTGTCGAGCATCACCCGCCGACCCCGTATGACGTAAATCCGTTGCCCTATCTCTTTGACTGACAGTTCGCTGTTCATTCGAATTCGCTAAGCGAAAGTCATGCCAGGCTAAAAACTGATTAAACGAACTTCTGATAAAAAACAGGTTCAGACTTGAGCTGCTTCGGTTCAACTTTGGACCGATTTTTGACATGAGCGGGATTGTTCTGTAAAATTTATGAATCAGCCATATCGGTTCGGGGGAAAATTCATGATGGATGCATTCACCACAAAATCAAAGCATACCATCAGCATTGGACTGCTTTTATCCCTCTTACAACCTGAAATTCTTTGGGTCTCACCTGCTCATGCGGGACTTTTCAAAGAGGCGGAAAAAAATGCGACTTGCGGTGGCGTCTGCGCCCCCTATTTCATTTTTTCAGGCGGCGGGTCAGGCGGAGACAAGCAGCAAGCAACCATGCGCGGCGCTATGCTCGACGGAGCAATGAACGGACCGAGCCCAAAACCGAGTGGTTGCGGACCCAATATTTTGAGCTTCACCCAAATGGGGCCGAATTGCGAAGCAGCCTATCTGGCAGATGATGCTGCGAAGCTGGAGAAGCGGGCAGCTACGTTTTGGATGGCGGCGGCGGCGGCTTGCTGGACGGCTTGCTATCAGTGGAAATACAGAAACATTACGTTCACAATAGCAGACACAACGGCAACAAACAGCATAGCTGCTGGAAATGGTGGCACCTGCGCACGAGCCGCTGCAAATCCAGCGGCAATAGCCACAGTTGGGACCAGCGTAGCGGGATGCGAAGCCGCTTGTGGCACAGCGGTTGGATTAACGAATACAGCCACAGCGTCATCAAAGACAGCATTAGGATCGGCTTACACCCCAGGTGCAGTCGCAGGCGCAGAGGCCCCTCTCGCAGCAGGCACTACAGCCATGACTGATTGGCAAGCAGCGGCAGCGTCCTGGGTTACAGCAAATACAGCTTGCTCTGGCTATTTAACTGATTCCTTGACCTTCGCAAATACGACAGCGGCAGCATGGACAAAATCCGTTGCAGCGGCCACAGCATACAAAACAGCCCTCGCATTCTGCATCACTGCAGACTTAGCTGCACTAGCCAACGACGTCACTTCCTACAACAGCCTCGCAACCGACGCCAAAGAAGCTGTCAAAGGCATAGAAACCATGGACATGATCTCACTCGTCGGAGATGCGGTCGCCACCGCTACGGTACTAAAATCAACAACCAGTGGAGACGGAACTATCGGAATTTGTGGAGCCGCAGGAATCATGACCGCCATCACAGGCATTCGCTACTACAGCATGACTCAAGCCCAAAAAACCTCATCCAAATCTTGCAAAACCATCAAAGACGCTATGGCCCAAAACTATAGCTCTGCTGCCACCTCAACATGCCCTTCAGGCCCCACTTCGCCTGGCCCGCAAGCTGAAACTAACCTCGATCTCGGAAAAGCCGGCGAGCAAAAATCTCGCACCACCAAACAGGGTGTCTCGAGCAATGCACTCAACGCTGAAAACGAAAGCATGAGCGACTTCAACGATCCCCTCCTGGAAGCCGCAGCCACTGCCGGCCCGGGCAGCGATATCCTCCAAAATTTAAACAAAGATGGCATTAAAGATGTAGCAACAGAACTTGGACTCGCTCCGGGCGACATAGCCAAGAAACTCGGAGAGGGAATGTCACCCTCGGCAATTTTCGCCACCAGCAGCAGCCCTCAACTTACTGGCCTCTCCTCCACCATGAAAGGCATGGAAGACCTCGCTGCGAAAGGGCAGCTTTTCCAAGAAGGCGCCGTCGCAGGCACTGGTTACTCGGGCGCCAAAACGGGGGGAGGAGCCAAAGCTCCGGTGGCCTTCGCACCACCCGCAAAACCTATCGGCGCAGGAGGCAAAGCCGCCGAAATCGGATTTGGCAAACCTGTCGCAAAACCCGCCGACCCATCCACAGACATCTGGCATACCGGCTACAAAGGCTCGATCTTCAGCATCATCTCCACGAAGCTCGACCGCCACCGCAGCAGCGTCACACCTCTCGACTACGCCATCCCCTTCAACGCCGTCATGTCCACCGACACCCAGCCCGTGACCGCCCCGCCTCCTACCACGTCGCTGCAACCTCCGGCTGGGGCGGTGAAGCCTGCGGGCGGCGTTCGCAAGTAGCTGATTCCCAATCAACCTACTTTCAACGTAATCTCCAGATTGGGATTAATCGCCTGAATTAGCTTTTCCAATGTATCAACTTTTGGAACCGCTCGGCCTTGCTCATAACGCGCAAAAGTATTGATCGAGGGTGTTTTGAGTTTCCGCGCCATCGCCAAGAGAGTGAGTTTGTTCTCAGACCGCAATCGACTCAAAATCAACCGAGAAAATAATTCATAAGAATCCGATGTGATTTTAAATTTCTGATCTGAGATTGGAGTTACTTCTACGCAGAAGTTTTTTTCCTCAACCAGTGACTCAATGGCGTCCTTCGCCATGCGATAAGCATCCGATTGAGTTTTTCCCTGAGTATAAATCTCCAACACTGGAATTTCGACTGACCAATATTTGTTTTTAGGGGGCTCTGGATGATGCAGCAATCCTTCTAATTCTAATTTCATTTGATGGTCCTCGTATTTCTTTGCGCCTTTTTAATAATCGCGTTGGCTGTCATTTCGTTGATCTCTCTATGCCTGGGGATCGGCTGCTGCTCGACTCCGTTAGTCCAAATTTCATGATTGCCTCCCTCTCGCAAAAAGAACCATCCATGCTCTTTTAGTTTCTTCTTCAAATCTCGTATCTTCATAATTATATTTACACATTTTTGTGTAAATCTCAAGTTTTAATTTTGATCTTTCTTGGCGTTCTGCTCTGCGAAAAACATACCAGCCAATAAGCAATCAGAAGCCGATACAGCGCAAACACTCTCCAGATTTGAGCCGAAGCGGTTCAGTTTTGGACTTGTGCAGGCGGCAGATTTTTGACTCGCTCGTTTACACACAAATTACATAAATTTAATTGGATCGCCGATGAGCAATACGGAGATGGGATATCAGGACGGGGAATCTATGAAATCGACTAGGCCGGGATTCACACAAACATTCATCAGGGCGCTGCTGGCGCTCAGCCTGGTATTTGCGATTGCGTTTGAGCCTGCGGCTTTGGCGCAGACGCAGGCTTGCAGCGGTGAGTGTGGCCCTTATTTTGCGCTCAAGAACAGCGCTTCTGCCATGTCTTCTATGCCGGACCTGCTTTGCACTGCGGGCGGACTTCCTATTAAATTCGCTATCGCCGGTCCTCCTTGTGAGGCGATTAAGCTTACGGAGAAAGCGATTAAGATCAATACGCGGGTGGTGGCTGGCTATACGTTGGCAGCAACAATTTGTCTTTCTGCTTGTTTAGCAATAGCATGGACAGGTATTGGTGAATTGGCTGCGGGACGGCTTTGCTGGATTCCTAGCGCAGTAGCGGGAGCCAATGACATCGTCGGCCTCTCCGAACTTTCGAAGGAAGCTAAGGGCGCAATAAGCGGCCTCAGCGTTGGGGCTACAGCTGTTGGGGCCACACAAGCAGTGGCACAAGCTGCCGTAACAGGAGAGATCGGTGTAATCAGAGAGGTCACCCTATCAAACGCAAGCTGCGTCGGTGCTGCTGTTAATGCAGGTGTAGCAGCTGCAAAATACATCAGCATTCCTTCGGAACGCAAAGTCGTTAATAAAAACTGCGAGACCGTAAAACTAAGTCTCGCAGGAGGACTCGCCTCAGCAGTAAACCCCTGCCCCTCACCCAGCCCTTCAAGCTCCACCGCATCCACAGTCGCTGCTGCGCAACTCCCCGGAGGAACATCCAGAAATCAAACCACAGCCCATGGAGCAAAATCAGGATCATCGGGAGCCTCGGATTCCAAAGGAGGCGCAGACAATTCTGATATTCCGGACTTCGATGCGCAGGTCAACCAAGCCGCCACCGCTGGATTTGAAAAACTGGGGACCGGCCGCGATGTGAGCAAACTAGCAAAGGATGCAAAAAGCCTCGGAATTGATGTCGATGACATTGAAAAGAAATTAGCAGCAGGCGCTTCACCCTCTCAAGCCATTGCTGGACTGAATATCCCAGGCATGTCAGCAGAGCAAAAAAGCAAAATGACAGATATGTTCAACAAAGTGGAAACCCTAGTCGCTCAAGGCAAATTTTTCACAGGCTCTCTGGCTGGAGTGGGCATAGGCGACAAGACCGTCACCGGCTCCACCTACACCGCAGGAGCCGCGCCCCACAAAATCGCCGCAGTGAGAAATTTCACCTTTGGCTCCATGGCACCCGCTGGCCCGACCGGCGACGCAAAACCCACCGAAGTCGGCTTCGAGGGCCAAAGAAACACCGGACCCGATGCGCTCATCGACACGGGCGACAACATCTGGCACTCCGAGTGGACCGGCACCATCTTTGATATCGTCTCCATCCGAATCGACTACTCTCGCCCCAAAGTGGAGCAAGTCGAGTGGGCCACGCCAGAAAACAAATTCATCGCCGGCAGCAACATCGGTGCCTCCCTAGTCGTCAGTCGTGGAACTGCGGCAGCTGCACACACACCTGCCTCGGTTCCAGTAGCAGCCCCGGCTGCAACAGCACCGACTCCCGCAGCCGCTCCTTCGACTCAACCCCAAACTCACTGACTCATCCCTATTTCAAACTGAGATGCAGGCCTTGGATTCTTCTGATCTCCTCGGAACTCACACCCGCACTTTTCGCGAATGCAGGCCAATCTTGAATCGCACTCTGAACGTCCTTAACCACTGACGAAGCCTCTCCCATCCCAAATCGATCGGCTACGCGCAAAACATCGTCCTCAGAAAAATCCTTGAACTTCCCCCCGACAGACATCAGATGCTGGCTCGTCCACTCCCCCTCGGGATTATGCGCAAAACTGACATCGTAAGCGGGCGCTAGTTCCCACGAACTCCCTTGGCGCAAAAGAAAGGAAATATTCTTGGTATGATCATCGCAATTGCGACCCATGATATTGAACACCATTCTACGGAACGCTTCCACTTCGGCCTCATGCCCGATCTTAAGTTCACGAATGGTCATCAAAAACTGTTCGTAGCTATGGGTTGATTTTTTCTTATAATCCAGATGCCCCATGGCACACAAAGTTTGTATATGATATTTCACGCCGTTTTTTCCCCGATCAAAACGCTGAGTCATAAAATGAGCGCGACCGTTTTCCTGAAAAAGCCTGCTCTCTGAAATACGGATGCCCGCCGCTTTGGCCATGAGGTAATACGCATATTCTATTCGGCCATAATCCTGTGACGAGCCGAGTTCTCGATCTTTTCCCATCCCATCAAATTTCAACAACCATGCTTCAAACCCCGGAGGGGCATCGACTTGGCCGGAGCAAATCTCGTCTGTTCTCGGATTCCAAGCAATCACGGCCTTGGCGCGCGCGCCGCCCGCCGACGTCCCCACATCAATGATGCTTCTCAGCGCTGCTTTTGCGTGGTCATCATCATCCACGATGCCTTTGACTGCTTTTCTGGCTTCCATGACCAGCGTCCCCATCTCAAGTGCCGTGGGTTTTGTATTTTTTGGGCCTCGTGTCGGCTTGAACTCAAGGGCACCCATCGAACGCCTTCCCATATAGGCAAGCCGATCCAGGGCTGAGATCTGCGATTTTGAGATTCCTTTTTCTGCCATGTATTTGTCGATCAGCGCATTTCCAAAATCATCCGGCAGCGAATCTGCAAGAACCGCAGGCAATCGCCTGTAAGTGGATTCTGGTAAATCGGTAAAAACAAAAGGCCGCTCCTGATCATTGAGCGGCATATGGAGCGGAGAAAGCTCGATTCCGCTTTTTCCAAAAGCTTTGTCGTAAACAAAAACATAATATCCCAAGCTTGGATCCAGAGCTAAAGCCCCGACAAATTTTCCCCAAATGTAGACTTCGATTCGGTCTACTTTTTTGTAGAGGTTATTTGAGTTTGTTTTTTTGATCTTTTTCATATGTATTTTTATTTTGCTGAACGTCGGCTTGCTCGCTTCCGCGTAGATTGATTGCGAACCATGTGGAGAGGGTTGATCGTGACCTGCGGTGCAATCGAAGCCAGCCAATCCTGGCGACCCAGCGCCCGGACTACTCGGATCAGTGTCTTGAGCGAAGCCCCCTGCCCCCCCTCCAGATGGCGAAGAGCCGTGAGGCTGACGCCAGCCTGCTCGCACAGCGTTTGACGATCTATGTTTTTTTGTAAACGAAGCGCCTTGAGGCTTTCTCCTAGAATGTGTTCCAATTCATGAGGAGCAGAGATGGTTTCCATAAAAGCTTCCTTTAAGGTTATTGTTACAGAGGGGCTGTTTTATGTCAACACCATTAAAGGTTCTTTTTAAAACTATTATTATCTAATTACGACAATAAAAGTTCTTTTTAGAACTTTTAAAACCTGTAACTAAAAATTCAAAAAGCGCTTATTTTGCGCCAGGCTGCGGCTGTTGCGAAGCAGCAGGCTTAGGATTTTTGACCGACTGAATATCCGCAGTGGTCATGACGCTGTTGTATGAAGTGGTATAACCCAACGCCGTGATTTTGCTACGTTGAGTATCGAGCTTCTTGGAAATGATGCCGAAGATCGAGCCCTTGTAACCCGCGTGCCAGATGTCGTTGGGGTCGTGGGATTTGTCTTCGGGCTTGCCGAAGGCGACTTCGCCGGACTTCGTGACGGTTGCGTTCTTGCCAATCGGCATGAAGGCTGGAGCTTTGGCGCCGCCGCGCATTCCGCCAGCACCGCCGCCTGAGTAGTTGGTGCCGACGACTGCGCCTTCTTGAAAGAGCTGGCCACTCGCCGCGAGTTTTTCCAAATTGCTGACGCCAGCACCCAAAGCAGCTCCGAATCCTGCGGGTCCACCTTGCATACCCGAGAGAATCGCAGAAGGCGAAGTTCCTGCCGTGATTTGTTTCGCAATCAGGTTGGGGTCCAGTCCCAATTCACGAGCGCCGTCTTTCAAACCATCCGGATTGAGGTGTTTGGTCACGTCTTCATCCCCTGCGGTCGCTGCGCCGAGAGCGGGGCTGCCGAAGTCTGCCATACCATTCGAATCAGTCAGACCACTATCGCCACCTCCGTGAACACCCTGGCGTCCCGTGCTGCTCCCCCTCGTGCCCGCAGATGTTCCCAGAGCAAGCTCTGTTGGAGGAGGTGGAGCCGGAGGCTCGGGAGGAGTGCAGCTCAAGCCTTTGAGTTTGTCGTAGTTGGATTTGATGCTGTCTTTGGCGCTGCTGCAGCTGGAAGCTGCAGTTTTGCGTGTTTGTGTAAAATTTTGGTAACGGATGGCTAGAATGGCGGCGGAGATACCGGTTAAGCCGCAGGTGGAGAGCCATTCAGGACTAGCCGTACCCCACGCCTGGTAAAACGAAACGCCACCCAAAACGGAGGACGCCCCTCCACTCAGTCCTGTCATAAGTTGGCTCGTAGAATCAGCTCCTGCTTGCTTGAGTTTATTATAGGATACAAGATCATTCACCCCAGCAATTGCAACTGCTCCGGAGCAAGCTAATTTCCAATACTTGTAGCCTGCGCATTGAGCGGCTGCACCTTGCCAAGCACCAATGACTGGACCAATCCCCCCCATCACCGCAGGACAACCAGCGGCGACAGGCTCAACAGCCAACCAGCTGGCAGCAGCAGCAGAGATAGCTATACAATTCGATGCAACATCCACTGTGCCCTGAATACCTGTGGCTGTCGCTGTCACGTTACTTGTCTCAACTTTTGCAATGACTGGTGCTGATGCGGTTTTTGCAGCCGCAATCGCAGCGCAAGCAGCAGTGCAACTCGGCGCAACGCTACCGGCAGCGCAAGCCCCTGCCATCGCAGCTGTTGCACCAGTTTCTAGTCCGATTGCAAAGTGAAACGATGTGGTGTGCAGCCCATAATAAGCACAAGCCGCCCCACAAACCGCCACCGCAGTAGTATAAAGCGTAATCGCCCGAGCCTGCATATCCGACGCCATGTCCGCCAACCGAACCGCCTCGCAGTTCGGCCCAATCTGCCCAAAGCTGATCAGCTTATCAAAACAAGCCGCATCCACACCCGACGACACCCCAGGCGAAGGCCTCGAACTCGCTCCACTCAAAGTCACTCCATCCGGACCACCGAGCGCCCCCCCAGTCATCGCATCAAGCTGTGCACCCGCCTGTTGGCCATCTTGCTTCCCCTTATCCTTCGAGAAAGAGTTGTAAGCATCACAATAAGGCGTGCAGGTATTGTAATTGGGATTGAGCGCAAACTGAGCCTGCGCCGTTTGCGACAACAGCAACAATAAGCAAAGCGCTTTTTTCAGCATGGAATAATCTTATAAGGCAAATTTGCCCGAGTCAAAATCCAAACCGCTGAGCCAACACACACCATAAAGAGTCCTAGGCAGAAACCTTCTTCAACAGCTCCTCGTTGATCACGGTCTGGTACCCGATGCTGCGACGTTTTGCCTCGCGCATGGCCCACTCTAGAACTTTGGGATGCAGCCGAATTGAAATGGGTTTGAATTTTTCCTCGTCTTCCTTGGGCGGACGGCCTCGTGGCGGGCGTTTGACGCCGAGCTTTTCCTCGATCGCCCTGCGGAACATCTCGACTTCTTCGGGTGTTACCCGACGTGCTTTTTTAAAGTTGAATTCTCGTATTCTGCTCATATCTTTTTCTTTCCTTTCTATTAGCGGCTCTTGCACTGATGATCCTAAAAACATTGCCCAGATCTCGACGCGTAAAAACCAGAACTATGACACCGGTGTCCGATTTGCCGATGTGAATTTCTCGAAACTCTACTGTCGTCGTATGCTTCCAATCAGGGGCGACCCAAGCATACGGATCTTCAAACGCTGTTACCGCTATTTCAAAAGCGATTCCATGCTTCTGCAAATTTAACTGATTTTTCTCATCATCCCAATCAAACCTCATTTACAGTATATACCAATATTATGCATTTTAAAAGAAAATTTTTGGTACCCTTTCTTCGGGGGACTCAAGCGAAAACCGTGCCCGCTAAAGAGCCATAAAAGATAGGCTCGCCTTCAATGCTTGGCGGATTCCAACCAACACGTCCGGATTCCGGACTTCCGACGGAAGCAAATCCAAACAATTGCAAAGGCGTCAGGATTTTGACTTAATTACATAAAAATTATATAATTAACATAAGTCGCCGATGAGTCATACGGGGACGGGGGATTCCAATGAGACGGGTACGTCAACTACTTACAGTCAGCCTGATTCTGGGGATGATTCTTGAGCCGGCGGCAGCTTTTGCGCAGACCAAGGCATGCTCCATGCAATGTCAGCCTTATTTTTCCTTGAAGGATCAGCTGAAATCAAATCCTACAATGCTCACTGATCCAGCCCAAGCATGCAAAATTCCACCTAGCCATCTATCGGTGGGTCCTCGCTGCGAAGCCATTAAAATTAACGAAACTGCACTCAAAATTAATACCCGGGTTGTTACGATGTACGTAGTTGCATCAATCGCATGTACTCTTGCCTGTGCTGCTCAAACCGGACTCATCACTGCCGTCGCATCACCTATTCTGACACCTCTTTGCATGGGAACCGTCATCACGTCTACAGCCGCCGACTTACAAGGATTGTCGCAATTACAAAAAGAAGCGAAGGAATCACTCAATGGGCTCAGCATGATTGCTTCTGGCGGAGCGGTAGTGAACGCGGGTGCATCCATTGCTGGTGGGTTGTCAACCAATGGTTCTAGCGGCCCATGTGGTAGCATGACTACTTCAGTTTTAGTCTCAACAGCAAAATACGCGAGCATTCCGTCGGAAAAAACGAACATTGAAAAAAACTGCGCGACCGTCCAAAAAGAATCGTTAGTTTTGTCGGGTGTCCCTGGAATATCAACTTGCCCAAGCGCGAATCCTGGCACAACTGCAGCACACACTACAAGTCTGACTGGAGTTGGAACATCTGGCACGCAGGGAGCAAGGGGAGCACGGTCAGGAATCAGAGGAGGTTCCGCTGAGGCCAGCCCAGGGCCCTCAGATGAACTTCAATTCAATGATGCAACAGTCGCAAGCGCAGCTACTGCTGGCTTCGAAAAAGCCGTCAATCCGAATGGCCTCAAAGAACTCTACAATAAAGCAGCTGAACTAGGAATTAACGCAAAGGATATAGAAAATAAAATTGCCAACGGAATGCCCCCTTCTGATGTGATCGCATCTCAAAATCTGGAGGATATGCCTCAAGAGTCCCAGGATGAACTTGTAAAAAACATTAAAACTTTAGAAAATCTCGCCCTCAATGGCAAACTATTCAACAACTCCGTAGTCGGCTCGACCTACGCCGCAAGCGGCGGAGGCGGAAGACCCGGCATGCTTCCTCAACTCAGACCCATGAACGGCATGAAAACCCCAGTCGTCAGCGGCACGGCCAAGATCAACGAAATCGGCTTCAACGGTCAGGCGCAGATCGGCTCGGGAATCGACATGGGTACCAACATCTGGCACCCCTACTGGACCGGCACGATCTTCGACATCGTCACCCAACGCACAGCACTCTCACGCGACCGAGTCGAGCAAGTCGAATGGGCCAACCCCGCCAACAAAATGACCACCGGAAGCAATCTCGGTGTGGTTCTGCCTCAGGTGCAACAGCAACGCGCACCGGGCGCGGTCGCCGAGCAGCAACAGCAGCAAGCCCCCCCCGCAGCCAACACCGGCATCGGCAATCAGTTCGCCGACCCGAGCCAAGAGATTAAGTGACCGCACCCTCGCAATAAATATTTTCTGTGTGTAAACTCAAACTAAGTGAAAGGTCTTTGGATTGTCGTGCTTTTGACGGTGGTGATTTCGTCCGCTGGATCGAAGGCCCTTGCACAATCTCTGCCGTCCAATTTGCCGATCGACCCCTCTAACTTTGATATCTCCGGCATTGATCCCGCACTCATCGAACGCATAAAAAACGGCGACATGAGCGCAATCAATGATCTCAAAAACTCAGTGGGATCGTCGTTCACGGTACCTACCATCAAGGTTTCTCAAAAAATCACTTCAGGAGTAGTCAAGGCGGTGGGTCTGGCGATGGAACAAAAACCCATGGAACCCGCAACCCCTCTCGGAACCAGCCTCGGACTGAACGCAGGGATTGTCGTCACAGCCACCAAACTTCCGGCAGATTTTTTGACTTCATTGCAATCGATGGGAATCAAATCCTCGGCCAATCTTCCCCCCGCTCTCCCCACCGCAGGAATCATCATCCAAAAAGGATTAGGGGACTCCATCGATATCGGTGGCTCTTATTTGAAATTCAAATCTTTGTTCAAGCTCTGGAGCGCCAACGCCAAGATCGTTCTCTATCATCCGGAGGAGGGCCTGACTTGGGCCATACGGATGAATTACACGAGCGCCAAAGTACTCATCGTCTCCACGCAAACTTACTCTCCACAACTGATCGTTTCGCGGCAATTGGCATTCGCAGATCCTTACTTGGGAATCGGAGCTCAGTATATCCGCGGCACCATCGACATGGACATTCCCACCAAACTTCCCGACGCGGCAATTGCGCTCGGAGCCCCAAAAACCATCAAAGTCCATGGCGACGGATCCGCCTACACCGGAAACGGATTCATCGGCATCCGCTTCGTCATCCCACGCGTGGGACTCATGCTGGGCTTCGAGGGAAGCTACAGCTTGGCCAAAGCACACTCGCTCGGCGTGAAGCTGGGATTATCGCTCTAGCATCGGGACCTGCTCACGATTGGAAATCCTTCGCAAGCTGCGGGTATCGGGGAACGCGCATCCTGCGCTTGTTCGCGCCCTCCGGGCTGCGTCATCCTGACGCGAAGAATCCCCGAATACCGCACTTGCTACGGTTCCCAATCGTGAGCAGGTTCTCAATCTCATCCTGATCATGCAGCACCTGATTAAGGGATTTTCTCATGATGAACCGGGGGCTCCACGCAAGCGGATGCGTCCCTACGAAGTAGGGTGCGTGCGAGGCACGGAAGCCGTGCCCCCGCGGCATCATGAGAAAATCCCCCATCAGGTGCCCTTATGGGTCAGCGAGATTCAACCACACCCACGCGATGCACCTTGATCATATTGGTGGTGCCTCTGCGCAAAGTAGGAATCCCCGCCGTCACGACGATCGTATCGGTCAGTTGAACCCAGCCGGCATCCATCAGCGGCTTCTCGATCAAATGGAAGAAATCATCCGTGGGCTCAATCTTCGGAATGAGAATCCCCTGCACTCCCCAATGAAACGCAAGTTTGCGAAGATTAGCCTCGTTCTCCATGATCGCCACAATCGGGCGGTCCGGGCGAAACTTAGAAAGCGATCGAGCCGCCATCCCCGAATGAGTCACGCACGCAATGACAGCAGCCCCCACATGAGTCGCGATCCGCGATGCACTGAACTCAATCGACTCAACGACCGAGCCCGGCATCGGCAAAATCTCTCGCCGAGTCGAAAACGCTTCCCGATTCCGCTCTGCCTCAAGAATAATTTTTGCCATCACCGAGACCGTCTCGATGGGATATTGCCCCGACGCCGTCTCGCCCGAAAGCATCACAGCATCCGTGCCATCAAAAACCGCATTCGCCACATCATTCGCCTCGGCCCTAGTCGGAGTGGGCGAAGAAATCATAGACTCCAGCATCTGAGTCGCCGTGATGATCGGAACCCCGAGTTCGTTGCAATTCTTGATCAATTGTTTTTGCACCACCGGAACACGATCCGCGCCGATCTCGACTGCCATATCTCCCCGAGCAATCAATAATCCATCCGCCTCATCGATGATTCCGTCCTGGCACTGGATCGCCTCTTCGCGCTCGATTTTTGCATAAATCAGAGGATCGAGCTGACCGTGTTTTTTGATCAGGCCTCGCAGCTCCTGAATATCCTCAGCCTGCCTGACAAAAGACAGTGCGATCGCATCGACTCCCTGATCTAATCCAAATTTCAGGTCAGCCAGATCCTTTTCCATTAAACAAGAAATAGATAAAGGAGTCCCCGGCAAATTCATACCCTTGTGATCGCTGAGTTTTCCGCCGATGTCGACGGCTACCACGATTTGCGTCCCCGATTTTTCAATCACAGTCGACATCACCTTGCCGTCATCGAACAAGATCCGCGCGCCGACTTTGACATCCTTTGCGATGGCCTGTGCAATCTCACTCGAGACCGGCATCGCAATTCTATTTTTTTTTGTGGTAGTCGGAACCGTCCCACCTTCGGGGTACAGCATGAACTCATCTCCTGCCTTCGCCATCAATCCGGCGGGCCCCAGCTTCCCTATCCTCAGCTTTGGCCCCTGCAGGTCCTGCAGAATCGCAACATTCTTGCGCAAATCCCGAGCTGCAGATCGGATGTTCCGAATCAGCGAGGCATGGAACTCATGCGAGCCGTGACTGAAATTCAATCGTGCAACATCCATTCCGGCCGTGACCAGCTCCCGGATTTTCTCCGGAGATTGGCTCGTTGGACCTAAGGTGCAAACGATCTTAACTCTTCTTGGCATTGAGGGCACTTTGGCGTCTGACTCTCTCGATTTTGTCTTCGTATGTTTCTGTTAAAAATCTTTCTCTCTCTTTGTATTGGACTTCTGTTTGAGCCGTTCGCTGCTCAAACGATCTCAACTGATCCTCTAGCTCGCGTTTGGTCTGTTTTTCGCTGTCGCGAATTTGCGCATCAGTCATTTTTTTCAATTCCCTGAGCTGCATACCGTAATCTTCGCGCAAATCTGCCATTTGCTTCTCGTACTGACGAACGACCTCATTATGTTTGGATGCCATTTCACGCACGGCCATGGTGTACTTGAAATTATTGTCCAACTGCTGCCCACGGATTTTCTCAGATGCATCCATCTTCACGGCCTGCAAAATCCCTTCATACTGTTTGCGCTGATCTTCAAGAGTCGTAGAGAAACTGCGATTGCTTTTTTCAGCTTGTTTTTGGAATTGCGCATCTTGCTCTGTCAGAGCTTGAACTTTTGAAGCTTCAATATCATGAACGTGCTGCAAAAACTCAACTCGATCCGCATGCGATCGCAAAGCATTCATTTGCTCCACCGCAGTCGTCTTGTACTGAGCGTCGAGCACGGTGTCCTTCATGCGTCGAGAATATTCTTCTTGAACACTGCCAATCGCCTCTTTGGTGCGATCATCATCAGTCTGAAGCATTTTGCTGTGCGCATCCATCAGCTTGGCTTTCATATGCGCTTCAGCAGCAGGTGGAATATCATTGGGGTCGTCAGAAGTTCTCTGGCGCTGAATTTCTCTTTGCAGGAGATCAATCTGCCCGCCTTGCTCCGTATTCGAGCGAGCAAAATCTTCTTTGAAAGTTCTAGCTTGGGTAGCGAGAGCATTATCTTTTTGTCTTGCAGATTCAATCACCTGTTTTTCGAGCAATAATCCGTGATATTCCTTCTCCTTGCGATTGAGTGCTTTGACTTGGTCAGATTCTTTTTGATAGCCGAGCCGAACATCTGACTCACGCTGGTGATGCTCATTGTTTTGAGATGCAATCGTCTTGGCAAATTGCAAATCTTTCTCCATCAGATTTTTATTATTCAGCCGATTGTAGTGCCCTTCAGCCTCCTTGGAATGTTCTTTGAAATTTTCCAATTCTCGACCATACCGATCCTTCATCGACCAAATCTCGGATCGAACATCCGCATCATACTCGCGAACTGCATCGGCTTTTCCTTCAGCCTTACCTCGACCATAGGTGTCGTTATGCGTCCTGACATTGTCCAACTGACTTTGCATCAGTCGGGCTTCGTTCGCGGCTGAACGATTCATCAAGAGAGTTTTTTTCTCAACGTCCGATGCATGCGCCTCGTTTTGCCCTTGCAACCGATGAGCATTGGAATCATCGGTCTGCATGATCATGTGCTCTCGCTCGTTGTTGAGTCCAGTTGCAATCGATTCCGCATTTTTTCTCAGCTGCATTTGCTCGGAAAGCTTGTCTTTTTCCAAATCTCGATAGGTTTTTTCAATCGATTCACGATGGAGCTTGCTCACTTCTTTTTCTCTGGCGATCGCATCACTGACACCATCACCCAGCGAATCTTTTTGGTACTTGACTGCCTGTTCGGTTTTCATCGCGCTGCTTTCGCCCAGAGCGCGAATCCGCCTTGCGGCACTGTCGTCTTGGTCTTGAATTTTCCTGTTGAAATCCTCTGCTTGTGCTTGGTTTTGTTCTTTCAAAGCTTTGAGCTGACGATTGGCTTCATCGCCCTCAAGCCCCCCGAAACGACCAAACTTATCGTAGGTCTTATTTTTTTGATCGTCCAATTCTGATCTAAAGTAGTCTTTTTGAGATTTAAGCGCTTCTTGGTATCTTTCGCGCTGAGTTTCAAGCGCCTTTTCAGTTTCCTGGTCGTTTTCTTTGAGAGTTGACTCGTATTTGTCATGCAAGGCATCGACATGCTTTTCGTCTTTTTCGCGCACACGTTTCTTATCCACCTCATGATCACTTTCAAGATCTTGAATCGCCTGCTTGTACTGATTGTAATCAGATGTGGCTGAAGAAATGCCCGACATGGATTCTCTACCCTCCAACCTAAACTTTATCTTTTTAGTGAAGAATAGAAAATCGGCATTATTTTCCGACCTCGTTCCTTAAATAAAAAAGGCAGCCGAAGCGGCTGCCTTTTTTTGTTTCAATCTCTCAGAATGAAATCTGACTACTTCTTGGCGTCAGACAGCTCTTCGTCGATCATCTCGGCGAATGCCTCGAACGGCAGCGCCCCGGTCACAATTTGGCCGTTGACGAAGAAAGTCGGAGTCGAACGAACTCCCAATTTCTCTCCATAAGCCAAATCTTCTTCGACCGTCTTGCGGAATTTCCCAGAGTTCAGGCACTCAGAGAATTTCTTCTTGTCGATTCCGACATCATTGGCAAATTTTTCAAGACTTGCAGTGTCCAGTTTGTCTTGGTTTTTGAACAAAAGATCATGGTATTTCCAGAACTTATCAGCGTTCTGATCATTGATGCACATCGAAGCCTCAGACGCAGGCTTGGCTTGTGGGTGCATCGGAAGTGGGAAGTGCTTAAATGCAACTTTCACTTTATTGCCATATTTTTTCTTGATCTCAGTCACAACATCCGCACCTCGTGCACAGAAAGGACATTGGAAATCCGAGAACTCAACGATGGTCACAGCCGCGCCATCTTTCCCAAACGCAGGCGCCTTACCCACTTCGACCTGAGTATCCATTTTTGGTTTTTTGAAATAAACGGTAACCGGAGCACCTTTGGTCAATTTAGCCACATAAGCATTGACAGAATCTTGACGCTTTTGGGTTTGCAGATAAGCCTTAATTCTCTCCTCAATCTGAGGATTGATTTGGCTTTCTGGAATTCGACGCTCGGTCAGAAATTTTTTGAATTCAGCGGGAGCAATTTTCTGCTCAGCTTTGACGATTTTTTTGCTGATGTAATCCTCAGTCGACATTCCGGCTTTTTTAGCTTCGGCGCCCACTAGGCGATCCACCATGATTTTTTTGAGCTTGTCCATGCGGAGTTCATACTCACGCTTCTTGAGTTCGAAGAATTCCATTTTGTCTTCGCCCACGAGCATCTCATCCGTGATTTCTTCACCGGCGATGGTAGCTACAACTCCGGCTTTGGGCGCCTGATCTTTGAAAACCATGTTGGGTTTTGCTTTGGCTTGCTGATCTGTGCAGGCAGCCATCACAGCAAAAATGACGAGAGCCGCAAATACGCTCCCCATGGTGTAACGGAAGTAAGTCTTTTTTCGTGTTGGATTGTTCAAGCAGGTTTTCCTCTTTCTGGTTACTTTTCAAAGAGCGTAGGGCAGGTCTGCGCCGCGTGCAATCTAATTTTACGATTTTAAAGCGGTTTCGATTTCTTTTTTCAGAGACTCGGGTTCGGTCGTTGGGGCGAATCGCTCCAAAACCTTGCCTTCTTTGCTGACCAGGAACTTCGTAAAGTTCCACTTGATCGCCTCGCTCCCCATCAACCCAGTTTTTTCCTTCTTGAGAAATTGATACAGTGGATGCGCAGTGTCGCCGTTCACATCAATCTTAGTGAAGAGTGGAAAACCGACTTTGTAATTCAAATCACAGAAGCTCTGGATTTCCTCTTCGGTCCCCGGTTCCTGCGCGCCGAATTGGTTGCAAGGAAACCCAAGAACCTCGAGGCCCTTGGATTTGTATTCGTTATAAATTTTCTGAAGGCCTTCGTACTGAGGCGTCAACCCGCATTTGCTGGCAACGTTGACGATCAACAAAACCTTCCCGTGATAGTCCTTGAGGGTGACTTCTTTTCCACCCATGGCTTTGACTGTAAAATCATGAACGCTTTGCGCCATAAAACCCCCTGTTCTCTATAGAACCGGGAGAGGTATCAATGCGCGGAGGTATTGTCCAAATGATTCTGGAGCGTCGCCAAGTAGGCCGGTAGAAACAAACCATGAATCATCTCAATTGAATTCTGATCAAACTCAGTGACGCCTACCCGCTCACCCAGTCGCTTCCTCACAGAACTCAAATCATCATTCGATCCGTGATTGATGCAATCCAAAACCTCTGCCTTAGCCAGCGTGCTTCTCCCTGTAAAAGGAAGGAAAAGCGCCTGCGTTGGATCTGCGAGAGGTTTTACGTCCTGGCAGGATTTCCATCTCTGCTCTGCGGCCTGTTCAAGCCAGGGATCTGCTCCGGCAAAAATCATTTTAAATAGAGCAAGTATTTGCCCCGCGATGGCATCAAAGTTATTTTCTTTTAAATAAGACTCGAGCTCAACCTGCATCTGCTCTCCGGCATCTGCTCGATAAGGTTCCGCAAGTTCCAAAAATCTCTTTGCAAGTTTTGCCAAGTAGCAATCTTGGGGGGTCACAGTCGGACCGGCAGGCTGGCCTGACGGAAGCACTGCACATTGCCGATAAAAATCTCGAGGATCGAGTTGCATCGCAAGATCCTGATGAAATTTTTTGAGTGCTAGGATTCGAGGCTGCAACTGTTTCCGATCCTTGGCCAGATCCAGGATGATCGGTTTAACGATGTCTGCAACCTCCTGCGCGACGACGTGGTCAGCTCCATCCACAAAATAGCCACACGCATCCCAATCGGTTCGCTTCAATTCACGGACAGCCACGGTCAACGCATGAGCGGTCGAGCGCCTCACGCAATCGGATTCGGCCACTGATAAAAAATCAAATCCTTGCAGATTGATTTCCAAATCATCGTCAGCCAACCCTTTGGGAGGATCCCCACGAGTGCATCCATCCAAAATACCTGGGAGATTTGATTTGAGCCGCAACGCGATCTGGTCCAGATAATAGAGATACAAGCCTTCTGAGTCATAGACACGATCATGATAAATTTTTTGAGAAATCAGTTTGAACTTGGCAACCGATGCGTTTTTGAGTGTGTCGCCATTGAATCGAAAATACGCAACCGACTCCGCCCAATCTTCCCTCGGCTTTGTTCCAGCGTAGGTGTTGACCATTTTCTCCTTGGCGGGATCACTGGTCCACTTGACCTGGACTACTCCATTTTTCTTTTCTGTGTCCGGGGTTTGTATCCAGCCGCTGAGAGCGAGCCATTCTGGTTTTAACGAATAATCTTCCCGTGAGTAATCAATAAAATGTCCAAATTCATGGATTACAGAAATAAAGAATTGTCCTTTGGCATCCGTAGGACTTCCGTCGATCTTCAGGCAAGCATCCAGCAAATTCATATAATTTCTATCTCTGAAATGAATGGCCATGCCGCAAGTGTTTTTCAGCGATTCGTCATTGGGATCTTCTGTCGGGAAATCTCCCCTCGGCGGGAATCGGTAAATCGTTGGAGCCAGTGGACTATTCCAAAAGGTATTAGGCAAGCTCTGGGTCAAAACCCAAAACGCCTTCAGCTCTGCTTCGTTGAAAAAATACTCTTGAGGCGCAGCACCTGTGAACGTCAAATGAAGAAGGCGAGTTTCCACGACTCCTCTCGCATTTTTTTTATCGATAACTGTCACAAGATCGCCAGAAACATTCAAATAGTACCCTGTTTTCAAATACCACCAGTAAACCAGGGCTCCCGCTGGCGAATTTGAATCAGCTAAATAAGCCCCATTGATCGCGCACATGGCATCCTTGCATTTTGAAAGCTGAGTATCCTTGATGAGCAATCGATTTCCCGCATTCAGCAAAAACTGACTTTGAGTCAGCGGTAAGGAAGAAAAATCCATTCCGTGCCAAACCATCTTGAGGGGATTTCCCCGTCTTCGTCGCTCCTCACTGGCAATGTCGTCTTTGAGAAATTTCAATTGGACGCGATCTTTGAGACACTCCAGTTTCCCGTCTTCGCTGTAGGCGCTTTCTGCTGGAAATCGTCGCGCCGCCTCATGATCTATATTCAGTTTTTTGGACCATTTGGCCATGAGCCCTGGCTTGAATTGCGAAGGTGTGCATCCTACACCCACCACCAAAAAAATCATCCCTGCGACGATGCAACTAAATCGGCGCATATTCGATGACCTCCGTCACGCGATCGATCTGAGTATCGTAAATCACGGTCACGCCCTTGCTAGGAATTCTCAATTGGTAATTCGGAATGACGTGCCCGTCGCTGCTTCCCGATCCAGCTACTGGTTCATAAAACAGTGGGACACCCAGGTATTTTTGGCGCCAATATTGGAGAATGATTTCTTGCCCTGTGGGCTTTCGATAGTGGGCTGTTTCCTTGCCATCTTCGACCTGGGATCGATCTCCGTTCTCCAACATGTTGATTGTGGCGCCTGGGCGGATTTTTGACGGTACGGATTGGACGGTTTTTTGCCGCGGAGTGGTGGATGGCTTTTGAGGACTGCAGCCTGCGAAAAGCGATAGGAGTCCTATTACGATGGCTGTTTTTTGGATCAGTTGGCCCACAGAACCGTATCGGTAGCTTTGTTTGGGCGTGTTACATTAATATTAGAAATAGGAGGCAGGAGCCGACTATCCGTCAGTGCAAAAGCACTGCCCCGAAGCACGATGCGGAGGGGAGGCGGAGGCAGAAATCATGCAATCACCCCTCAATCCATCTAGCGTAGAGCAGTTTCTTCAAGCATTACGGTTGGATCGGGGCGCGGCAGATTTGACGCTAGAGGCTTATCGGCGGGATTTGGGGCAGTTCGTAGGATCGTTCGAGCATGCTTCAATCGAGAATGCTGGGCGTGAAGACATCGAGCGTTGGATTCACCAACTTCACCACTCAGGACAAAGCGCAGCGTCAGTAGCGCGCAAGATCAGCGCGATCCGGCAGTTTTTCAAATTCTGCTGCCGTGAGGGCTTGATTCAGAACAATCCCGCAGATCAGCTGGAGTCGCCGCGACTGGCACATCGCTTGCCTAAGGCACTTTCGGCGGCGGAGATTGATGCGCTTTTGCTGGCCGCGCAGAGCGGGCTCTACTATCAGCAGAATCACCTGCGCGAAGCACTACAGGCCCGTGATCGGCTATTGATTTTGGTTTTGTATGCGACGGGAGGCAGGATTTCTGAGGTGATCGGATTGACACACGATCGAATTGATTTTCAGAATTTGTATATTCGAGTTCGCGGAAAAGGGAACAAAGAACGAATCGCGCCGCTGGCGAATACGGCGGCGGTGGCTTTGGCGAAGTATTTGGAGAGCGAGCGTCCGTCATTGAAGCCAGCGTCCGATCACGTCTTCGTGAATCATCGGGGCGGAGCGTTGTCTCGACAGGCCGCCTGGCAGATCATCGAGTCACTGGCTCGCGAAGCTGGACTGGGTGAACGTAAAATCTCCCCGCACGTCCTGAGGCACAGCTTTGCCACTCACCTACTCGAAGGCGGGATGGGATTGCGGTCGCTGCAGATCCTGCTGGGGCATGCGGACTTATCCACGACTCAGATTTATACCAAGATCACGCCCGAGCATTTACAGGAAACCCACCGGCGGTATCATCCACGGGGTGGGGGCTAAAAAATTCTGGCAGCCTGGCAAGCGGGCAAACTGGTTTCTGGTTCTGGTGTCTGGTTCGGGCATCAGGAGGAACCCCCGGGATTTTGGATCAAGCGGTAGAGTGATGCTGCTAGTGAGTCTGATGTTCTCAAGGCTTGAGAGTTTCCGGAAAGATCCAACAATGTTTGAACCTCTCGAAGAGATCCAAATGAGATGCTGTAAAACTTTCTTCGGTCTTTGGCGGTGGGTTTTGCGACTCCCTCAGCTAAGTTGAGAATAATAGGGCGTGTTTTCAAAGTCAGTTTCGAAGCGAAAATTGCAGATTCGAGGCGAAACAAGGAAGCGGGTCGCGCCAAAACCGGAGCATCCCCGCTGCGGGCTGTGAGGATTTTGGCGCGATTCGCTGACGAAGTTGCAGCCCGAAGATGCAATTTGCAGCCGAAACTGACTTTGAAAACACGCCCTACTCAATACAGCTCGATCAAATTGATTCTTCAGTGGCTCCCTGAGTGTGATGCCTTGGCAATCTGTGTAGAATTTTTTCGCTAATTCGTAAGTCCTGAAATTCTGGATCATAGTTTTCCTCCTGATGGAAATTTTTAGGTTCTACTCATGGTGAAACCTAAAAATTTCCATCAGGAGGAAAACAAAATGAGCAACTTTAGAACTTACGAATTAGCGAAAAAATTCTACACAGATTGCCAAGAGCTAAAGCTCAAAGGAGCACTCAAGGATCAATTTGATCGAGCTGTGTTGAGCATTCCATTGAATCTGGCGGAAGGAACCGCAAAGCCCACCACCAAAGACCGAAGAAAGTTTTACTATGTTGCTCTAGGATCACTCCGTGAAGTGCAATGCTTGCTCTTACTCTCAGGAACACCCGAATTGATCCAACAAGCAGATGTTTAGGAGCTCACATTTACAGACTCTGCAAAAACTGTGTGCCGTAACCGTACACAGAAAACCGTTACAGTTCACCGTTTACTGTACACTGTTCACTGAATCTTCAGGCGCAACAACCGTCGCTGGCATCACAGGAACCGGAGGCGCCGCAGCCGCAATAGCAGCCGCCATTTTCTCAGCCTTCTCAGCTTCCCTCTGCGCATCCAAACTCGGCGTCGACACCGCAATCGATCCCACTCGCTCGCGGATCTCCTGCAGGAATTTTTCATCTTCTTTGGAATCATACTGAATCCGCGTCGGATCACTCTTCATCTGCGCAACCAATCGACGGACTTCCTTAATTCTAGGATCTTCGTCATCAGGATTGTTCGTCTCCGAATTCGGCATCATCGATTCCAGCTCACGCAGCGGAGGTAGAGCGGCCAGATCCTTCAATCCAAAGACCGACAGGAAGTCATCCGTCGTTGTGTACAAAATTGGGCGACCCGGTAAATCCGACCGGCCGGACATCTGAATCAGTTTGCGATCGAGCAATCCTCGAATGAAATGTGACGAATCAACACCGCGAATCCGATCGATGTCATCTTTCATCACGGGCTGTTTGTAAGCCACGATCGACAGAGTCTCCATCCCACCCGACGACAAGCGCTGGGTTTGGATTTTCACCAGCTTCTTGATCCACGGAGTGCGGATTTGCTTGGTGCGGAATTGATACCCACCGCCAATTTCCACCAACTCGATGCCATGAAAAAGCTTCTCGTAACGTGCTTTCAATTCCGTCATCGCTTCTTGAAAAATCGAGAACGGTTGCTCGGGCGCAACCATGGTCTGCAACTTTTCTAACGAAAGCGGTTTGTCGGACATGAAAAGCACTGCTTCTAAGCACGATTGCACTTCTTCCAAATCCAGCGGAATACTTTCGGGCATGATCGTATCTGCGTCCGCGGACTCTTCTGCCAATTCTTCCGCCAAAGCAGCGGACAGGAGTTTGTCCTCCGCAATCTGCGTCGCCAAAATATCCGCGATCTGCTGAACTTGTTCGGTTTTCATCTCAGTTAAAGCTTGAATCTGGCGCTCTTGCTCGCCCTCCATCGCTTGGGTCAGGCGTTGAATTTCTTCCTCATCAATTCCCTCGTCCACCCAATCGTCCTCGCGCTGTTGAATCTCGGCGATTCGATGTGTGGGAATTCCAAATGGATCTTGAATCATGGTTACTGGACCGTCGGAGTCAGGGCTCACTGGAGTTTCTACTTGAGGCAAAGACGCGGTTTGTGACTCTTCTTTCGCTGTCTCTGATTCCACGTGCCATTCCTGGGCATCCGCCGACAAATCAGGCTGTTTCGGTTGCTGCATTCAATTCTCCTTGAATCTCATTTTCAAAACCCACTGCTAATTTCAAATCCAGCTCTTGCAAGCTCTCAATCAATTCCAGAAAAATCTCCTCATACACTTGCTGCTGATGAGTCCGCAGTTTCTTCAAACGCGACAGCTCCAGCGCCGCAAGAAAAGTCACTACGGTCTCTCCATGCGTCGGAGCTGGCGGCAGAAAATAATTCATTCCCATGGGACGACCCATCTCGAGTTTCGCTCCCAGCTCAACCATCTTGTCCGTGATCGAAACCGTTTCTTTCCTCAAAATCTGCGTTCGCTTGCTCGCTCGCCGCAAAATATCCTGATAGCCCAAGGCCAGCGACGACACGTCCATCGTTTTCCAAATTTTCTCCACCGGCGGCTTGCGATTGTAACGAGTAAAAACATCCTCGCCCAAAATCGGTTGCTGCAAAAGATCCTGTCCCGCTGCTCGAAATCGCTGATGCTCCAGGAGTTGCCGAACCAAAGCCTCCGGAGTCATCACATCGTCGTCTGCTGCTCCAGCCTCTACGCCCTTCTCGTGCGGCAACAAGGACTTGCTCTTCCATTGAATCAGAGTCGCGGCCATCACCAGGAATTCGCCCGCGATATCAAAATTCATCTCGTGCATTTGATGCAGATAGGTCAAATATTGATCCGTGATTTTTGAAATCGAAATGACGGAAATATCCATTTCGTGCGTTTGGATCAGGTACAAGAGCAGATCGAGAGGACCCTCGAAAAGATCAAGTCGGATGGTGATGGGAGCGCGATGACCTTGCACAGGACGATCTTAACGGATCAGCCAAACTTAGCAAGTGGGACGAGACCCAATTTAGACTCTATTTTTTCTATCAAAGGCGCAGCCCGCTCCCGAGCCTGATGAGCTCCACGGGCCAGGATTTTCTCAAGATAGTCACGATCCTTAAGGATTTCTGCCACTTGATCACGAATCGGACCCAGTTCGGCGGCCACCATCTCTGCCGTTTCGACTTTCAGATGCCCATATTGCTTGCCTGTGTACCCCGCCACGAGATCCTTCACCGATTTGCCCGTAATCGCCGATTGGATGCCCAGCAAATTACTCACCCCGGGTTTAGCTTCCTCATCAAAAGCGATTTCAGTCCCCGAATCCGTCACGGCACGCTTGAGCTTTTTCAGGATCTGATCTTTCGAATCACTCAAAAAAACCGTCGCATGCGGGTCCTGATCGCTTTTGGACATTTTCGCTGTCGGATTTTGCAGGCTCATGATCCGCGCGCCCACTTTTGCAATATAGGGTTCCGGCACCACAAATATCTCTTCATCAAAATGGTGATTCACGCGAATCGCAAGATCGCGCGCGAGCTCCACATGTTGTTTTTGATCCTCACCCACTGGCACCAAGTGAGTCCGATAAAGCAAAATATCCGCTGCCATCAATACGGGGTAGGTAAAAAGTCCGACTCCAATCGACACGCCCTGCTTGGAACTCTTGTCCTTGTACTGTGTCATGCGATTCAATTCGCCCATGTGTGCAAAGCAGTTCAGGTACCAGCACAACCGTGCATGCTCATGCACATGCGATTGAACAAATAGAGTCGCCTCGTCCGGGCTGATTCCGCACGCAATATAGGTGGCCAGTGCCGAATAGGTATTCTCGCGCATGACTTTTGGATCCGGTTTGTCCGCAGTCAATGCATGCAAATCGACTGCGAAGAAAATACAATCGTACTGGGACTGCAACTTGACCCAGTTTTTCAAAGCTCCCAGATAATTCCCCAGCGTCATCTGAGAAGTCGGCTGCACCGCCGAGAGCATGACCTTTTTCACACCGCAGCTCCAAACAATCGAAAAACGGCTACCACTATGCCCAAGCTCAACTCACTCATAAACTGAATCGGATAGTGCAAGATTGACAGCGCCCCGGTGAACATCAATCCCATCAGAATCCAAAAGCTGTACTGAGAAATCATCTGGTACTTTTGATTGGCGTGGTAAGAAAGAAAACTCTCCACCACTTTGCTGCCATCGAGCGGCGGCAGGGGGATCAGATTAAATACTCCTAGTGCAAAATTGAGCGAGATCGCGGCCTTTGCCATCAAAAAAAGCGGCTCGAAGTAGTAAAAATCCTTGGGCACGAAAACCGCCATCAGGCAAAGCACGATAGCGGCAATGAATCCCATGATGAAATTCATTCCAGGACCCGCCAGCGAAACCCAAAAAAGCCCGGGGCGATATTTCCGGAACCGTGTGGGGTTGATCGGCACTGGCCGCGCCCACCCGATGAGTAGCGGAATTCCAGTAAACATATTGACCAGCGGAAATAAAACCGTCCCGATCGGATCAATGTGCGGAAGCGGGTTCAACGTCAATCGCCCTGCGTCCCTGGCAGTCGTGTCGCCCCAATATTTGGCCATCCACCCATGCCCAAACTCGTGCATGATCACCGCCATCATGAAGGGGATCATTTGAATTGCGACGTATTGTATTCGTTCAGCGATTGAATCCATTGAATTACCGCGCGGGGCTCTGATCCTGCCAAGTGCGGATCGTCGCCATGAAAATCAGCATCGAGGGGTCAAGAAGAGCTTCAAAACCTGGCAACATTTTCAGTTCCCATTCTCGGTTTGCGGATCGGTGAAGCTCAGCCAGAACAGTGCCCGCCTGACCAAAAATACGATAAGTCACGCGGCCAAAAAACCCTTCGTCTTTTTCATAATTGAACCAAACGTCGTTCAATCGAATCTCTCCGCGGATATAAAAAGAAGAAGCAAAATACTGCAGATACCCCATCGGGCGATCTAGCGCGTCTGAAACATGGACTTGAGTTTTCGAAAAGCCGGGATCGACCAAAGCTGTCGCCAAATTCAGATGACTTTGATCTACACTTCTCAGATAAAAATACTTTCCCTGTGTATTCGGCGACACGGTTGTCTCGACCGTAGCAATCGGTTGATGCCGAGCATCGAAAACATTCATCACCGTGCCATCAAATGTAAAGTGACTCTTCAAAAATAAAATCGTGATTAAACCCCAGGTATTCATAAAAATTTCCTCTTCTCTTCTTAGTTGGTTGTGGCGCGAGCCACAACTTCCCCATTTCCTAACAACCGTAAGTATTTTGGTCAAGTTTTATCGTCAATAAACCGATGAGTGGTTGAAGGGGCAACTTGGCGATGAAAACCAACGGGAAACGATTTTTTTGGATCGCTTTGATCACTGTCACAGGTGTCGCTGCAACGCCGCAACCTGCACTCGAAACAGCTTCTAAAATAGAGCCATCTCTACAAGCCGAGCTCAAGCCTTCCTCAGAATGGATCACTGTCACAGGCGCACTCAATGCTGACGAATCCTGCAACGGAGACTACTCGGCAACGGTGTGGGTGACTTCGCAAAACCACAATGTTCTACCCTCACATTTGCCAATTCGAAGCACTTTTGAATTTCACCTCCCTCCGGGTAGGTATCAAATCGTCGTCAGGAGCTCCTCAAATTGCTCAGCGGAACAATCTTTTGAAGTTTCTGATCCATCCAAACCTTTCGAGACCGCGCTCAAGTTAGAAAAAACGTTGGATAAGAAACTTCCTCCGCAACCCTCGATGAAGGACATCAAGTCTTTTCGAGTCTCGCCTCGTTTTTATGTTTCAGGTCGCCCCGGTGTTCGATTCAAGGCATCGGTTGCAATGGAATCTTCGTATCCCTCCTTAGGGATGATCCCTGCTCATGGAGCACAGGGCTGGGATGGTAAATTGCATGTGGATGGAAAGATCTTTTCCGGAAATGCGCTTCACCCTTATTTTCAGTACGAATACGAACTCAGGCAGCAACCCCTCCAAGATCGATCAGGATTCTGCATCGAACGAGCTGGCTTATTTAATAAACTCGGTTCGCTATTGAGACAGGCGGGCTTCCTGGTGAATGAAGTCTCCGATATGGAGAAGGAGTTGGCCGTCGCGGTTCCCGTGTCGCAACGGTACTGCGTTTATCCACAAACTTCGAGCATCTTGAATCCCATGGCCGCCTTTAAAATCGACCCTGTGCCCGCATCTGTTACACGATTTTTATTTATTGTTGTGACCGAAGAAGCCCTGCAACGAAAGCTAGCCTCCGGCAATAACGAAAAATTCGCCCACGCCCCCAGCAACTCCTGGGACGTAGCCGAGGAGCTATCCAAAGGCCCCCGGCACCCCGCCAGCGTGTCCGAAATCGACGTCCACGAGTGGGCCATAGGCTGGATCCACACCACCCCCCAGTAAAAAGGTGGCCCCCACCTTTTGCGGTTTTTTTTAGCAATTGTTAACTTGTGGCAAAATATTAAAAATACATCTAATAACAGTGGGTTGGGCTATTTTTTGAGGTGAATTGTTAAAAACAGGTCCCCACCTTTTTACTGTTTTTGCTTGAGTAATTGACTTATTTGGTATATTATTTGCCGCTATGTGGCTGATTGGTCTAATTACTCTTGCTGCTCTCCTTGGGGTTGAGTCTACGCCTGCTTGGGCTGGGGACTGCCGGGCTGGGCTGGATGCCAGGGTTCAGAGCTACATCAGCTCGTATAACAATGCTCAAACATTTGCGGAGGCGGGCAAACTCAGGTCGCACCTAGTGGCAGAGGTTATCCAAACCCAGGATCGCTCTGCTTACATTGCTTGTGTTCAACAAATCGACCGCTATTCCCAGCAGGCACCCGGGGCCATCGCTGACCTAGCTCTCGAGCTTCAACTTTGGTGGGAGAACGAATACCTGCGCAACGCCATTGCGGAAACACGGACTCAGGCCAATATCATCGATCGTTCCAATTTCGTCTCTGTCACTGCATCTCGCGTCACTTTCGGAATGTATGCCATTCGCGGGGCATCACAGCTTACACCCGGATGGTTTAAATTTATTCTCAACACCGGAATCATCGGTGGTGCTCTGAGCCAAGCCTATTGGAGCACCCGCCATTCGGACTACCCTCCCGCTCCAGCAGAACTCATGTCCCTCGGAGGCAAAGTCAACCAAAGCTACGTCAACGAAGCTCTCTTTGATCGCACCCTGCAAGAGGGGTACTCGGTCACCGCAGGAGCCGCAGCGAACATGGTGGTATTTTATTACGCGGGACGGGCTTTGCTCTATACAGGCGATGCCGCTGTTTTCCTGGAAACAAAACCCCACCCCGCCTCGATTGCAGCCGGTATTGCCCTCGCGATCATGGCAGATTATGTCGTCACTGACGCCGCGAACGCCTGGCAAAATTATCTGAACATGATGCAACTCAAAGGTCTCCTGATCTCCAAAGAGGAAAAACTCCTCAAAGAGCAAGCCTGTAGTTTTGGAGAAAATTACGCACTCATGAAAGCTTCCATCGAATTCATGGGCGCAGCGCTCAAAACCGAGGCCTATACGAATCTCGACTTTTGGGAAGCTCAATCCAAGTTTGAGAAAAAATACCTCGATTGGAACGTTTCAGAAAACGACAAAGCAGAGTTGCGCAAAACACGTCTTCAAGAACTCATCCAGGTCGTCAACAAGCGCGGCTATGGAGCGGATCCGTTCTACCTGCGTCGAGTGGCTCGTGAAAAAATTCAAAAGCATGGATTGCAACTCGCTCAAGCGAATCTTCAGAAAACTCCGTGGGTGCTTCCTGCTTTCAACGCTTTGACTCGTGAATATAATTCTGCCAAAAAACGGCAATCCGATTTGAACTTCGATCAGTTTTTGGATCAAAGCAGAGATCGCGACAATCAATTTCTGGTCAATCGAATGCACACTCGAATTCACGCCGGAGGCCCGATGCCTTCTGTCCAACCCGATGCCGTGCTCATGGAAGCAATTGCATTTCTCGAGCAAAATCAGACCGCGAGCGGATCTCTGTCCAATCGTTATTCACCCTACATCGCGACTCTTGTGAATCGCGTAGCCAAATACGAGCTGCTCTTCGAAAACACTCTCGCCGACAAGCAACTCACCGCTAACTGGGACTGGTAAACAGTAGCCTTTTCGTAACTGTTCAGCCCGTTTGAGTGATTCACTTGCATAATTTATAAACAGGA
>CAYILR010000042.1:0-43180 GCA_964364175.1 uncultured Bacteriovoracaceae bacterium
CTGTTTATAAATTATGCAAGTGAATCACTCAAACGGGCTGAACAGTTACGATTTTTCCTCCTTTTTCAATTTTTGCTTTAAGGGGCTCGATCACCTTGAGATAAAATCTAAGATAGTTGTCCTTGACCCGCAAATGACTGAGCTTGGCTACTTCTCCGCTATCGGGTTTAAAATAATAGTCTCGGCTCAAAAATCCGGAAAGTTCTAAAGTCCGGATATTTTTTGAAAGGTCGCTGTCCTGATCGACCCCCATTTTCTGAGCGAGTTGGGCGGGTGAAAATTTCTGAACTAAACAGGTTCGAATTATTTTTTCGAGAGTTCGAGTCTTTCTTTGGAAGATATCCTGAAAAATCTTTTGATAATCATTAAAAAGGATTCCCCCCGGTGAAAAGCAAAGATGGGCAAGGTTCTGAGATGCTGA
The DNA here is from genome assembly GCA_964364175.1 of uncultured Bacteriovoracaceae bacterium. GTDB lineage: Bacteria > Bdellovibrionota > UBA1018 > UBA1018 > UBA1018 > CAYILR01. The sequence continues at coordinate 422 of CAYILR010000042.1, forward strand.
TTCGGTTTGTAAAACTTCCTCTAAGTATTTTGGAACACCGCCTGTGACAGAAAGAATCATCATTTTTTCAAGTGAACCCATATGTGAATTCTGAGCTTTCCAGAATTGATTGATTTCGATCAAACTTAATTCTTGGAGATTGATCTCTAAGGAGATTCTTCCTTCGAAGCTTGCATTTTTGAGCAGGTTTTCTTCGATCCATGATGAAACAGAGCCGCAGAGCACGATCACTAGGAGAGGATTTTTTTTAAAATGAATATCCCAAGCCGATTTGAACTTGGCAGAAAAAAGGGGATCGCCTTGTGCCATCCAGGAGATTTCATCCAGAAAAATCAGGTGTTGTCCTTGGCGAGTGAGTTTTGCTAGATGAAGAAATGCTTCTTCCCAGTCCTCAAAATAAGGACGTTTGATATTGAAGTGATCGCTGATGCTCTGTGCAAAATGAGAGAGCTGATCACTGAGACTGTTGTTGTGTTCAGGGGCTAGTCCCTGAACTTCGATCATTGAAGAGAATGTTTTTCCAAATTCCTGAACCAAGGCGCTTTTTCCGATGCGGCGCCTTCCCATGATGCAAACCAGGCTTGCTTTTTTCTTGTTTTTAATTCGCTTCAAAGTAGTCAGTTCAAGTTGACGACCAATGAATTGGTTCATTTCAATTCCCCTCTTAACCTATTAAAACAGTATTTGCCGGGGAATGAAAGACTAATTTGAATTCCCCGGCAAATATAGAAAAACAAGATTTTCAGGGGATTGAAGGATTCCTAGAATTTTTCAACTACTGCTCGTGCCAGCGAAGGTGACGACGTCAGTCCCGGGCTTTCAATGCCCAGCAAATGCCAGACTCCAGCGGGAGATTCGCAAATCTTGAAGTCAGAAATATGATTGCCCTTTAAATCATACAATCGGGGTCGCAAACCCGAATAACCCGTTTGAAAACTCTCGATCGGATATCCATCCAAAATCTGGCTCAGGGATTGCTGAAAATCCTGTGCCGAAGCAGTGATGGAGTAGTCCTGCTTATGCTCGGCCTGAATGGAGTTGGGTCCCGCATAGGCCTCTCCGTTTAAATGAAAAGTATAGTGAACCCCCAGCGCGCCTTTTTGCTCTTTTTTAGGAACAGGATAAATCAGTTTTTGAATCGGCAAAGGACGAGTCAGCCGATAATACTCTCCGCGATTGGGTCTGATCTCAAATTCATTGAACCCAAAAAGCCTAGCTATCTCATCGCTGTGAAGTCCGGCAGCATTGACGACGTATTGCGCTTGAATCCAGTCTTCTCCATCAGGACGTTGGATCAGGACGTTCTTGGTGCCTTCGACAGCGATGACTTTTTGTCCCCTCAAGAAAGTCACTCCCTCGAGTTCGCACAAGTGTCGAAGTATTCTCAAATATTCTGATACGTCCACAACCCCCGTTCGAGTCGAGTGCAGTGCAATCGAGCCTCGAATGCGATCAGAGAATTGTGAAAGTCGGGAGGTGAGTTCCAGTCCCTTGGAGCCGTTTCGTTTGCCATTTTCTAAGAGGGTGTGAATTTGCTCCTCGTCCGCCGAATGGCCCACAATGAGTTTTCCGCAAATGGAGTAGGGGATGGAGTTTTTTTTAAAAAAATCTTCTGCTAGTTCTCGGCCGCGAACACAGTGAAACGCCTTGAGTGAGTTTTCGGGATAATAAATCCCCGCATGCAAAACACCTGAGTTTCGCTCTGAAATTGATTTTCCATCGAACAGGTCACAAACAGCGACCGAGAGTCCTTTTTGGGATGCAAGATAGGCCACCCAGGATCCGATGATTCCTCCGCCGATCACCAGGCAATCAATCATCGTGTCTTGTGATTTCATCGCTTTGGAGTCCTCACCCAAAGAATAGAGTTGTGCAGAATCAGCTGAAGCATTTCGCAAATCGAAAAAATCTTAAGGGCAGTAAAAAAATTCCCCTGCTGATATCCCCACCAAAAAGAGAAAGTCCGATGGCTGATTCCCAATATGCCAAAATAAAGAGAAAATCGTTGAAGCTTTAGCGAAAAATAAGCGACGCTCGTGGGAGCGCTGACATAAAAAAAGAAAAAAAGTGGAGAGAGTAGTGCAGCAATTTGCCCGGCTTCGTTCCAGCGTTTTCCGAAAATCCAGCTGAAAAGCTCGGGTCCAAAAAGCCAAGTTACCGCGAGGGGCACAAGAATGACTGCTGCCATGAGTCCCCAGGTTTGAAGCAGGATCTTGCGAGGTGGTTTGTGAGTTCCGTCAGGTTGTGCCACTGATTGCGAGAAGCTTTGAAAGAAAACCTGAGAAAGAGAAGTATGCAGAAGCGCCAGCGGTGTTGAGATCATGCGGTACGCAAAAGCATATTGCCCGGCGACTTCGAGTCCAAAATAACGCGATGTCAGCATCGACGGAATGCTCAGAGACACTGTGTCGAGCAACGCTCCTGGCAAGGTGTAAACTGGGAATTCGGAATATTTTTTGAGAATCTCGGTATCCCAGATTTTTTCAAACGGATGAAGTTGTCGAGCACCGAAAAAGGCTACCAAGTAGGCAAAGCTCAGAGCTTGTCCTAAACAGGCCCCCAATATGAGGCCCAAATGATGAAAGGGAGAGAAGGCAAATCCCACGGTGCAGCCCAAAGTACCCAGTGACTGAATGACTCGAGAAGATGAGATGAGTGCGAAATTTTTCTTTCGAGTGTTCCAATAGAGTAGGCATTGCGTGCCCGAGAAAAAAAAAGTCATTAAAGCAACGGTGACAAAGACGGCGGGTTGATTGGGGATCTTAAAGAAATCGGCCCAAAAGGAGCTCGTGACGAGCAAAATGAACAAAATAAGAACCGAGATGATTGAAGTGATGCTTAAGGCTTGGTGAAGCACCCTTTTGGCTTCATCGTCGGTAGCGGGAAGAACAATAGCCAGTTCGTATCGTGCGGCTGCGACTAACGTTAGAATTCCAATCATTGCATTAAACACGGCCCAGATTCCGAAATCATCGGGCGAGTAAACTCGCGACAAGTAGGGCGAGCTTCCGAAAGTCACCAGCTGTGCGAGGAACGAGCCGCTGAAAAGTGCAAAAACGCTCTTAAAGTGCATGGGTTCCTTTTGAGAAAATATCGATTTGGCTGGAGTATTGTGGTTTGCTTCGCAATGTCATTTCCGCCTTGGACCGCCTTAATCCGCCTTGGACCGCCTTAATCCGCCTTGGACTTCTTTGAAAACCAAAGAGAGTTTTTACCGCGACCCCTGGAACCAATCATATTGAGTTCCTTGAGTCGAGCCAAGTGATCCCGAATTGTTCGATCTGCCGGGGGCAAGGTTAGTTTTTTTACAATTCCTTGAAATGAAAGACTTTCACCCGACAAAATTTCAAGCAGTTCTTTCTGCAAAGGTGGCAGCTGATGAGATACTGGCTCTTCTCCAACAACGGGGGTTAACAAAAAACGAACTCCCACAGATCCGGCCTGCTCCAAAAATTCAGGTTCGGGTTGGTCCGCGTCTAGACAAAGTTCAACAATTTTTTGTGTTCCACGTCCCCAGCTTTCCACTAAACCTCGTTTATAAAACACTCCAGCAATGGTTGGATTACGTGGTGTAGAAGCATGATCCTTTTTGAGCTCATCAATTTGCAACCCAAAAGGGAGTTTACCGGTGCTCCAGATTTCTAGGCGATCGTCATAAATCGCCAAACTGATTGCCCCTCCTGGAATGGAGTAGTCACGATGGCAGATGGCGTTTACAAGAGCTTCACGGAGTGCTGCGATCGGAAAAAGCAGCGTATCTTTTCTTTCCAAACCCTCGATTTTTCCGGCAACTGGGAGATGACGTTCGAGAAAAATCATCGCTTCATCGAGGAGTTTAAAGGCATTCCCATGCACTTGGCGGTTATCTAAAAATTCTGTTTTTGTATTGCCTCTGAATCTCGCTAGTCTGAGTAGGCACTGTGGATAAAAGGGTAGAAACTGAGTTCCATATAAAATAACAGCCGCTCTTAAAATTTTGTCTTTCACACGCAATCCGAGACGATCTAAAATGTCAGAGCTGTTCTGGGTCATAGTTTCTGGAAGGCGTCTGACTTCTTTTCCCAATCTTGCGGTTCTCGCAATTTCTTCACTATCTAAATCAGATAATTGAACATCATGATCGGGAGTGATTTCCCAACGATCATTGGCATGCATCTTCTGCAGAAGAAGTTCTTGATAGCGGCTCTGAGGCATGATCGAAGTCGTTGTTCCAATTCGCTGGTAGGGTTTGCCATCAAAAAGAAAAGGTCGATTTTGTCTGGACTCGCTTGCTCGCAGCGCGATTATTTCCAGGCGGGGTTTCGAAAGCTTGACTCTGTGAATTTCGACGGGTGCTGCAGGTTCAATTTTTCGAATGAGATTGGCTAATTCTTGTTGCGTGCGATCGTTCACGTCTTGGCCAATCAGCTCCTGCTTCTGATTGACTCCAATTAAAACAGTCCCTCCGCGATGGTTCAAAAATCCACAGAGGGCTTCACCGCAGGCAGTGAGAAGCGAAGTTGATTTTTTGAACTCTACGGTTTCGGACTCGCCTTGGCTCGTCAGTTTTTTGAGTTCTGTGATCTTCATCGTCATCACGACTTGTTTTCCCTCTTGCTTTTTTTTTACATCAAGCTACATCTTTCCCCAAAGGAAAATGATCTATGGCTGCAAAATCAACCCCCAGTAAAACACGTCGTTCAAAAGCGGAAATTCAAGAGGAATTCGAAAAAATTCAGGAGGAGTCACAGCAGAGCAAATTGGACTTATCCACCAAGGCTGACGCTTTAGCGAAGCACAAAGAATCCGAAATCAGGCAAGCTGTCCAGGGGACTACGGTTGAGGGTATTGTGCAGGGACTGGCTCAGTTGGGGCTAGATGTTTCGAAAACCTTGTCAGGGCTGTCGGCCCAGTTGGTCGAGCAAGCTGAGCTTCTTTTTTCTATGCGTGAAGCTGTGGCCCTGGAAGCCAAGGAATTGAATCGTCTGCACAAAACAGACATTGCAGCTACTGCCTTGGATCAGCTCGTAGAAGAATATGAAGCCAAAAAGAAGGAGCTCGAAGCAGAAGTCGAGACCACTCAGGCTCAATGGATTGAGGAGCAAAGACTTCGAGATCGCGAACAAAAGGAATTTGAAGAAAATCTGAAAAAGGTTCGTGCTCGTGAAAAAGAAGAATTTGAGTACCAAAAAGCAAATGAGCGTAAAAAAGAGCAAGATCAGTATGAGGTTGGGTGCGTGACTCTGGAGCGCAAAAACAAAGAAAAACAGGAAACTCTTGAGAAAAGCTGGGCGCAACGTGAAGGTGACCTCAAAGCCAAGGAAAGCGAGTTCACTCAATTTAAAGGAGAGGTGAGCCAGTTCCCTGAACGACTAAAAAAAGAAATCACTCAAGCAGTATCGGAAGCAACAAAGACACTGGAGTCTAAACATCAGCAGGAAATGCTAGTCGCGCAAAAGGACATTGAATCAGAAAAACGCTTGGCTGATCTCAAGGTCAAATCACTCGAAGAGACCGCAACTCGTCAATTTACTCAGATCGAGAGTCTGCAACTCAAGCTTGAAGAAGCCAAAAAGCAAGTTCAAGACATTGCAGTCAAAGCGATTGAGGGTGCTTCGGGGGCACGGGCTTTGGCACATGTGAATCAAATTGCTATGGAACAGGCGAAGCCTAGATCGCCCACCTCATGAGTTCAAAAGCTCTTCGATCGAAATCAGCTTGAGCCAATTTTCCGCGGCTTGGATCTCGGGTGACAGTTCTCCGTAGTAAATTAGCACCGGGTTGAGCGGTATAATATCTTGGAATTTTCAGAACCTTGAGCTTTTTAAATGCTGAAGTCATCTTTTCGTCCGACAAGTAATTTTTCACCAAATGGCTAAATTACTGTTTGGTGAAAAATTTATTTGACAGAGTCTTTTGCGGTAGCAAGGCCATCAGCAAAATAATCCACAAAATCAGAGCCTGATTCAAAACAAACCAAGGATGATCAAAGAATCCCAAAACTAGAGCGCACCCCACAGCGGCGACGATCGGCGAACCCAGGTAATGTTTGATTTTCCAAGCGCGTACAAACGCATAAATCCATAACAACAAATGGATGCTGCCCCAAATCCAGCCGCGCTCTCGAAATTGGTGCAACACCATGCTGTGAGAGTGTCCTGCGTGCCAGATCCCGGCGAGCCAATAGGTCGGTGTGCTGATGCAAGCATTCCCCCAGGGACCCTCTTGGATGGCCAACATTGAAAAACGGGTCATCTGGAATCGATAGCCAATATTTCCACTGGCGCTGTCTCCCGTAGAGTGGGGGTCGTTCCAGTTGATGAGCGATTTGACCCTGGAAATCAGAATATCCTGCGGTACGAATAAGGGAACAGTGGCGATCGCCAAAACTAGTCCAATGGTTGCCCATTTGGCAATTCGAGCTTGTCGACGTTGAATCAATTGATGGAGGATAAAAACAATCCAACCTGCTACAGCTCCGACGAAAGGCCCCCGCTGTGTGGTCGCTAAAATACTCGCCGTCGAGATTCCCGCCAGAGCCAGCCACGGCCACAATCGCTTGGGTCGAAAAATCACCATCGCAATCCACGGTACCCAGGCCATCATCTTGGCCAGAGATTGCCGGCCGAAAACGCCAGTGAGCGGATATTTTCCGAGTTCGATCAAATCCCAATCCCGGGTTTTTGGATCAAAAATATGATCGTAAAACCAAGTGGCTCCGGGTGGATAGAGCGCGTCCAAAAGTGCTCCTCCATAAATCGCAAATAACCAAAATCCCATGATCCATTTCTGTTCTCTTTCGCGAAGTAACAAAAAACAGAGCGCAGCCAAGCCGCCCAATAAAATTACAGAAAATTCCCTGTAGAGCGCAGGTCCTACGGGTGGAACTTTGCAAGTGACAGCAGCCATGACCGTTCCCAAGCTCAGGAAAAAAACTAACTCAATCGCGTGAACCCAAAACACATCACTGAATTGCTTGCGAAAACTCCAAAAATAAAGCCAGAGTACAGGCGCACCCACCTTCAAAAAATTAATCGGTCCCAGGTAGGCGCTCAATCGTGGAAGTTTTGCTGCAATGTGGGCCGAAAGAGCAGTCAAAGAGGGGAGCATCCCCAGTGCCAAAACCAAGGCAGTCAAAAAATAAAGGCTGGTGTTTCTGCGTTCAGTGAGCATTTAAATTTGAATCTCGTTTAATTCTACCCAACGAATGAGATTCAGCCATCGCCAAATTCGGAAATCAAAACCGACCTGACCCGAGAGGACACGATTCCATTCATCTAAAATGTCGGAGTGATGAAAGAAGGGCAGACTTTTCGCAGTATCCGAATGTAAGACTCGCTCCACCCAGGGTTTTAGAGTCGAGAACCATTTTTGCTCCGGTGTTTGAAATCCGATTTTGTCTTTTCGCTCGAGAATCGCTTCCGGAACGATTCCCTGCATCGCTTTGCGGAATACGTTTTTGGATCGACCGTCCGAAGACAGGAGATATTCTTCCGGTAGACTCAAGGTAAATTGCACTAGCTCTGGAGTCAAAAACGGAACGCGACTCTCAATCGAATGGGCCATCGAATTGTGATCTTCGAATCGCAGGAGCATCGGCAGGTGATTTCGCGAAGTCGCCTGGATCAACTCCCTTCTCAGGGGATCGCGGCCTGAGGGAACTTGGTTTTTCTCGGGCTTCAAATTCTCTAAGCCCTGTGAACGAAACCACTGCGTATTCAACCATCCTGGAGTGCTGGGCTTGCCCAACATCTTTCGCAAAACTTCTTCAAGTTCATTGGGAATCCCCGGAATCGCGTAGCGGATTGCTCCCAGAAGCATCCACTTTTTGGCTGGAATATGGGGAGCGTTTCGCAGGAAACGAACGGCATTGCCAATTCGTCCGTGGCGCAAATCCGACGTCAGTTTCGAGAGGGCGTAACTTCCATACCCCGCCAAAATCTCATCCGCGCCCTGCCCGTCGAGCATGACCTTGATGCCTTTGTCATGCGCGAGTTTAAACACTCGATATTGCGCGTAGATGCTGGTGCTTCCGAACGGTTCGTCTTGCACTCGGATCAATGTATCCAGGTCATCGACGAGCTCTTGCGCCGTCGGTCTTACGGTGTGGCGAATCGCTCCTGAGTGATCCGCTGCCATTTGGGCCCAGCGTTCTTCACTGATGCGATCGTCATCCGCAATGTAGCTAAAGGTGTGGAGTTTCAACGACGGTCCTGCCACATACCGCATGGCAGCTACGATGGATGACGAATCGATTCCTCCCGACAGCGCAGCTCCGACGGGAACATCGCTGCGCAAATGCAGCTCGACATTTTTTAAAAAAATCTCACGGGTTTTTTGAGCAGCTTCTTCAAATGAAAGATCTTTCGCAGAAATGGGTTCGGGATTGAGGGACCAAAATGCCTGGGGTTCAATCGTCGCTTGTAAGGCTCCCAGATCGAATTCCAAAAAATGCCCCGGTGCTAATGAGTGAATTCCATCATACAGGGTGTCAGTCGTGCTGTTCGTGAGCCCGACAGTAAGATACGTGAAAAGCCTCTCGGGATTACATTTGCGACGGACCCACGGAAGTTCCAGCAAAGTTTTGATTTCCGAAGCAAAAGCAAAAGTTTTGCGAGTCGAATCAGCGGTCCAGTAGAGCGGTTTAATTCCAAAAAAATCCCGGGCGATGAAAACACGCCCTCGTTGGACATCATAGATCACAAAACCAAACATTCCGACCAGACGTGTGAGCCACTCGCGGCCGTGACGTACGAATCCCTCGAGCAGAACTTCGCTGTCACCCTGCGACTTAAACTGACATCCCTCACGCTCGAGTTCTTTGCGCAGTTCCTTGTAGTTATAAATTTCGCCATTGAACATCATCACATGACTACGATCTCCGCTCCACATGGGTTGGAACCCCGCTTTGCTCAGATCCAAAATCGAAAGTCGTCGATAAGCAAAAAAAGCCTGAGGAACAATCGGTCCCGTGAGCCGGAGTTGATCCCAGACTTCTGGAGTTTCGCCCGCCCGACGTGCAACCATCCATCCCGCATCATCCGGGCCACGGTGGAGAAACGATTGGCTGAAACTTTGGAGGGTTTTTGGATCCAACGAACGGTGTGAGGACGAGTCCCCGAATTGCAGGATACCAGCGATGCCGCACATTGACCTTTCCTCCGCCTCACGCTCCGGAACGGTGCTGATGCACCGACGGAGTGAAAGGATTCTCCTTTCACTTAGTTAGACTCAAGAGACCGGAATGACAAGCGTAGCTTTCTGAGAATCGAAGTAGATTCATGAGCAAACATTTGATCTTTTTTGTGTCGGGTACCCGGTTCACGCCAGCCGGAGGCGATCGGCGTGAGCGCAGGATGCGCGCAGCGGCGTACCCGACACAAAAAAGATCAAATGGTCCGTCTGTCTGCACGTTGACAATGATGTGCTTGGCCAATAGGTTAAGGCAGTGAAAATTGCTTACTTAGTCTCGGCCGGCGTAGTGGCTGTTCCTACGAGCGGAGTGGTCAAGAAAATCGAATCGCATATCCGCGAATGGGAACGTCTCGGACACGAGGTTCGACTATTTGCGTTGGTACCTCCAGGTGCGGATCCTGTTGTAGTCCAAAAATTTGCGCCTGGAGTCATTCTGGAAGATGCGCCCTTGCGTTTCAAGTACCTCGTTCTCGATATTCTTCGCCGATACCAAACTTCGGCAAAATTGGCAGAAGCCGTCGATACTTGGAAGCCCGATTTAATTTATCATCGGTTTGGAACTTTTTTTCCCGCATTTTTAAAATTACAAAAAAACTACCCCACAGTGATCGAAGTCAACACGGACGATGTGATGGAATTGAAACTTCTCCAGCCCCTGTACAAACGAGCCTATCGTCAGTTTTCGCGGAGAAAGGCACTTCGAACAGCGGCTGGAGCTGTGTTTTTAACTCATGAATTGGCCGAGCGGCAGTATTTCAAAGAGTATGTTCGGAAAAGCACGGTGATTGCGAATGGAATTGATTTTGGGACCTATCCAGAAGGCTTATTAGAGCGTGCGGCTCATAACAAAGAACCTCAGTTTGTTTTTATCGCGAGTCCTGGGTTGAGCTGGCACGGACTCGATCAGCTTTTTGAATTGGCGCGGATTTTCCCCCCATGGGGATTTCATGTCATCGGACCCAAGGCACCTCCTCGAGGAATTCCAAAAAACGTCAAATTTTATGGCGAATTATCCGAAGATCAGTACCGTCCGGTTTTGCAAAAAGCCGATTTTGGAATTGGTAGCTTGGCGTCCCATCGCAAGAAAATGAGCGAGGCTTGTCCTTTGAAAGTTCGAGAGTATCTGGCCTATGGTCTGCCGGTGATTCTCCGGGATTCGGATACGGATTTTCCCAAGGAACCTTGGTTTGTTCTTCGTTTGCCTGAGGAAACTCAAAGGATGGCAGATTATGCGCCGATCATCCGGGATTTTGTCCAAAGCGCACAATCGAGGCGGGTACGTCGATTGGAAATTGCCCATTTGGATGTGAAGTACAAAGAAAAACTCAGGTTGGACTTTTTCCAGAAGATCCTGGAAGCTTCGAGGTAACTATGAACTCAATTTTATTTGATCCAAAAATGAAAATTCTGGCACTTGCTCCTCACACCGATGATGTGGAGTTGGGCTGTGGTGGGACTCTTGCCAAACTGAAGGAAGCCGGAGCCGAATTGCACGTAGCCGCTTTTTCGACGGCTTCGGATTCTTTGCCTCCCGGATTTCCAGCCGATACGCTGAAAAAAGAATTCTTAGCTTCCACAAAAACGATGGGTGTCCCCGAAGATCATACCTATGTTTTTGATTTTCAGGTCAGACGACTCAGTTATTCGCGTCAGGAAGTGCTCGACGAAATTATTCGTCTCAGGAAAAAAATCCAGCCGAATTTGATTTTCCTGCCTTCACCGAATGATCTTCATCAGGACCATCAAGTGGTTTCCTCTGAGGGATTGCGGGCGTTCAAAGAGTATTCCGTTCTTGCCTACGAGTTGCCCTGGAATCACATTCACTTTTCGGCGCAAGCTTTTGTGACGCTCCAGGAAAAGCACGTTCAAAAGAAACTTGAATGTTTGCAGCAGTACAAATCGCAGATTTTTCTCGAGCGCTCTTATTTCAAACCCGAATTTGTCCAGAGCCAGTGCCGCATGCGTGGGGCACAGATCAAAGCTGATTTTGCGGAGGCATTTGAGGTGCTGAGGATCCGATTCTGACCATGTTGACTTTTGCTGAACTGAAAAAGAATTTAAAAAAGGACTTCTCTTCGCTGAAGAAAGTGAAAGTTGCTATTCTTGCAGATTCAGCGACTCAACTCTATGCGCAGGCTCTCAAAGGACAAGGATATTCAAAAGGGATTAACTATGAAATCTTTGAAGCAGATTACGATCAGATCGACCGACAGATATTGGACCATTCGTCAGAGCTCTACAGTTTTCAGCCTGAGTTCGTGATTATTTTTCAGTCATCGCAAAAACTACTCAAGAGTTTTTACAAAAAGGACGTATCGGATCGGGCGACTTTTGCAGATGAGCAGATTCAGTATCTAAAAGGTTTGCTATCAGCTTTGAACTCCAAGCTGAGTTCCAAAGTGATTTATTTTAATTTTGCTGAAATCAACGACGGTGTTTTTGGTAATTACAGCAATAAAATAGAATCGTCCTTTACGTACCAGCTCAGAAAAATCAATTTTTTGCTGATGAACGAAAGTCAAAATACAAAAAATCTACTGATCAATGATCTGAATATTTTGCAGGGCCAGTACGGTTTGGGTTTTGTGACGGATTCGAGAGCATACATCAATAGTGACATGATTTTTAGTATCGATTTTCTTCCTATAGTTGCAAAAAACACTTCAGACATGATTCAGTCCCTCATCGGAAATTTTAAAAAATGTCTGATCTTGGATTTGGATGACACGGTTTGGGGGGGAATTATCGGAGACGATGGAGTTGAAAACATTCAGATCGGTGATTTGGGTGTGGGAAAAATATATTCGGGCATTCAGGCATGGGCAAAGCAGCTCAAAGAGCGTGGAATTATCCTGTGTATCTGCAGCAAAAATACGGAAAGTCTAGCCAAAGAACCCTTCGAGAAACACCCGGATATGATTTTGCGGCTCGACGACATCGCATTGTTTGTCGCTAATTGGGAGAGCAAGGCAAACAATATCAAGTATATTCAATCCGTTTTGAATATTGGGTTCGATAGCATGGTTTTCGTCGATGACAATCCATACGAACGAAATCTGGTGAGGAATTTTCTTCCTGATGTCACGGTTCCGGAGTTACCTGAGGATCCCGCAGATTATTTATCTTTTCTTTGTAAACAGAATTTATTTGAAACGGCCTCTTTTACCGATGAAGATCGCCAAAGAACCCAGCAGTATCAGCAAGAAGCTGGCCGTGCTGTTCTACAAAAAGCATTTGTTTCGGAAGATGATTTTTTGACCAACTTGGAAATGCAATCCGAAGTGAAGTCCTTTGACAGCTATTCAATTCCGCGTGTAGCGCAGCTCTCTCAACGATCCAATCAGTTTAATTTGAGGACGGCGAGATACTCCGAGGATGATTTGAGAAAAATGATCGAATCTGACCGACATTTGACCTTCTCATTCACGCTTCAGGATAAATTTGGTGACTATGGATTGATTGGAATCATCATCCTCGAGAAGAAAAATAAAAGCCTGTTCATTGATAGTTGGATTATGAGCTGTCGCGTTCTGAAAAGAGGGATGGAAGAATTCGTTTTGAATCAGGTCGTCGGGGCTGCTCTGGGTTATGGATTTGAAAAACTAGTAGGAGAGTACATTCCTACGCCGAAGAATAGCATGGTCAAGGATCATTACAAGAAACTTGGATTTGTACAAAACGAGGGTCGTTGGGAACTTGCAACAAAAGCATTCAAAGAACTAAAAACATTCATTCAGGTAAAATGATATGGAAACTAAAGATATTATTAAGCAAGTAAACAGTATTTTTGTGGATGTTTTGGATGATGAAAAAATTTCCATTTCAGAATCGTCTACTGCTGATGACATTGATGATTGGGATTCTCTGACCAATATTCAATTGGTTGTTGCGATCGAAAGGCATTTTAAAATCAAGTTTACTTCCATAGAAGTGAAGGCATTTAAGAACGTCGGTGAAATGTGCGTTGCGATTCAGACCAAGGTGAGTCAGCTTTAAATGAAAAAGGGAGATCAGTTCTCACATCAGTTTTTGGTGACAGACAAAATCTACAACGGGTTTATTGAGTTGTTTAACGACAGAAATCCGCTTCATACCGATGCTCAGTTCTCTTCCGCAAAGGGTTTCAAATCTGAGGTTATGCACGGCAATATTTTAGGAGGATTTATCTCGTATTTTATCGGCGAAGGCTTGCCGATTAAGAATGTAATTATTCACTCGCAGGAGATCAAGTATTTCAAGCCGGTTTATAGGGATACTCCTTTATTGTTCAGTGCAGTGATTGAGGAAATGCACGAATCGATGGGTGTGATAGAATTTAAATTTATTTTTGAAGATCAGGATCGACAAAAATTGGCCAAGGGAAGGATCCAGATAGGTATCATATGAATATTTTAGTCACGGGCGGTGCCTCGGGGTTAGGGGAGGCAATGACACGAAAGTTAGCATCGAACACCTCTAATCAGGTTTATTTCACCTATTGCAAATCCAAAGAGAAAGCGATTTTGATCGAGAAAGAATTGAGAAACGCGCGGGCGGTTCGTTGTGATTTCAATCACGCGACGGAATTGAATGAATTGCTGCAGAAAATGTCTGAATGGGACCTCCAGGTAGTGATCAATAATGCCATGCAGGGGATGGAGCAAAAGCATTTTCATAAAATCGAACCAGATTTTTTCCTGAAAAGTTTTCAAGGCAATGTTCTTCCGGTCATTCAAATCACACAGCAAGCGCTCAGTATTTTTAGAAAAGCGAGGTATGGAAAAATCATCACGATTTTGTCTTCGTACATCGTGAATACTCCACCCATCGGGTTGTCGGAATATGTGGCAAATAAGGCGTATCTTTTGTCGCTGCACAAGTCGTGGGCAGCTGAAAATGCGAGTTTTAATATTACCTCAAACTGTATTTCCCCCTCGTTTATGATAACTCCTTTGACAAAGGATACGGATGAGAGGGTAATTGAAGAAATGACTGGCAAGCATCCGTTGAAAAAACTTTTAACCGTGGATGAAGTGTCAGAGAGTGTTTTTTATCTGACTCAGTGTTCGCAGCAAATCAACGGCACCAATCTGGTCATGAATGCTGCTCAGAATGTGACATAGGACCATGAAAAAATATTCAGTCGATGACTTTCTCAAGCACATCGGATCACACACGGTCGTCGGCGATCCGAAGGGAAAGTATTTCAGTAATATCAAACCTTTTGATCAAGCGCAGAGTGATACATTGGTTTGGGTCAAATCTTCTTTAAAAAACAAAGCAGATCTCATTGAACGAGTGAAGGCCGATCTGGTGATTTGTGATCCCTCGGTAGAAATTTCAGAAAATCTGAAAAGTAAAAAATGTTTCATCGTAGTGAAAGACACGCGCTTGGCGTTCTTGAGAGTGGTGAAAACCCTATTTCAAAAGGCGGTTGAGTACGGTGTTCATCCGACGGCCTGTATTCATCCCGATGCGGAAATTCATAAAAATACTTGGATTGGTCCTTTTGCATACATCGGGAACTGCAAAATCGGCGAAGGCAGTATTGTGTACGGAAACTGCCATTTGTACGATGGAGCAGAGATCGGCAAGAATGTGACCGTTCACGCAGGTGCAGTCATCGGAGCCGACGGTTTTGGATTTCAGAAGAATGAAAACGGTGAGTATGAAAAATTTCCTCATATCGGGGGAGTGATCATTGAAGACGATGTAGAAATTGGTGCCAATACTTGTATCGATCGGGGTGCTTTGGGGAATACGGTCATTAAAAAGGGAACCAAGATCGATGACTTGGTTTACATCGCTCATAACGCTGTTATTGGCAAAAACACTTTGATAGTCGGCCAGTCAGTTGTATCAGGAAGTTCGGAAGTAGGTGACAGTACATGGATTTCTCCAGGTGTCACAATTATGAATAAGGTGAAAATTGGTAGCCATTGCACCATTGGACTGGGAGCGGTTGTTTTTAATGATGTTCCAGACGGAGAAACTTGGATGGGAAACCCAGCATTGGAAAAATTGAACTATTCCAGAATTAATTTTGAAACGCTGAGTGCTTTGAATAAGAGCAAAAGAGGCGGTTGAACGGAATCTATGGAACTCACCAAAACCACACTCGAAGGCTGCTACCTGATTCAGCCTAAGGACATAGCGGATCTGCGCGGGTGTTTTGTAAAGCCCTATCAGCGCGCAGCATTCGAGAGTCATGGACTTGAGGGCGAGTTTCGCGAAGACTTTTTCACTGTTTCCAAAAAAGACGTGCTGCGGGGGATGCATTTTCAATCCCCACCCCAGGATCAAACCAAGCTCGTGTATTGCATCCATGGGGTGATTCTGGATGTGATCGTGGACATTCGAAAAAATTCGCCGACCTATCTCCAATTTGAGTCATTCGAGTTGAATGAGTCGAAGCGTTCGATGCTTTATCTCCCCGAGGGGATTGCTCACGGATTTGTGACCCTGAGCGAGAGCGCGACGATCGGTTACAAAGTTAGCCGCGAATTCGTGCCCGAGTTCGACGCGGGAATTCGCTGGGATAGCATCGGATTCAAATGGCCCATTCAAAATCCGATTCTGTCAGAGAAGGACAAAAATCTTCCCACGCTCTCTGAATTCAAAACGCCTTGGGGCACAAAATGAGCTTAGTCACGGTAGTGATCCCTGTTTATAACGGGGCGGATTTTATTGCCGAGACTGTTCAATGTGTTCTCGACCAGACTTTTCGTGATTTTGAGCTGGTGATCCTGGACAACGCATCGGCGGATCAAACTGTGGAGATCGTATCGAAGTTTCAGGATTCTCGAATCCGCTTAGTCAAAAATGCAACCAACATCGGTGCGCAAGGTAACTGGAATTTGGCTCTCGACCAGGCACGGGGCAAATACTTCAAGCTCCTTTGTGCGGACGATTTGATTTATCCGAGTTGTTTAAAAGAGCAAGTCGCGGTTCTTGAAGCTCCAGAAAATGTCTCTGTTTCGATGGTTTCTGCACGCAGGGATATCATCAACTTCAGTGGGAATGTCCTGCTGAAGGGCCATGGGCTGGGGTTTCAAAACGGAAAAATCCCGGGCAAGGACGCCAAACGCTGGGTTGTTCGTTCGGGTACGAATATGATTGGTGAGCCTTCTGTAGTTTTGCTGCGAAGTGAACTCATTCAAAAAGCCGGTCGCTTTGACGGCAGTCTACCCTACCTGATTGATCTCGATTATTGGTTCAAGCTGTTGGATTTGGGAGATCTCTACGCGATGCCGGAGACTTTGGGTGCGTTTCGGGTATCTGCAGGATCCTGGAGTGCGTCACTGACCAAGAAGCAGGCCGCGCAGTCGCAGGAATTTTTCCGGAAGCATGTTTCGAATGGGGCGTCTTTGGATTTTCTGGTCGGGAGTGCCAAGGCAAGTGCTGTAGCGCAACTTCGTCGAGCATTTTATGTCTATGCCAGGTGGATGGAACGTTAATGCAGGAATTCTTGCGTCCGACTTTTTATTTTGATTATGAGCACCCCGCCGTCCGAGATTTCGCGGAGCAAGCCTCAAAGGGTGCAAAGACCCCTGAGCAAACCGCGATTCAACTCTTCTACGCAGCCCGAGACCAAATTCGCTACAATCCTTACACGCTTTCGCTCAAGCCCGAAGCGATGAAAGCCAGCTATGTTTTGGGTACTGGACAATCATACTGCATTCCTAAGGCAGTCCTCCTGGGTGCAGCCGCGCGCTACAAAGGAATTCCATCGAAGCTGACGCTTTGTGATGTTCGTAACCACATCGCGAGCCAAAAATTGCTCGATTTTTTAAAAACAGACTACTTCGCGATGCATGGCTTTATTGAATTTTACCTGAATGGGAATTGGATTAAGGCAACGCCCGCGTTTAATCTCGATCTTTGTAGAAAAATGAAAGTCCCGCCTCTCGATTTCAATGGCAAAGACGACAGTGTTTTTCAGCAGCACACCGAAGACGGCAAAAGCTATATGGAGTACATGAAGTTCCACGGTTCGTTCGAAGATGTACCCTTCGATCTGATCATCAAAACTCTCAGAGAAACCTACCCTCATCTGATTCAGGATCAGATCTTGATGTCTGGATCGTCACTGGAAGATGATTTAAAAAAATGACGATTTGAAAAATCCTAGCGAGTCGTCCGAGTCAAACCGATGTGGAGTTTTTCATCCAGAATTTCTTCATCAAAAGTGAATTCACTGCCCGATGGTTCACCCAACTGAATCACAGACAAAGTTTCCTTCTCAACGCGGCTCTTGTTTTTTTCCATCAACGCAATGAGGCGCTGATCTTTCCCACCCTCGATCAAAGTGGCGCTCAAACGCAAATTGATCCGATCGTCCAGCTGCAGGCGAGCAGTTTTCCGAGCATTCTGAATCGCACGCAGGCATTCGCGAACGAGTCCCTCGTTGATTTGGGTTTCGGTCACCTTCGGATCCAGTTCGATTGAAATCAATTGATGAGTAGAAAAAGTATCCGAAGTCGTTTGAGCGGCTCGGCGGATTTCGACGTCGGCCATGGTAATTGCTTCGCCTTCGACGGTTAGTGTCTCGCCCGATTCCAATCTCAAGATGGAATCAATTGGCAGCTTTTCAATCGCCCCAGCCACTTGCTTCATTTTTTTGCCCAAGCGTTTTCCAAGCACGGGGAAATTCGCCTTGGCCCAGATTTTCACGAAATAATCCTCGTTCACATGGTAGGAAACCGAGCTAATATTCAACTCCTCGGCAAAATAGGATTCCAATTTTTTCAGATGATCCAAAACTTTTTGATCACGGTGGATGATCTTCATCTCATTCAGCGGGATTTTCGATCGTACCGAAATTTTCTCGCGAATATTTCGCCCCATCAAAACCAACTGCTCCATCCGACTGACGGCGCTTTCGAGATCCGGCTTGCGCATTTTATCCCGCCAGGTGGGGAATGCGTCTAGGTGCACACTTTCGGGTGCGTCCTTGCTCAATCCACGTTTCAAATTCTGATACATCGTCTCGGCCATGAATGGTGTAAACGGCGCCATCACTTTGCTGAAGGTCGTGAGGACTTCGAACAAGGTTTCGTAAGCCAGGCGTTTTTCTTCGGGCATTCCCTCTTGCCAGAAATGTCTTCGGTTGAATCGAATGTAGGTATTGGTCAGCTCTTCCACAAACGAGAGCAAGCCCGGCACGACGTTGTAGAGCCGGTAGGCTTCCATTTCGCGTTCCGTGTCAGCGATGAGACTGTGCATTCGAGAGAGGACCCATTGATCCAGGATATTGGGGGATTTTTCGGAATCGCCACGCGGAACAAAGCCATCAATGTTCGCGTAGTTGATGAAGAACGAATAAGCGTTCCACCAACGCAGCAAAATTTTGCGCACCATTTCGCGCACGCCAGTCTCGGAGAAGCGTAGCTCTTGCGCCTTCACAGCGGGTGAGCTGATCAGGTACAACCGGACTGCATCCGCACCATGACGATCCAGAACTTCTGATGGATCCGGATAATTTTTCAAACTCTTGCTCATTTTCTTGCCGTCTTCGGCCAAGATCAGTCCATTCACGATGACGTTTTTGAAAGCAGGTTTGTCAAACAACGCGGTCGAAATCACCATCAGCGTGTAGAACCAGCCGCGAGTCTGATCGATTCCCTCGGCGATGAAATCGGCTGGGAAGCCTTTCTCCAACTGCTCCTTGTTCGTGAACGGATAGCCCCACTGAGCGTAGGGCATCGATCCACTTTCCATCCAGCAATCCAAAACAGAACCCACATGCTTGAGGGGTGATCGTCCGGTAGGGGATGGCAAGGTGATTTCGCTGACGAATTCAAGATGCAGATCCGGAAGTTTTTTCCCCGACATCTTCTCAAGCCCTTCACGAGATCCGACACAGATCATCTCGCCTTCTTTGTTTTTCCAAACCGGAATCGGCGTTCCCCAAAATCGATTTCTCGAGATTGCCCAGTCACGTGCGTTCTCGAGCCATTTGCCAAATCGTCCATCTCGCAAGTGATCGGGGACCCAGCGAGTTTGCGCGTTGTTGGCGAGAATACGTTCTTTAATTTTTTCCACGCGGATAAACCAAGTTTCAACAGCGCGATAGATCAACGGAGTGTCCGAACGCCAGCAGAATGGATAGCTGTGAGTGATGGTTTCTTGTTTGAAGAGAAGTTTTTTGGCCTTCAGAGCAGCAATAATATCTTTGTCAGCTTCCTTCACTCGGCGGCCGACATAATCCGGAACTTCGCTGGTGAACATTCCATCGTCGTCAACGGGATTGACGATCGGTAGTCCTGCTTTTTCACAAGCCACGTAATCTTCTTCTCCGAAGGCAGGAGCCATGTGAACAATCCCGGTTCCACTCTCGGTCGTGACGTGTTCTGCGAGAATGACTTTGAATGCACCATTGGATTTTCTGGAAGCGAAATAATCAAAGAGCGGACGGTAAGTACGACCGACCAGCTCGCTGCCCTTGTGTTTTCCAACGACGGTGTATTTTGCGGGATCAGCAAAGAAATTTTTCAGAAGAGCTTCTGCCAAAATATACCGAGTTCCACCATGCTCTGCAGATTCCACAGTCACATAATCAATCTCAGCCCCAACAGCCAAACCCAAATTGCTCGGCAATGTCCAGGGAGTCGTTGTCCAAGCCAGGATCGAAGTATTCGGCTCACCATCGAGAGCAAAAGCCACCGTAATCGCCGGATCCTGTACATCCTTGTAATTTAAATTCGCCTCAAAATTCGAAAGCGGCGTCGAAACTCCCACGGAGTAAGGCACAACCTTGTAGCCTTCGTAGATCAAACCCTGATCCCACATCTCCTTGAAAACCCACCACACACTTTGCATGAATTCAGGCTGCATGGTGAAGTAAGCGTTCTCCATGTCGACCCAACGTCCGATGCGGCGAACAGTTTTTTTCCACTCAGTCGAATAACGATCCACGATCGATCGGCACTCGTTATTGTACTTGCCGATTCCCATTTCAAGAATCTGTTTGCGGCTATCGATTTTCAGAGTCTTGTTGATTTCATACTCGACCGGCAACCCGTGGCAGTCCCATCCGAATCGCCGAGGCACGTTGAATCCGCGCATCGTCCAATAGCGAGGCACAATGTCCTTCAAAATACCCGCGATCAAATGGCCGTAGTGAGGCAAACCCGTTGCGAACGGAGGTCCGTCGTAAAAACTATAAAAGGGTTTGTCCTTGGTGAGTTC
Source organism: uncultured Bacteriovoracaceae bacterium (assembly GCA_964364175.1). Classification (GTDB taxonomy): domain Bacteria; phylum Bdellovibrionota; class UBA1018; order UBA1018; family UBA1018; genus CAYILR01. Next base: position 20,765 of record CAYILR010000042.1, read on the forward strand.
CGTCGATTTTTCAAAAATACGCTGATCGTCCCAAAACTTGAGAATCTCTTCTTCTTTTTTGGGAATGGAGATGTCCGATGAAATTTCCTGAAACAGTGATTTGGATTGAGTGACGGGCATGGCCGACTGAAATTATTCAATTTTGCTGAAAAAATCAAGCGAGCTGATATAAAGAGAAAGAATGAGTGCCGTCTCTAAAACCGAACTGATCATAGCTTTGGACTACCCATCTGCAGATTCTGCTTTGCGCCTGGTGGAGCAAATGACGGACCTTTCGGTGATTTACAAAGTAGGTTTTGAGCTCTTTATGGCTGAGGGGCCAGATTTTGTCAGGGAATTGATCCAAAAACACAAAAAGCGAGTTTTCCTGGATCTTAAGTTTTATGACATTCCCAATACGGTTCAGAATGCTGTTAAACAAGCTTGCGAACTCCACGTAGATTTTTTGACCTTACACCTGATGGGCGGTGAATCCATGGCTCGTGTCGCTGTAGCAGAGGCCAAGGCAGTCACTCACGCGCATCACACGAAGCTCTTGGGAGTTTCTGTTTTGACTTCGTTTCGTGAGCCCGAATGGACTGATGTCGTGAATGCGGTTTCGTCGGGATTTGCTCGAACTGTGAACAAACAATCCATCGGAGCCTCGGTTGAGGGTCTCGTGTCGCGTGCGGAGAACTGGGGAGTAGATGGTGTAGTTTGTTCGGCGCATGAGTTGGAAATGGTTCGGCAGGTTGCTCCACGGCTCTTTCTAGTGGTTCCAGGAATTCGTCTGGCTGAAACCGATACCCAAGATCAAGCCCGAGTCATGACTCCTGAAGAGGCTGCGAAATTGGGTGCTGGAGCAATTGTGATGGGTCGCCCGATTACAGGTGCACGTGAACCGCGCAAAGTTGTCGAATGGGTTTTGGGACGTCTATGTCAGTAACTGTTAAAAATCCTCACAGTATTTTAGTTGCGCTCAAAAAGCGTCCGCAAGATGTTCAATCGGTGAGTCTCCCTGGTGGAAACGATGCGGGTGAAGGCTGGAAAGAAGTCGCGGATCTTGCGAGGCAGAATAGAATTCCGGCGAAACGAGCTGAAAAAGAAGAATTTCGCTCCCACTCTCCTCATCAAAAAGACGGTCGTGTCGGTGGTGCAAATGCTGTGATTCGAGAAAAATCAGCCGTCTCTCTCGAGAAGCTTTTTGAGAATAACTCAGACGAGGGTTACGGGGTTTGGTTAGCCTTGGATCAAGTGCAAGATCCTCAAAACGTGGGAGCGATTTTCAGAATGGCAGCTTTTTTCGGAGTGCGTGGGATCTTGATGACCCAAGACCGATCTGCTGCACTTGGGGGAACGGTTTATGATGTTTCCTGTGGCGGCGTAGAATGTGTGCCCTTTGCTATTGAAGTGAATTTACAACGGGCGTTGGAAGCCGCAAAAAAAGCGGATCTTTGGATTTTAGGAACGTCTGAACACGCTCGGGATTCTTTTTCGAAAATCCAAGCAGATCGAAACTGGTTAGTGGTCGTGGGCAACGAAGAATCTGGAATTCGAAAACTCACTGAAAAGTCTTGTGATCAGATGTGCACAGTTCCGACTGCACCAGGAGCGGGTGTGACTTCTTTGAATGTATCGACCGCGACAGCTGTAATTATTTCACACCTCAGAACAAAAATTTGAAAGGTTTTTTGGCCTGTGTTAACTCGGCGCAGCTTCAACTGATTTTGGTTGGGCTTTAGGGGTGTGTGGTGTGATGAAAAACGTATTGAAGGGTAGAGTTTTAGGTATTTCTTTAGGTTTTTTCTTGTCTCTGACGGTTTTGGCGACAGGTTTTGCCGGACAAGAAATGACCCAGGAGCAGCAGCTCAGCGGTGTGGACGCGATCTACAACGAACTTGAAACCCACTACGGGATGGCCAAGTACAAAGAAGAAGTTCTGGGCGTCAATCTCGCCGAAAATCACAAAGCCGCACGTAACTTTATTAAAAAAAATGGTCCCTTGTCGGTCGAAGAATATGAACAGTTTTTGATTGGTGAAGCGGGCAAACTTCAAGACGGCCACACCAATGTTCTTCGTCCCAGCAGACACTATTGGACTTTGGGTCTCCATGCTGCAGAAATTCAGGGACAATTAGTAGTGACCGGGCTCATGGATCCTGTTTTTTTGAAAGGCCAGGCGAGCAGTGCAATTCAAGTGGGCGATGTAATCACCCATATTGATGGCGTTCCGGTTGAAACTTTGGCCATGGAAAACCTGCCCTATGTGCAGCTGGCGACCTACGAAACCCGTTATTCTCGCTCATTGGAATCGACAGTGAACGTCAGCCATCGGTTTTTTCGAGCCAAGGAAACAGGCAAAAGAGTGGATTTGACTTTGGTTCGTCCTACTGAAGAAAGAACCGTTCAAGCTCGTTTGGCTTGGATCGACGTGAATGATGTTCGAACCACCGAAAGATTTTTGAAAGCACCCAATGATCCCTCATTGGCAGCTGCTAGCGATTCAGATTCAAAAATGTCCGAAACTGCAGTTGAAGGTGAGAAGCCTTTTGTCTATGGAGCGCGTGGAAGAACATCCTATTTCAAACACGGACTGAACAAGCTCCTGCCTCCGGGCGCTATTGATGACATCGGTGCTTTGGTGAATTTGGAGGTCAAAAATGACTTCCAAAAAGCCCTGAAAAAAGCTTTGGGTGAGAAGCCGATGACTCAAAAAGAGATCGAAGCTCTCCAAATGAAGCCAATCGAAAGATTGGAAGCCTATACGGTTCACATCGGAGATAAAACGGTCGGAGTGATCCGGATTCCAGATTATTCACCCGAAAGTTTCCGAGATGTTTTGTACGAATACCTGTGGACAGCTCGCGTTCTTCAGCGTTTTGAAAATTCATCGGTTCAAACTTTGATTATTGACCAGACCAGCAATGGCGGTGGCTATGTGGTTTCGGTGCAAAAGTTGGTTCAATTTTTTGCGGACAAACAACCTCTCGACGGCATGATGATGGAGTTCAAGCTCAACAAGAGCACTCTCAACATGAAAGAGTCTGAATTTTTTAGACCCGAGGGTTTTGACGGTGAAAAAAGAAATATTGCTGAACTGATGTTGAGCAAACAGGAAGTCGATATTTTACGCACTAAGTATGAAGCGGGTGAGCGTTGGTCCGGATTTTTGCCATATTTCGTACAGAGCACGGATATGACCGAAGGAAGCGCAGGCAAGCTTTTTCCAGAAACCAATGTTTTGTTTACTAAGCCTGTGTTGATTTTGAACGACACCCGCAGTGCTAGCGGCGGTGATTTCATGCCAGCGATTTTGCAAGCCAATCAGAGAGCGCTTGTATTCGGAAGCACATCGATGGGTTTGGGCGGTCCAGTTTATCGCGAGCAGGACTCCATGCCCGGATCTGAAATGACCATGCGCTGTACGATGGGGTTCTGTAAGCATGCGGATGGAACGGCCATCGAAAATATCGGCGTTGTTCCAGATGTGCACAGAGAAATTACCTATACGGATTTGATGATGGATTTTATTGGGTACAGCACGGACGCACTCAATGCGGCTTTGATGATGTCTATGGGGCAGGATGCGGAGAAAATTCAAAAGAAAACAGATGCTAACAGCTCCAAAGTTTTAGCGACTTCAGGTGAGACAAAAATATTGGGCTTGAGTGATGCCGAAAAATGGCTTTCGGTCAGCAAACATCTAGTTCCTTTGCGAGAAAAGGACGCCATTCTGCGCTCCCTCCAAGGCAGGGATGCTATTCTGGACCGACTTCAAGTTTTGTTGAGCTTCGCTCGCAAAGGAAATCAGCTCGAAGCAGCAGAATACATCGAAACACTCATCCTGATGGTCGAAGACCTACCGATGAGGAATTTGCGCTTAGGCAATCCTTCTTGTGCCGTTCTGCTGGAGCCTGCCTCAGAAGGCAGCGTAGTGGACGCTGGCGCCCAAAAGCCCTGACAGTGGCCCGATCAGAAAATTGGCAGAGCCGTCGGTGATACGAAGCTGAGGTCCGCCATCGAGACTGAACGTCAGAGCTTCAAGACCTGGGAATGAGAAATGAATCCCAACGGCTGGAAGCAGGTTGATAAAAAAAGCAGTGCTGTAGCTGACGCCAGAGGTGCTGTATTTGGGTACTCCAGTAGTTCCCAACTCCATTCCACCACCGACATGTAGACCGTGAGCTCTGGGGCCGGTGAGAGTGATTCTGTAGAGTCCGCCCAGAACTGAACGAAAAGCTCCAGATGTGCCGGGGATGCCCAAATAGGCTTGAACAGTTTGGTGAGCACCCATGTCCATCATGCCGCTGATAGCTCCTCCGCCCAGGCTAGTGATCCCGAGTGAAAATATTTTTGATGAAGTGGTGCTGTGAGTGTTGCCGAGTTCGGTCTCAGCAGCACGCGCGGGGGGGGCAGACCCAGCGGTTGTGCAAACTAAAATGCTGATGATCGCACTACTTGAGAGAATGGTTTTCATACTGTAGATCTCCTTGTGGTGAATGAGTTGGGATCATAGGAATGTATTTTCCTGGGTGTCAACCCGATTAAATGACAAAAACGAATTGACTTTTTCCTCAATCAGTGAAAATTTCGCGGAGCTGAAAAATATTGCTGGGACGCACGCTGGAGTAGCTCAGTTGGTAGAGCAGCGGTTTTGTAAACCGCAGGTCGTGGGTTCGAGTCCCTTCTCCAGCTCCATCAAAAAATGTGGCGTTTTAGCGGTGACTGTCTTTGCAATAAATTGAGGCGAAAAATGAATTGGATTGAGATTTGGCTAGGAGAGATACCCAAGTGGCCAAAGGGACCAGACTGTAAATCTGGCGGCGTTAGCCTTCGAAGGTTCGAATCCTTCTCTCTCCACCATTTTTCTAAGGTTTTTTCCCTCTGACGAGCGATAGCGAGTCAGAAGGATTGCAGCTTCTTGAGTCGGTAGGCAAATTCCTTGCTTTTTAAGCGAGGGATTTTGCGATGGATGCGAGGAGGGGAGAGTGAGAGAGCCGGAGCGTACTCATGTACGCGAGGCGAATCGAACGAAACCCGACGAAGCAGACGCGCAAAAGCACCGCTTAAAAAGCAAGGAGAGCGGGAGTAGCTCAATTGGCTAGAGTATCAGCCTTCCAAGCTGAGGGTTGCGGGTTCGAGACCCGTCTCCCGCTCCAAAATTTTGAAGCCCAAGCGGAAAGGATTCTGCAAGGGGAATTCCAGCAAAAAGTTGGAGTTTTGACTTTAGACAAGGAAGGTTTTGAAAAAAAACCGGAGCGTACACGACAGTACGTGAGGATTTTTTTTCAAAATCTGACGCCGTATAAAGTCAAAAATACAACTTTCCCACTGGTACTAGGCAAGTTTTTAGGCTCTTGTAGCTCAGTTGGCTAGAGCACTCCCTTGGTAAGGGAGAGGTCATCGGTTCAAGTCCGATCAAGAGCACCACTTTTCCATAAGGGAGAGTGGCAACTAGGAGGTTTTTAAAAGTTTCCCGAGAGGGAGAACGGTTCCAGGATCCGGTAAATTCTTGGCCAACAACGAGTGGCTAGCGCCACGCGGTAACAAACAGAAGAAGGAAACTCAAAGCGAGGTAAACTATGTCTAAAGAAAAATTTAACCGATCTAAACCCCATATGAACATCGGGACCATTGGCCACGTCGACCATGGAAAAACCACTCTGACTGCAGGGATCACGTCAGTGCTAGCGAGCAAGGGCTGGGCTAAAGTCCGCGCTTACGACAGCATTGATAACGCTCCTGAAGAAAAAGAACGTGGAATTACCATCAACACGTCTCACGTCGAATACGAGACCTCCAAGCGCCACTACGCACACGTGGACTGCCCAGGTCACGCCGACTACGTGAAAAACATGATCACCGGCGCTGCTCAAATGGACGGCGGTATCTTGGTTGTTTCTGCTGCTGACGGCCCGATGCCTCAAACCCGAGAGCACATTTTGTTGGCTCGTCAGGTCGGCGTTCCCGCCCTCGTCGTATTTTTGAACAAATGCGATATGGTCGATGATTTGGAACTGATTGACCTCGTGGAAATGGAAGTTCGCGAATTGCTGACTTCATACAAATTTCCTGGCGACAAAATTCCTTTTATCCGCGGTTCAGGCTTAAAAGCTCTGGAAGGCGACAAAGGTCCGTTGGGCGAAGAAGCCATCATGAAGCTCATGGATGCTTGCGACGAATATATCCCAGAGCCAAAACGTGAAAAAGATAAGCCCTTCTTGATGCCAGTCGAAGACGTTTTCTCGATCTCAGGTCGAGGAACTGTTGTGACCGGTCGGGTTGAGCGTGGCGTGATTAAAGTCGGCGAAGAGATCGAAATCATTGGCTTGCGTCCTACCATCAAAACGGTGGTCACTGGAGTTGAGATGTTCCGTAAACTTCTCGATCAAGGTGAAGCTGGCGACAACATCGGTGCTTTGCTCCGTGGAACCAAAAAAGAAGAAGTCGAGCGCGGCCAAGTTCTGGCTCACGTCGGAACCGTTACGCCTCACAAAAAGTTCAAAGGCTCGGTATACATTCTTACGAAAGAAGAAGGCGGACGTCACACTCCGTTCTTTAAAGGATACCGTCCTCAGTTCTACTTCCGCACGACTGACGTGACTGGCGTCGTGACTCTCCCTGCAAACGTAGAGATGGTCATGCCTGGTGACAACATTCAGATCGAAGTCGAGTTGATCACTCCGATCGCGATGGAAAAAGAACTGCGTTTCGCAATTCGCGAAGGCGGCCGTACCGTAGGTGCAGGCGTCGTCGCTGAAATCATCGAGTAATCGTTTGATTGATGGTTTGCTTGTGGCGAGAGCCGCAGGTTGAGTTTCTGTTTGGAGGGGTAGGGAGGTTCGAGAAATCGAATCTCCCTGTCCCGTTGGAAGTAGGCCAGTAGCTCTAACGGTAGAGCGGCGGATTCCAAATCCGTAGGTTGTGGGTTCGAATCCCTCCTGGCCTGCCAAAAAACAGAACTGTGAAAGAACGCAGGAAGAGCAAAAGATAAAAAGGATAACGACAGAAGAGCACTATGGAAAATGCAAATCAAAAATGGGTTAATCTGAGCTATCTCGCTGTTGCTGCGCTAACGAGCTATGTGTTCTTTTCGGGCATGATGAAGTTGACCGGGGTTTATGACCTGGAAGCAAAAATCCGCAATTTTGAAATCATTCTTCGGATTGTCTCGATCGCGATTGGTGGAATTTTGTTTTTAGTGCTTTTGAAGCACCCCAAAAGCAATGCGTTCATGAACGAAGTCGTGACCGAGTTGACGAAAGTCACTTGGCCAACTCAGAAAGAGACAACGTCCGCAACGATGATTACTATCGTGATGGTATTGATTTCGGGTATGATTTTGGGATTTCTGGACTATGTCTGGACCAAAGTCATGCAGTGGATTCTATAAAAGTTATTGATTAGGTTGATTTAAACTAAGGAGAAACAAAACGTGGATTCTGGAACAGTTCAGCAAGCAGGAGCCGCAGAAAAATCATGGTACGTCGTTCATACCTATTCTGGGTATGAGCACAAGGCCAAGACTGCACTTGAAGAGCGGATTCGATCGTTGAAAAAAGAACCTTTTTTCGGGGAAGTAATTGTTCCCGAAGAAAACGTGGTTGAACTGGTCAAAGGACAGAAGCGGACCACTAAACGTCGTTTTTTTCCGGGCTACATTCTGGTGAACATGGTTCTGAATGAAGAGACCTGGCATATTGTGAAAAATACGCCAAAAATCACAGGTTTTGTTGGCGATAAAGTCAAGCCGGTTCCGGTTCCCCTTTCGGAAGTCGAAAAAATGACCAATCGGATTGCTGAAGGTCAGGCGAAACCCCGTCCTCGGATCTCCTTTCAAGAAGGTGAGACGGTTCGTGTGGTGGATGGTCCGTTCTCGAACTTCAGTGGGACTATCGAAGACGTTAACCAAGATAAGGGCAAAGTCCGAGTTTTGGTGAGCATTTTTGGTCGATCGACCCCTGTTGAACTCGATTTTATTCAAGTTGAGAAAGTTTAGTTGGCAATTTTAAAAATTTAGGATAAGAGGCTCCACCTATGGCAAAAAAGGCAGTTGGTCAGATTAAACTCCAGATCCCTGGCGGTCAGGCGAATCCGGCTCCCCCAGTGGGACCGGCGCTCGGTCAACGGGGTGTCAACATCATGGAATTCTGCAAGGCGTTCAACGCTAAAACGCAGGACCAGAAGGGCACGATCATTCCGGTGATCATCACCGTTTATTCGGACCGCTCTTTCACCTTCATCACCAAAACTCCTCCTGCTTCTGTGTTGCTTTTCAAGGCAGCAAAGATCGAGAAGGGCAGCGGCGAACCCAACAAGAAAAAAGTGGGTAAGGTGAACAAGAAACAATTGGAAGAAATTGCCAAAGTAAAACTACCTGATTTGACTGCTGCATCGGTTGAAGCTGCGATGAGAACCGTCGCTGGCTCTGCTCGAAGTGCAGGCATTACGGTGGAAGGATAATCTAAATTTTTAACTGTTGTTTAAATACTGTGGGAGCTGGATGAGTCAATCTGGCGTTTGCACCACGAGGTAAAGAAATGTCTGAAGTAAATAAGGCAGAGAAAAAAAAGAAGCCAAAAGGCTTGGGCTATCATGGCAAGAAGTATTTCGACGCTCTTGCTAAGGTTGATTCTGTTAAAAACTACAATGTTCAAGAAGCTTTCGATCTGCTTCCTCAGTTGGCATATGCCAAATTTGATGAGACAGTTGAAGCCGTTTACAGCCTGGGCGTTGACCCCAAGCACGCGGATCAAATGGTCCGAGGTGCTGTGGTTCTTCCTCACGGGATTGGAAAATCGGTTCGTTTGGCTGTTCTGGCTAAAGGTGAAAAAGCAAAAGAAGCTGAAGCTGCAGGCGCTGACTTTGTGGGTTCTGATGATTTGATCACAAAAATTTCGGGCGGATGGTTGGAATTCGATAAGATGATTGCAACCCCTGACATGATGGTGGCTGTATCGAAAATCGGTAAGCTCCTCGGCCCCCGCGGTTTGATGCCGAACCCAAAATTGGGAACAGTGACTTTTGATGTAGCAAGAGCAGTAAAAGAACAAAAACTGGGTAAAGTCGAATACCGCGCTGAAAAAGCCGGTGTTGTGCATGTACCGATCGGAAAAAAATCTTTTGGTTCGGATAAATTGAGAGAGAATTTCTTGGCTCTGACTAATGCGATCGTGAAAGCAAAGCCTCCGACTAGCAAAGGGATCTACATGCGTCGCGTGACTATATCAGCAACGATGAGTCCTGGAGTTCATATCGATCCGCTGGATGCAATGACTGCATCGGCAGGCGCGTAAGGGAGAATGACATGAATCGCACAGAAAAAACTGAACTTGCGGCTACTCTGAAGGAAAAATTTTCCAAAGCCAAAGTCACTATATTTTCAGATTATAAAGGTTTGTCCGCCAATCAGGCCAACGACTTGAGAAAGTTGCTTCGTGCACAAAATGCAGAAGCAAAGGTCATCAAGAATAACGTGGCTCGTCTGGTGGCAAAAGAGGGCGTCTTTGGAACCGGTGCAAGCGTTGTGGATAACAACGTGGGCCCGACTCTGGCGACGTTTGCTTATGGAGACCCTGCTGCTGCGGCGAAGGTTCTTTATAAGTTTGCTCAAGATAACGAAGCTTTCAGCCTAAAAAACGGCTTATTGGGAACTCTAGCGATTGATACTGCTGGTATCGAAGAGCTAGCTAAGTTGCCAAGCCGTGAGGTGTTGTTGGCTAAGTTGTTGGGCAGCATGAACGCTCCAATTTCCAATTTCGTTGGCGTATTGGCAGCTGTCCCCAGAAGTCTGGTGACAGTCCTGTCCGCTATCGAGAAGAAGAAGACAGAAGGAGCTGGCAGCTCAGCAAGCTGACACGAAACTGAATAAACCCTGATGCTATCAGGAAAAACGAACGAAGACGAAAGGTAGAATTTATGTCTGCTATGACAAAAGAAAACATTATTACTGCAATTGAAACGATGAGCGTTCTCGAGCTTTCCCAGCTCGTGAAAGACCTCGAAAACAAGTTTGGCGTGTCCGCTGCTGCCCCTGTGGCAATGATGGGCGCTGTTGCAGGTGCTGCACCTGTTGCTGAAGCTAAAACTGAGTTCACCGTGGTTCTCACCGCCGCAGGCGACAAGAAAATCAACGTGATCAAAGAAGTTCGCACGATCACTGGTCTCGGCTTGAAAGAAGCTAAAGATCTGGTCGAAGGCGCACCTAAGACCGTAAAAGAAGGCGTAAGCAAAGCTGACGCTGAAGAAATGAAGAAAAAGCTCGAAGCTGAAGGCGCTAAAGTCGAAATTAAGTAATCGACTTCTCGCTCGTTTTTCTGGCCTGCAGGGTAACAGTACTATAGTAACACTACAGATGTTATTCCTGTAGGTTGGATTTTTTTACTGGCTTTGACTTAAATTTCATGATTCTGGTCTTAATCATCGGTAACGTGTTTTAACACACACTAAAGGAGCGCGCATGGCATCTCTTTTCTCGGAGAATCGCCGAATCCGTAAGGATTTTTCTAAAATTTCAACTCCGGTTGATATTCCCAACCTGATCGACTTGCAGAGGAGATCTTACGAAAAGTTCCTGCAGTCGGATGTTCCTCCGCATAAGAGGGATGTGAGTGGTTTGAACGCTGTGTTCAAATCTGTTTTCCCGATTGAGGACTTCAACAAGACCGCTTCTCTAGAGTTTGAGAGCTACGTACTGGAAAAACCCAAGTACGAAGTCAACGAGTGCCGTCAACGTGGGATGACCTACGCTGCTCCCCTCAAAATCACCGTTCGCCTGGTGGTTTATGACGTGGAAGAGACGACAGGCAATCGCAACATCCGCGACATCAAAGAACAAGAAGTTTACATGGGCGAGATCCCGCTCATGACCGAAGCCGGTTCTTTCATCGTCAACGGCACTGAGCGCGTGATCGTTAGCCAGTTGCACCGTTCACCTGGCGTTATTTTTGACCATGACCATGGCAAAAGCCATTCCAGCGGAAAAATTCTTTATTCAGCTCGCGTGATCCCTCATCGTGGATCTTGGCTGGATTTTGAATTTGACCACAAAGACATCCTGTATGCCCGTATCGATCGCAAGCGGAAGCTTCCTGCAACGATCATTCTACGTGCGCTGGGAATGTCGACTCAAGAAATTCTGAACTATTTCTACAAAATTGAAAAAGTGACCTTCGAAAAAGAGAAGATCTTCAAGAGCGTCGACCTTGAGATCTTGGCTGGTCAGCGAGCCGAAGACGATATTCTGGACCCAAAAACGGGCGAAGCGATCGTCAAAAAGAATCGCAAATTCACCAAAGCCGTCATCCGTAAAATTGAAGAAGCGAAAATCACCACACTCGAGATCTCCAAAGAATCTCTGGTAGGCCGTGTCGCTTCCGAAGATATTGTGGACGAGTCTACTGGTGAAGTCCTTTTGGAAACCAATCAAGAATTGACTGATTCCAAAGTCGTTGAGCTTCGCAAAAAAGGAATCAAGTACATCAATCTGATTTACACCGATAACCTGACCTTTGGTCCGTTTGTCCGTGATACTTTGGCAATTGATAAAGTCACCAATCCTGATGAGTCCCTCATCGAGATTTACAAGCGAATGCGTCCCGGTGATCCTCCAACGATCGAAGCTGCAAAACAGCTTTTCGAGAACATGTTCTTCAATTCTGACCGATATGACTTGTCCAAAGTCGGCCGTTTGAAATTGAATTACAAATTCCCACAGAACAATATTCCTGTGGAGACTTCAACTTTGACCAAACAAGATATCTTGAGCACGCTCTTGTATCTCTGTGAATTGAACAACGGTCGTGGAACCATCGATGATATCGATCACTTGGGTAACCGACGTGTTCGTCCCGTGGGTGAATTGATCGAGAACCAATATCGCATCGGTTTGGTGCGTATGGAACGCGCAATCAAAGAGCGAATGAGCATTCAAGAAATTGAAACTCTGATGCCCCATGATTTGATCAATCAAAAGCCAGTGTCTGCAGTCGTGAAGGAATTTTTCGGCTCCAGCCAATTGTCTCAGTTCATGGATCAAACCAATCCTTTGTCCGAAGTGACTCACAAACGTCGTTTGTCAGCACTGGGCCCAGGCGGTTTGACTCGCGAGCGAGCAGGCTTCGAAGTCCGCGACGTTCACAACACTCACTACGGTCGTATTTGCCCGATTGAGACTCCCGAGGGTCCAAACATCGGTTTGATCGCCAGCTTGTCGACTTATGCTCGTGTGAACGAGTATGGTTTCATTGAAACCCCTTATCGCGAGATCAAAGAACGAGGTATTTCTTCGTCGATTCGATTCTTCACTGCGACTGAGGAAGAGAACAAAATCATCGCTCAAGTTTCGCCCGAGGCTTTGAAGTCGGGTAAACTTTCTGATGCAATGGTTCCAGCTCGTCGTAAAGGGGACTATGCTCTAGTCAACCCAGACGAAGTTGAGTTGATGGACGTGTCCGCTAACCAATTGGTGTCGATTGCCGCTTCGTTGATTCCGTTTTTGGAACACGATGATGCTAACCGCGCATTGATGGGTTCCAACATGCAACGTCAGGCAGTTCCGCTGCTTCGCACACATGCTCCGATGGTCGGAACGGGAATCGAGTCCGTTGTGGCTCGTGACTCCGGTCAGATTATTCTGTCGAAGCATGAGGGAGAAGTGACTCTGGTGGATGGGACCAAAATCGTGGTTCGTCGTACTGGCGCAAAAGCTGAAGTCGGATCTGATGTCGATATTTATCACCTGACCAAGTACCAACGCTCGAACCAAAATACCTGTGTGAATCAACGCCCCGTTGTTCGCGCCGGTGACAAAGTGAAAGCGGGAGAAGTCTTGGCTGACGGTCCCGCAACCGATGCAGGTGAGTTGGCTCTGGGACAAAACGTGCTCGTCGCGTTCATGCCTTGGAACGGTTACAACTTCGAAGACTCGATTCTGATTTCTGAACGTCTGATCAAGGAAGACACATTCACCTCGATTCACATTGAGGAATTCGAATGCGTTGCTCGTGACACTAAACTTGGAAAAGAAGAAGTCACCCGCGATATTCCAAACGTTGGCGAAGAAGCTTTGAAAGATCTCGACGAGAGCGGAATTATCCGCATCGGCGCAGAAGTGAAGCCCGGCGATATCCTCGTCGGAAAAGTGACTCCCAAAGGCGAGACTCAACTCTCTCCTGAAGAGAAACTCTTGCGCGCGATCTTCGGTGAAAAAGCCGGTGACGTTCGTGACACTTCTCTACGAGTACCTTCGGGTGTTCAAGGGATCATTATCAGCGCACAGGTCTTCGCTCGCGAAGGTACGGAGCAAGATGCCAGAACTCAAGCGATCCTCGAAGAAGAAGTCACACGCTTCCGACGCGATGAAAGAATCGAGCTCGATGCGATCCGATTGTCTGCACTCGAGAAAATCACTCGTCTCCTGAGTGGCACTACCACTACAGGCAAGCTCTTGTCCGAAGACGGTTCCGAAGAACTGTTGAAAAAAGGCCAGAAGCTGGATGATGAAGTTCTCGCGACAATCCCATTCGATCTTTTGGGATTCATTCCGGTCAAAGACGAGCTCGAACAGCAAGTCACCGAAATGGTCAAAATCGTCAAAGATAAAATGGACGCAATCCGTTTTGTCTTCAAAGAGCGAATTGAGCGCCTGAAAAAAGGCGACGAGTTGGCTCCTGGCGTGATCAAAATGGTCAAAGTCCAAATCGCGATCAAACGACGTTTGCGAGTCGGCGACAAAATGGCAGGTCGACACGGAAACAAAGGGGTCATCAGCCGAATTGTTCCGATGGAAGACATGCCGTTCATGGCGGATGGAACTCCTGTCGATATGGTTCTGAACCCTCTCGGCGTTCCTTCTCGAATGAACATCGGTCAGCTGCTTGAAGTCATGTTGGGTTGGGCTGCGTACGGAATTAGCCGCAAGGTTGAAGCGTACATGGAAGAGTTCCAAATCGATAAACTCCGTCAATTGCTGAAAGAGACTTATTCTTCGGCAACTGTGGATAAATATCTCGAAAAAGCATCCGACGATGAGATCAAGAAAATGGCTACTCATTTGCGTCGCGGAATTTCTTTCGCAACTCCAGTTTTCGATGGAGCAAGCGAGAAAGATATCGAACGCATGATGAACATCGCTGGATTGCCACTGCGCGGTCAGACGACGTTGTACGACGGAGTCGGCGGCGAGCCGTTTGCTGAAGAAGTCACCATCGGCGTCATGTACATCCTCAAACTCCACCACTTGGTCGAAGAGAAGATCCATGCCCGAAGCATTGGCCCGTACAGCTTAGTCACTCAGCAACCGCTGGGTGGTAAGGCTCAATTCGGTGGTCAGCGTTTAGGAGAGATGGAAGTTTGGGCGCTGGAAGCATATGGAGCTGCATACGGACTGCAAGAGTTCCTCACTGTGAAATCCGACGACGTCACCGGTAGAAACCGAATGTACGAAGCGATTGTCAAAGGTGAGCACTTGCTCGAACCTGGTCTGCCAGAGTCGTTCAACGTTCTGATCAAAGAGCTGCAAAGCTTGGCGCTGAACGTCGAATTGATCGAGGAAACAGGCAACAAAGAACCAGCAGTAGCAGCTAAAGCCGCAAACGCTCTAATGTAACAATACGAAAGTAATTTAGGAGAGCATCAATGAAAGACTTACTCAACTTTTTTGACAAACCCAAAGATCCTCTGAGTTTTGTAGGGATCAGAATCAGCCTAGCTTCTCCGGACAAAATCCGTGAGTGGTCCTATGGCGAAGTCAAAAAACCGGAGACGATCAATTACCGTACCTTCAAACCTGAGAGAGACGGTTTGTTCTGCGCTCGTATCTTTGGTCCTATCAAAGATTATGAATGTATCTGCGGTAAGTACAAGCGGATGAAATACCGCGGCGTCGTTTGCGAAAAGTGCGGCGTCGAGGTCATTCAATCCAAAGTGCGGCGTGAACGTCTCGGCCACATTGAGTTGGCGACTCCTGTAGCTCACATCTGGTTCTTGCGTTCACTCCCTTCTCGGATTGGCGCTGTTCTTGATATTACTCTGAAAGATGTTGAGAAAGTTCTCTATTGCGAAGCTTATTTGCTGCTCGATGCGGGAAACACCGGCCTCGAAGAGAACACAGTTTTCAACGAAGAGAAGCACAACCAACTGATCAAAGACGGCATGACTTTCACGGCTGGCATGGGTGGTGAAACCATTCGTGATGCACTCAAAAAAGTCGATGTGGAGACTCTCTCTCGTCAATTGCGTCGTGAAGTGAAACAAACCACTTCCGAAGCTCAAAAAACCAAACTCTACAAACGCCTGAAAGTCATCGAGGCTTTCAAATTGAGCGGCAGCAATAAACCCGATTGGATGATGTTGGAAGTGATTCCAGTGATTCCACCTGAATTGCGTCCGTTGGTTCCTTTGGATGGTGGCCGATTTGCTACCTCTGATTTGAACGATCTCTATCGCCGCGTGATCAATCGAAACAATCGTTTGAAACGCCTGATGGAATTGAACGCTCCCGAAATCATTATCCGCAACGAAAAACGCATGCTTCAAGAAGCTGTGGATGCGTTGTTCGATAACGGACGTCGCGGCAAAACCTTCACAGGTCCGAACAAACGCCCTCTGCGTTCGTTGTCTGACTTGTTGAAAGGGAAGCAAGGTCGTTTCCGAGGCAACTTGCTTGGAAAACGCGTCGACTACTCCGGCCGTTCAGTCATCGTCGTGGGTCCTGAACTGAAACTCCATCAGTGCGGCTTGCCCAAAGTGATGGCGCTCGAATTGTTTAAACCCTTTATTTACAACAAACTTTCCGAATACGGCTATGTCACCACCATTAAATCTGCCAAGAAAATGGTCGAGAAGCAGCGCCAAGAAGTTTGGGATATTCTCGAAGAAGTCGTGCGCGAACATCCGGTGCTCCTCAACCGAGCTCCGACTTTGCACAGACTCGGGATTCAAGCTTTCGAACCGATCTTGATCGAAGGAAAAGCCATCCAATTGCATCCGCTCGTTTGCGCTGCGTTCAACGCAGACTTTGACGGAGACCAAATGGCTGTGCACGTTCCTCTGTCGATCGAAGCACAGGTCGAAGCACGCGTCTTGATGATGTCGACCAACAACATCTTGTCACCTGCACACGGCAAACCGATCATCGTACCTAGCCAAGATATCGTCTTGGGTCTGTACTACATGACTCGCGAACGTCCGTATGGCAAAGGCGAAGGCAAATCTTTCTCGTCTCCTATCGAAGTTCAGTACGCCCACGAAGCTGGGATCGTAGGCTTGCAAACCAAGATTCGCTGCCGCATCCATGGTAAAACCTTGGATACAACTGTCGGCCGCGCACTCTTGTCCGAAATCATCCCTGTGGAGATTCCATTCACTGCGTACAACAAAGTGATGGGCAAAAAAGACTTGGCAGAATTGATCGATACTTGCTTCCGTTTGACAGGAAACAAAAAGACCGTCATTCTCGCCGACCAAATCATGGGCACTGGATTCAAACAAGCCATGAAAGCCGGGATTTCGATCTCGGTCCATGACATGTTGATGCCGCCCGAGAAAAAAGAACTTCTCGGACAAGCCTATGACCAAGTCCACGAAATCGAAAACCAGTACGTCGAAGGTTTGATCACCGACGGTGAGCGCTACAACAAAGTCATCGACATTTGGGCGCAAACTTCGGAGCAAATCGCGACTGCGATGATGAAGCGCCTCTCGGTGCAGACTTTCAAAGCACCCGAAGGTTCTTCACACAAAGAAAGAGAAATCACCGGTCCTTCCTTCAACTCCATCTTCATGATGGCAGATTCGGGAGCTAGGGGTTCTAACGCTCAGATCCGTCAGTTGGCGGGTATGCGGGGATTGATGGCCAAGCCGTCTGGCGAGATCATCGAAACTCCGATCGTCGCTAACTTCCGCGAAGGTCTGTCTGTGTTGCAATACTTCGTTTCGACTCACGGAGCACGTAAAGGCTTGGCCGATACCGCTCTCAAAACCGCAAACTCGGGTTATTTGACTCGTCGTTTGGTGGACGTGGCTCAAGACATGATTGTGACCGAGCCAGATTGCGGTACTCTGGACGGTCTCTATGTTGCTGCTTTGATCGAAGGTGGCGAGATTATCGAGAAAATGGGCGACCGTATTTTGGGTCGCGTGGTTCTCGATGACGTCATCGATCCAATCACCAATGACGTGATTGTGAAAGCGAACGAAGAAATCACTGAAGATCTGATGAAACGAGTAGACGACGCAGGTATTGACCGCGTGAAGATTCGTTCCGTGTTGACTTGTCAGTCGCGCAAAGGAATCTGCGGTCGTTGCTACGGCCGGGATCTGGCGCGTGGACGCATGGTCAGCAACGGTGAAGCTGTTGGTGTGATCGCAGCTCAATCGATCGGTGAACCAGGTACTCAGCTCACCATGAGAACTTTCCACATCGGTGGTACTGCTTCTCGTCGTGCTGAACAATCCAGTCTCCAACCGAAAACCAAAGGTAAGATCAAGTTCATCAACGTCACTACTGTGCGGAACAAAGAAGGTCACCTGACCATCATGAATCGCAACGGAGAAGTCGCAATCATTGACGCCAACAACCGCGAGCGTGAGAAGTATCCAGTTGTTTACGGCGCGAAACTGATGGTGAAAGATGGTGACGGCGTTGACAAAGGTCAGACATTGGCTGAGTGGGATCCATATTCCACTCCGATCATCACCGAAGTATCCGGGGTTCTCCAATTCGAAGACGTCGAAGAGGGGATCACCATGCAGGAACAGTTCGATAGCGTGACGGGTCTTTCCCACAAAGTTATTGTGGAATCGAAAGCTACCGACAAGCGTCCAAAAGTTCTGATCACGGATGGCAAGGGTGGAGTTCTCAAAATCGAAGGTAGCAACCGTGTTGCACGTTACTTGCTGCCAGTCGGAGCCAACCTCGTCATCAACGACGGCGATGAAATCAAAGCCGGTGATACGATCGCGAAGATTCACAGAGAAACCACGAAGACCAAAGACATCACTGGGGGTCTCCCTCGCGTTGCTGAGCTTTTCGAAGCTCGCAAACCGAAGGACACTGCAGTGATCTCCGAGATCGACGGAACTGTAACCTTCTTGAAAGACACCAAGGGCAAACGCAAAATCGGCGTGACCCCCGAAGTCGGCGAAGCCAAAGAATACCTGGTCGGCAAAGGCCGCCACTTGGCCGTCAACGAAGGCGACTACGTAAAAGCCGGAGATCCTTTGATGGATGGTCCAGTCAATCCACACGATATTCTACGCGTGTTGGGAGAGAAGGCCCTGGCGAAATACTTGGTCGACGAAGTTCAAGAGGTCTATCGTCTGCAAGGGGTGAAAATCAACGACAAGCACATCGAGACCATCGTTCGTCAGATGTTGCGTAAAGTGAAAATCAAAGAAGTTGGCGATACAACCTTCCTCTCTGGCGAATCGATCGAGAAGAGCTTATTCGAAGCAGAAAACCAAAAGATCATGCAAAGCGGCGGCGTTCCTGCAACAGCAGAACCGCTCCTGCTCGGGATCACCAAAGCTTCTCTCACCACCGAGAGCTTTATTTCTGCAGCTTCGTTCCAAGAAACCACCAAAGTACTCACCGAAGCAAGTATCGCAGGCCGAGTGGATTATCTCCGCGGCTTGAAAGAGAACGTCATTATGGGTCGCTTGGTGCCCGCTGGAACAGGTCTGATGAAATACAAAGGCCTGAATGCAAAAGTGATCGTGGATGAAGAGCCCTCGTCGAGAGGTTCAAGCATCAGCGAAGAGGCCACTGCATCGGCTGCTCGATAAAAAAGGGGGAGCTTAGCTCAGCGGTAGAGCAGGATCTTTACACGGTCAAGGTCATAGGTTCAATCCCTATAGCTCCCACCATCTTTCAAAAAAGAGGCGTCCGAAAGGACGCTTTTTTTTTGAAAGATGGTGGGAGCTATAGGGATTGAAACGGAATTCGCGACCCGCGGACGAATCACTGATTCGGACGCGGGGCAAAAAGTCAGGATGACTTTTTGAGCGAATGGAGGTGAGGCTACGCAGGAGCCCGCACGATGCGGGCGACGTAGTAGCCAATCCCGGTTAGTGACTCACCTGTGTGTTCTTGTTTTTCGGATTTCGCTCCCTGGGCGCGTCGCAGGAAACGACTTTGTCGTTTCCTGCTTGCACTCCTCGTCTCAGGGCGATTTGACGAAAAATGGCTAGAAACCCAAGTAGTGGTTCTTCGGTTTTTCAGGGGCAATCCATATTTGCCTGATTCTTAAAAAAATTGGGAACCCCCGTTGCACATGGGTCAGGCTCGACCAATATTCGGTTTCGTTCGTAACCGTCAGCCCAAAAGCATCGCGATAAAACGGGACGGCTCGTTTCATATCTTTGACGTTGTAGTAGGGCGTGTTTTCAAAGTCAGTTTCGGCTGCAAATTGCATCTTCGGGCTGCGACTTCGTCAGCGAATCGCGCCAAAATCCTCACAGCCCGCAGCGGGGATGCTCCGGTTTTGGCGCGACCCGCTTCCTTGTTTCGCCTCGAATCTGCAATTTTCGCTTCGAAACTGACTTTGAAAACACGCCCTAGATATCTTGAATTCCTGTGATCATTTTATTTTTTGATCCTTTTTCTTTTCTTCTTCCCAGATTTTCTCGACGATATCGCGGATTTGTTCCCAAGTGCGGCCTTTGTAAGTTCGTTTGGAGCCCGGACGGCGTCCCTCGATCCATGCGATAAATTCAGGATCGTCGTGATCGTATTCTGGAAGATATTCTAGGTCAGGAATTATTTTATAAACATCGGCAAGGAGTTCATCGGTTTCGGGGTCGTTTGGAATAATATCTGTTATAGGATTGTCTGGAGAGGATTTTGCCAAGCCAGACTTGTCTTTTTTTCTCTTCAATTTTTGATCTCGAGTAATATCCATTTTTAATCATTTCTCCGTAGGTCGCCGAGGCCAGTGGCACTTCTAGTGGATGAAGTTCTAATCCTGCTCCCTCAAATTGCATTCTGCGTAATCGAGCAGCGTTTCTGAATAGTCGTCTCAGCTTAGCATTCGCAAGGCACTTCTCGTACTCCACATCCCGATCATAGTAATAACCATGCACGGAATCTGAGTCAATTTCAGCTTTGTCAGCGAGCCAGTGTTCTTTCATAGTTTTCAACTCATCGTCAGAGTAAAACTCTGATTTTTTTTTCTTAGCCACATGAATTCTCCAGACTTAGGATTCTCCTGTGCAAAAAGTGAACCAGCCTGTAGGAATGCGGTGATTCCGTTTAAGTAGCTAAAATTGTAGACTTATCAAAAAATGCTGGGCTCTAACCTAAGTCGAAAATCAGCCAACTGACCGGATTCCGGACTCGCTCTTGATTTCCGCCCCATTTATTGCGACCGTCAGCCCCTATGAAAATACTTGTCATCGGAGCAACAGGACTGACCGGAGGACATTTGATCAAGCATCTTCTTGATGGTGGGCACGACGTCACTGCCTTCGTCAGAGACCCGGCCAAATTCTCGATTCAACACGCGCACCTCAAAACTGCGCAAGGTGAAGCACGTGATCTAGCTTCACTCGAAAAAGCTGTGCAAGGGCAAGACGCAGTGATGTCAGCACTTGGCCCGCGCTCACTCAAGGCAGACGACCTTCAGGAAGTTTTCATGAGCAACTTGGTTGCTGCGATGACCAAGAACGGCGTCAAACGCGTGATCAACTTATCTGCGATGGGTGCCGGAGACAGTTTCCCGGGTGCTCCATTCATCATGCGTGCGGTGATTCTGCCTCTTTTCCTGGGAAAAGTGTTTGTGGACAAAGAAAGAGGTGAGGTTCATCTCTTTGGAAGTTCCCTAGACTATACCAACGTTCGTCCCGGTCGTCTGACCAACGGCTCCGCTCGTGGCGGCGTGAAAGCTAGTCTCGAGTACGGCGGCCTCAGGCCTGTGATGTCGCGCGAAGATCTTGCTCTTTTTATGATTGCTCAGCTGAGTAGTTCGGAATGGGTCCGTAAGTCTCCTCTGATTGGATATTGATATGAAAATTAAATCACGATGGCTCGTTATATTTTTGTGCATGAGTCTGATTTTGCCCACGCACGTATTTGCAAGTGACTCAGCAAGTGGAGGAGAATCAAGAAAAGCTTGGACCCCGCTTGAAGTAGGAACGCAAACAGTTATGGGAGGAGTGGGAGCCGGTGTGGGCCTTGTGACTTTCGGAGTTGCAGGAGCAGTGCTTCTGGTGGGCAACTCAAGTGGTTGTGGTCGTGTTTGTGATACGCTTTTATTTTCCGGCGTATTTGCAGGGATGACAACAGGTGCGGCTTTGGGTGTCTACGGAATCGGAAGAGGCACTTTTGAAACCCGAGGTAAACTTGTACCCACGATTGTTGGCGCAGGTATCGGCAGTCTTGCAGGTATGGGTACGGGTTTGGTTTTGGCCAAACATGGATTTGGCGACAGAGTCACCCCTTGGGTCAGTGCTTTTCTACTCGCTGGAATCGGAGCGACCTCAGGCTACCAGCTTTTTCCAGAGACAATCACACCGATTGCTAGGATCGACAAGAACGGTTCATTTCAAGCAGGCGTCGCTGTTCAAGTCGTAAGTTTTTGATCACAATGAAATCGACCCCAGTAGCACGCCACCACCCGTGACTGGAATCACCGAAACACGAACGGAGCTGCTCGATTTTTCGGGTGAATGAAAAAAATACGGCACAGCAAATCCCACCGCGCTGCCCATCACAGCTCCCACTAGAACATCGGTGAAGTAATGCTTGTCAGCAGCGATCCGCAGATAGGCAGTTGCAGTCGAAGCAACCAAACCCGTGCCCCAAATCCAAGGAGCCATTTTGTAACCTCGCATCGAAGCGACTGTTCCACTCGAAAAAGTGAAAGCAAATGCAAGCGTAGTATGTCCCGAGTAAAACGACATATTGTTGTCAGCTGGAAAGTTGGTTTTAGATTTCTGAGACGCAGGCAACGCATGAACAAAAGGTCGTTCTCTCCCAACAGAAATTTTTACGATCTGATTGAGATCAACAGCAAGCACAGTAGCTTCTGTAATAATCAGCGCGTCGATCAGAAAATTTCTCTGACGATCTTCCTGAAAAGAAGATATTCCATTCAACCCATACGCAGCGAGCGGAGCACCAGCAAATGCGGTTACCCCACTGATTAAATCCGCGGATCGAGTGTTGTTCCATTTTAAATGGTCTCTGAAGAATCGATCGCCACGATTATCATCGCACCATCGGCAAGTAGAGGTTGCTAGCCGACCCTGAAAAACTGTGGATCCTACCCAAGCCCCTACTCCAATCGAGGTAATTGCAATGTCGGTCGTATAATCATACCGAAGCTCTGTCTGATCCTCGGCAAGTGCCGAACCGCAAATGACGAATAAAAGAACCAAAATTATTTTGTAACTGTTCAGCCCGTTTGAGTGATTCACTTGCATAATTTATAAACAGGA
>CAYILR010000043.1:0-41287 GCA_964364175.1 uncultured Bacteriovoracaceae bacterium
AGGCTCCAAAAATATAATCTGCTTTTGGCAACAAGATTGTCTTAGACATGTGCTTTTTAATGACGGAATCAATCTGAATCAAAAAAGAATCTGCAGCGAATAAAGGAGCTTTTTTAGAACCTTCTTCATTCTTGGTTTCCGTTTGTCCTAGAACGCGTTCCAAAAAATAGTTGCCTTCGATGGGAGCAACAGAAAAAACGAATCGATTGGGATAAGCCGAAGGTGCTTGAGCAAAATAGGTCTTCAGTTGATAGTTGTTCACGGTTTCGCTGCTGTTGCATGAGTAAAATGAAATCGAAAACAAGCTGGGTGAAACTGTTTTAAATGTATTATTAGGATACAAATCAAAATAAGAATCAAATAAACTGCCCATTCCGCCATGAGAAACAATGAGAACATTGGCCGTTGTGGGACTGCGAATGATATCCAAAACCTCATCAACAGAGGCTGCTCGTACATATGTCCATTCTAGAGACAGTCGCAACCTTGTGCTGAGGCGCTCAATGCTATTTTGAAGCAACTCTGTTTGTTCCAATTGTGACATAATTGGATATTTTTTAATTTCCAATTCTAATGCCTGTCTGCGTTCATCTGAGTATTGGTTATCTTGAATGGCTTGTAGGCAAGATGGAATATCGTCACTTTGATCGATGATTTTTTTTAATTTGTCTTTTTCTGAATTCAGCTCAGCAGAGATCTTTTGAAATTTGTCATGTGCAGAATCTTCTGGGTGAGCTTTAGCGTAATCATAGTATTCGTTATAAATTGGGCCGAGAGAAATTACGTAATTTTTTAGGTTCTTGGTCTCGGTTTCGACAAATTCGTCAGAACGAGTGTTGCTGGGAGTCAGAATGTTTTCTGCAGAAATTTTTAATTTTTCTGGCCGGATGAATGACTCTGGACTGCGCACCAAGTTTACAAAGGACATGCCCAAATAAACTTCTTTGAAAAATGAGCTTTTTTGTTTCTGAGCAACTAGGATTCGGCAAAGTGCTTGATCTGTCTTGCTAGCAGGATAGCCGCTGCTAGCGAACAAGAAACAAACTAGGATTGTGTGAAGCTTGAATTTAAGCACTTTGCCGCTCCTATCTATTTCAAAACGTCGAAAAGCTGAATAGTGAGCTCGTCCTTTGCATTTGAAGAAAGATCTTCCTGATCTACGCAATCGCTAATTTCGATCGCCTGTAGTCCAGCAGTTCGGATTGAGCTTCCTCGAGCGATTTTCGCAACTGGTTTTCCTGCTGGATTGAGCAATGTGCTTTCACCTTCAGTAGATTGTGTTTGGGATTGAGCAATTGCTTGCTCCAATTTTTCAGCAAGGCAGGTAGCTCCTTGATTCAAGCTGAGTTTAGGGAACGCTGCTTTGAGTTCAGTTGCCAGTGCCTGAGTTTGTTCTGCAGGAGTTTGATCCAAAAGAATCAGGCCATATCCTGTATGCACGCTTGGATGGGTGATCTGGGATCCATACAGAGACGACATGATGCCAGTGTTATTGCCTGCTGCTGATGCCAGGAAAATACCTCCAATGATCATAGAACCACCCAAAATATAGATCGTAGTCGTTGCGGTACGTCCCAACTGATACTCTTGGATAGCCGATGTGCCGACCACCAGTGTGGCAATCCCGGCGTGAGATTGCTGAACGCTAAGTGAGACAGCCAAAACGACTGCCATGATTCTAATTTTTTTAAACATACAAAATCCTTTCTATTCAACGAATAGTTTTTTATTAGTGTTAAAGCGCCGATTCAGATTTACTAAATTGGCGATGTGTAATTTGCTTGAAATGATGCTGCAAGTCAAATATTTTGAAATCAAAGTGAAACAATTTTGAAATCACTACCGAGGCAGACTCAGAGACGTAGTTTTGGATTTTTATTAAACGCTTGAAATTATTATTAAATTTATACTAAAAACATTTTCAAGCACTGACGCCGATAATCTTGAATTGATCGACATCCAGCCATCAAGCAAAGGGGTCTTTGTCGTACAAACTGACTATCCTCAGGTTGACGTTTATCAAGAATTTCAATAAAGCTGTGAGATATGCCAACACCTCCATCTAAAAATCCTTTTCCAGATTTTGATGTGAGTTTGCTTGAAACCAATCTTGGGTTAACCGTTCAAGAGAGGTTGCTGGCACATGACGCTGCGCTAGAAGTTGTTTTGGAACTTCGTCGGGTAGGAGAAATGCTTCGCGAAGAACAAAAAACGATAATCCCATCAAAAAAACGTGAATTCGAACAAAACCCTTAAAGACCTGCTTTGTCTTCTTGTCGATAGCGGCATTCCGTTCGTTGTAGTGGGAGGCTATGCGGCTACGATGCATGGATCGAGCTTGGTGACTCAAGATCTCGATGTATGCGCAGTACTCAGCAAAGAAAATGTTGAGAAGTTGCGTGATCTATTGGCTCCATACCATCCGGTTCATAGGATAACGCCACAAAAGCTTTCTTTTATTGAATTTCCTGGGGATATATCAGCAATAAAAAATCTCTATGTTCGAACAGATTTGGGACAAGTTGATTTTTTAGGGTCACTTAGTGGCGTGGGTGATTTTGAACGCGTGTCTCAACATGCTGTTGAAGTGATGATCTTCGGTCGAAAATGCAAAATAATTGGAGTGGATGATTTGATCGAGTCCAAAAAATTCATGAACCGTCCCCATGACATTGAAACAATTAAACAGCTTGAATGGATTAAAAATCAGAAATAACTGAGGATCCTAGCTCAGCCCAAAAATCAGGCACTGACGCTGATGATTTTGAACTGATCGACGTCTACGAGGCCTTTGTCAGTGAGTTTCAGCGACGGAATGACGGGCAAACTCAAGAAGGCCAGTTGCAAAAATGGATCGGGTAAAGAGCAGCCGATGGAGCGGCTGGCGGCTTGCAAGGCTTCGAGTTTGTGCGTGAGTTCAGCGGGTGCGACGGCTGACATGAGTCCTGCGTAGGGGAGAGCAAGCTCGGCCAGAACACTTCCGTTTTGCACTACCGCAAATCCTCCTCCAACGCGAATCAACACTGCCAGAGCCTCACGCATATCCGCAGTCGAAGATCCCACTACAATCAAATTGTGGCTGTCGTGTCCGACGCTAGACGCAATAGCCCCTCGGAAGGATTCTCCGAATCCAGTGGCATAGGCATTCGCGGGGCGAGAGGAGTGGCCGTAGCGTTCCAGGACGCTGAGTCTCAGTACTCCAGAAGCAGAGTGCGAGAGGACCTGGCGGCCAGTGATGATTTTTCCGGGGGAGACTTGGATGACGTGCACGCGGCCTGTGGGGCCTTCCAGGTCTCGAGCTTCTGGAATTTTAGCTCGGATGGTGTTGTCGAATTTTGTCTGATTTTTGGTACCGGTACCAAAATCGGCTCCGACTTCTTTTCCCGCGCACCAGACATTTTGAATCGCACAGGTTTTTGCATCATCGAGGACCACGAGGTCCGCCCGATATCCTGGAGCGATGGCGCCAGTCCGACGAATCCCGCGATCCAGGCCATAGTGTCGAGCCACGCTCCACGAGGCGGCACGGTAGGCGACTTCAGCAGGAATCCCTTTCGCAATACTTTCGCGAATCAAGTAATCCAGGTGTCCTTCGCGTGCGATGTCGAGCGGATTGCGATCATCGGTGCAGAACCCCACACTCGTCGATGTAGCCAGAGTGAGCATGGGCAAAAGTGTGTGCAGATCTTTTGCGACACTGCCTTCGCGAATCCAAACCGAGATTCCCTTGGAGAGTTTTTCTTGCGCTTCGGGCAGTAGCGACGATTCGTGGCAACTCGAAATTCCAGCGGCTGCATAAGCGGACAGAGCGGGTCCGCTGAGCAATGGGCAGTGGCCGTCAATCGGCATCGCCATAAAATCGCTGAGCTTGTTCATCATGGTGGGGTCAGCGTTGAGCACTGCGGGCACGTTCATGACTTCAGCAAGGCCCAAGGTCTGAGGATGAGACGCAAATGGTTTTAAATCACTCGAATTTAATATACCGCCGCCGTTGGTTTCGAGATGTGTGGCGGGCACGCACGAGCTGAGCATCACTCGCAAATCCATCTGGAGAGTTTCGGATTGTTTCAAAAAATATTCGATTCCGCGGGTTCCTAGAACGTTTGCGATCTCATGTGGATCGCAGACTGCAGTCGTTGTGCCCTTCGGCAGTACTGAGGCTTCGAAATTTCCGGGAATCATCATCGAGCTTTCGACGTGAACGTGTGCGTCGATGAATCCGGGAACGATGTGCTTTTTCTTCAGATCAATTGTGCGAGCTGCTTTTAAACCCGGATCTACAGAAACTACAACACCGTCATAAACTGCAAGATCGCCCGATTTCCATTCACACGAAAAAACGTCCAAAAAATAGGCATTTTTCAGCAAAACATCGCAGGGCACTCGTCCCATGGCTGCATCGATTCGGCGTTGAAGAGTGGCTTTGATTGAGTTCATGAGGCTAAGGATGACATAAAATTCCGGATTTTGTTCAAAAGAGCTTGAAAATCAGTTTTTTTAGAGTGAGAACAGAAGGTCTTCGGTGAGTCAAGAGGCAGTCAAATTAGCTCACCGCGTGGTTTGAGTCAAAATAGCGACACAAGTAGAGACAAAAAACCCTAAATTGGATAAAAACTCTGAAATCTCGGGCACCTAACGCAGGCGCTTAGATACCAGTAATAGTGGCTCCCAAAATGGAACCCACTACCTATTGTGGGTTTTCTTTACAGAGGAAAAAAATCCATGGCAGTCTTGAATGTACGCAGTATTAGGGAGCGCAGAGTATCAAGGATGACGAGGTTACAAAGCGCAGGGGAAGTTAACGCAGTTTAAGTAGTTTAAAAAAAACAGTTCGGAGAACTGAAGCATGGAAAAAATCATCGAAAATCGACGCAGCGAAACCAACCAGAATAATCAAAAATCACCCATCGCCACGAAGGCGAAGAAAAAGGGGATTCCAGTCAAGATTTTAAACCCTGAGCCGATCTCAGGAGAGATGCCCTTCATGCAGCCAGCTCGCAAAGCATCCAAAAAGGTCGGGTTTGACCGGCACTTCACTCAGGAGGGCCTGAGTCCTTTGGATCAAGTCCAATACATGAAGTCGAACTCCAAGATCAAGGATCCGGACGGCCGCTCTGTTTTTGAAATGAAGAATGTCGAAGTTCCTGTCGCATGGAGTCAGTTGGCAGTCGACATTCTGGTGTCAAAATATTTTCGGAAAGCCGGAGTTCCCGAAACCGGTCACGAAACTTCCGTTCGTCAAGTGGTCCGCAGGCTGGCACACACACTGCGTACAGCGGGAGAAAAATGGGGTTATTTTGATACCGCTAGTGCAGCGATTTTCGAAGACGAGCTTTCTCATCTTTTGATTCATCAGATGGGCGCATTTAATTCACCGGTTTGGTTTAATTTGGGTCTGTACCACGAGTATGGAATTCAAGGATCCGGCGGAAACCACGCTTGGGATGCGGAGTCCATGCGTGTGGTCGAGACGACGGACGCTTATTCTCGCCCTCAGTGTTCGGCTTGTTTCATTCAAGCGGTGGACGATGATTTGATGTCGATTTTCACGCTGATCAAAAATGAAGCACGATTGTTTAAATATGGATCAGGAACAGGAACCAACTTCTCCAAAGTTCGCGGACGCCAAGAGAAACTCTCCGGCGGCGGATCTTCTTCGGGGCTGTTGAGTTTTCTTGAAGTTTTGGACCGAGGTGCAGGAGCTACCAAGTCCGGTGGAACCACTCGTCGAGCAGCCAAAATGGTTTGTCTCGACATGGATCACCCCGAGATCATGGATTTTGTGACCTGGAAAATGCGCGAAGAGAAAAAAGTCGCAGCATTGATCGCTGCGGGCTATAGCTCGGATTTCAACGGTGAGGCTTATAAAACTGTTGCGGGTCAAAACTCCAACAACTCCATTCGTGTGAGTGACGAATTCATGAAAGCCGTAGAAGGCGGCGGCAAGTGGAACACGACCGCTCGCACGAGCGGCGAGGTCATCGACACCTACGATGCCAAAGAAATGTGGAAGACTGTGGCTCAGGCCTCTTGGGCTTGCGCGGATCCGGGACTGCAATTCGATACGACGATCAATGACTGGCACACTTGCCCGAACAGCGATCGAATTCGTGCTTCGAATCCTTGTTCTGAGTACATGTTCCTCGACAACACGGCATGCAATCTCGCTTCATTGAACTTGGTGAAGTTCCTGAAAGAAGATGGCAGCTTTGATGTCGACGGTTACCGCAAAGCTTGTCGCGTATTCATTGTCGCGCAAGAGATTCTGGTAGATTTGTCGAGCTATCCGACGAACGAAATTGCCAAGAATTCGCACGATTATCGTCCTCTGGGATTGGGTTATGCCAACCTGGGCACGATGTTGATGTTGAAAGGTATTCCTTACGACAGCGACGAAGGTCGTGCATGGGCTGGCGCATTGACTGCCATCATGTGTGGTCATGCGTACGCAGTGAGTGCCGAAGAAGCTGGAGTGATGGGGCCTTTTGAAGGACACGCAAAAAATGCAAAACCCATGCTCCGAGTGATGAAAAAACACCGAGATGCAGCATACAAAATCGACGAGACCAAAGCTCCGAAGGAACTGATTCAAGCCGCTCGTCAAGATTGGGATCTTGCAGTGAAATTGGGTGAAACCCACGGCTATCGAAATTCACAAGTGACCGTATTGGCTCCGACCGGAACCATCGGCCTGCTGATGGATTGCGATACCACAGGCGTTGAACCAGATTTTGCACTCGTGAAGTTTAAAAAACTCGCAGGTGGCGGATATTTCAAAATCGTCAACCAATCTGTGCCAAGCGCTCTGAAAAACTTGGGTTATTCTCAAGATCATACCAACGATATCATCAGATATTTGCTGGGAACGATGGATTTGAATGGAACTCCTCATGTGAATCGAGAGTTCCTAAAATCCAAAGGTCTCAAAGACGAGGATATCGCTAAGATCGAGAAAGCGCTTCCGGGAACATTCGAGCTCTCGAGTGCATTCGGACGCTACAACCTCGGCGAAGAATTGCTGAAACGCCTGGGAATTTCTCAAACCGATATCGAAAACCCAACCTTCAATTTGTTGAAACACTTTGGATTGGGTGAAGCGCAAATCGCCGAAGCCAACGAAATGATCTGTGGAACGATGACGATCGAAGGTGCTCCTCATCTCAAAGAGAAACACTATCCTGTCTTTGATTGCGCCAACAAATGCGGAAACAAAGGCAAGCGATTCATTGCTCCGATGGGACACGTCCGAATGATGGCTGCAACACAGCCATTCTTGTCGGGTGCGATTTCGAAAACCGTCAACTTGCCTCATGAAACGACCGTGGAAGAAATCGAAGAGATCCACACTCAAAGCTGGAAGCTGGGACTGAAAGCAGTGGCTTTGTATCGCGATGGTTGCAAGCTGTCTCAGCCGCTTTCGACGAAGTCAGATAAAAAGGAGACTAAGACCGAAAAAACGGAAGCAGAGGCTCACTCGGCAACGGCTTTGGCTCCTACGCAGATGACGTTTGCTCCTGTGAGAAGACGTCTTCCCACCAAGCGCAGTGGGTTCACGCAAGAAGCTGAAGTCGCCGGACACAAAGTCTATATTCGCACCGGCGAGTACGAAGATGGATCGCTGGGCGAGATCTTCATCGACATGCACAAAGAAGGTGCAGCGTATCGTTCGATGATGAATTGCTTTGCTGTCTCGATCAGCCTCGGACTTCAGTACGGAGTGCCGCTGAGAGAATTCGTCGACAAATTCACCTTCACACGGTTCGAGCCCGCAGGAATGGTCAACGGACATCCAAACATCAAGATCGCCACCTCGATCGTGGATTATATTTTCCGCGTGCTCGGGATGGAATACTTGGGACGTACGGATTTCTTGCAAATCAAACCCAAGCCAACCGTGGATTTAACTACGGAAAAAGGCGCAGCTGCAATGGTCTATCCAAAAGACCCTGCCAAGCAGATTGCCTCGGGAACTCCAATGCCAGGAATGGAGCCGCAGATGCAGTTTAAGCTGCCAGGCAATGCTTCTGGAGCTGCTCGTACAGCCACCACATCGGATGCTGTGTCGGACTACCTGGCTGACATGATGGGGGATGCCCCTCCGTGTGATCAATGCGGACACACGACCTTGCGCAACGGTGCGTGCTACAAATGCATGAACTGTGGCAATAGCATGGGCTGCAGCTAATTGAATGGGGCCTGCGGCTATGGCTGTAGGCCCTTTTCTGTATAACGTAAAACCGACAAAATCATTGACTAAAAATAGATAACGTATATTATCTAAAAATGGATAATGAAATATTTTCTATTCATAACAGCCATTTAGGTGGAAAACTCGCTTCAGAGGACCCTCATTTAAAACGGCTTTCACAGCAAAAGTATCAGTTTTATTCTTCATTGTTAGATGAGTTTCCAAAAACGATTCCCGGTATTTATTCTCTGTCAGGAGGACGCCAAGTGGGGAAAACTACACTCCTCAAACAGTGGATGCTTCAGCTGACTCAAAACGCTCCACCCCAGAACATCTATTTTTTAACAGGAGAATTGATCCCTGATCACACGGCCTTGATTGCATGGGTGAAAGAATTTTTGGCTTCAATTCCAAAACCAGCATCGTTGAGCTTTCTCATCATAGACGAAATTACATACATCAAGGATTGGGACATGGGACTCAAGTATCTGGCTGACGCTGGATATCTTGAAAATCTCGTTTTAATGATCTCTGGTTCGGACCTAGAGTGGATCAAAGATGCCAGAATGCGGTTTCCAGGACGTCGGGGCATGGCAGAAAATGTGGATTTTCACCTGTTCCCGCTTAATTTTGCTGAACTGACTCAGCTTAAATTCGGAAAAAAAAATCCGACGCTGGATGATCTCTATTTACTGCTTCAAAATTATCTCCTGCATGGCGGATTCATGAGCGCCATCAATGAGTTTCAGAAGCAGGGCAGGATTTCTAGTGCGACGTTGAATACTTATTCGGATTGGGTCCGAGGAGATATGCTCAAGCGAGGCAAACAAGAAGCTTATTTGCGAGAAATCGTGATCGGGATTTCCAAACGTATGGGTACACCGATTACGTGGAACAATATTGCCAAGGATCTCAGCATTGATCATCCTAAAACCGTTGCTGATTATGTTCATCATCTGCAAGCGATGGATGTGCTCTACGAGCAGCAAGCGTTGATCGAAGATAAATTGGTGGCTGCTCCAAAGACTGCCAGAAAGGTCATATTTACTGACCCGTTTATCTTTCATGCTCTACAGCATTGGCTAGAGCCTAGTGCAGATTTTTTTGAAACAAAAATGCGAACTCTTGTACAAAATTCGGTTTCAGCTAGCCAACTGATTGAAGGTTTGGCCGTCAGCTTGTTGAGGCGGTACTTGCCGACTTACTATATCAAAGCAGAGGGTGAGGTAGATGTTGCGGTAGTGATAGGCCGCAAGTTCTGGCCTATCGAGATTAAATGGACGGAACAAATCAGAAGCAAAGATCTCAAGCAAATCGCCAAATATAAAAATGCCCAAATCTGGGCGCACACCCAGAGTTCACATCAACTGATGGAAAAAATTCCAACAATACCATTACCTCAGATTTTGCTTTCACTCAGCAGCAAACGACAAACGGAAGAGGCGATTCAATCGGGATTCAGAATTGACGTCTGAAACAGCTGTTTTTAGCAGGCCCACTTTTCAGGCAGAGGGGCCTCCAAAATCAGTCCGTCCAGTTCCAGTCGCCAGGCGTGCAGCCACAAGCGGGTGGAAGGCTGGCCACCATAGATGGAGTCGCCCAGGATTGGATGATCGAGTTCGGCCAGATGACAGCGGATTTGGTGCATGACTCCGGTTTTGATTTCCAGGGTGATATCGAGCACATCTTGCGGATGATTTTTTAATTTTTCTTTGTGTAAAATTATTGTTTCAGCAGGCAGTAGCTTTCCTCGGTACTTGTAATGCTCTTTGCCGGGGAGGATGCAGATCATTTTTTTTGCTGATTTAACGTGGTGTGCGAGTGGGAGGGTGATTCTGTCTGGGATCGGAGTCGCTTCGGCATTCGGAACACAAATCGCCCGGTAGATTTTCCGGACTTCTCGCCGCTCCCAAATTCCGCGCAGATGCTCGAAGGATTTTTGGGTTTTCGCAAAAACCAAAAGCCCGCTGGTTCCCGTGTCCAGGCGGTGTACCAATCCAGCTTCGTGCTCGCTGAATCCCACACCGTGAATTTCCGGGAATCGCTCCAGCGCCCAATCGACAGCAGTGACTTCGTCTGGAGGGGACTTGGGTAGCCGTGCAGACGGCAATCCACTGGGTTTGTTTAAAACAAGAATGGCATCATTTTCAAAAATCCAGGAACGAGGCGTCATTGGCCTACCCATTGAGGAGTGCCTGAGCATTTTTCAGTGCCTGACTGGGGGGTTCAGAAAACCCTTTTGAGAGGAGTTCGATGACCTCCTCGGCGGCAAAAATACGATTGCGTTCATAGCCGGTGCGCTCCCGGACTATTTTTGCATCTAGGAGCTGGGCGACTGCATGGTTTGCCGCGGGTCTTGTGATTTTCAAAAAATCTTGAACGTGGCTGATATTGAAAATCGGGTGAATGATCAGTTTTGTCAGTAGACTGTGTGCAGCCGATCCTGCCCTGAAAGCACCGCGACTAGCCCAAGTTCCAGGCAACGTGGCAATGGCTTGCTTGGTTTTTTTTGTCTCCTCGTTTGAAGCAATGAGCGCCTCGCAGATCAATTCAACAATCGGGCCATATTCTAATTTTTTTTGAGCTTTTTGTAATGCCAGATAGTATTCGTTTTTTTCAGCCTCAATATAACCCGACAAATATAAGGGCAAAATCCCATGAGACGCCATTTGGAGTGTCATCAGCATTCTTCCTACTCTCCCATTTCCATCAGGAAATGGATGGACTGCCTCAAAATGAGCATGTCCAATGGCCATGCGGACGGGCAACGGCATGCCCATGCCGGCATTTCCCATTTCCGTGAGAAGAGGATCTCGCATCCACGTCAGAACCTCCTTCAGACAGCGAGACACATGTTTTGGAGGAGGTGGATTGAAAATAGAATTTTCTAGACGTTGTGCGCCGCCAATAAATACAAAGGATTTTCGAATTCGTCCCGGAATTTTGCGATAATCCGGATTGTTTTTTAAAACTTCTTTGTGTAAACGACAAATCAATTGAACAGAAAAGCGCGAAATGCCTTTTTCAAAGACAGGCTGGAATTCTTTTTCAAGTGCAGAAGCGTAGCTCAAGACTGAGCTTCGTTCGGATTTGCCTTCCTTGCGGTCATAAATTTCTCCTGGGGTCAGGACATGATCCATAGTTGACCAGGTGCCCTCCATTCGGGAAGAGAGAACGGCCTCTTGGCGAACAAAAAGATACGAAGTCAAGCGATCCAGCTCATTCAGAGAATGGGCTGAAGGGAGTTGCTCGATCAGTCTAAGTGCCCGAGAGATTGCTTGAGCAGGCATTCCGCTCGGAAATTTTCGGGGAGGAGGTGGAGGAATCACAAACCAGAGGTTTTCAAGTCCAGGTTCCCCAACTTTTTCTGCAGTTTTTTGGAGGCTGGGTGCTAAATCTGTCTTTTTCACTTAGTAAAGGTTATTCAAATAACCTTTACTAAGCAATTCCTTAGTAAAGGTTATTTTAGGATCAATAAGATGGTGTCAGACATTGCATGTTGTCGTTGGGTTCGAAGTGGGCGGCGGTGGCGTTGTAGGGTACTGCGAGGCTGGCTGTGGCTCCTGTCCAGACGTAGACGTTGGTTCCGCAGCAGCCTTGGGTGGGAGTGAGGCCGCTTGTGGATTTGATGTTGCTGTTGTCGTAGGTGACGGTGCATTGGAAGCTGGTGTCGGATTTGATGGCGTTTTCGATTTGGAGCGGGCGCGCTTGGAGTGGGAATCCGGTCCAGTCGGGTGAGATGTTCATTACGGTGCGGTCGCAGGTTTTGGCGGCGTCTGCTGCGGTGTAGACATTTCCTTCAATGGTGACAGCTACAGTGTGAGCATTGGCTGCTTGCGTGATCGCGGTTGCGACACAAGCAGATCCTGCTGCGCTTTTTACTATGGCCGAAGTGTATGGAATAGCTGTGTGAGTTCCGGCCCCAGGTAAAGGTCCAGGTCCGCCGAGAGTTGTTCCAGTTCCCAACGCAGTTGCATTTGGGTTTTGCGTTGGGTAGACGGCAGCACACCAGCTGACATTATTAGTGGTGGTGTTTTTGGAAAAATGCAATGGCGGATCACGGAGTGGCAACGATTGTGGTGCGCAAGCCTGGAAGTCTGTGTCTTCGATGTAGACTGGGTACCAGGAGTTTTGTGGGCGGATGTAGATTTTGTTGGCGTTGCCCGTTCGCGAAGTTCCTCCTCCCAATAGCGTATCCAAAGAGTTAGGGTTATCAGTTCTTGATGTAAATAGTGACCAGGTTTGTGTGCCACTATGAAACACGGGTAGAGTCGCTGCACAGGAGGTTACTGTGTTGGATGCAGTGGCGGAAGTGGTGCCGCTGTCTGTGTTGGGCAGATAAGTTCCATCCACATTCGTTCCATCCCATGCTGAGTTATTGGTGGAGACGTACTGTTTTTGAGCACCAACAGCAGCAGCACCGAAATCTGACTCAGTGGCACCACGAAGGTCTTTGGTTACCTCAGCATGATCATAAAAAGCCATCGGACAGGGTTTTGGACCGAGCATGGTATACGGACTGGTCGGACTCGCATTAGGATCCAAAAATGAAGCGTTAGGGGGCAGAATGGGACGATCCAGAACATAAATCGTGTCTGTGGGTTGTGGACTGTCCAACATGTCTCCGGTGGCATAAAACAAGGGTGGGTAGAGAACAATGTAGCGACGAAGGCGATAGGTGAATACATACTGCCCTGATGCAGTTTTGATCGCCGGGCAGGTTCCATCTAGCTTGGGTTTTCCTGCAAACCCCAGACAGGATTTGACGATATTGCTGCTGCCTGAGCCGCTGCCACCTCCCGACGAAGATCCTCCGCTGCTACCTTTGAAGCAGCTGGAATCTTGCGTGTTGGGATCCCCTTCGATTCCGAGCTTGCTGTAGCTCTCTACGCCGACGACAAAATCTCCGCTGGGGTTGATCGCCAATGAGAAACTGCTGTCCAAGGGCCAGTAATAATTGGAAGCACCTAAGTTCGTCAATCCAGAGAGAGGTTCCTTGATGAGCGGGCATTTGTACCGAGTATTTTCGGCATTGATACCTCCGATCTCATTGCTGCGAATGTAGAGATTGTAGTAGTATGCCTGGGATGAATTTTCCAAAGTAATAGACCCTGTGCATTTATCAGGGTCCGGAGGTGCTTGGTTCTTTCCAGTGCAAAATTGAGTGCTATATGTAATTTGCGCTGTTTTTCCTGTGCTAGGTTCATTGATGAGAGGAGATTTTCTGTTCACAATATTAGTAACTTTTTTGAATTGCTCATAGCAAGTGTAGCGATGGATGTTGGCAAACGAATGGCCCTCGGCGTCCTGAAAATCTCCGGTGATCGTCAAACCTGATTTCGAGAAGCTGAATTTGTTGGTGCTGAATTTTTCTTTGCTATTGGGGCCAGGCATAATGCTGAGCTTGATCAAAGTGTCTTCTGGAATTTCGTTGGCGTAAACGGTCGGCACGCTGCACTCCACCAGCGTTTGTTGAACGGTGGAGACAGCGGTCTTGATTTGGCGTCGGATGGCGATGTTCTGGCCGGATTGAGGATTGATCTCCTGCCACTCGTAGAAGCAAACGCAAGGTTTGTTACTCGTACCGGAGGATTTGCCTTTGGCGGTGCACTGAGAGGTGATGGTAGTGGCGTCTTCCTTACCCAGTTCAAAAAACACACGGGCAATTTGATTGCTGCTGGAGCCTGTACTGCCTGAGGTGCTCGAAGAAGAGGTGGAAGAAGAGGAAGTCGATGTTGAACTCCCGCTGGAACCTCCCCCCGAAGTTGTAATCAGGACATTGGTGATTTTGTAGGTATCAGTCGTACCGCTGGGTGTGGCGCTGGGGGATGCTGAGGTGGAGACGGTATTGAACTTGCCTCGCGACCCCGAGTTAGAGCAAGCGGAGCCCAGTAGTGAAATGGCAAGGAAGAGAAAAATTCCGAGGCGTGTGTTTTGCATTCTCGTTTTCCTCATATCGGTTGCAATGCGCACACAGGGAAGACCGGCAATCGTGCTGGATCTTCCTTGTCTGAGTCTCCATTGGTTCCTACGTCATAGGCCTTAAATCCATATCGAATGATGTGATTGGAATTCAAAATACAAGTTGCGTCACCATCCGGATCAGTGACTGTGGATGGACAGTCCACTGTAGTCATGTATCGATAGGGAGTGTAGGGGAGTGACTCTGCACTCCCATTCTTGAAGTGGCGGGTCATGATATTGGTGGGCGTGACGACAAAGACAAAGTCATAGCGAGACACCCCTTTGTCGAGACTGACAAATTGGATGCTGTTACTAGAAACGATAGTGTCGGCTGCCAAAGCGAAATAATCGGTATCGACAGTACCTGTACCTGTATTTGCCGTCCAACGTGTGAAGCCAGCGGTAGGATTTGCATAGGCCTTAGCGAGAGCATTGTCATCACATTGAGCTCCATTTGTGCAATGTGCAGTGGCATCCGTAGGAACAGTGTAACAACGTTTGTTACCCATGACTCGTCTTTGATAATCTGTACTAGTACAACTATTTACAATACAAGGGTTTGCAGCGGAGCCGTCACAAACGCCGCCAACGGCTCCGTCAAAAGAACCTGGATTACAACCAATCCAGCCCACTGTCTTAAAGATTGAACTCCCCGGAATCTTCCGATCCGCAATCGAAGCCCGGAACAACCACAGCTTCACCCACTTGTACCCCGTCGGAATCGTCACATCACTCCCTGGACAAGTCTCCATCCCATCCCCAGTGACAATCGGGCTAGCTCCAAATCCAATCGAAGGAGCCACGCCGCCGCCTTGGGGTTTCCCCTCCGCATCGGGAGGCGAGCTGATCGAGTTCGGTGCGATGTAGGCATTCACTGGAACTTTGAAGACGCCTGTCGAGGCCTTGGCGAGATAAAATGTCGCGCGGTCATTGATGCTGCCTTGAGGTGGATAAATCAATTTGCTCGCGCCATCGGATTGAATGCTGAAAAGTCTCAGATCCATCCCCGCTGCAGTGTCGTTAGGTTTGGAAGGGCAAAGGAATCCAGCGCCTCCCTGGGGTTTTGCATCGGGATTGTTGACGTACACTGCGACTGCTCCCCCAATATTGTTGGTGTAAAAATTCAGCGGATAGCTCAGTGCCGGATCTTCAGAAAGTATCGGATCATAGATGCCCGACTCGTCTGGAAATAAGGCAGGCGCAATCACGGTGTCCTTGCACTGGTATCGAAGGATACTCTGATAGCTGGTGGTTTGTGTCAGGTCCAGAACTGCGCTGCCGTTGAGCAGGTTGAAAGTCACGGCGTTGGAAGTCACGTCGGCGTTGACGAGTTTGAGCGAGATTTTCACGGTGTCCACTCCACTGGGGATGCCTGATCTCTTGCAGCGGATTAGATCTCCTTCGGTATACACAATGGCAGTTTCAAATTGTTCTGTGCTGCCGCTGGGTTTGGTGTAATTGAATACGCAACGGCAGTTGGCATTCGAATCTCCGGTGCCACCGCTGGTGGCGCCGCCGGAGTCGCCTGAGGATCCCGGCGCTTGACAGAACTGCCCGAACTGTCCGCTGCCATCTCCCACAAGATCCAGAGTGTTGGCAGGGTCCGAGTTGGAGGCTAGGACCTGGGTCAGGACGAAAAAGGTGTTTGCGCCGATTCCAGAACTGGGTGAGCTGGCATCCACGCTGCCTGCGCTGAATTTGGCTTTGATTGCGCTGATGGCTGCGCGGTGATTACTGCAAGACATGGACACGAGACTCAGCATCAGCGCTGTGGCCAAGTTCAAGTTTAGAGCTGCTGTACGCGCCTGGTTAAACAATGCTTGAAAGTCCCCCTGAGATACTATCGGAGCAAGAAGCGTGCTACTTTAAAGAAAGTCTAATCAAAGCAGCTACTTCAACGCATTTTATTGCGATAAAAACTGCTCAGGAAGTGATCGATTTATTTAACAATGTATAGATTTGGGGCGAGTGCTGGAATAACTATTTGGAATTACTATATAAATCAGGTCAGAAAGAGGAGCAAAAATGGGCCTGAACGATTGAAAAAAATTTGAAATATCTGAGAAAGTTCGCCAAACACGAACTTTCGCCTCAAATTATGGCTGATTTCGTTCCCAAAGTTCGCGTTTGGCGAACTTTGGTTAGCTCGGTATGGGCTCCGCATGTGAGCCTCAGTGTTTATTCCCGATTTTGCAGCGGAAATACTCGATCGAGTTGGCTGTGAGAAATGATACCGACCAGGTGGGTGCCAAAGTAAAGTAGCAGAGGGCTGGGTGGAGCATCGTGCGACAAAGCAGGAGGTAGGTTTGCAAGGATGGAAGGTAGGACGGCTTTTTGTCCATAAACCAGAGCGGTGTAGTGTTCGGCGGAGATCTGCAACTTCGTATATCCTCTAGCGCTGTAAGCGCCCAGCATCGAATCAAATGGAACCCAGGCAGGGAGAGATGGCCAGGTTGCCATGGGCGTCTCGCAAAGAATCTTCAGGGGCAGGGCGTTCTGAATCGAGAAATTTCCCGACGCGACTCGACGAAGGCTTTTCAGATGGGCGAGTGTCCCCATCTTTTTCGCCAGATCCTCAGCGAGAACTCGGATGTAGGTTCCCGCACTGCAGGTGACGCTGAACTTGGCGACAGGAGGTAGATAATCGCTGATTTTAAAATCCGAAATTTCACAAAGTCTCGCCTCACGCGCGACCTCAATGCCTTGGCGGGCAAGCTCATACAAAGGTTTGCCCTGTTGCTTGATCGCAGAGTACATCGGCGGCACTTGGAGATAAGGCTCTAGCGAAAACCCATTTGCAGCGAGCTGAATTTGCTCCACCGATTCAGGAAGGTGAGGGGACGTGGCAGTCACTTCATTGGTGAAATCACCCGAAGCGGTGGAAGTGCCAAAAACAATTTCACCTTCGTACTTCTTCTGAGACTTCAAAAAATACTGGCTGAGTTTGGTTCCTTCTCCGACGCAAACGACCAACAAACCCGTTGCGAAAGGATCGAGCGTTCCCCCGTGTCCAAGTTTGGGGCGTTCTTTTCTGGGGAGTCCTGTCGATTTTTGGAGCTCAGCTAGAACTGCAAACGAGCTAATACCTACAGGTTTATCAACGAGGAGTGCTCCATGCAGCATAGGGGTTTTACTTCTGTTCGATTTGTTTGAGGAGCTCGTGAACCCGAGCCGAATTCTCGAGGCCCTTGTCGTAAGAAAAAATCAAATTAGGGATGTACCGAATGTTGAGAATTTTCGCCAAGTGCCTGCGAACGAATCCCGCAGCAGAATTTAATCCGGTCAGGCAATCTTTGATTTGTTCTTCGCTTTCTGAACCACCAAAAATGGCTACTGCAATTTTTGCTACGCTTCCGTCGGGGGCGACTTCGACTTGAGTCACCGTGATGGAGCCTGGGATGCGTGGGTCCTTGACCTGCCTGGGAAGGAACGTCGCCAGTTCCTCCAAGATCACGGTCTGTAGTCGGGCACGGCGGGTGGCGTTCATGCTTGCAGCTCAGGGGTGATGAGATCGATTTGATAAGCTTCGATGATGTCGCCGGCTTTCACATCGTTGTAATTCTCGATCCCGATTCCGCACTCAAACCCAGTTGCGACTTCTTTTGCGTCGTCTTTGAATCGTCTCAAAGAGCTCATTTTGCCCTCGAAAATCACGCGACTGTCACGCAGCAATCGGACGTTTGCGCCACGGACGATTTTTCCATCGATGACAGCTGATCCAGCCACAGTTCCTTGTTTTGGAACCGTGAAGGTTTGTCGAACTTCGGCACGGCCCAGGAATTTTTCGACTTTTTTCTTGTCGAGGAGTCCTGCCATCGCTTTTTTCACATCATCAATCAGTTCGTAGATGATGTTGTAGCATTTGATTTCGATGTGCTCGGATTCGGCAAGTTGTCGCGCCTTGGTTTCTGGCCGAATGTTGAACCCAATGATGATAGCCTGCGACGCCGAAGCCAAAAGAACATCGTTCTCAGTGATACCGCCAGCGGCTGAGTGCAGAACGTTGATCTTGACTTGTTTGCTCGAAATTTTCAGCAAGCTGTCTTTGATCGCCTCTGCAGATCCATAGACGTCGGCCTTGATGATGACGCCGAGTTCTTTGACGTCGCCAGTTTGAACTTTGGAGAAAAGTTCTTCCAAAGAGACTTTGCTGGATTTTGTGGCAGCTTGTTCCGAACGTGCTTTGTCGATTCGATTTTGCATGACGGAACGAGCATCATTCTCGTTCTCCATGATATCAAATTTTTCGCCCGCATTCGGTACGCCTTCGAATCCCAAAACTTCCACGGCAACGCCGGGGGGGACTTCTTTCATCGTTTGGCCTTTGTCATTGAGCAAAGCTTTGACTTTACCCATGAGTTGACCTGCGAGAATGGAATCTCCTACACGCAACGTTCCACGTTTCACGAGCAAGCTGACCACAGCACCACGGCCTTTGACGATTCGGCTTTCCAAAACCAATCCGCTGGCGCGTGCTTCTGGGTTGGCTTTGAGGTCGAGAACTTCGGCTTGAAGCAAG
Source organism: uncultured Bacteriovoracaceae bacterium (assembly GCA_964364175.1). GTDB lineage: Bacteria > Bdellovibrionota > UBA1018 > UBA1018 > UBA1018 > CAYILR01. The sequence goes on from CAYILR010000043.1 coordinate 18,672, forward strand.
ACTGCTTCCAGGAGTTTATCCAGATTTTGTTTTTTCAGAGCAGAAACCGGCACGAACATGGTTTCTCCGCCCCAGTCTTCGGGTACTAGTCCCAAATCTGAAAGTCCTTGGCGGACGCGATCGGGCGTGGCTCCGGGTTTGTCAATTTTGTTCACAGCAACAATGATCGGTACTTTAGCAGCTTGAGCGTGACTGAGAGCTTCACGAGTTTGAGGCATGACACCGTCGTCAGCAGCAACAACCAAGATCACGATGTCAGTCGAGTTAGCACCGCGAGCACGCATCATAGCGAAAGCTTCGTGGCCAGGAGTATCGATGAAGGTGATTTTTTTGCCGTTTTGTTCAACCGTGTAGGCACCAATGTGCTGGGTAATTCCGCCGGCTTCGCCGCCCGCAACGTCTGCGGATCGAATGGCGTCGAGCAAAGAAGTTTTTCCGTGATCGACGTGGCCCATAATGGTGACAATCGGAGGACGGTTGACGAGAGTGTCGGCTGCGTCCGAGGTTGTGCTTTCGATCAGATTTTCTTCTTTGAAAGAAATATTTTTTACTTCGTAGTGATACTCAGGAGCAATGAGGGACACTGTATCAAAATCCAGGCTTTGATTCATGGTCGCCATTTGGCCCATTCCCATGAGTTTACGAATGACATCAGTGGCTTTAACACTCATCTGAGCGGCCAGGTCTTGCACAGAAATGGTTGCACCCATTTCCACCACGCGTTTGATGGCTTTTGAAGTGGTGATTTGAGTTCTCTTAAGTTCTTTGCCTACGGGAAGTTTTTTGCGTTTGGGCAAAAAGACCATTTCTTTTTTACGGTAGTCGGCAAATCGAACGTCTTCGGGGCGAATCTCGGTTTCTAATCGAGCGCCGCTTCGTTTTTTTGCTGCTTCCTCTTCCATCATCTGGTCGAGGTTTTCTTTGGTCATCCGAATGATTCGGAAACCGTCTTTATCTTGTGTGGCAGCTCCTTTGAGGTTTGTTTTTTGTCCAGCTGCATTGGCTGCTGCAGTGCCGGGAGCAGGTGCAGGAGGCGCTTTGGAAATGATTTTCATTGGGATCGGAGCAGTGTGCTGCGCAATTTTCAGGAAACTTCTCTTGGGTGCAACAGGACGAATCGGAAGTTGGAGCTCGGGTTTGACACTCACGGCTTCTGTTGAAGCTGCTTCCACGGATTCTATGGGAGCACCGCTAGTGGTGTCCTGCATTTCAGTGGTCGTGTACTCGCCTTCAATTGCTTGAGCTTCTTCGGTCGTAGCGGGAGCTTCTTCACGGAACGAAGCCGCGGCGGCCTCGTCTGATGTAAAAGTAGTTGAAGAAATGGTTGTGCCTGATGACACCACAGAAACGGTGGTTTCGCTGCTACCGTCTTGCTTCGTGCGTCTGCGGATAATGGCAGATGTTCCTGCAGCATCAGAACCGGGAGTTGTAGGGGCGGGTGCGGCTGCTGCTGGGGCGCTGACTGCTTCGGTCGTTGGCGCTGTGGCAGCTTTTCTCTTTGTTTTTACGACAGATTTTTTGACAGCTGTAGAGTCGGTGGTGGCAGCGGGACTTGCTACTTTTGTTTCAGCTTTTTTACCACTCGCCTTGCTGCCAGGCTTACTGGTGCTCTGCTTGCTGCTCAGTGAAGCCCTTGCCGCTTGAACGTCATTCAAGTCCAAATCACTCATGTGACTTTTGACTTTGATATTCAAAGAGTTGAGTTTTTCGAGCAAAGCCAGTGGGGGAATCCCGAGTTCCTTGGCAAGTTCGTATACTTTCATGGGTTGTTGTTCCACAGTTACTGTCTCCATTTTATCTGTCGTGGCGCGAGCCACTGGCTCCATCATTTATCTGATTTCTCACCATCCGCAGCAGCATCTGCGGCACTGGCTTTGCGGAGCATTTCTTTCAAACGCTCTTCAGCTTGAGTTTTTGCGTTGCTCGGTTGAGCTGAGTAAGAGCCTTGTGTATCGTCAGCTGGTGCGACAGCATTGGCCATGTCACCTGCTTTTTCGACCACAGCAGCTGCACGTTCTTTGAGTTTCGCAGCTGCTTCGGCCTCTTCATAACCCGGGACTTTTTGCAGAACTTCGACTGTAGCTTCTGCCACTTGTCGAGCATTCAAGAGACCAGCCTGGTAAATTCCTTGAGCCAAGGTTTCGTTGACGCCTTCGATGTTTTGAAGATTGAAGGTTGCATCGGCTGCTCGTTTTTGGAGTTTGGATTTCGAAATAATGTCCAATTTCCAGCCTGTGAGCTGAGCCGCCAAGCGAACGTTCTGTCCTTTGCGGCCAATCGCGAGTGACAATTGTGTATCTTCGACCATGATTTCCATGCCTTTGTTTCTTTCGTCCACGCGAATGGAAGAAATTTCGGCAGGGGCCAAGGAAGCGCGAACGAAAATCACGGGATTGTCCGACCAAGGGATGATGTCGATTTTCTCGCCACGCAATTCTTGAATCACGTTCTGAACGCGAATCCCTTTGGGGCCGATGCATGCGCCTGCTGGATCCACATCGCGATCTTTAGAAGTGACAGCGATTTTGGTTCGAGCGCCGGCTTCGCGAGCGCAGCCTTTGATTTCCACAATTTGATCGCGGATTTCTGGGACTTCGAGTTCAAATAATTTTGCCACGTACTTGGGTGAGCTACGGGTCAGATAAATTTGAGGCCCACGAGTGCTGAGAGCGACTTCGTTCAAATAAGCCTGAACGCGATCGCCTGGTCTGAATTGTTCGCCAGGAATAATTTCACGGCGGGGGAGCAATGCTTCTGCTCGGCCCAAGTCGATGACGAGATTGCCTCGTTCGATACGACGAGCGATCCCGGTGATGATCTCGCCTTTTCTGTGAATGTATTCGTTGTAAACAATGTCGCGCTCAGCATCGCGAACTTTTTGGAAAATGACTTGTTTCGCGATTTGCGCATCGATTCGACCAAAATCAGGAGTTTCGACTTTGATTCCGAGTTCGTCGCCGATCACAGCTTCTGGATCGAGAACGAGGGCCTCGGCTAAATTCACTTCTTCGGATTCTTCGAGCATTTCAGGCTCGCTCTCGACGACTTTTTTGAATTGATACAGATCAATTTCGCCGGTGTCCGTGTTGTAGTGGGCTTCGAGAATTGCGAAGGCTCCATATTTTTTTTGAGCGGCCATCAGGACGGCTTGTTCCAGCGCGTTGATGATGATTTCTTTTTTGATGCCTCGGTCTTTTCCAACGGATTCGATGACTCTTGTGAGTTCGGTGATATTCATACTTTTATTCCTTCCTTGCTGCTGACTAGATCAAACTTCGGTTCGAGATTGGCCTTAGAAACGGTCTCCAGAGGAATGGTGATTTCCTCCGAGTCAATTTCGAGAACCACTCGATTGTTTCGAAAACCATGGAGAACGCCTATGAAATTTTTCTGCTTGGGATTGCGCGAGTGGTAATCGCTATTTCCCATTTCTTCTGCGCTCAGAGGACGAAAGAGCGCTATGCGAACTTCTTGCCCTCTGAAGCGCAAGAAATCTTTTTCTGTGCGGAGTGGGCGAAACACGCCGGGTGAGGAGACTTCGAGATCGTAAGTTCCTTTGAAAAGTGCCTGAACTTCAGCGGACTCATCCAAGAAGGTATCGATGGTACGAGAAACTTTGGCACAGTCTTCGACGCCGATTGCCTCGCCAGGAGTTAAACGATCAATGTAGATTCGGAGGACTCGGCCTTTGTGGGTCTGGATCTCAATATGGACGATCTCGTATCCCAGGGGTTGCACCTGCGGAGCGATCAGATCGATGAGTTGAGAAGGCAGCATTATCTTCCTTTTGTCGTGGCGCGAGCCACCGGTTGTTCTTCCGTGGCGTGAGCCACTTTCCTTCCTTATACAAAAAAAAAGGTGAAACCAACGATGGTCCACCTAGTTGAGTAGTCCAAAATTATGTCCCTCTTTAACATGCGAAACCCTGACGAAGCAACAGAAACCGACTTGACAGTTCTTTTTTAGGCTGTTGGAATAGATAATACATGCCCATGAAATTCTTCAGCAAATCGCTGGTTCTTGTGGTTTTCTGCTCTCCTGCATGGGCTGGGGTCAGCCTGGTTTGGAAAGAGCCTGGAGCACCTCAGTTTCAAACGCTCAAAAATTGGCAGGATTCCGATATTTCTGCATTAAAATCAAAGTCTTATCAAGATTCAACCAATAGCAATTGGAACGGTGTTTTGCTCTCGGACCTGATTCAAAAGGGACTGGACGCTATGCCGACTGAGAAGCGAGCTACAGTCGATTTAGTGTTAGTGCACTCTGGGACGGGTGAGAAGATCTTGATCCCTCGCTACGCTATTGTGAAATACCCAATCCTTTTGGCCTACAAAAAAGGCCAGAAAGAAGGGCCATTCCGAATTTTGGTGCCTTCTCAGGCGGTCGAAAAAATATCTAAGGCAGGCCTCCCTGTAGAAAAATTCCACCTTTCCCCAGTTTCTCAGATTGAACTTTCGAATTATCAAGGGACCTTTGGGACCTATTTTTTGAAGCGCAGGACCGACCCAGCAGCGATGCGCGGAGAGAAGCTCTTTGTCCAAAATTGCCTGGCCTGCCATTTGGAAGGTGGGAGGGGACAGAAGAGTCAGCAGATTGTCATGGATCGCAAGCATCCGCTGACGACGACGAGCATGCCATCGTTCAATGAGCGGGACTGGAGAGCTTTGGCCAGTTATTTCCAAGCCTACCTTTCAGAAGTAAATAAAAAATAAATAAATCAGCCGCAGCCCCAAATCTAGCTCAAGTTTTATTACACGAATCCGATAGATTACTAATGCTGCGGGATGCCGTCTGAAAGTTGACGATTGTCCGACTAAAAATAACTGGCGTTGCAGGAGATATTACATAGACTAGAGAAAGGGGGAAGCTATGGACGATGAAAAGAAAAAGTTGATCGAACAGTGCAAGAAGAAGTTGATTCAGATTCGTCAGGAACGAATGAACGGAATGCAGAAGCTTCGCTCCGCATTAACTACAGAGATTCAAGGTGATGAAGCTGATATGGCCACTACTTTGGAGTATCAGCATACTTCTTTGATGCAGAGAGAAAAACTAATTCGTGATCTGCAAGAAGTAGATGCTGCGTTAAATCGTATCGAGTCTGGAACATTTGGAGTTTGCGAAGAGACGGGAGATCCCATCGAGCCATCCCGGCTTTTGGCGATTCCTTGGACGCGTCTCAGCATCGAAGGTGCTGAGATTCGCGAGCGCAACGTCAAACGCTACGCTTAAAAATCCCCACCACATCGCAATAGCGAAACTTCCTTCCAAATGGGCGTTCCGATATCGGACGTCTCTTTCACCATCGTGCCCACTTCCACATAACTCAGTTTTTTGCCATCTGCTGTAAAGCGAAGGGCCAATCGATCATAGCGCTGTTTAGATTTTTTGTAATAATAGCGCGAGACATAATACGTAAAAGTTCCATCTTCTTCCCTCAAAACTTCTGGGTCATTCAGGAAAGTAACATCTGTGGATTTAAACTTGGCGCTGCCGTCTTGCTGCATGGTCCCTTCGATGGCCGTATGCAGTCCCGGACGAGGTGGGTGCGGGCTGGAAAATGCTTCGGCTGAGTCGACCGGGTGATAAGTCAATGAAGTGACTTTGCAATCTCCAGGCAGGGAGTGCGAGCGCAATACCTCATACACGGCCGACAGCGAAGTCGTTTCAGCGAAAGAGACTGAACTTAGAGTAGTCAAAGCTGCAATTAAGAATGTGATCATAGAACCTCCCACTTGCAAAAATTCGTAGCCCAAATCTTTTCTTGAATCCAGCTCTTTCTCATCCAATAATCGAATGAGGAGCACTTTCGATATGTGGATCGCAAAACCGCTGAGTGCGCTATCAACCCAAGAGCTGGCCAATTGGACCGAGGTTTATCAGACACGCTCTGCGCCCATTGCACAGAGTGTGGATTGGGCGAGCGCAATCCAGAGTACCGGAGCGCGGGTGTTTCTGGTTTTTAACCCCGAAGAGAGAGCGGGAGGAGTTCTTTTTCAAATCGACAAATCGCTGGAATGCATCAACGGTCCCCTGCTGGACTGGCAGGATCCCCAAAAATGCATGAGGCAGTTTGCAGGGTTTTCTGTGGCCGCATCACGTCTCCAGTCACGTGCATCGCAAATTATTTTACAGCCGCGCTGGTCTGCTGAGAATTCGCTGTCTTGGTTGTCGAATATTTCAATCGAACCACATTCTTCTGCAGCAGCATCGACGATGGTGCTGAATCCTTCGGATGAGCAAGAAGGGTTTTCGTCGCGACTAAAGCGCACGTTGAAGGTCGCAGAAAAATCCGGAATCAGTTTCCAGTGGAAAAAAATCGAGAGTGATAGCGACCTCGGGGAATTCCCAGAAAAATTGAGTGCCTTCGGAAAAGCGCGGCACTTTTTTGTGCCGCGCCGACGGTGGTTCGCTCATTTAATCAAAGGCCCAACTCTGAAATATTATTTAGCAACGGCTGATTACTCCCAGGATGGGGCGCACGCACGATCAGAAATTCTCGTGGCGATATCAGGTCGGGAGGCCCATTATCTTTTTGGTTACGAAGATCGTTCGCCCGAAGTTCGGGCGGCAATCAGTCCTTCGGCTTGGTTGCATTTTCAAGCGAGTTTGAAGGTTGCTGAGTTGGGTTGTGAACTCTATGATTTCAATGGTTACATCAAAGGCGTAGCCAACGATGATCCGTATGCGGGTGTTTGCGAATTCAAAAAACAGTTTGGCGGGGAGATTTTGGATTATTTCAGTCCGAGGTGGATCATCGACGTATGAGTCGGCCGATGCTGATTTTCGATGGAGAATGCGGGTTCTGCCGAATTTGGATTGAGCGTTGGAAAAAAATGACGGGGGATCGCATCGACTACCGTCCGTATCAAGAAGTCGCCTCTCAGTTTCCTGGAATACCCACCAGCGAATTTGAAAAAGCAGTTCATTTCGTGGACGAGCAGGGGAATATTTCTCGTGCTGCCGAGGCTGTTTTTTTTACCTTGTCTTCACACCCAGCGGGGAGAGTCGCTTTGGGGATGTACCGGCACTTGCCAGGCTTCAAGCCCCTATCTGAATTTGCGTACTCTTGGGTGGCTAAGAACCGCACCAAATTAGGCTGGTTGCCGTGAATTTCCTGCCGCCCCCGCAGCTCCGGGTTTACATGAGAATTCTGCCCTATGCCGCAGTTGCTTTTTTTTTAATGTGGCTGGTGATGGGATTCATCGCGAATTCTGATCCTTATATCAAGGCAGCAAGCGAGCACTTGGCGCTGGCACCCAGGGTTTATCCTGTGGGAGGGTTGCCCTGGGAGGCGGCTGCCTACCACGCGCAACAGACCCTGGATTATTTGATTTTTTTCCCCGAGGCCTGCAGACCCGGCAGGCAGATCAATGATTTTCAAGTGGATCAATGTAAAAAATTCAAAGACGTTTTGGCGGATTACCTGGGCTTGTTCATCTTGCCATGGATCGTTACTTTTTTTTTAGCGGCGTATTTGAAATCGAAGGCTGCGTTGTTTTACCGGCACGCCCGTCGAGCCTTGAGAGATTCGGAGCCGAGCGGAGTGGGTGTAGTCACCCACCCTCCTCATCTGCCCCCAGGGTGGTTGGGCTGGTTGTATTGCATCCAAGCGCTCAGCGTGCAGCTACCCCAGGGTGAGCAGCGCACGGTTTGGATGTCCAGCAAAGTCCAGCTACCTCAGCCGGGACAAAAGGTGGCGCTGTACTCAGTCGGAAAAGAATGGGGAAAAGAACGCTGGATTGGTGTATTCTATGCTCCTCATGTGGCAGTTTTTTCGTCCCGGTTCTGACTAGTTGTCCGTGGCGCGAGCCACGGATTTTTAACTTGCAGCCCATGCTATTGGTAGGGTGGAAAGAGTGGCTCGCGCCACGACAAAAAACAGATGAAAAAAATAAAAATGGGTTCGCAAAGTTTTAAAATTTCGCGAGTGACCTCCGACAGTCGTGAGGTGATTCCTGGAGCGGCTTTTGTTGCGATTGCCGGGACTCAATCCGATGGACAAAACTTCCTGGATCAAGCAGCTCGTGCTGGGGCATCCGTTCTCATTGGAGAAAAAGCCTATCCTGTATCTCGATTTTCCGTTCCTTATGTCAGAGTGCCGAATTCTCGCATCGAGCTAGCTCGATTGGCAGCGGAATTTCAGGGTCATCCCTCCCATTCGATGAGAGTCGTCGGGGTGACCGGAACCAGCGGGAAAACCACAATCACGTATTTGTTGGAATCTATTTTTCGAGCAGCAGGAAAAAAAACAGGGTTGATTGGAACGATTGAATGTCGCTATTGGAATCGCGTGATTCCGTCGACGCATACCACACCAGGGGCACCGGAGTTGCAGAGGATGCTAGCTGAAATGAAAAAGGCTGGAGTAGAGGTCGTGGTGATGGAGGTTTCGTCCCATGCGCTCAAACAACATCGAACAGATTTTGTGGCGTTTGATGGAGCTATATTTACCAACCTGACGCCTGAGCACATGGATTATCACCCAGATTTAGAGGATTATTATCAGTCCAAGCGGAGATTGTTTGCTGACTACGCCGAATATTCCAAGAGTGTAGGAAAAAAATTCGTGACTGCAGTCCATACAGGGAATCCCTATGGGAAACGAATGTGTCAGGAGCTTGGATTTGATGGAATAAATATCCACAATCTAAATAAAATAGATCTAACTTTGAACGGTGTTGAAGTTGAAGCCCCGTGGGGAAAGAGAAAAACTGTCCGTAATAAAGTTCGTATATCCTCAACGCAGATCCAATCCGGACTCATCGGTGGATTCAATTTAGAAAACATCTTAGTAGCGGGGGAGTTGACCCGGCGGATGGGGATTTCAGCGAGCGCTATAAAAAAAGGCATACAAAAATTAAAAAAAGTACCGGGTAGGTTAGAGCGCGTAACGCCGGAGAAGTACCCGTTTCAAGTATTCGTGGATTATGCGCATAAGCCCGATGCTTTGGAGAAGGTTCTTCAGGTGCTGCGAGCGTTTACAAAAAGGGGAAGGATTCTCACGGTTTTTGGGTGCGGGGGGGATCGAGATCGCACAAAACGTCCAAAAATGGGAGCGATAGCAGCGCGGTCTTCTGATTTAGTCTGGGTGACCTCGGATAATCCGAGAAAAGAAAATCCAAATCAAATCATTGAAGAAATTTTGAGTGGAGTGACGAAAAAAAGGAAAATAGTCACTGTTGAGCCAGATCGGCGGAAAGCAATTCGCCTAGCGGTGGAAGCAGCGAAGCCCGGAGATGTGCTCTTGATTGCAGGAAAAGGACACGAAGACTATCAAATCATTGGGGTCGAGAAACAGCATCTGGACGATCGCGAAGAGGCGAGGAAGGCGCTTGCACGGATTGAGAAATAGAATGCCGCGCTTTTTGCTCAAGCTGCACCATGATTTGGTCTTTTTGCCGCCAGATTTGATTCACCCATTCCTGAAATTTTTTCTGGTAGGCGGTATCGCGGACATAGTCTCCCTGAGGAATCTCTGATTTAGGGATTTCACGGAGGACTATTTTTACACTTCCAATTCGACCAAAAACTAAATCCCAGAATGTGATGTGCGTGCCTGGATAATAGATTGTTGCGTCGACCAGATGGTCGAAAGTCTGGTTCATGGCGTCCAATGTGACGGCAAGGCCTCCTGCTTTAGGTGGGAGAAGAAACTTGTAAGGAGATTTGGTTTTCTCCATTTTGTAATCTGTTTTGCGCGTACCTTCGGAAAAGTTGATGACACAGTAAGGGTGGGCACGCATTTTTGAGCAGAATTTGATGGTGGTTTCGTAGTCTTTGCCGGACTGCTCAGGATGTTTTTGGAGGTATTCGCGGGAGTGCCTTTTCATGAACGGAAAATCGAGGGAGTACCAAATTGGCCCAAAAACAGGAAAGAAGAGCAATTCCCATTTAATGAAGTAACTAGGGAATTTCGTTCTTTGATCCAGGATTGCATACAGAATGAAAATGTCGCTGGCGGATTGATGATTGGAGATGACTACATATTTCCCTTGGGGATTCAGGTTGATGTTGCCGACGATCTCTAAATCGATTTTGAGGCGGCCGATTCTCGTCACTACCCAGGAATTGACCATGGACCAGGTTTTTGAAAGGAAGGAGATAATTTCTCTCAATGGCTTCTGAATGCGAGGAAAAGGAAGCAGGAATTTAATCAGGGCGATGGGGGAAACAATCACCACTGCGATCACCAAAATATTTAAAGCGATAATTGTACCGCTGAGTGCTGCACGAAATTTTGCCATAATATTTTGGTGCGAAGAGTGGGACTTGAACCCACACGCCTTGCGGCATACGCCCCTCAAACGTACGTGTCTGCCAATTCCACCATCCTCGCTTGGCGGCAAATTAACGGTTCTGATGCTGAAGATCAAGTGGTTTTTGTTGAAGGTTATCCGCCTAGATAAGCTTCCTGAACCTTCGGCGATTTCAGAAGCTCAGCCGCGGGTCCTTGTAATGCAACTCGACCGGTTTCAAGGACAATACCAGTGTGAGCAATTTGGAGTGCTTGAAGCGCATTTTGTTCCACCAAAAGAACGGTGGTGCCTTCCCGGTTGATCATCTGGATGATTTCGAATATTTTTTCGATGATCTGCGGTGCGAGCCCCAGGCTGGGCTCGTCCAAAAGCAAGCATTCGGGATGGCCCATGAGCGCGCGTGCGATGGCTAGCATCTGCTGCTCTCCCCCAGAAAGAGTTCCTGCACTTTGCGAGCGCCGCTCTTTGAGTCGGGGAAATAAACCAAAAACATGTTCGAGATCTTCGTCATATCGCACATCCGTCGGTGCGGCCCAGGCTCCGAGATCCAGATTTTCTTCTACGGTGAGATTCAGAAAAATCCCGCGGCCTTCGGGAGCTTGGTAGAGGCGTCTCTGGACGATTTTGTGGGCAGGCATTCCTTGGATTTCTTCATCCTGGAAGAAAATTTTTCCTGAGGAGGGAGTGAGAAGTCCTGAGATGGTTTTGAGTGTAGTTGTTTTTCCCGCTCCATTGGCACCGATGAGCGTGGCAATCTGGCCTTTTTTGACTTCAAAACTTACGCGATCCAGGGCACGGATTGATCCATAGTGAACTGTGATGGAATCCAGATTAAGCATTAGGTTTGCTCCCTGTCGTGGCGCGAGGCTGTTTGTCTGTCGTGGTTTCTGGAGCTTTGCCTAAGTAGGCTTCAATGACTTTGGGGTCTTTTTGGATTTCTGAGGGGAGTCCTTCGGCGATTTTCACTCCGTAATCGAGGACGGCGATTCGTTCGCAAATGTTCATCACGAGTTTCATGTCATGTTCAATCAGGAGGACTGTGATTTTAAATTTTTCACGGATGAGGCGGATCATTCCCATAAGATCCGATGTTTCTTGCGGGTTCATTCCTGCGGCGGGCTCGTCCAATAAAACCAATTGGGCTCCGGTGGCTACCGCTCGTGCAATTTCGAGGCGGCGTTGGTCACCATAAGGGAGAGCGTTGGCTCGATGGGATAGCTTTTCTGCCAACCCGAAAACTTGAAGAATATCTCGAGCGCGGGTGAGATTGTCAGATTGGGTTTTTTTGTACCAGCCGAGACGTAGAATACAGCTGATCAGGGCATGTTTGGGGGTTTTGGGATTGTAATCGAGGGCGATCAAAATATTATTGAGAACGCTGAGATTTTTGAATAATCGAATATTTTGAAATGTCCGAGCGATGCCACGCGAAGTGATGACGTCGGGGCTCATGCCAGTGATCGATTCCCCTAAAAGGCGAATCTCGCCTTTTGTGGGACGGTAGACTCCCGTGAGCATGTTGAATACGGTGGTTTTTCCGGCGCCGTTGGGACCGATGAGTCCGTAGATCATGCCCTCGGGGATTTTGAGTTCAAGTTCGGAGACGGCCTTGAGTCCACCAAACTGCATGGTCAGTGCTCGCGTTTCTAAAATGGGCGGAGTTTCTGTCAAGAGGCTCTCCTCCACCATCGTGTCCATTCTCGTTGCCCCATAATGCCGCGTGGGCGAGTCAGCATCAGGATGATCAATAAGAGCGAATAAATAATCATTCTTAGATCAATATGCGTGATTTCTTGCAGGGGTCTGAGTGCTTCGCGAAGGACGGTGAGCAGGATTGCGGCGATGACCGATCCAGTCAAGCTGCCCATCCCACCGAGTACAACCATAATGATGATTTCGAAACTGCGATTGAAATCAAAAGTCTGGGGATTGATGTAACGGATGAAGTGAGCAAAGAGCCCGCCTGCGATCCCAGCAAAAAACGCTCCGATGACAAAGGCTCTGACCTTGACCTGAGTGATGGGGACTCCCATGGCTTCTGCTGCGATCTCATCTTCGCGTACCGCCATCATGGCTCGTCCCGGTGCTGAATAAACTAGGCGACTGAGGATGAATACGGTCAGAAATACCCATCCATAAACCCAAAATATATTGCTGTACGGTGGAATTCCCGCGAGGCCCCGCGCACCGCCGACCTCGTTCACGTTCAGTACGATCACTCGAATGATTTCGCCAAATCCGAGGGTCACGATCGCTAGGTAATCTCCTTTGAGGCGTAACGAGGGTAGGCCGACCAAGTACCCCACGATCGCGCTCGCCAATCCGGCTGCAATCAGTACTCCCAGAAAAAGTAGAAGAGAAATAGGCTGTGAGGGATCCGCGAGTGCAGGAATGCGTTCCAGAAGTTGCAAGCTCAGATAGGACGAAACGTAGGCCCCTACTGACATAAATCCCGCGTGGCCAATTGAAAATTGTCCGGTAAAACCGCTGATCACATTTAAACTCGTAGCCAGGATGATGTTGATACCGCAGATCATCAGAATGCTGTAGTAATAAGGGTTCATCCATTCCATTGATTAAACTTTCTCGGCTCGTTTTGTGCCAAAAAGACCGGTTGGCTTGAAAAGTAGAATAAGAATTAAAAGAGCGAACGCCAGAGCATCTCGATAAGTAGGGGCCCAGTATCCCACCAAGAACTCCTCGGCGAGGCCCAAGATCATGGATCCAACGACTGCTCCGGTGATGTTGCCGATCCCCCCCAAGACTGCAGCGACGAAGGCTTTCAGTCCTGGTAGAACTCCCATGAGAGGCTCGATTCGTGGATAGATCAATCCCACGAGAACTCCAGCAGCCCCAGCCAGCGCAGATCCCATCATGAAGGTGTAGGAGATGACTTGATTGGCGGGAATTCCCATGAGGCTTGCGAGCTCATGGTTGAAACTCACCGCACGCATGGCTCGGCCGAGTCGGGTTTTAAAAATCACGTAGTTCAAAATTCCCATGAGTGTCAGCGAAATCACAAGAACAGTAATTTGCAGGGGATTGATTTTTAGGGCACCGATTTCCCAATTGGAAGTGACTTGAAAAATCTGCGGGAAGAACTTGGGGTCAGATCCAAAACCGAGCTGTCCTGAAAATTCGAGAAAAAGTGAGACACCCACAGCTGTGATCAGGACGTTGATGCGAGGTGCTTTACGGAGAGGACGGTAAGCCAGGCGCTCAATGACAAATCCGAGGGCGGCGCATCCCAACATAGAGACAACCAAAGAAAAAATCAGAGCAAAAAGAGACGGAGATTCAGCAAATCCCATCCATCGGGAAACAAAGTATCCCATGAATGCGCCCATCATGAACACGTCGCCGTGAGCAAAGTTAATGAACTGCAGAATTCCAAAAACCAAGGTGTAGCCCAGGGCAATCAGGGCATAAATGCTTCCGAGAGAGATGCCGTTGATCAGATGTTGGATGAGTTCAATCATGGAGCGATTGTGGTTTGGAATTTGAATTCACCGTTGACGACTTTCAGGATCGCGGCTGATTTTTCTGGGTTTCTTTTTGCGTCGAAGGTGAGTTTGCCCGACACCGCATTGAATGCCCGCGTGGCATTGATCGCATCGCGAATATCCGCCGTAGCGAGTGACTTCGCGCGTTTCATGGAGTCAGCCAGCAAGTTCATTGCGTCGAATCCGAGAGTAGCCAAAGCATCTGGAACAGCGCCGTAGGCAGCTTTGTATTCTCGAATGAAATCCTGGACCACGGGCGACATATCTTCAGCCGAGTAATGGTTCGATAAGTACGAGCCATCCAGATTTTTTCCGGCAATTTCTTTCAGCTTCGGTGAATCCCAGCCATCTCCGCCGAGCAGAGGGACCTGAAGTCCCAGCTCTTTTTCTTGTCGAGCAATCAGAGCCACATCTCCGTAGTAGCCTGGCACATAAATCGCTTCGGGGTGCAAAGCGCGGATCGCGGTGAGCTGTGCTTTGAAGTCCATGTCGCCCGCACTGTAACTCTGGTCGGTCAGGATCTGCCCGCCCATTTTTTTGAAGCTCTGGACGAAAACGTCAGCCAACCCGACGCTGTAGTCGTTCTTGATATCTCTCAGAACAGCAACTTTTTTGAATTTTAGATTTTCCGTGGCAAATTTTGCCATCACAGCGCCTTGGAATGGATCGATGTAGCATGTTCTAAAAATATAATTTCCCACTTCGGTCACTTTTGGGTTGGTTGAGGACGGCGAAATCATCGGAACTTTATATTGTTGCGCGATGGGAGCCATAGCCAAGCTGCGAGAACTTGCGACTTCTCCCAAGATCGCGACGACTTTTTCTTGGGTAATCAGTTTTGTTGTGGCGGTGGCTGCTTCTTCTGGTTTTCCTTGATCGTCTAACGAGATGAGCTGGATCTGTTTGCCCTGAATTCCCCCCGCTGCGTTGATTTTTTTCACGGCGAGCTCGATGCCGTGGTGGGTGGAGGTTCCAAAGGTCGATTCGGATCCCGTCATGGAGCCGACTTCGCCCACTCGGATCGTGTCACCCGTGGGTGGTGATGATTTTGTGCATCCGGAAGTGATTACCAGCAACGACAAACAAACAATTCTTGCGAAAAAAACCATAAACACATTTCTCCCTTGGAAAACCTGCGCTAGTATCAGCGTAATCATGAGCGACTGTCAACCCACTAGGAAGAAAACTACACTGATTCGGGCAACAAAAAGTTTTGTGGGTTATCTCGAAGGATCGGGCAAAGCATCTCACACGATTTCAAATTACCAGTCGGATCTGAGGACGTTTCAAGAGTACGTCAAGGATGTTTTGAAAGCCCCGATTCATATGACTCTGCCCGAACTGGGTTCGAAAGACCTGGAAAATTACGGTGAATATCTCAAGACCCAAGGTCTCAAGAGCAATAGTCGTCGCCGCAAGATGATGACCGTGCGGAAGCTTTTGGGTTTTTTGAATCGGCGAAATCAGATGCCGGAAGATCAAAGGCGGCGGGTGGCTCCTCCGGCCAAGGTTGAACGGATCCCTGTGACAGTTGATTATGAAATGCTCTTGCAGGCCGTCCAAAACCTTCAGGCTGTGACCGAGATGGAGCGCAGAAATCGCTTGCTGCTCTGGTTCTTGGTCGAGACGGGGTGTTTGGTGAGTGAGGCAGCTTTGCTGCAATTTGCCGATCTTTCTTTGGGAATGAATCCACCTTGCGTTCAAATCCGAGGCAAGGGCGCACGTGAGGTAGAAATCAGTGCCCTGTTGGCGGCAGCGTTGGATCGGCTGCAAACTCAAGCCAGGCAAAAAACTCCTTGGCTATTCTTGGGCTACAATCGAGTGGGTCCGTTAGGCTCACATATTTCTCCACGCGGGATTGAGCTGCTTTTGAAGTCGTATTCACAGCGTCTCGGAGTGGAGGGTTTGACACCGCGATTGATCCGTCACACCACGACTTTGCATTGGTTCAAACAAGGTGTTTCGCAAGCAGTGGTCCAAAAGCGCCTGGGATTGAAGACGGATTATGCGTTTCGGGTGTATCAACCGTTATTAAAAATAGTTGAGATAAAAACAGTTGAGACAAATACGGCACACTCTGAGACTGATTGAACTCACGTCTTGCTCGAAAAAACGATTTCCTCAATAAAATTCGGAAGGCACGATCTTTGCACAATAGTTCTCCCAGAGGAGAATTTTTATGGAAAATGCAAATATGTTGGGGTCCTTTAATAACGAAAAAGCTAAATCAATTTCTCATGCTTTGACGATTTTGAATGAAGCGGCCAAAGATAGTTCTGATGAAATCCGCCAAATGGTCAGCAAGGATTTTCGACGGATCAAAGAGACTTTTTCGGAGCATGTACCTGAGGTCAAAGGGGCTCTTCGAGAGATCCGCGATGCATCGGGTGAGTCTGTGATTCATCTGAGAGACCGTGCAGTGGACTCGGCCAAAGAAACAGCGAGAAGAGTAGACGAAACTGCACATAGCAATCCCTGGATTTTTATCGGGGCTACGGCTGCAGTACTCGGGGTATTGGGGTTTGTTTTGGGCAGAAGAAGCTCTCACTAGAAGCAAGGGTGTGAGATGTCAACTCTGGAGAGATTGCTTGATTTCTACGTTCCCACTCTATGGAAAGAGTCGGAGCGGTTTGCAAAAATAAAAACGCTTTCGATCTCTCTGGAGTTGCTGCAAGGGGGAAGAAGAGTTGCTCTCATTTACTTTTTTTCCCTGGTCTGGGTGGTGGTTTTTACGGTGGCGACATTCTCCATCGTTTTTTACGAAGTCATGAATTATGCCACCACCGGAGGAATCCAGATCGATGGTTTTGTCTGGTTCGCTGCTGCGATTTGGTTGATTTCAATTGGGTTTGCCAGTTTGTTTCTCCGCGAAAAAAGATGGCTGCGTGCTTTTGATGTCCAAAAAAAAATCGATTTGATTCTGTCTCTTGAAGCAGCGAACGCGAAATCTGCTTCAGCTGATCGGATCTTGAGCGAACAAAATTTGGCAAAAACGATCGATCGGATTCTTGAAGAGAAGCTTGAAAAATACGCTCAAAAAAATGCTTCTTAAAAAAAGTATTATTTTTTGACGCCGACCCACTCCAGGCAGTACGAACAGCCACATGGCTGATCTTTTACAACTTCGCAGCGGGTCTAAATCATATGGCTCGAAACGCCTTTTTGACGAAGCCACGTTTTCGATTGGTGAGGGCGATCACGTCGGGGTGATCGGGCCCAACGGGGCGGGCAAGACGACTTTGTTCAAGATCATTGCGGGTGAGGAGACCTTGGACTCGGGAGAGCTGATTTGTTCTCGGGCTTTGCGTTTGGGGTATTTGCCTCAGCACGATGCTTGGAACGAAGGCGAGACGGTCGAATCTTTTCTCTCTCGGGATGTTTCGACTCCGATTTGGACACTGAAGAAGCTGGCGCGTGGATTGGGGCTTCAGCCGGCAATGTTTGATGTGCCGATCACGAGTTTGAGCGGGGGTTATCGGATGCGGATCAAGCTTTTGCATCTGATTGGCCAGGAGCCGAATTTGATGCTGCTCGATGAGCCGACGAACTATTTGGATCTGGAGACGTTGGTGGTTTTGGAGAATTTCCTCCAGGGTTTTGAAGGCGCTTTGATGTTGATTTCGCACGATCGTGAGTTTTTGCGCAGGACTGCCTCGAGTACTCTCGAAGTGGAGAGCGGCGACATCGCATCCTATCCGGGAACGATCGATGATTATTTTGAACAAAAGGCATTGATGCGGACGCAGCTGGAATCTCGCGCGCAAAGTCAGAGCGAGAAACGAAAGCAGATTCTGGATTTCGTTGCTCGGTTTGGTGCCAAGGCGACTAAGGCAAAACAGGCTCAGTCTCGGCTCAAGTCCTTGTCCAAAATGGAGACGATCGAACTCAAGTCGTTGCCGGTGCGAGCGCGGATTCGGATTCCGACGCCGCTGCGCACGGGCAAATTGGTTTTGAACATGGATCGAGTGGGGATGGGGTATCCCAGCAAAACCGTGATTCAACCGGCGGACTTGCAAATCATCACAGGCGATCACGTTGCGGTAGTGGGTTTGAACGGTGCGGGTAAATCCACGTTATTGAAAACTTTGGCGAGACAAATCGAGCCTCTGTCTGGGAAATTGGAGTACGGATATCAAGTCACCGTGGGCTATTACGCTCAGCACGTCGCTGAAGGCTTGAATTTGAGCCACACTGTGCTCGAAGCGATGGAGTCGGTGGTTCCTGCCAGCGTGACCCGGCAGGAAGTCTTGGATTTGGCGGGCTCGCTCTTGTTCAGTGGAGATTCGGTTTACAAGCGATTGTCTGTTTTGTCCGGGGGAGAACGGGCGAGGGTGGCGCTCGGGCAGATTTTGTTGCAGCGGGCGAGTTGCCTGATTCTCGACGAACCGACCAACCACTTGGATTTTGATACCGTTGAGGCGTTGACGCAGGCTTTGATGGATTATCCGGGGACTGTGATTACGGTCAGCCACGATCGGAGTTTCACCCGCCGGATTGGCACTAAGATTCTCGAGATCGATCAGGGCAAGCTGAATCTGTATTTTGGGACGTACGATGACTATGTTTGGAAAATTCAGAACATGGCGTTGAATGGAGTGGCTCCTGAGAAGCCGGCTGCGGTCGTCAAATCACCTGTTGTACCTGCAACTGCGTCGACAGCCGTCGCTCCATCGCAACCTGGGAATCAATTTCGAGAAGCCAAAAAAAATCTGGATCGGGATCTCAAGCAATCTGAGAAGGCAATTCAGACGATTGAATCGCAGATGGCTGATTTGGCCAGGAAACTCAGTGAGCACATAGACAACAATGACTTTCAAAAAATCAACGAGGTCCAGATTCAGTTGCACACCTTGGAAGAGCAGTGGATGAAACTGGCTGAGAAAAAAGAGCAGACTGAGACGGCGCTGCGTAATCTGATTTCGAAAAGCTAAGAGTCTATCCCAAGAACATGATCCGGATCATGTTCCATTCCTTTTATATTGGTCATAATATTTAACTAGACATATTTTTTGACTAGTTATATTCTATTGGAATGGGTGCACGAAAGCGAATGAAAGCGTCGGAATTCAAAGAAAAGTGTCTTTCTTTATTTGAACATTTAGAGGAAGAGGGGTTGATCATCACCAAGCATGGCAAGCCGATTGCCCAGGTGATTCCGTTCCGAGAAAATTCAAAAAATCTCTTTGGAATTTTAAAAGGCAAAATTCAGGTCAAAGGCGACATACTTTCGACGGGAGTTCAATGGAATGCTGCTGAATCTTGATACCCATATCTGGATTGATTTACTGGCAGGAAATCTGAGTCCTTCCGAGCGCAAAAAGATAGAGTCCTCTGAAGTAAGCATCTCTTCTATTGTCCTTTGGGAAATGGCTAAATTGGTCCAACTCAAACGATTAGAAGTGGATTTGGAGAGCAGAGAATTCAAAATGGCTCTCACACAGATCACGATTTGGCCGATTACGCGAGAAATTGCAATTCAAAGCACTCAACTCGACATCAAAAGCGATCCCGCTGATGAAATCATCAGCGCAACCAGTATTGTCCACGAAGTACCGTTGCTGACTCGGGACAAACTTTTGCTTAAATCTAAAAAAATTCCTCTGGCATTTAAATTTTGACGGATTTCCATTTTCCTTGTTTAAATATCCACCATGCCATGCCTGCTAGTACCGCATGCGCAGCCGGAATTGCCATCATCACACCTTTTGCTCCCAGGGTCGTACCCTTGGCGAGAAAATAGGCGAACGGCGTTTGAAAAACCCAGAAGCAAAAAAAATTCAGCCAAGTCGGAGTTTTGGTATCCCCCGCTCCGTTCAACGCCTGTGTCATCACCATTCCGATTCCGTAGAAAACATAACCTAGACCAATAATCCGCAAGGCCTGAGTTCCATGGTCGAGTACCGCCTGATCTTGTGTGAACACTCCTACGATGGGATGCGCAAATACGACAAAGAACACAGTCACAAAAGCCATGAGGATTGCGTTGTATTTTGCGGTCGTAAAAACGCTTTCTTCTGCCCTCTGAAATTGCTGTGCTCCCAGATTTTGTCCAACCAAGGTTGCAGCGGCATTGCTCAAGCCCCAGGCCGGCAAAATAAAGAACACAAAATTTCGAAATGCAATTTGGTAACCCGCTGAGGCAGCCGTGCCTCCTGTTTCGGCCACCAGCCGAGTTAGAATAATCCAGCTTCCGCTTCCGATCATGAATTGAAACGAAGCAGGTGAAGCGATTTTAACCAGAGACCGAATGATCGGAAAATCAAATTTAAAATGCCTCGAAGAAAACTTCAGTTCTCCGCTTCCAGAAAACAGATGATAAATCTGATAGGCTACGCCAGAGCTTCGTCCAACGACAGTTGCCATGGCTGCCCCCTTTAAACCAAAGAAGTGAATAAAAATCGGGCAAAGCACAATATTGATCCCGCTTGCGATCCAAAGGCTCCTCATCGCCATCGCTGCATTCCCAGCGCCTCGAAATATCCCGTTGATCAGGAATAATAGCAAAATTGCAGTGCTGCCTCCCAACATCACGCGGGCAAAAACCGTTCCTTCGTCGATGACCTCGCGGCTTGCTCCCATCAATGCCAAGATATCTCCTGCAAAATAAGCACCCACGGTTCCCAAAACGATCGAAGCCACAATCCCCAAAATCAAAGACTGCGCTCCTGCGTGTGCCGCTGCATCCGGATTTTTTTCACCGATTCGTCGTGCCACAATCGCAGTTGCTCCCGTACTGAGCCCGATCGCGACAGAATAAATGAGCGTCACCACTGATTCGGTGAGCCCCACTGTGGCAATCGCGCTGGGTCCCAGTTTGCTGACAAAAAACATATCAACGACCGCGAAAACACTCTCCAACGAAAGCTCCAGAATCATCGGTATTGCTAGCAAAATCACTGCTTCTGAGATCGGGCCCTGCGTGTAATCGTGGTGTTCGCCTTTAAGGGATTGCTTGATCGTGGCAGCTAGGTCTTTGAGTTTCATACCATTGAGGGTAGCACGATGCTCTGATTTTGGGGGAGTGAGTTGGCTTTTCTGGTACGTTTGAGCGTGCTATGACAAATTCCATGAAAAAGACTGTCAAAATCTACGAATATAAGAACTGCAGCACGTGCAAATCCGCTCTCAAATACCTGGATGCCAAAGGAATCACGTATGAGAAACACCCGATCGTGGAGCAGCCTCCGACTCCTGCCGAGCTGAGGCAAATGCTCAGTCACATCAAGTCCGAGGGACAGACATTCAAAAAGTTATTCAATACCTCAGGTGAACTTTATCGTGAACTCAAGATTTCAGAGAAAATCGAAGCAGGAATGACAGAAGCCGAAGCGATTCAGCTGCTTTCGAAGAATGGGAAGTTGATCAAACGACCGTTCCTTCTCACTTCGAAGGGTGGAATCACGGGATTCAAGCCGGATGCCTGGGATCGATTACTTCAAAATATATAAAAATTTTTTACCACATCACACCCTTGCCAAAAGGGGCTGGACTTGGCTCTGCTTGGAGTGCAGCCTAATCTCCTATTTTTTTATACAAATGACCGCTGCTTCTTCGTCTATCGATTGAAAAAGCCTTATACCGTGTTGTTCGTCATACGGCTTACCTAACAAAGCAGGGTTATACGAGCGCCATGTTCCTTTGAAGTCAAACCGGCAAGTTTTTTCTGAGTCGCCGATCTTGACGGGATACTGCGGGTCGCTTGCCTCTTGCCCATGGGCTATAGGTAGTATTTGCATTTCATTTTTACATGTCAATAAATAATTAATTTTAATTATTTAAAATAGAATGGTTTCATGAAAAAATTTATTTAAACTTCATAAAAAATGAAATTGTGACGACAGAAGCTGAGAGAAGCATGGAAAAAGACCTTTTTAGCTATTTTGACTACCGGGAATTTTTGAAAGGTTGGATTTTAAGTCAGCCCAAGAAAGGTCGCGGGCAACGAGCTGCTATTGCAGCGGCGATAAAAAGCCCCGTATCTCATATTTCCCAGGTTCTGAGCGGGGTCTCTCACCTCTCATTTGAGCAGGCGGAGGAAGTGAATGAGTACTTGGGCCACAATGAAGACGAGTCAGAATATTTTTTACTCCTGGTGCAATTAGTTCGGGCTGGCACGCCTAAGCTAAAAAAACGGATCGAATCCCAAGTACAAAAGATTCAGTCTAAACGCCTTGTTCTCAAAGACAGGCTAAAGGTCAAAAAAACGGTATCCAGTGAAGATCAGGCGTTGTTTTATAGCTCTTGGCACTATGCTGCTGTTCATATTCTCATTACGATCAAGCAGTATCAAACCAAAGAGGCCATTGCAAAATACCTGAAAGTGTCTTCAAGAAAAATTTCTGAAGTTCTCGGGGTGCTCGTCAAGCTAGGTTTGGCAGAAGCTGAAAATGGACGCTACACGGCGAGCGTTGCCAGATTTCATTTAGGGTCTGACTCACCCATGATTTCAAAGCATCACGCCAACTGGAGACTTCAGGCCATTCAATCTCTCGACAAAGAAAATTTTTTCGAGGATCTGCACTATTCTTCCGTGGTCAGCATTTCAAATAATGACACTATAAAAATAAAAAACTTGCTGGTCAAATCCATTGAGAATGCAAAGCTATTGATTAGCGACTCTCCCGAGGAGGAGTTGCACTCTCTTTGCCTGGATTTTTTTAAGATCTAATTTTGGGTGGAGGCAATTGCCTGGCCGTAATGTCTCAGACGGCCAGGGACCGACTACGCCGTGGTGCAAACCGCAGTGCTCTCGGTCACCATTTCCAAGAGGGAGTGAATTTTCTATTTTTTATAAAAAAGAAATCGTAACTGTTCAGCCTGATTATGCGAGCAGTGGCTGAAGCGGTGCACCTAA
>CAYILR010000044.1:0-37381 GCA_964364175.1 uncultured Bacteriovoracaceae bacterium
TTTTAGGTGCACCGCTTCAGCCACTGCTCGCATAATCAGGCTGAACAGTTACTCAGTATCTTTTGAAAAATGGTGATCCTGTGGTGGTGGATCTTTCGGGAATTTATTCGACGGTGGGTGCGGGTTTGTCGTTTTGATGACTCATTTATCTGAATTTGGTTTTACAGATCTCGATCATTCTTTCTGCTTCGGGTGATAATTTGTAACCTCCATGATGGATAGCAAACATCGGAAATAATAAATTCATTTCTGGATATAATACCTTCAATTTTTTTTGCGCGATTTCCTTCTGGATAAAAAGTTCAGGTAAAAGTCCTATGCCGAGTCCTTTCAGCAGCAGTGCCTTGTATGCCATCAAATCATTTGCGCTGTATCGAATTTGAATCTGCTTGTTGATTCGCTTTAATCGGTCAAAAGTAGGTAGTTTTGGTGAATTTTGATCATTAATCTCGCGTGAACCGATAAATGAATTCATCATGGGTGTTTTGATTCGGGTCGATGCTACGATTTTGTACCGACAAGCGCCAATCTCTCTGTATTCTAGTTCCTTCAATCGTGTCCCTTCGTATCCTAGGAATGAAAACTCGAGTTCTCGGCGTGCGGTTCTTTGCGTGAGATCGTCTACCAGCCCGGTGAACATCATAGGCCAGATGCGTGGGTAATCAGTCGTGATCTGAGAAATCGCATCGGGTAAAAATAGAAAGGATAAAGGACTGGCTGCGCCAAACTTGAGTACTCCAGAGAGTTCGTTTTTCCTATCTTGTGCTAGGCTGAGTAAATCTTCTGACGACTGTAAAACTTGTCTGGCGATTGGCAACAAAGTCATACCTTTTGTTGTCAGTTCCACATGTCTTTTTGTTCTGAGGAATAGGGTCGAACCAATATTAACCTCTAATCGCTTAATTGCTTTACTCACAGCGGATTGTTCGACGAAAAGGCGTTTTGCAGCTTTAGAAAATCCCCGTTCCTCTGCAACCAGAACAAAAGTTTTTATCAAATTCAGATCAAGATCATTAAGTCTCATCAGGACTGAGTACAATACAAATAATGAATTTTACACCCATTTTTTTGTTGGCTACAGATGGTTCAAGAAAGAAGGTAAGCACAAATGAAACTATCGAAATTTATAATCAGTGTATTGATATCAATTACTAGTGCTGTAACAGCCAATGCCTCGGGATGCATGTGGTACGACGAATACGAACTGGGAGATCATCTTGGAACGCTGAGTGTTGATGGGACATTTAGTTGCAGTGAGTACGATCCTGGTTGGAGTCGGTGTATATTTACAACGGCGGGTGATCACCCGATCCAGCTGAAATCCGACCAGTTTTTCAGAGACTTTGAGCTTCCACCACTCGATCAATCGATCGAAATAACAATCGCCTCGTATGAGGCAATGCATTGGAATAATTGTGATGGAGGAGATGAAGTGCCACCTTATGTTAAAAACGGGATTTATGATTTTTTTGTTTTTGATGGGAAGAAGTATGAGCGCTTCAAGCAATTATAAGTGAATTTTGATTGGATTTCGTGATACATTTTTTTGATCTATTTGGGAGGAAAAATGCAAACATCTACATCGTCCATTCAAAATTTAACTGATTCCGTTTTGCTAGAAAAAGTCAAAACCCTAGCAGGGTCAGAGCGAGAGCTGACCGTTGCGATTTTACATCATTTGAAAGAAGTCTACAGGCGTAAATTGTTTTCAGATTTGGGGTACGAGAGTTTGTTTAAGTACTGTGTAGGTGCGTTGGGATATTCGCCTGGGGCAGCGATGAGACGAGTAGATGGGATGAAGTTGCTTAAGGAAATTCCTGAAGTAGAGAAAAAAATACTAGATGGAAAATTACACCTCTCCACAATTGTTCAAGTTGAGACTTTTGTTCGGAAGGAAAACAAGGTCGCTGATGTTCCTATTACTCGCGAAGAGAAAAAGGAGCTTTTGAAGCAGCTTGAGGGGAAATCAAGAAGAGAAGCTGAGAGGGAGTTATTGAAGCGATCCGTGCAACCTGAGATTCACGTTCAAGAAAAATCACGAGCTGTCAGTCAGACACATACAGAATTGAACGTCGTTTTGACCGAGGAAGCGCTTCAGAATCTGGAAACGATCAAAGGGTATCTGGCGCATTCGAATCCTAATATGAGTATGAGTGAGTTGATTACTTATCTTGCGAAGTTTGGAGCAGAAAAACTTAATCCTGCTCGAGAAGTGAGGGTTAAAAAGGTGGAGAGAACAGATGAGTCGAGTGAAAAACCGCAGACTCCGGCGACTCAGAGCGTAAGTGATTTGAAATCAAAAGAGAATTTTATTCCGCCGGCGGAATTGGAAAATTCCAAAATTCACTCGGTGTTTTCAAGGGAGGTAGGAAGAAGTAGATATATTCATGCTTCATTAAAGCGAAAAATATTTCAACGAGATAGGAATCAATGCGTTCAATGTGGGTCGAAATTTGCGCTTGAAATCGATCATATTTACTCTTTTGCTAAAAAAGGTCCGAGCTCCGAAGAAAACCTTCAATTGCTTTGCAGAAATTGCAATCAAAGGAAGGCGATTGAGGAGTACGGAATCGATAAAATAGAACAGATGAAATTGATCGGATGAATATCTTTGTAAAAGACTGGGTTTGAACAGACACCGCCTCCGTTGAGTCCTGGCTACATCTGATAACTATAGTATTGGCGGTTGAGGAATTAACAGCTCAGGAAAACGGCCCGCTTAGTTCATTTGTAGCCTGTTTCATAGCATGAAACAGATTGTTTTATTTGTGCTTGTGAAAGTAATGTCTTCGCCGTAGATCATCCACCGATGAAGATGAACAAAACAGCAACGAATTATCGATCAATTCTCACCTCTGAGCTTCTTCAAAGGGTTAAAAATAATCCTGCTTACAGTTTGCGGCGATTTGCCCAACAGCTTGAGTTGAGTCCTGCTACCCTGAGTGGGGTTCTTTCTGGAAAACGAAGGCTTTCGTTGAAGTCCGCTTCGAAAATCAGCGATAGGCTTAATCTCACGCCTGCAGATGCAGCAAAATTTTATCAATCTGTTGCATCGAGCCTGACTGAAAATGGTGCTCGAATTCTTTCACCGTCTATTCCGGAATATAAGGCTCTTTCTGAGGACGTGTTTCGTGTCATCTCCGAATGGTATTATTACGCTATTCTTGAATTGACTTATGTCAGTGGCTGCCAAGATCATCCTCGTTGGTTCGCAAAAAAGCTTGGAATTAATTATAATCAAGCAGCTGACGCAATTGAGCGCCTAATAACAGTGGGGCTTCTTGATCGAAAAAAAGGTAGGCTCATCAAAACCAATGTTCACCTGGCATCACCTAGCGGCATCTCTTCGTCAGCTGTTCGTCAACGACACCGAGAAATTTTGAATAAAGCCTTAGAATCCCTGGAAACTCACTCAGTCAATGAAAGGGATTTTACGTCGATGACCATGTCCATTGATCCAGCTCTTTTGCCAGAGGCAAAAAAAAGGATAGCCGAATTCAGACGGGAACTTTGTGCTTTTCTTGAGTCTGGAAAAAGAAAACGGGTCTACGAAATGTCTGTTCAACTGTTCCCATTATCAGAAGGAGATGAAAAATGATGATGTTCAAATATAAAATGGTCGCTATTGCAAGCATGATGGTTTTTGCGAGTCCTTTGACTTTTGCAGGCAGCGAAACAGGAAACGGAGGTGATGGGTATTCAGAGGAATTTGTTTCTCATGCAAAAGCAGCTCTTTCTGGAATTAAAAGAAAATACGGAGACCGTGGTCCCGTGTCATCATCAGCTCTTGAACGCGCGATTGAGGTAACCCTGGTCGAATCCACCCTTGACGAGTTGAAAGATAAGAGCGGTCTTGTTCGAGACGCCTTAAATTTTCCAAATCAAGGTTTGATACGAATCAATCGAACTCGTTGGGCCCAGAACAATAAAAATCAAAAACTGGTGTTAGCGCTTCATGAATATATTGGCATCATGCAACTTGACGACACATCCTACAAAGTGTCGTCTGCTGTGATTCAAGATGTTTTCGGATCGTCAGCCTCTCATACGGGATCTGCACCATCTGTGAATTTAACCTGTACTGTAGAAAAATTCGACCAACTGGGTTTGGTAGAATACCTCGCCTCG
The DNA here is from genome assembly GCA_964364175.1 of uncultured Bacteriovoracaceae bacterium. Taxonomy (GTDB): domain Bacteria; phylum Bdellovibrionota; class UBA1018; order UBA1018; family UBA1018; genus CAYILR01. Next base: position 4,129 of record CAYILR010000044.1, read on the forward strand.
GTTGAGGTATTCAATTATGATGGTGACCAATATGACTATCGAGGGAATCAGGTCGGGCGATACGTCACACTGAACTTTCAGGGAGCTGGTTATGTCATGGGAACTTTTGTGTCTGGCGGGTATGGCGGAAATCGATACGCGAACATCTATTCTGAAATTCAAGCAACTGAACAGGCTAATCCAAAAAATGAGGTGGGTTTTCCAATCGCTCCATCCTTAGGAGCTGGAAAGACAGTCTTGGGTTTAACAGGATATCCGGTGCGGATTAGAAAAAGTACAATCTCTGCGATTGAGATACGGTTTTTGAATAATAATGATCTCAATAAAATCAGAAATGGCGATGGACCCAAAAATATTGATGCAGTTCTCTCTTTGGACCTAGATCAAAATGCTTCTATTCAAAAAGTTTGGTCTCCTCTTAAGTGTGCCCAAACTATGGGTAGTAATGCACAAAAACTGGGCCAGATGTTTACTGTCATGGGAGGCGTTGAAAAGAACCTCCGTGGTGATGTTCGCTAAAATTTAACTCGGAAACTGTATTGGCTATTAACTGGGAGGCGGGGCATAACGGGCTTGCCTCCCAGTTTTAATAGAAGCAATCGGATTATTTAAGAAACACTTTGAAACAACCGCTCAATTCTCTTGGCATCAAACTGCACAATCAAAGTTTTATTCTGAGTATAGCTGACCTGAGTCGAGTCCTTGATTCGTTTCACATATTTCTTAAAAGTATAATCCACCTCAGTTTTGGCCTCGCCCGAATACCCGCTGTAGTGAATCACCAAATGAGCGGCGTCGAGCAGTGTTTCCAGCGAAGCCGACTTTCCACTGGGCACAGGGACAATCGCATGCGCACTAGTTCGTCCCTTGACGTGCAACCACTGATCATTGCCTCGAGCTTTCTTAAACGTCAGCTCCAGGTTTTCTTTTTCGGTTTTTCCGACCCAAATTTCCATTCCGTCTTTGGATTTGAATCGTCGGCCGGGCCATAGCGCACCCGAGGATTGCTGCTCTTTTTTTGCTGCACCCGGGGCAATACCCAGCGATTCTTCCAGCTTCTTGAGCTCAGGCCACGCAGGTTCAGCTTTTAAAAATCCAGAAAGCGCAGATTTTTTATCCGTGAGTTCTCGAATTCGCTCCTGCGATTCCTGAATCCGTCGCGACTTGCGCTTGGCTTGCGTATAAAATTTCTCGATCTGATTTTGAATCGTGAGTTTGGGATCACAGGGAATTTTGATTTCCTTCTCGATTGTGTAATCAAAAACTTTGCGAGTTTTGTCTTTTTCGATCGGAGGCGACTCGTGCATCACGGATTTCAATAAATCTCCGTAGTGCTTCCATTCTCCTTCGGCTTGTGAAGATTTCAGCTGTTCGTCCTGACTGCGGATTTGCTGATTGAGGGCCTTGAGAATTTTTTGCAATTCCTTTTGAGAATTCGCCCATCGAGTTTGCAATGCTTCCTGCTGAAGGACTTTCTCCAACACCTGATAATAAACCGCAGGCGATTCAATCCACTCGGATCGTACTGGCATATCGTCTGGCGCTCGAGAGGCATCCGGAGTTTTGTAAACCTCATCCAGATTCTCAGCGTTCGATCGACTTCTGCCGAGGACCTTCCAGCCTTCTGCCGCTGATCCTTGAGATAGATCAATCAAGAAAGCCTCGGGCATCGCCGGAATCAAATGAATCACCAAAGCCATCCCGCCGCTAAATTCCATCCAAACGCAGCGGTCTTTTTTCAGCGTACGAATCGATTGGATTTTTAGTCCGCGAACGAGCTTCGACAATAACAACCCAAACGGAGAATGCGTCGCCTGAGTCGCAGGTTTGAACAGCCGCTCAGTCGCCAGAGCAAAATACGGCATTTGTGCCCTTACACTCCAAATCAGCGTCCAATCCGACGAGCGAGTCCGGATTTGAAACGCAAATTCGCTCTTGAGGTAGCCTCCTGGAAATTCTGCACGCAGAGGAATGAGAATTCGATCAACAGACGCACCTCGAGTTTCCTCAGAGATTGCACGAACATGCAGCTCGATTTCTTTCCAATTCAGAATGGGAGCGGAGAGTTTTTCCATGGAACTAGATTAGTCTATCAGAATGGGTTTGATTGAATTCAACCTATTGAAATTATTTGACTAAATAAGCTCAATTTCTTTTTGTGGGGCTAATCACTGTCTCATGTTCATCTGAATTGTAGAAAGAAGGATACGACCATGGATTCTAAAGACGATCTAAAAGAAAAAGTTCTAGACCTACACTTAGAGTTGAATAATTTACGCGTTGATTTTTACAAAGCGCTCAACGCCTATACATTTTGGATGATTGGGTTTGTGTGTGTGATAGTCATGTTGCTGAGCTTGTTCAAAATTATGGATCACACTAAATGAAAGTCATCTCTCTTAAAAAAGATTCCGAACGACGTTTCAAATCAGGCGGACATCCCTGGGTTTTCTCCAACGAACTCTCGGGCTCGCTGAAGGGTGCCACAGCGGGTGAATCAGCCGAGCTCAGAGACGCAGCTGGAAATTTCCTGGCGCGTGGGTTCCTGAACCCCCATTCCCTCATCGCCTTCCGATCCGTGACCCGCAATCCAGAAGTCAAAGACCCGAGCAGCGAAGAATTCCTCGAAAAACAGCTGATCTCTGGTGCCATCGCGTTGCGAGAACGTCTGGGCTATGCCGCAACCAGCGCACGCCTCTGCTTCGGCGAGGCGGACGGAATCCCTGGTTTGATCGTGGATCGATTCCAGCTCACTCAAAGCCGAGGCCAGATCATCGTGATCCAAGCTCATGCTGCCGGAGTGGATCGAATGCTGCCCATTCTCCAAAAGGTATTGAAAAAATGGGCAGGTCCCAAGAGCGCAATCGTGATTCGCAACGATGTTTCTGTCCGTAAGCTCGAGGGCATCGAAATCGAAGCTCCACGAGTTGAACTCTCGGGGATCGAAGCCAGTCTCAACCGAGCCGAATTTGACGTTAGCGGGCAGACGTTCCGCGCGGACCTACTGGAAGGTCAAAAAACCGGATTTTTCTTGGATCAGACCTGGAACACGATTCAGGTCGCTCGAATGGCGCAAAAATTCTTTCAGGGTCAAAAAGAAGTCCGCGTTCTCGATTTATTCTCCTATGTCTCCCAGTGGGGGAGTCGCCTCTCGACCTCTCTCAAGCAATCGGGTGTAAAAAATGTCCATGTGACTGCCATGGACGCATCGGCTGAGGCCCTCGAGTTTGCCCAGAAAAACCTGACCCATGCCGGAGCCGTGGCCGAGATCAGCAAGGCCGATATCCTGGAAAAAATCACTCAGATCCCGGATAGCAGCTACGACCTGATCGTCTGCGATCCTCCGGCTCTGATCAAAAGCCGCAAGGACCACCCCGCTGGCAAGCATGCTTATCTGAAGCTCAACACCGAATGCTTAAGAATCCTTAAAAAGCCCGGCGCGATCGTCTCGGCCTCCTGCTCGGCTCATTTCACACCCGAAGACCTGATCGAAACTCTTGCCAAAGCCGCTCGCCGCTCCCAAGTCAGCCCTCAATGGATCTTTCGCGGGGGGCACGGTCCGGATCACCCAGTGATTGCAGAATTTCCGGAAGGGCAGTATCTCAAAACCTGGTTTGGCGTCGTATGAAAGAACTCAAAGTAGGATCCAAAGCTCCGGCATTCTCCCTATTGGATGATTCGGACGAAAAAGTCACTCTCAAGGATTTCGCTGGCAAACCCTTGGTTTTATACTTCTATCCCAAGGACATGACCTCCGGATGCACCCAGGAGGCCTGTGATTTTCAGGATTCGCTGGCCAAGCTCACCAAGCTCGGTGCCCATGTCGTGGGCGTCAGCAAAGACAGCGTCGAGAGCCATCAAAAATTTAAAACAAAACAAGGACTCAAGTTCCAGTTATTATCTGACCCCGATGGAAAAATGTGCGAGGCTTACGGAGTTTGGAAAGAAAAAAGTCTTTATGGCCGAAAATTCATGGGAATTGTGCGCACCACATTTCTCATCGATGGAAGTGGAAAAATCACTCACATCTATCCGAAAGTGAAAATTTCCGGCCATGTTGAGGATGTAATTCGAAATCTTTCTTGACATCCCCCCGTTCGAAAACAGTATGATAGAAAGCCGAGGCCAAGATGGCTTCGCGGTTTTTAGGGGGAAAGAATGAATCGACGACGTTCCTGGATTGCTGACGGATATCCCATGGTCATCACACTGATCCTTTTGGGGTTGGCTGTGTATACATTGTGGCCCCGTCCTAGCAGTAGCGTCGGCATCAGCAGCGTCGGGGACACTCACACAGCAGTGAGCCAACATTCGGCCCCCGTGATTGCCGTTGAAGTGGTGGATATCCAAGTAGGGAGTCGCTCATGAGTCCTCAGATTCAGTGGATCTTTTCTGGTTTTCAGCCTCATTTCAGGTTGGAGCGAGAAGTTCGTCAGAAGTTGAATGAGTTGAGCCGGACTCTGCCCCAGCAATCTTTTGATTTTAATCTGGGTCTAGAGAAGACAGAGTATGGATTTCATTGCAAAATTTCTGCTTATTCACCGATTCAACTGGTCAACGTGGAAGCTTCCTCTGATTCGCCGCGCGATGCGATCGACCGCGCCCTAGAAATGCTGGGTGCACGCCTCGGAGCTCCTGGAAAGAAGTCCCCTCGCTGGTTTCAGAGCCGAATTTGGGTGCCGTTGAAGCGCACTTTGCATCCATTTGTTCACTAAACGACATTAGATCGTTTCTAATAATCCTTTTTTCTTCAACAGAGGCTTCGGATCCGGATCCCGCCCTGCAAATTCCCTAAATAGCGCAGCCGCAGGCTGGCTCGTCCCGGATTCCAGCAATTTGCGAAATTTTTTGCCCGTCGAGGGATCGAAAACTCCATTTTTGGCAAATTCTTGAAAGGCATCCGCCTCAAGAATCTCTGCCCAAAGATAGCTGTAATAACCAGCGCCGTACCCACCTGCAAAAAGATGGAGAAACGAGGCATACATTTTATAGCTCTTGGGTTTAGGAAGTACGGTGTATCGATTGGCGATCTCTTGAGTCACTCGGTCCAACTCTTCGACCGAATTCGGCGGCTCCATCGTGTGAAGATCCATGTCCATGAACCCGAACTCGCTCTGCCGCAAAGTCATGAGCCCTTTCATGAAGCTGCGTTTATCCAATAGCCGTTGAAGAAGTCCTCGGTCGAGGGGCTGCCCGGTCTCTGCGTGGCGAGTGAAGGACTCGAGTGAGTCCGGGTGCCAGGTCCAATTCTCCATGATTTGCGACGGTAGCTCGACAAAATCCCATTCCACAGAAAAACTATGCAAATTCAGATAGTCATTGCGACTCAGCATCGCGTGTAGCGCATGACCAAACTCGTGAAAAAGAGTCTCTACGTCCGAGTGGGGCAGGAGCGCAGGCTCTTGCGCAGTGCCCGGATTGAAGTTGCAAACATTGAATACGATCGGGATTTGGCGGGCGTCATCCGAGGTCCGCCTCGAGTAGCGCGAAACATTGCACCAAGCTCCATTGCGTTTTCCTTTGCGTGCAAAGAGATCGAGCACAAAGTAACTGATCAGCTCTCCATCCTCTCGGACTTCGTAGATTTTTTCGTCAGCGTCAGTCTTCATGGGCACGAACTTCAGTCCATAGAGCTTTTCGGCGGTGCCAAAAAGTCCCTGAAGAGTCGGCTCCAGAGGGAAATATTTACGCAGCTCCTTGGAATCGATTTGGAATTTTTTCTCGCCAAGCTTTTCGGACCAATAAGTCACGTCCCAGAGTGCCAAATCGGTGAGGCCAGAGAATTTTTTGAGCTCTTCGATTTCTTGCTGGGCTTTGATTTTTGATTTCTCCGCAAAGAGCCGGATGGTGTCGCGGATCGTAGCCACGCTTTGAACCATGCGGGACTGCAAAATGTATTCAGCATAGTTCGGAAATCCCAAAATCTGAGCCATTTTCTGGCGAAGTTTCAAGGTTTCCAAAACCAGGGGACGATTGTCCTCTTCACCCTCGGTAGCGACAGAATGCCACTTTTCGTAGAAAATGCGCCGCACTTCCCGATCAGTGCAATAGCGCATGATGGCAAGATAAGAAGGCATGCTCAGGATAAAAACATGCCCCGTGAGGCCGCGCCGCTTGGCCTCTTGCTCAGCCATGGTCAGGTCAGGGGTCGGCATTTCAGCTAAACTCGTGGGGTCGCTGAGGTGATGGAAGAATTTTTGCTGACTATCCAAAGCATGATTGGAAATTTTCTCGGCCAATTGACTCATCTGCAGCCGGAGATCTTGAAGCTCCTGCTTTTTGGCATCATCCAGATGAACACCCGACATCTCCATGTCTCGGCGAATCAGCGCAATCGAGCGTTTTTGAGCGGCCGTCAAGTTCGTGGCTTTTTGTTGCAAAGCAATCAAGCGATCATAAAAAGGGCGGCTCATCGAAGTGCGACTGCCGTGCTCGACGAGTTTGGGTTGAAAGCGCTCGATCAATTTGCGAAGCGCATCCGACGCATCACACGAATTGAAATGAGAGACGAGAGTGAAACCGATCTGGAGTTTCTCGTCCATGTTGAGGTAAGGCTCAACGAGCTTCTCGAATCCTTTCTCTCCGTTCAATTCCTCTTGAGGAAGAGTGACGAGGAGGTCAAACTGAGAAGAGGCCTCAGTCAGAAAATTTTCGAGTTCTTTTTCTGCGAGGGCGAGGGTCTGCGGGTCGTTGAATTGAGTCGCAACCCATTTTAATGGAATCATGCCGGGAATCGAAAGTGCTTGGGACAGGTTCATAATGTGAGAATACAAAGAATTTTAAGACCCATCAAATATTTCTCCGTGGCCGATGGGTTGGTCCTGGCGCTCGTGGCTACGTTGATCTATGGCGTCGTGGGCTTCGGACAGCAGTGGAGCTCCGAATTCCATCCTGCGACCGAAATTGATCTGTCGATTTGGGCCTTGCCTCGCTATGCGTTGTTTTCTGCGATTCGGGGGATGAGTGCTTATTTGATCTCACTCGCGTTCTCTCTGATTGTGGGTTACGCCGCTGCGAAATCCAAATATGCTGAGTGGTTTTTGATCCCCATGTTGGACATTATGCAGAGTATTCCGGTGCTGGGCTTCCTGCCCGGATTGGTGCTAACCTTGATCGCGCTTTTCCCGAAAACGAATTTTGGCCTGGAGCTCGCAGCGATCCTGATGATTTTCACGGGCCAGGTTTGGAACATGACTTTTAGTTTCTATGGTTCGCTGAAATCGCTTCCCACGGATTTCAAAGAGGCCTCGTCTGTGATCGGACTCAATTGGAGGCAGCGCTTGATGCAGATCGAGATGCCTTTTGCCGCTCTAGGTTTGGCTTGGAACAGCCTCCTGTCCATGGCGGGGGGGTGGTTTTTTCTGAGTGTCTGCGAGGCATTTACTCTCGGTGCGCGTGAGTACCGATTGCCCGGGATTGGCTCTTACATGGCAGTTGCGGTAGCGCGAGGAGATCGTGGAGCAATGATCGCGGGAGTGGTGGGGATGGCGACGCTGATTATCCTGATGGATATTGTGATTTGGCGGCCAGTCTTAGCTTGGGTTCACCGTTATCGCATTGAAGACGTGCCGGGTGCGGATTCGACCGAGCCTTGGATTCAGCTTTGGATTCGAGAGTCTTGGATTTTGCAGATTTTTCACTCTTTGGTCCGCCGGCTGAAGCCAGGATTTCATCGATTGAGAAAAATTCTGCGTCAGCGGCAGAGCGTGATTCGAAAATCTCCTATCTTGCAGCAGGTTCGGGACTCGATTTGGCGCGATCAGATTTTGTCGTGGATTGGATTGCTGGCTGCTGTTGCCGTGATTGGGGTTTCTCTCTATGGTGTTTACCGGCTCACGGTCGGGTTGTTGCAACAGCCCGCGTTTACCTGGATTTTGTTGGTGCGGAACTCGATGTGGACATTGCTGAGAGTTTTTATAGCAGTAATGTTGAGCACAGTTTGGGCTCTGCCTATGGGAATTTGGATTGCGTTGTCTCCCCAGAGATTGCGCATTGCTCAGCCAGTGATTCAGGTTTTGGCGTCGTTTCCAGCGCCGATGCTGTATCCGCTGGCAATCGCTGTTTTTTTCGGGATGAACATTCCCTTTGATATTGGATCGATGTTCCTGATGATGTTGGGGGTCCAGTGGTACATCTTGTTCAATGTGATGGCCGGGGCAATGCGGATTTCGAGCGAGTTGCGTTTGACCATGCGATTGATGAATAACTCGCGGTGGGATCAGTGGTGGAAACTCTACCTTCCCAGTGTATTTCCTTATCTGGTGAATGGATGGCTGACGGCTGCAGGCGGAGCGTGGAACGCCAGCATCGTAGCTGAAATCGTTTCGTACCAAGGGACTGTTTTGGAAACCGAAGGACTGGGAGCCACCATCAGCCGGGCGGCGGCGTCTCAAAATTTTGGTTTGCTGTCAGCGAGTTTGTTCATGATGGTGGTGATTGTGATTTTGTTGAATCGAACGGTTTGGGCCAAATTAGGTGAGATTGCACAAAACCGTTTCAGAATTGAAGTGATGTGATGGAGGCAACGTGAAAACACTCATTGAACTCAAGAATGTCAGCAAGTCATATCATTTGGAGTCCGGGAACGAACTTCGAGTTTTGGAAGGAGTTAATGTCTCGGTGGGAGAAGACGAGGCCGTCGCACTCCTGGGGCCATCGGGTTCGGGAAAATCTACTTGCTTGAGGATTATGAGTGGGTTGATCGAGGCCACTCAGGGCGAAGTTTTGGCACGCGGGAAACCTCTACACGGAATTAATTATGATATTTCGCTCGTGTTTCAGTCCTTTGCGCTTTTCCCATGGGAGACGGTTTATAATAATATCTCTTTGGCGTTGAAACCCCTGTCGCTTCCGTCGCTCGAAGCGAAGAATCGCGCACGCAAAGCCATCGACTTGGTCGGTCTCGAAGGATTCGAGGAAGCCTATCCCCGAGAGTTGTCGGGGGGGATGAAACAGCGCGTGGGAATCGCACGAGCCCTGGTCATGGAGCGGCCGATCGTTTTCCTGGACGAGCCCTTCAGCGCGCTTGATGTTTTGACTGCCGATACGCTGCGGTCCGAAATGGTGAAAATTTTCCTGGATCGAAAAACTGCGACGCGCTCGATGCTGATTGTCACTCACAATATTCAAGAAGCTGTGTTTATGGCCAAACGCATCCTCGTGATGGGTGTGAACCCCGGGCATATCCGCAAAGAAATCGTGAATGATCTGCCTTATCCCAGGGACGAGAAATCTCCGGCATTCCAAAAAATGGTCGCGCAGATTCACGATCTGATCACCGAGGCTCTGATGCCCGATGCTCCGCAAACTCCTGCAGAGGGCCAATCGACATTGGCTGCCATGATGCCCGTGCGCGAGGCTCCCATCGAGACATTGCCCAATATTCAAATTGGCCAGATGATCGGATTGTTGGAGGAGATTGGGGATCACGGCGGCGTTGACGACATTTTTGATCTCGCGCATCGAACCGGAAAAGATTTCGGCTCCACTTTGTACCTAGTCAAGGCTGCCGAGCTGTTAGATTTAGTGGAGACACCCAAGCAAAAGGTGCGGCTCACTGATTTGGGAAAACACTTTGTTCAGGGCGACATCAACGTCCGCAAGCGCATGCTGAACGAACTCTTCGGTGCCCTACGAATCGTGCAGATCACCGCCAATCTGCTACGCAAAAACGACAACTACCGAATCGACATCGAATCATTGCAAGATCGCGTCGGCGAATGGTTGCCCAACGAAGACCCCAAGCAAATCGTTCAATCTTTGGTCTCCTGGGGCCGGTTCGCCGAGTACTTCGGGTACAACGACGATACCAAGGAAATTTATCTGGATTTGGGCGGCGAATAAAGGGGCACAGGAGTGCCCCTTCCCGCGTATGTTATTCCATGTTGACACGGACTCCATTTTCTAAGAAAATGGAGTGTATGAGCACCAGTGTTACTTTGGATCTCCATTCGTGGATTTCTAGCAAATTGGAATCGCAGCTTTTGCATCACCTCGCACGAAAAAAAAGCATCTTATTGCTTGGACCGAGGCAGACTGGAAAAACCAGCTTACTGAATCGTGTTCCGTCTGATCTCACGGTTTCTTTTTTGCTCGCGAGAGAAAGACAAAAGTACGAAAAAGATCCTGCACTGTTTACTAATGAAATTATGGAATTTGTCCAACAAAGCAAAAAAAAACTTCCATTGATTATTGTGGATGAAGTGCAAAAAATTCCAGCAGTGATGAATGAAGTTCAGTATCTTGTAGACAAAAAAATCGCTCAATTCATACTGACGGGTTCCTCTGCTCGCAAACTTAAGATGAATACGGATGTCAATTTGCTGCCGGGTCGAGTGGTGTTGTTGAGACTGGATCCGATTTCCAGCATAGAATATCCAGAGTTAAAAATAGAGCAGGCGATTTCTGACGGGACGTTGCCCGCTATGCTTCTCGAAAAAAATGTACATGATCGCCAGGCAGATCTACAGACTTATGTAGAAACCTATTTGGAGGATGAGATTCGTAAAGAATCAGTGGTGCGAAATTTGGCTCATTTTTCTCGTTTCCTAGAGTGGGCCTGTCTCGAGTCGGGAAAACTGGTGAGTTATCGTTCTATTTCACAGGAAATCGGAATCGCTCATACGACAGTATCGGGTTATTATCAAATTCTGGAAGATTGCCTCATTGCAGAGAGGATCGATCCTCTGACGAATTCAACTACACGCAAAAAATTGGTGAAATCGAGTCGATATCTAATTTTTGATTTGGGTGTGCGAAGACTTGGAGCCAACGAAGCCACCGATGTTCATCCTAAAAGAAAGGGAGAATGGTTTGAACAGTGGGTTGGGCTTGAGTTGATCCGCGCGAGTCGGTGGGAAAAGGATCGTTTTGAGGTTTGTTTCTGGACAGACCCCAACGGGCCCAAGGTCGATTATGTGATTAAAAAAAATCGACGCTACATTCCCATTGAAGTGAAATGGAGCGCGTCTCCTCAACCCAGTGATGCAAAGCATATTGAAACTTTTATTTCAGAATATCCAGAAGCAAAGGACGGAGGCTTCGTCGTGTGTCGTACCGAACGTCGATTTCGTCTCAGCAAAAACGTAGTCGCGATTCCGTGGCAGGAGCTGTTTCAGGTTTTGGAGTAAGTCATAGATTCAATAAAATCCACGACCGAGTTCTGCCATCAGATTCTCGGTCGTGGGTGAGTGAGTTTAAGAAAATGCAGTTGGCAATCCTCTCTGACTCCGAAAGTCAGCCCAGTGATGAGGAAACTCGATTGACGTATGCATTTTTGACTTTTTTTGGCCCTCGCAAGATTCTCTCATCGAATCAGTGAGGATTTAACCTTGCAATCAACTCCCAAACTCTATAAAAGGACCCTCGTCTTGGGGATAGATACACAAACGATAAGGAGTATATATGGGTCGGTTTGTATTTGTTTTAGTCGCAGTTTTGAATTTAAGCTCAACAGTTTTTGCTGCTGAGCCAGGCATTGGACCCGAGATTGGGTTTATTGACCTCACCGAAATTACTAGGGATGGCAGAAGCCGTTTCGTCTATGGCGTAACGTCGGTTGCTTTAGGAACATCGTTGATGGCGGCAGGACCAGCGTTGGTTGGAGCAGGTGCGGCTACTACCCTATTGGGCTCCGTCATGATTGCTGGAGGCAGCCCCTGCAAACAGCAAATCCAAATGGCCCAAGAAGACATGAGAAACTATCTTCTAGCAGGCGAAATGACCCCAGTTCTTGAAGAAATCGTGAGCGAAATTCGGGCTCAAGCGGACGCGATGAGTGTCAAAGAAGTTACAGAAGCAACTAATTCCGAGATCGTTTTAGGTCTTTGGAGCTTTGCACAAAATCAAATCTAATAAATCTCCACTCGACGGCAATGGGTCCAGGCCATAGATTATCCTTCGGGGGATCAGAGTATGGCAGCTTGGCTCATTGTCATCGGGTGGATTACCAAAGCAGTTTTACTTCTTCTCGTCGGCCTCTCCGTGTGGTCAGTCACGATCATGGTGGATCGGAATCGAATTTTCAAAAAAGCCCAGGGCGGCGCTCTCGACGCGATTCGGGCCATGATTCGCGACCAGGATTGGAAAGCACTCAAAAAATGGGCCGAGTCGACCGACTCGATGATCGCAAAATTCATTCAGGATCTTTTGGAAACAAAATCTGAACTCGCCGCAAAAAGTTTTCTCACCACCGAAAAAATCAAACTCGAAGCAGGTCTGACCGTGCTTGCGACTCTGGGCTCCAACGCTCCTTTTATTGGGCTTTTCGGGACAGTGCTGGGAATCATTCAAGCATTCGGTGTTCTTTCTGGGGCTTCGCCATCGGGTGAAACCTCGGGTGGTGCTTCGCCTGTGATGAGCGCGATTTCTGAAGCATTAGTGGCTACTGCAGTGGGGTTGTTTGTAGCGATCCCAGCAGTGGTGGCCTACAATGTTTTTTCGAGAAAATTGAAATTATTGCTGACGGAATGTGAAGCTCTGAGAGATTTGTATTTTTCTCAAATAGAAAAATAAGGAGAACTACCTTTGGCTGGAGATGTCTCTGCAGGAGAGGATGGCGGGCCGATTTCAGCAATCAACGTGACTCCCTTTGTGGACGTCGTGCTGGTGCTGCTCGTAATTTTCATGCTCACTGCGCCTTTGCTGGTCAAGGATTCCATTCTCATCAAGCTTCCCAAAGCCAAGAGCACCGATCAAAAGAGCGCCGCCACTTTTGGCCTCGCAGTGACTCGCAATGGACAATTCTTACTGAACGGAAAAACCATTTCACCCGAAGATCTGATCCTGGAGACTCAGACCGCAGCAAAAAAAGACCCTGAAATGCAAGCCATCATCAGCGCAGACACTGACGCTAGACACGGAGACGTGGTACGTGCCATCGACATCGTTAAATCCGCAGGACTCACCCGTTTTGCGATTCAAATCGAACATCAGTGATCGGCTGAACGCGCTTCCTCCTTGGGGAATCTCGTCGATCATTCATTCTTTGGCGGTAGTGGTCGCACTGGTTATTGTTTTCTACAAACCTTCGAAAAGAACGATGATCGAAGTGAGTGTGATTGAGAAGCCGGTCGTTGCGACACAAAAGCCAGTCACGCCGCCTCCGTTGCCTCCGAAAGCACCACCCAAGCCTCCGCCCCTTCAGAAACGTGCAGTTTTCGGAGTTTCACGCAAAGCGATCACGTCTGATGCGCCAGAAAGTACAGAGACAGTGAAGCTCGGCAACACCGTCGCAAAAGATCCCGATGCCGGAAAACTCCGAGCGAGCGACGCCGATTCGCTGCCGATTCCGGCGGATGAATTCATGGTGACGGCGATGCCGGTCCTGCAGCAAGAAGTCCGTGCGCCGTATCCGCCAGAAGCGAAGCAAAAAGGGATTCAGGGCAGCGTGATTCTGGATGTGCTGGTCGATTCTGAGGGAAAGGTCCGGGATGTGAAAATCGTTTCTGGCCCTGGCTTTGGAATGGAGGCCGCTGCTGCCGAGGCTATGAAGCAATTCAAATTCAAGCCCGCAGTCATTGAAAACCAGACAGTTGCTGTGAGAATTCGTTATACCTACCGATTTGAATTGGAGCGGGGATGATCAGCAAGAGCGTGGCATTTTTTATAGCAGGAATGTTCATGGCCACCTCCGCTGCCATTTCTGCTTCTCCCTATAAAATTCAAGGTGTTTTGCTCGAGAAGGGCACTCGCAAGCCCCTGAGTGGAGTGAACGTATTTATTCTTCCGCACAAACTCAAAGGAACGACCGACGATCAGGGCAAGTTCACCATCGAAAACGTCCCCGCAGGAAAAATCCAGTGGATCGTCAATTCCGCTGGATATGAGCGGCTGACATTGGATGAGGAGTTAGACGACGAAACCGCCGCCGACGAATGGAGACTCTACCTCGAAAAAGTCTCCTACATGGCGTACGAGACCACCGTCACCGGAAGGCAAAAAAAGCGCGATGATTCCACCAAATCCATGAAGCAGGAAGTATTTACTCAGCTTCCCGGTTCGGGAGGAGATCCGATCAAGGCCGTACAAAATCTACCGGGTGTGAATCGAGCTGGCGGATTTTCTTCTCAAGTCATTATTCAGGGGTCGGCACCCCAAGACACGCGCTACATGATCGATGGCCACGAGGTCCCGATTATTTTCCACTTTGGCGGTTTAAGCTCGGTGGTTTTTCCGCAAGCCATCGATCGAGTGGATTATCTCTCGGCAGGTTATGGGCCCGAGTACAGTCGAGCGATGGGGGGGCTCGTCGGCGTTTGGAGCAAACAGCCTCGCAAGGATCGCTGGGGTGGTTTGGGTTATGTCGACTTGATGAATTCGGGTGCAATGGTCGAGGGTCCGGTGGGAGAGAAGGGCTCAGTCATGGCCGGGGTCAGGCGGAGCTACATCGGACAAGTTTTGAAACAAGCGGCCAAGCGGGTGGGTGGAGATAGTTTCAACTTAACCGTGGCGCCCACTTTTTCGGATGCGATCTTGGCCTACGATGGAGATGTCACCGAACGAGATCACATTCGATTGCTGGGTGTTGGATCTCAAGACACCATGCAATTTGTGCTGGCCAAGCCGATCGACCAAGCTCCCTCGGTACGCGGGACTTTTGATTTGAGAACAGCATTTTATCGATTCATTCCGCAAGTGACGCACAAGCATAGTGAGAAATCGACTAGCAGATGGTCACTGGGAGTCGGTCGAGATTGGAATCGCATTGATATTGGTCAGGGATATTTTTATGTGACTACCGATGCAGTGACGTCGAGGGGCGAGGTGGAACGAAAATTCTCGGAGCACTACACTTCGCAAGTGGGTTTTGACAATCGATACACGCATGGAAAAGTGGATCTGAGTTTACCGGGTATGCCGAGCGGTCGGGGTGGAGTGTCGAACCCTTTGAGCGCGGGTACTTATCGAACGGCTCATATCGATCGGACCACAAATGTTTTTGGTGGATATTGGCGCAACGAAATCAAGCCCTGGGCCGAGGGGGGTTGGTCGATTTTACCCAATGCTCGTGTAGAATACTTTGGAATGACCAAAGAAGTTTTGCCCGCGCCACGATTGGCTCTCAAGTATCAGTGGGACGATTCGCTTTTTTTCAAAGCTGCGAGCGGAATGTATTATCAACCTCCGACCGAGCAGCAAACAGACAAAACCTACGGGAATCCCAATATCAAGGCGCCCTTTGCCATCCATTATATGGGAGGAGCTGAGAAAGATTTTCGAGGTGGGTCGTCTCGAGGATTTATCGTGTCGGGTGAGGGTTTTTACAGGCAGTTCGACAAGCTCGTGGTTTCTTCCTCCAAAACCGTGACACGGGATGGTTCCACAGTCAGTGAAAATTACAATAACGATGGCAATGGCCGCGCCTATGGGGCTCAAACTCAAATTCGGCTCGAAGCTGCGCCTTGGAATGGATGGGTTTCTTATACACTTTCAAAAAGCACACGTTGGAACGAAGGGAAAGCTGAGGAGATTTTCCAATACGATCAAACGCATTTGCTGACCGTTCTCGGCGGAGTCGATGTCGGGAGAAATTGGAGATTAGCGAGCCGATTTAGATACGTCACAGGCAATCCCAGCACTCCCATCACAGGAGCTATTTTTGATTCCGACAGTGATTCTTACTCACCGATTCGAGGAGCGATTTATTCCACACGGATGCAGCCGTTCATGCAGTTTGATATCCGAATCGACAAAAAGTGGGTCTACAATCGTTGGATATTGTCGGTTTACCTCGACATTCAAAACGTCACGAATCGCAAAAACCCAGAAGCCGTCAGATACAGCTATGATTATTCGCAGATGGCAGTGGTCAGCGGATTGCCAGTCTTTCCGACATTGGGATTGAAAGGAGAATTCTAGTGAAAAAAATATCGCTCTATTCCTTCAAAAAGGAGCTTGTCGGGGAACGCGCATCGTGCGCTTGTTCGCGCCCTACGGGCTACGTCATCCTGACGCGAAGAATCCCCGAAAGCTCTTTTTTACGGAACGCGCGATATTTTTTTTACATGCTGATACCACTGCTAAGCGCCTGCAGCGACGCAAATTTCCCTGAGTATGTCTACCTCGACAGTCTCCGCGTAGTAGCGATGATTCCCAGCAGACCTGAGGCTGCTCCGGGCAACTCAATCACAGTGACTCCGCTCGTCAGCGACGTCAAAGGCAACGCCAGACCGCTGACCTACACAGCCAAAGGTTGCATGGATCCTGCGAGCGCAGGATTGGGTAGCGATGCAGAAATTACGTGCGATGGGCGTGAGGACGGACTGAATACTTCGGGCTCGTTTTCGATGCCAGGTCCCGAATTCACAGGCAACGGTCCAGTGTTAAATATCAAAATTCCTGCCGCAGCACTGGCAGGAAGAAGTGCTGCTGAGCAGTTCATAGGGCTGTACTATATTGTACTTTTCACCGTTACAGATCCGGATGGAAAATCTTTGAAAACATTGAAACGCATCATGGTCACCAGCGTGGCAAAACTACCCAAGAATACAAATCCAATCGTGAGCGATATTCGAACCGGCAACGAGAGTCTTACCATCTTGCCAACGCAGGATGCCACCCTCAAGGCTGACATCCCCCTGGGGGCTCAGGAGCAGTACTCAACGTTTAGCTCTGATTTCAAAATGGAAACCAAGACCGAAGATTTTTACACTACCTGGTTCGTCACCGACGGCAAGTTGGATGGCTATCGCTCTATACCTGGGGGCGGAGTCGTGTGGACTCCTCCGGCCTCGCTGCCCAGCAGCCGGAAGGCAGTTGTCATCGCCGTCACCCGAGATGGGCGCGGTGGCGAGACTGCGATTCTTCGATCGTTTTAGCTTCAGATCAGAATTGAGCCACTTGTGTTCGATTTTGGCCTGTTTTCTAGCTGTATCCTTATTTAATCACTCATTATTAGGCATGATTTTCGCATTGAGGGCATCCAAACGAAGTGATGAATTCGCTTGAAGTTTTAACAAAAATGTCCGATACTGTATTTAGTTATAAACGGACATTTTCTATGGAGTGCCTAGAGGATGCCGTATCAGTTAGCGATTCCTGCAGAGTTGTGGCGAATCGATTTGAGGACGATGGAGTTTATGGATAAAAATCCGCCCCCGCGAAATGCGCCTGATGCACTGGTGAGTATTATCAGGGTGAATCAGGTTGAACTCGTAAATCAGTGGAACGCAAAGTATCCACACAACAAGGTATAAAATTATGAGAACAGTTTATTTAATGGATATAGAAGGATCTTCACCGGCTTCGGATTTTCGTGCTCTGAGTCCCAAACGTCTGAAGACAAAAATGGAGCTAATGAAAGCGATAGAACGTGGTGATAGCGAGGATCTTTGGATTGTACGCACGAACCGAGTCACAGAGTTGTTGTCAGGAGCGCGTTTCACTCCACGCAACACTCCAGAGTTGATGGTTTGGGGTCCGGTGCCGCGCCCTCGAATCGAGATTTTGAGAAATTTTTTTAGCAAATTAATTCATCAACAGGAGATCCGGCTTCCTACAGAGCAGCTTGCAGAAGTGATGGCGGCACGGCATCGGTGCGATCTTTTTGTGGGTGGAGAGATTGACTTGGAAGGAGGAGTCATCCTGTTTTATCGCGGTGATTTTTCCTCCGTCTTGGTTCCTTTGACGGCTTTTGCGAATTCCGGTGATGGTGTGAAACCAGATTTTGATCAATTCTTGATCGATGATTATGGACAGACCGTAAAATTCGGAGACTATGAAGCGTCCACTGAATCGATTCTCTATGAATTTGATGCGGATTATAGAAAACGACATCGAAAAAATCTCATCAAAACCGAAAAAGGCCTGGGAGCTTCGATTCGTCGGCTGCGATTACAAAAGGGACTTCGTCAGACTGATTTTTCAAGCGTCGATTTGAGTGAAAAAGAAATCCGAAGAATCGAAGCTGGGGAGATCAAAAAGCCACATCAAGCAACACTTCAAAAAATAGCAAAAAAACTGGGAGTGGATGTCGAAAAACTGGGAAGTTATTGAAGCTTGTACATCAGCCGGCTGATGTTTGATCTCGAGATCAAAGCTCAAACAAGTCTGCGAGAAAAATAACTGGGATTTCTTCTTTGGAGTTTTGAATTACAGGTTCGAACGTTTGAAGTAGCTCCAGGATTTTTTCTTTGAGAATCTTTAGATCTTTTCTGCTGATGCCGAGAACGGCTGAATAATGTAAATCGTCTTTTTTTTCGTGGTCGACAGCCTCGATCGCCTTCATTCTCCAGTTGGAATGATGCCGCGGGAGCATTGCTGAATCTTTGGGCAGGTGAATTCGTCTTGCACCGATATTCAAGGCCCCATTCTTTCGAGTAACGAATCCTCTTTCTTCCAGAAATTCGAGCGCAGTTTTGACGACTGAGATTTCAAGCTTCAGTGTTTTAGAAATCATTTCTATGGAGTTGTGTTCTGGAAGCGCACTCAAGATGTGGATCGCGGAGTAGAACCAGCTGCTATAATATTTCATTTGATCTTCAGTACTGAGTTCGGTTTTGATCCCGATCCGTTCTTTGATGTTTTCTCGCTGAGTTCGAATTTGCTCCAGTTGCTCATCAAAAAAACGTTCGAGTTCTCGACTACCAGCTTTTCCTTTTTGAACCAGAAGCATGAAGTAACGTTTTTCGGATTCTCTGTGTCCGAGGAAATCTGTAGTACCGAGTGAATGCTCCAAACTGAGGTGAGCGCGATCCGTGAAAACGAGAGACAGAAAAGACGTTTGGCATCTCAGCTTCTTGGCGAGAAGCGTACGTCGTCCTCGTCGTTCACCCGTGCCTGCGAATTCCTTGCGGAGATAGCTGCGATAGTCTGTGTATTGGAATAGATCGATAAAATCCATATTTTAGTGGCCTCGCTATAAAGTTACTATATACTAACTTTTAAAGTTAATTAATTAATATTTAAATCTAGTAGAACTAACAGAATTCACTTAAAACCCCCTTCGAAACGGTGGCAGGCATAAAGCTTGACGCTTTGAGTCAAAAATAGTAGAAAGGTATTCGATTTATGTCTAGGAACAAGAATGTATTTTTAGCCACAGTAGCAAGTATGGCGGCATTGGCTGCCAGCAACTTGTATGCAGGTGTCGGTAGTTCGGGCGGAGGAAACTCAGTGGTCTGCTTGGATAGCGGTGCCACGGTAGTGAGTCTCAAAGCGCAGATGAAAAACACCGGCGCTCATTTGTCCGACCTTCTGTTGTCTCCCCCCTATGTGGATCAGATTCAAAACGTTCGTTCCTACGATCTCTTTTTGGCTGAGATGCCTTCGGGGATTGAGGACATGGTTCTCCCTAATCTTCTCAAGCCAGCTCCGAAGCAAACTTCAGCCGAAATTATTCGTGATGTGATCGCACGGGTTTCGGAAATCAACACTTTGGGAGAGGAGCTCAATCGAGTTCTCACTCAAGAAATTCCGCCTACTCATTGGATCGCAGCTCCTGGAGTGACAGAGATCGACGATGGGGATTTTAAAATCACCGTTCCCTCACACTGCATTCGTACACAAATTGCAGTGAGGAGAGGCGAGCAAGTATTTTATAATGCCTTTTTAGTTCGTAAGATGGCTCCCATTGATCTTGCTGCTTTGCGACTCCACGAGGGACTCTACAAAATCGCGATGGATCGAGGACAGGCGACAGACTCTGCGGGCGCACAAAGAGTGGTAGCGATGATTATGGCTGATCCCAATGTTTTTGAGAATCAGTACAAGCATCACATCACTCAATTTCAAAGCGACATCAACCGGTTTTTAAATTTAGAAGGTAAAGATGGGTATGTTCGATCCAAACTGATGCGGACTTGGAATGGACACAAAATCTATGTTGAGCACAACGATATGGCTAGTCGGGATGTAGTAGTGGATCGTGAGAGTTTGTATGGTGTTTTCAACCTTCCTCGCTTTATTGAGGTTGATAACAGTTATGCCTCCTTGGGTTCTGTTGAATCCCCCGCCGATTTTGAGTTTCCTTGGGAAGGTCAAGGCATTCGGTTAAGCAACCTCACTTTTACGGGAAAGAGCAAGATCAACAGCGATACTCGTACCCTTCAAGCGTGGATTCGAGAAGTATCGCTAGATCAGCTAGAGTCACATGATTGTTATGGTCGACAGTGTTTTCTCGGATTTGGGAAGGTAGAGCGATTGCAGAAATGGGAGATTGGATTTTTTCATCAGTTCGAAGTCCACCTCGAAGTACGCCCCACTCCCATCTCCTTTAGGAAAGACCAAGATGGGTCCCACTCTTCGTGGGTGTTGGAGCACGGACTGCGCAAACATGATCTCAATCCTGCTGCTCTCATCCTAGGAAGAAAGGGCACTGACGGCTTTGAGATCGAGCTTTTCCAGATGAGCTATGATGCCATCACAGAAAATTTTACCGTGGTTCCAGAAAAAGATGTCAAAGTTGGCAGACTCTTTGGACGTACCATCGCTAAAGGGCACGAGTACATCGAGCTGGGCGAATTGTTGAATCGATTTAGTCAAGCAACCCAGTAAAGCTATCCGAATAGTGATTTTGAATTTTCTCAGTGTTTGGCAAACGATAAGCCTTCATTGGATTTGGGATTCATGCGGTCCAGAGTTGAACCACCCAGGTTCAACTCTGGACTATACATAAAGATATGAAAACTATACTCTAAATATAGTTTAATAAAAGCATTCAAGATGAGTTGGAGCGAGGCATGTTTAATAAGAAATATTTAATATTGTTTTTATTGGCAATCACCATTCAGGATTCTTACTCAAAAACAACTTCGATAAACATTCAAAATCCATTTTCTAAAAAGCCTTCTAATAAAGAAAAGAATGCGGACTTATTAGCAAAATGGCTTTTAATTAATCCTTTTGTTGACAACGCTCTTCACTCTGAGGGCGAAGTAGATATTGATGGATTTTGTCATTTTTATATATCACAAGACTTTATGAATCCCGTTATTATTTCCATGGGAAAAAACAGATGTGCATCTTTTTTCTTAGCCAAAGCATTTACAGATCAATTTGATTTCAATTTTGTTCTAAAGTCTCAAACTAATGAATACAAAATACTTTCAGCGGATGCTAATTTTAGCTCTAATCGCGGCACTATTTTTGCCATAGGGTTTTCTACCAAAAAAATTATACTCAACAATGTCCAAGAGGTTGGAAGCAATGTCGAACTCCAGAAATCGTTGGCTTGGGATGATTACAAAAATAATTTGTGGCAAAGTGATCGATGCCGACTGATTGATTATTTTAATATTAAACTTTTTTGTTTTAATGAAATCATCAAAAAAATCCCGTCTCCAAAACCCTCTGATAGAATGTCAGGTGAAAAAGAAACTTTAAAAGAGGAAAATCTAAGTTATTTTATCCCGATGTTAGTTCCAATTATTTTTTATGAAAAAAATGTCACTACCCATATTGCTCAGGCCAATGGGGATAGTTTAATGCAAAATCCATATAAATTTATAGTCGATCGAAATATTCCCTTTATAGACACAAGCGATCAACAGTTTTTGGGCCTGGGAGAGGGAAGATTCTGCGACCCTAAATCGAATCTATTAGCTTATTATCAAGGAGGAAAGACTGCTCCCAAAGTCTATTGGTGTATAGATAAAGTAGAAGAAATGTACGGCGATAAAAAAACTTTTAAAAGCGCCTCGATACGGTTTTCCATTGGAGTGTCAATCTATCATGAGGCCTTACATTATTATGCTTCTCATGCCTGTGGAACCCAAGACAATACGCTGAATTCTGTTTATGCGGCAAATGCTATTCACGCTTATGAGTTAGCTAAAGATACGAGATTATTTTTTAGTGACAGGATGGTATTGTATAATGAAGGTGAGTTTAGAAAAGATAGCGGTTTTTGTGGGCCTGAAAAAGATAACATAGTTAAAGCGGTTGAAGCTTTTCGCGAAAATCCGTCTGAAGTTCAAAGCGAAAATCCATCTAATCCAAATCATGCATCGCCGATTTCACCTGAACCAAGCGTCACCCCTAGTGCGATGCCATCTAATTCGAATGAATTAGATGATCCTAATTAATTTCTGCTGAACCAATTTCTTAATCCGCAACCACTCCGAAGCCCCCACCGCTTTTTCCTCAGTAATATAGTGAGCGTTGCAATAATCCCCCGAGCACCCACGATTAGAAACCGGCTGCAAATCCCAAGAGGCTAGCTGGTGATCGTGAATCATGCCACGAATCCCATCGATGTTCACTAAGCTATCATCGGGATCCATCAAGACCAGAGTGGGGGACTGGGGTTTCTGAAATCCGCTTCCCGCGAGTCGATCAACTAACTCAAAAAGAGCTTTGTAAGCTGGCACTGGCGTCCCATCATGGACACGGATTTCCTTTGAACTAAAACTAGGCACGACCAAGTTGTCGTTCCAAAAGAGAGCCTTGAGCATGTAGGTTTTGCTTTGAAGCGCAATCGCCGGAGCAAAAAGAAACATTCGTTCGAATTTCACCGGAGTTGCAGTTTGAGTTTGCTGCAGCGTCATCATCGTCAAAGCGCCAATCGAAAATCCCGCGAAGTACAGAGGCACCTGGTGACGTTGGGCTGCTGCTTGCGCACTCAAATAGGCAATCCGCGTTTCTTCCAGCCAATGATCAGCGGACACTGCCTTGAATTCTTCAATATCAGTATTGCGATGGCCAGACAGGCTCACGCGCAGAGTAGAAATTCCCTGCTCGAGAAAAAGATCTTCAATCGAACTCATTTTTTCGGGCTTGAGGTTGAGCCCATGAATGACCAACGCTACCCCCGCTGGGGTTGCGCGGTCCGCATTCCGCCAATGCAGCCACTCCAACGAAGATTCAGCTGCCACTGCCATTTGTGTCACAAAAAATAGAGCAACCCATCCACATTTTCCAATCATTCGCCCCCCGGCCGCTGATCGAGTTAACTGCTACTTAAATAACCGGTTGCACAGACGCTACATGCGCTGGTTTCTGCGCCTGTCGGTCCATGTCCCGCAACTCGCGTCGCAGGATTTTGCCCACATTCGATTTAGGCAAATCGCTGCGGAATTCGATGATTTTCGGGATTTTGTAGCCCGTCATATTCTGACGGCAGAACAAGATGATTTCTTCCGTTGTCAAAGAAGGATCCTTTTTGACGACGAAAAGTTTAATCGCTTCGCCGCTCTTGGCATCAGGAACCGCAATGGCCGCACACTCCAAAACTTTCGGGATTTTAGCGACAATGTCTTCAATTTCGTTCGGGTACACGTTGAACCCAGAAACCAGGATCATGTCTTTTTTACGGTCGACCAGTTTAATAAAGCCGTCTTCCGTCATGAATCCCAGATCGCCGGTTTTGAAATATCCGTCCTTGCTCATGACTTTCTCAGTCTCATCTGGACGATTCCAGTAGCCTTGCATGACTTGAGGACCTTTGATGGAGATTTCTCCGATTTCACCAAACGGTAGGTTTGCTTCAGCCTCGTCTTTGATCACCACATCCGTGGAGGGAATCGGAATGCCGATAAAGCCGTTGTACTCGGGCAGATCCATCGGATTGATGCAGGCTGCGGGAGATGTTTCCGTCAATCCGTAAGCTTCAATCAAGGGTTTGCCCGTCAGTTCTTTCCATCGTTTGGCAACAGCTTCTTGAACAGCCATCCCGCCACCTAACGTAACTTTCAGAGCCGAGAAATCGAGTTTTCCAAATTCTTCTTGGTTCAATAACCCATTGAAAAGTGTGTTGACGCCAGTGAACGCAGTGAATTTCCATTTCTTGAGTTCTTTGATGAACCCAGCCATGTCCCGCGGATTCGTGATCAAAACATTCAACGCCCCGACGGACGAGAAAACGAAGCAATTCGCTGTGAGAGAAAAAATATGATAGAGCGGCAGCGGCGTAATGATGATTTCTTTTCCTTCTTCAACGGCTCCGCGCATCCAAACACGCGCTTGCAGCATGTTTGCGATGATGTTTCCGTGAGTGAGAATAGCTCCTTTGGACACTCCCGTGGTGCCGCCCGTGTATTGCAAAAATGCGATATCTTGGTGAGTGCATTTGATTGGTTTGGGTTTTTGCAGACGTCCGAAGATCAGAGCGCGATTCAGTGAAATAGCCCCAGGAATATCCCACTCGGGAACCATTTTTCGCACTTTTCGAACGATGAAATTCACGAGCAAAGATTTTGGAAACCCGAGCAAATCTCCCAGTTCAGTGACGATCACGTGTTTGACGTCGGTTTTTGGGAGTGCTTCCTGCAGCACTGAAGCAAAGTTTGCGACGATGACGATGGCCTTCGCTCCGGAATCTTTGAGCTGATATTCCAGCTCGCGAGCGGTGTAGAGCGGGTTGACGTTGACGACGGTCATTCCCGATTTCAAAATCCCCAGCAGGCAAACCGGGTATTGAAGAATGTTCGGCATCATGATCGCAACGCGATCCCCTTTGTGAAGCTTCAGTGAATTTTGCAGGTAACTTGCGAATGCATTGCTCTGTTGATCGATTTCCGCATAGGTCAGAGTCTTACCCATGTTGTGGAAGGCTGGCCGAGAGGCGAATTTGTGAAACGCCTCCTCCATGATGTGCACGAGCGAGGAGTACTCGTTCATGTTGATTTCAGAGGGAATACCTTTTTGATAACGCTTGACCCAGATTTTTTCCATATCAGCACGCATACATAATATCTTTTTGAAAATCTATATGAGATTGGCGAGGTATGCCGAAGAAGCCTCAGTCTCTCGAAATTCAGCAGATCCTTCAAATTCTAGAAAATCTTGCACCCGCCGGTACTGCTGAATCCTGGGATAATGTCGGGCTTCTTGCAGGCGACCCAAAATGGAAAACCTCGGGCGCCGTTGTATCGATTGATCTGACGGAAGAGGCGCTGAAGTTGGCGAAGGACGAAAAATACCGCCTGATCGTGACCCATCATCCCTGCATTTTTCCGAAGCACAAAGGCCTTTCGCGCCTCACCACCCAGCATCTGGCCGTGCGTGCCCTGACCGAGGGAGTTGCGGTCGTCTCGTGCCATACTAACTTTGACCAATGCGCCCTCGAAGTCGTTCGAGAGGTGTCCGAAGGGCTCGGAGTCAAACCGATGGGCAGGCTGATCGAATCGGGTGAGACGGAGCTTTTGAAATTGGTTGTATTCGTCCCCGAAAAACACCTCGATCCTGTCCGGCAGGCGCTCTCTCAGGCGGGTGCGGGGCAGATTGGCAATTACGATTCCTGCACGTTCGCCACTCGAGGGGAGGGGACTTTTCGCGGAAAAGATGGCTCCAAGCCATTTCTAGGGAAGCCAGGAAAACTTGAAAAAGCCCAGGAGTTTCGGCTTGAAACGATTTTCCCCAAAGGCTTGCAACAATCCATTCTCCAAACTTTGCGAGAAACTCATCCCTACGAGGAAATCGCTTACGATTTGTACCCCGTCGAACAAGAACCGGTCTCGAAAGGCATCTCTCGGGGACTCGGTTATGGTTTTTTTGGTGATTTTCCTCAAGCATTACCCTTTTCAGAAGTGGCGCAATGTGTTAAAGAACTCTTCCGGATTGATGGATTTTGGATCACGGAGAAAACCCCCTCCAAAATCAGTCGAATCGGGTATGTAGCAGGGAAAGGAGCCTCGTTTGTGGCTTCGGCCGCAAGTGCAGGCTGTGATCTTTTAATTACTGGTGAGGTTGGATACCACTCGGCGCTCGAGGGTACCCGACGAAAAATGGGAGTCATGGAGATAGGGCATCGCGAAAGCGAGCGGTTTTTCCTGTCGACTATGGCCGAATGGCTGTCAGACGCCGGTCTGAAAACAGTGGAACTCAATGAGCCCACTCAAAGGATCTGGCAAGGAGGATTTAAAAAGTGACTACAATTCGTGAGCAACTGAAAGCATTGGAACTCTTGCAAGAAATCGATTCTCGAGTCGATGGATTGAAAAAACAAAAAACTGCACTCATCGCACAACTCAAGCCGCTTCAAGACAAACTGACTCAATCCACTGCGCTGGTGATGGCAAAAGCCACCGAAGTCGAAGACGCACGCAAGACGGTTCGCCAAGCCCAGGCGGCAATGGAACTTTGCCAAGATCGCTTGACCCGATCGAATGGCAAGCTCGAGGGAGTCAGCAAGGGCAACGAGTTTCAAGCTGTGACGAAAGAGATCGATCAGCTGAAAAAACAAATTTCTACGGTTCAGGATCAAATCAAAAATGCGCAATCGGTCGTGGATGTGAAGTCCTTGGAGATGGCCCAATTCCAGGAAAAACAGACCCAGACTCAAGGCGAACTCGATCAGATCAAAAATCAGCTGGCTTCTGAATCCGGAAAAATTGATGATAATCTTCAGGCGCTGGAAGGTGAAAGAGCCCCTCACATCAATCAGGTCGGCGACAGCCGCTTGGTTCTGCAGTACGACCGAATTCGTGGAATGCGCGCAGGAATCGGAATTGCCCCGACCGTGTCAGGCCGTTGCAAAGCTTGCAACATGCTCTTGCCGCCTCAGCAATACATCCAGATCCAAAAGGGCCAAGAGATCCACAACTGCCCTAGCTGCGGCCGGTTGTTGTTTCATCCGGTTCAGTAAATTTTTTAGAAACACTGGGTTCTCATGCTCTGAGTCCGATCTGATCAAATAAGAAAGCTCCAAGGAACGATCTGGCGACGAGGTCCCGCCTTATGTAGAAATAAGCAGGGAGCTAAAATCTTGACCTCATAATCTGGGTTTCTTTCCTGAAAAGCTTTGGACGCACGCATCTCATAAGCAGATGGGGCTTCGGACTCAACGATGGACACAGCAGTTTTTTGAGAAGGGCTTTCGATGATGAAATCAATTTCAGATCCTTTGGGCGAACGGTAATATTTAACGACAGTCCGGCTTTGCCCGTGATATTCGTTTTGCCCTTTGATTTCGTTCAACAGCCAGATCCGTTTTCGGGATCGGCTATTGGCTCCCAAATGTTTTGCGATACCTGAATCAAAAAAAAGATAGCGTGTTTTTCCGATTCCGCTGGAATGAGGATGAATGGCATAGAGTACAAAAATAGCTTGGAAGGCTTCTAAGTAAGGCCGAGCCTTACGAGGATCGCACCCTACTTTTTTTGATATTTCGCTCAGAGTGGCAAATCCCAGTTCGACAACAGCCACTAAAATCTCTTGAGCGAATTCACCATCAAAGTTCCTGATTTTAAAGAGCTGCAAATCACGGAAGCAAGTGGTTTCGACCCAAGAATCAATCAGGTTTTTTCGTTCGTCGGTGTCTCGTGTAAAACAGATCCCAGGCATTCCCCCTCGATCAAACCAGCGTTGAAGAGCGGTGAGTTTTTCTGGATGGTGTTGGATGGTGCTAAAAATCCAGTTCACGCAGCACTTGCTCAGAGGAAGTTGCGCTGTCTCTCCCGTTAGCATCGGATAAAGGCGAGTCAGCCCAATTCTTCCCGTCAATGATTCCCTGATTCCCGTTTTTTTAGAAAACTCCACGGAACCTGAAATCAGAAAACGTCCAGGTTGCCGATTCTCGTCCACTTCGGCCTTCAAGGTATCAAATAAGTCAGGAGCTTTTTGGATTTCGTCGATAACGACGATTTGCTTCTGCTTCTGTGAAAGATTTTGGATATAATACGAAGGAGATTGGATCGCTTTGGTCTTTTCTTCTTTCCGGTCCATGCTGACATAACGTGTCGGCATGATTTCGCTGACTAGGTCTCTGAGAAGAGTACTTTTTCCTGTTTGTCTAGCGCCTAACAATCCCACGATTGGGAAGTATTTCACCTTTTTTGCCAGGATAGGCATCAAGTAACGTTTTCGTTGGTGAGGCATCTTTTTTCAGCTTCCTTTTACTCTATATTAAAAAGTACCGCCTGTTTTTGCAAGATAATTAAAAAATAAGCTCTACTTGTCGCTCTGGTTTATTCAGCCAACCAGACTGAAACTCAGCCCGGCAGCACGGTCCCGGTGTGCTGTTGAATCCGATCCAAAATATCCTCAAACGGAACTTGGCCTTTGTAGTACAGCGAGGCAGTTTTCTTGTACTCGCTCGCATAGAGTTTTCTAGTGGCGGCGTCTTTCAACAAGAAAGCCTCGTTCTCTGAAATTTTTAAGTGATCGCCTGCGCGAAAGCGAATCAGACACGATCTGAATCAGGTCTTTGAATTGATCGTGGTCATAGAGATCCAAGGAGATTGTCATAAATCCAGCTGAATACAAATCACTCGATCTACAGCTGACATATGCTCTTCTGACAGTTTGCCTAATTTATTTTTGAGACGTTCTTTAGAAATGGTTGCGATCTGATCGGCCATAGCTTTGGATTGCTTTTTATTGACTACAACGAGTGCTTCACATGGGAAAATCTTTTCGATTTGAGTAGAAAGAGGGATCACTTGCACACGGTTCAAAGATCGATTGGAATGGTTATTGCTGACGATCACCGCAGGTCGCATCTTTCGAATTTCGCCGCCTTGAGTTGAGCTGAAATCGATCCAATAGACCTCGCCCCTCTTCACTCTTCAAAGTCTCCCAAAGTACCTTCGGACCACTCAAGAGCCTCTTTTTCAGCGGATTCATTTCTTGCCATTTCTGCATAAGCTTCAGCGAGTTCTTTTTTTACTACATGAGGACGAGCGAGATCCTCAATGAACTGACTGATCTTTCGAGCCCCAATCTCTTTGTGTAGTCCCTTGTACACCGCCTCATCTATCGTAATTGTTAGCTTTTTATGCATACACGTATATTATACGTGTAAAGAAACACTCAGTCAATCTAAAAAAACTGTGTTGTTCATGACGCGTTAAGCAAAGACAAGGGAGGGGCGGGTAGAAGGGCCTGCAATATGTTGCGCTACAGGAGATGTGTACATCGGGTATTCCTCAGGCTCCGAAGGGACCCAGCCTTTCCGCTGTGTTCGTTAGTAAAATTGTCGTTTCAGCAGTATGTAATTATACAATTTTAATGTATAGTCCGGCTTTCAGCGCAGGACGGGTGATCGCTGGCGGTGTTCCGAAAGGACCCGCGGGAGGAAAGTCCGGGCTCCGCAAAGCAAGACACTGGTTAACGACCAGGCGTCAGGTTCGTGAGGATCTGGCGACGGATAGTGCAACAGAAAACAAACCGCCTGGAGCGTGAAAACGCCTCAGGTAAGGGCGAAACGGTGAGGTAAGAGCTCACCGCATTTTTGGTGACAAAAATGGCTTTGGCAAACCCTGTCTGGAGCAAAATCGAATAGGAAGGATGCAGGCTCGCTTGGCCGGTTGCCTTCGGGTTGGTTGCTGATGAGGCTCGCGAGCAATCGCGGCCCTAGAGGAATGGTCATCTCCGACCGAGAGAAATCTTGGAAGAAGACAGAACCCGGCTTACAGTCCTGCGCTGAATAAGATTTTCTTTTTGCCATAGATGTACGCATAATGGTATTAGCTCATGACGATGAAAAGCTGGTCCGTATCCGATTCACTCAAACAGTATAATATTGAAAACTGGGGCGACCAGTATTTCAGCATCAACCCAAGCGGCAACGTGACCGTGCACCCCCGCCGAGGCGAAGGTCCAGGGATTGATCTGATGAGCGTGATTCAGGAAGTCCGCGAGCAGAACATGGGTTTGCCCGTTGTGATTCGCTTTCAAGATATCATCCGCCACCGTGTGATCACTCTGAATGAGGCTTTCCGTAAAACCATTGCAGAGAGCGGTTACAAAGGCCGATACACCGGCGTTTATCCCATCAAAGTCAACCAAATGCGCGAAGTGGTCGAAGAGATCATCGACGCTGGCCGCCAGTACGATTACGGATTGGAAGCGGGTTCGAAGGCTGAGTTGGTTGCGGTTAGCGCAATGAATCTGTCTCCCGATGCTCTGATCATCTGCAACGGCTACAAAGACTACGCCATGATCAAGATTGCTCTGGGCGGAGTTCGCCTGGGCAAAAAAGTCATTATCGTTGTTGAAAAATTATCCGAGCTTTATCAAATCATCTCCGTAGCACGCGAGATGAACGTCACTCCGCTGATCGGAATTCGCTGTAAGCTTTATTCCAAAGGTAGCGGCAAGTGGGAGTCGAGCGGTGGAGAATTCGCCAAGTTCGGCTTGACGACTCCAGAGATTCTCGAAGCAGTCCAAGTTCTCAAACGTGAAAATCTCACAGACAGCTTCAAACTCCTACACTTCCACGTCGGTTCACAAATCACCGACATCAAAACTGTCAAAGACGCAGTCAAAGAAGGTTCCAGAATTTATTCCAAGCTTCGCAAAATGGGCTTGAACCTCGAGTATCTGGACGTTGGCGGTGGGTTGGGTGTCGACTACGACGGTTCACGCACCAGTTTCGATAGCTCGATGAACTATTCTTTGAGTGAGTACGTCAACGACGTCGTTTATTCTGTTCAAGAAATTTGCCAAGCCGAGCAAGTGCCAGAACCCGGAATCGTCACCGAGAGCGGTCGCGCGATTGTGGCGCATCACTCAGTTTTGGTCGTGAACGTTTTCGGAAGCATCGAAGTCGGTGAGACTCCGAACGCATTGCAAGAGTCTGCGGACGAGCATTCGGTCGTCAAAGAGATGCGTTACCTGACCAAGCACTTGACCAACAAAAACTTGCTCGAGCATTTCCACGATGCGGTTCAACGCAAAGAAGAAGCGCTCAGCATGTTCAAACTCGGCTTCTTGTCTCTCGAAGACAAGGCCAAGATTGAGCATCTTTTCTGGCAGATTTGCAAAGTCATCTACAAGAACGTCGCTGGTCTCAAGTATGTTCCAGACGAAGTCGAAGCGCTCGGCAAGCAATTGGCCGATCAGTACATGTGCAACTTCTCGATTTTCCAATCGCTTCCAGACCACTGGGCGATTCAGCAACTCTTCCCTGTGATTCCGCTTCACAGACATGACGAGGAGCCAGTTCGTTCCGCAAGCCTCGTAGATATTACCTGCGATTCGGACGGAAAAGTTTCCAAGTTCATCGATCTGCAAGACGTCAAAGACACCATTCCATTGCATCAATTGAAGCCAGGTGAGCCTTACTACTTGGGCTTCTTTTTGACCGGCGCTTATCAGGACATCATGGGCGATTTGCACAATCTCTTCGGCCGTGTGAACGAAGTTCACGTGTTCTTAGATGAGACTGAGCCTGGCGGATATTACATTGAAGAAGTCATCCGCGGTCACAACATCGCAGGCGTTTTGTCGTGGATTCAGTACAGCGCGACCGACCTCGAGAAAAAGGTCAAAGAACAAATCGAAGCCAAAGTTCGCGAAGGTGTGATCAAACCTCGTGAGGGCGTCGAGATGCAGAATTTCTACGAGGAGATTTTGCACGGCTATACCTACGTCGATGTTGAGCGTCAGGCCAAAATGCCGCAGAACGCGCAGGATCTGGCGACTTCTACGGCGGCAGCACATGCTCAGACGCAGCAGGCCCAGCAGCAGACGGCAGCGACAGTAGCAGCTGTCACCGCGGCAGCGGTTGTGGTTGAGTCAGCAACGGCAATCGTTACCCATTAGTAAGTTGACCATACTCCGAAATCGGCGTACAATATCGGAATATGGTCGGTCGAATAATAAAAACCAATAAAAACAATAGTTTTTTTGTATTTGGGGCACGAGGCACGGGCAAAACTACTTGGTTGCAGCAGTGCTTTGTTTCCCCAAGAACGCTTTGGATCAACCTCCTGCAGGATGAACAGGTCGAGTTATATCGAAAGAACCTCAGTGAGTTGACGAGGCAGTTGGAGAGCGGAAAATTCGACTGGGTAGTGATAGATGAGGTTCAAAAGCTCCCTAAGTTATTGGACCGTGTTCACATGGAGATTGAAAAACGAAGTGCATTGTTTGTTTTGACGGGATCCAGTGCACGAAAACTCAAGAGGGGAGCCGCAAATCTACTAGGCGGACGCGCATTTACCTATCACATGTATCCATTTAGTTTTTTGGAGCTAGGTCAAGCGTTTGATCTAGATCATGTTTTGCGTTGGGGAAGCCTGCCAAAAATTTTAGAATTTGGTTCTGATGAATCGGCAAAAAAAGACTATCTCAGATCCTACGTTCAAACTTATTTGAAAGAAGAAATCGTAGCTGAACAAATTGTTCGAAAGCTCGATCCGTTCCGTGATTTTTTGCCAATTGTGGCTCAGCAAAATGGGGACATCATCAACTACAAGAAAATAGCCAACGATATTGGGGTCGATGACAAAACAGTAAAGTCTTTTTTTCAGATTTTAGATGACACCCTGGTCGGATTTCATCTGAATCCGTTTCATCGCTCTGTTCGAAAGAGACAGCGTCAGTCGCCTAAATTTTATCTATTGGATACGGGTGTGAAGCGTGCGCTGGAACAGAAACTCAATCTACCGATCGAAGAAGGGTACGCGTATGGAAAGGCGTTTGAGCATCGGCTGGTCTTGGAGGCACACTGGCTGAATGATTATCACAAACTTGATTACCGCTTCTCTTATCTCAGAACAAAAGATGATGCTGAAATTGATTTGATTATCGAGCGACCAGGACTTCCTGATTTGTTGGTTGAAATTAAATCCACTCAATCCGTCAGAGATGAGCAGGCAACGGCTTTGGGGCGGTTTTTGGAGAGTTGGCCCAAGAAGGCCGAAGCTCATATTTGGTCTAGGGACCCGTCTGAGAAAAAGATAGGCGCTTGTCTAGCATTGCATTGGCAAGAGGGACTGAGGCGTGTGTTTGGTGAGTCAGGATGATTTACGGAGAATTGGCACCCATCCAGCTAGGCTCTTGGGCAGAAGGCGGATGCCATGCCGTCGGCATTCTTCGGTGACCTGAGGATCTTCGTGGTGGCTAGTAACGAGAATCGATCGAGATTGGATGCCCAGGCCCTTGATTAGTTCGATGCCGTTTTGGTTGTAACCTTGGATTTCGTAGTCGACTAGGAAGAGGTGATTCTCGATTTTGAAGTCGGGATGGGTCACGCAGTCGGTTAATGGTCCGGGTGTATAAAAGTGAATGGGTTGCAGAGGTGCGAATCTGGAGTTCCAGACCTGGTGGATCGATTCGTCGTCGTCAAAAACTACGATTCGGGTGCCGGGTTGAAGTTCAATTTGAGAAACGAACCAGGGTGGAGTGGGGGATCGCGGGATAGAGAGGCGTACTTGTGTGCCTTTTCCTGGGTGGGTGTCCTGTCCGGGCTCGATCGACAGAGTTAGGGTAATAATTTAAGATAGGTTTTTACGTCGATTTGGTGTAAAAATTCAATGATTTCAACATGGCTCCTGGTTTCCTGAAAAGGAAGACCAACTATGATAAAAAGGAGCCACGATGTTAGACGCAGTAAAACCCACAATCACGAGAAAAACCCGAGTCCGCAGAG
>CAYILR010000045.1:0-33726 GCA_964364175.1 uncultured Bacteriovoracaceae bacterium
AACGAGAATCGTGTTCAAGCTTGTTAACTCAAGGTTGAAGGAACGAATGCCTAGTGCGCGCCTTTGCCGACGAGATCGCTCGTATACGAGCCGAAGACGGCGGAGAACAAGAAGCTCCTGCGTCGACGTCGACGTCGAAAAGAACAGCAGGACACAGACAACAAGTCCCGTGTCGTCAGTGACGATGCCACCTGAAAGGATTTGAGGCGTGTTCTGGTCGTGCTACTCACCCTGTGAACAGGTAGGTGAGTCCATGACCAAAGACCGCGTTGTCAAGGCCCTGAAGGCCGCAGCCCAGGCCCTGGACCCTCCTACGAGGGCTTCCAAGGGCAAGCCCGTGAAGGCCGCTTCCAGCCCCCAGATCTTCATCGGCCTCGTCCTGGCCCCCGCGCTCGGGGAGTGGATCGAGCCGTCGTCCGACGAGGACGAGCTTCAAGAGCAGGTCGACACCGTCGTCGCCAAAGCCAAGAAGCAGGAGCCCAGCGCCGAAGAGTGGATGGTCTCGGACTACGACGAGTTCCCGAACCTGGGCGAGTACCCCGGCGTGGAAACCATCGCCAAGGTCGCCAAGCTTCTCGAAGACCACGAAGCCGAGATCGTCCAGGCCGCCTTCGAGGAGAGCCACGACGCCGACGACGCCGAGAAGATGCTGGAGAACGGCTACTCCATCTACGACTCCGAGGCGGAGTACGGGCAGCAGCTTGTCGATGACCTCGGCCAGGAGAACATCAAGAACATCGAGTGGTACATCGACATGGACATGCTCGCGCGTGACCTGATGATGGAAAACGACATCTACTATGTGAACGGCGCTCCGTTCGTCTTCCACCACTGAGGTTCATCATGGCACGCAACACACCGGTCATCAGCGTCAAGGCTGGGGACAAGAAGTTCGACCTGTCCTTGGACGGCTCGGTCGAGTCTCAACTGAGCGACGAGCTTGGTGAAGACATCGCCCCAAGCGACTCCGACGTGAAGCTCGAAGTGATCGACTTCGGCGATCTCGACTCCAACGCGATGGAGAGCTTCGATTGGACCATCAAGAACACCATCGCGCTCGGTGAGGTGATGGACGACCACGGCGACCCAGACCAGGTGCAGGCGGCGTGGATGCGCGTCAACGACGTGCAATCCAAGCCTGATGTCGAGGACATCAAGGACGCCCTGGAGAACCTGCACTGGTCCGGCTCGGTGCGCGAGGACGAGAAGGACTACGCCCAATACCTCATCGACGAGGAGTTGTTGACCGCCAAGTCGTTGGTGGCCTACTTCGACGCCGAGAAGTTCGGCTCTGACGCGCTCATGGACTCGCGCACCACCGTCTTGAAGGACGGCCGCATCATCGTCTGGAACGAGTGAAGCATGAACAAGAATCAAATTGCCATCACCCTTCGTGCTGCTGCTCGGAAGCTGGAGGCCGCCGGGAAGCCCCCGCCCGACGTTGATGCCATCGTCGAGAAGCTCGCCGAGATGACGGACCGGAACTACCACACGGAAGCCGTCATCGAGCTTGCGAAGTGGTTGGGCAGCAAGAGGGCGCTAAAAGCCACCAAAGGCGTCCAGATGATCCACGATGCCATGGGTTCCATGCCTTCCGAGGTGAGCCAGTTCCGGTTCTGGCTTCTCAAGAGCCTCTGGGAAGAAGCCGAGAAGAAGTACGGCAAGGACGTTGCCGACCAGATCAAGATGGCGTTCTGATGCGCAACCTAGCCGCCGAGGCCATGTCTCGCCTCAAGCTCCTGACTCGCGTCCAGGCCGCTGTCGAGGAAACCGTCGAACTTCTGACCGCCTCCGACGTCCTCCTCGACGCGGACAAGGCGCGGGCGAACAAGATCTTGCGCCGCGCTATCAACCTCGCCAAGAACCCAATGGCCAAGGAGTGGCTCCGGGATGGCAAAGCGTCTGGCACCTGGATCCGGACCGCAGCAGACCTCCTGGAACGCTCTGCGGCCAAGGCTGCTGAGCTTGGGCTGTCTGAGGCCGACGTCGATGACCAGGTGGCCTCCATGCTCGCCTGGATGGCTCTGTCCGCTATCCTGCGCGACGCGAAGAAAGGCGACGGGCTCCTGACCGCCGCTGAAGGCTGAAAGCCTTGTACCATGGTTGACATGGTGTAACCTTGTGGTTACGATGGCAACATGCCAACCGAAATCGTGGCAATGGCCACCATCCTCGACGGGGTAGCGAAGCTTGACTGGGGCTTCTACTCACGCGAGGAGGACCGGATGCACCTCCAGGTGGTGGGGCCACGCGGTTCCCCAAACTACAAGGTGTTCTTGGAACGAGAGGGCAAACGGGTGTTCGAGCCGGCTAAGGACCGGGAGCCCCCTCCCATCGTAGACAAGGCGCTGCGCAAAGCGCTGGCTCGCGACCTACACATCGTTGAAGCCGAATGGTTGGACCGGCTCATCAAGACAAAGAAAATCTTGGTGAAGCTCCACCCAGCCACGGAAACGGCGACCGTGGACGTCTATCCTGGGACGCGAGACAAGATCCACCGCACAATCATCCTGGCCACGCACGCCACAGTTGATGAATACGACTCGGCGGAGAAGTGGCGACTGGATGGGGACTTGTCGGCGCTAGTTCTCAACGCCGACAAGGACAAGCGCAAGCAGGTCTACATTTACTTGCCGGATGTGATTTGGGGTGGCTGAGCCGGCCTCAGTTCACGTCGTAGGAAGTCTTCGGCTTGTCTGGGTGGTGCCGCTCCACCATCTGTTCGACGTGCCTGTCCAACAGCGGCGCCAACACGGGATGCGTGGTGACGACAACACAAGCGGCGTTCTCGGCGTCGTCGGAGAACGTGACCTTGGCGCGATAGAGGGCCAAGTCCTGGCGGTCCATCGAATCAATCAGGAGTTGAAGCCCCAAAGACTCCATCGCGTTCAAGAACGCTTGATGTTCTGCCTCGTCCATAATTCCCTTGTCAAGGGCGAGGCGTGCAGACAGCAAAGCCTCCTCGACCATCTCTATCCGGTTACTCTTGACTTCTTGGTCTGTGAGCGCACCTACGAGACGTTCCAGGGCTTTGCGTAGCAGGCCATCAGAACCATTCAACCCTTTGTTGCCTTTCGCAGAAGCTCGGCTGCGTACTTGCTGGCTGACATTTTGTGTTCGCTCGCCGCTTCCTTGATCGCCGCCCACACGTCGATGTCGATCTTGATGCTCACAGTCTGCTGGGTCTTGTGTAGGGCGAACGACTCGCCTACTTCCCGTTCTGCTTCTGCCGCTTCGTTCGCTAGAGTCCATAGGTTCCCACGGGCCTTTGCGTTCTGAGAGAAGATCGAGGTGCAGAGGTCGTAGGCCGAGGCCGTGTTGCCTTTGACCAGGAACCCCTGCAATCGGTGCAACCTCGCGTGGCACGAGGCGCACAACCAAACCCGGTTGGCTTGATCATCCGTACCACCGAAAGCTTGAGGCTTTCGGTGATGGTCTTGTGCGGTGGCGAGGGGCTCCAGTACCCCGCAGACAAAGCACGGGACCTTGACTTCCTGGCGCAATGCCCGTTGCTTGCGAGCATCGGTAGGCAGCGCCACCGGTTACTCACCAGCCCTTGGCCGGCTTCTGCTTCTTTGTCTTCTTCTTTGCGACATCGTCCTCAGCGACTTCTCCAGCGACTTCTTCAGTTACAG
Source organism: uncultured Bacteriovoracaceae bacterium (assembly GCA_964364175.1). Lineage (GTDB taxonomy): Bacteria > Bdellovibrionota > UBA1018 > UBA1018 > UBA1018 > CAYILR01. Next base: position 3,636 of record CAYILR010000045.1, read on the forward strand.
CCTCTTTGGTCACAGAAGATTCAGGTGCCGATGCCGATGCCGGCGGCTCAGACTCGCCCTTAGGCGGCTCCGGCTCCGGCGAAGCAGCCTGGGCTGGAGCGGCCGGTACCACTGGTGCTTCCTCGACCACCAAGGCCAGCATCTTGGCCTGGAGGAGGCGCTGGACAGCCGGGCTCGTCTGGACCGCCTTCCAATCCTGCTCCTTGAGCACCGCGACAACGCTCTTGCCTCCAGTGAGGGTCAGATTGAGAGGTGACGGCACCACCAGTAGGTTCGAGGACAAGTTGGCGACTCTGATCTTCATGGAGGTAGTCCTTTCAGTAGAGGATGCTTTGTCGGTCCAGGGAATGCCGTTATTCCTTCACCAAGGTCACGGTGAGATGCCCGGCTCTGACCGCGGCCAACAGAGACCGGCTCCTCTTCCACTCTGCTGCTGTGGCGGAGTCGAGGAGGTTCACGAGACGAGGTTCCGGGCGACCTGCCGAGGAGGGGATGAACACCGTGGTGAGTTTGCCCTCGTGACCGACGACCTGCACCTGAAGCTCACCCACAACGTTGGACTTGGCCATGAGGGCCTTGACCTTCGTCGCACCAGAGAGCGCTCGGCTCAGTTCTGATTTTGCTCGAACCGTCATTGGAGGGGACCGTATCTCAAAAGTCTCTGGGAGTCGACAGCTACGTCACCGAATCGGTGGTTGTGGACCCATAACCACTGTAGTGTTCTTGATTCTGTTGCTCATCTTCACAGCTTCTCTCGCACGATTAGGATCTTTTCTTCTCACAAGGTCCTCTCCCGTCCCGTTCGCTCCGGTGCGGCTCTCAACGACTTCCTCCTCCCCCTCAAGAGATTGCTTAGCCTTTGCGCGCTCTCGCTTCCGAATCTTCGTCTCGGCCTCCGCCAACTGGAATACTTGAGTCCCTTTCTCAGCACCAAGCTCTTCGGTCAGTCCAGCCTTCATGCTTTCCGTGAGAGAGCCCACCTTGGCACGCAGACCTTTGTCCGCAGCGAACCTCTCCATCAACTCTTCGTTGGACATCGAAGTGGCAGCCATACCGATGTTGGTCTTGATCTTTCGGAGCAGGATGTCTTTGCCACCGGTGGTCTCTAGGGCTGTGCTTTCTGCTGCTGCGGCCTTCTTCCGGCCCGCTTCATCCCAACCTAACTTTTTCCCTATCCACTCGACGGCTGTACCAATGCCTTTCAATGTGGTGGTTAGCGCTGACAGCATGTCGGGGAGGACTTCAGACAATGTCACTAGGATCTTATCGAGCAACAGGTTCGCGGCCTTCGCCGGGTCAAGCTGTTTCTCCGCCGCCTTGTCCACGGCGCTCTTGTAGGTCTCCCGGTCCTTGGCGCTTAGAGTTGGTAGGATTTTCGAGAGGTCTTCTCCGGCGCTGACCCGCGCCTGGATGTCCTTGAACACCTGAAGCTGGTCGAAGGTGAGCTTGCCCAATCGGGCCTCAAGCATGGGAAGCACAGTGCCGCTCTCAGCGGCACGCCGGATGCGCTCCTGGATGACCCGCTCATCGGTGGTGCCGCCAATCTCCTTCAGCATCTCGGCAGCCCGGTCTTGAGTGATGAAACCGCGGTCCAAATCCTCGGCGATCTTCGCTGCGTCCTTGGCGACCTGGGTCAATTCTCCAGTCGCGGTCTTCGATTGCATGGCGGCGGCCAGGTCTTCATTCACTTCCAACGTGGCGAAGCCCTCATCGTAGTTGTCCGTGAGTGCTCGGGTCAGGCCCTTGGCGGCTGCGATGTTACGCTCGTAGGTGAGGCCAAGCTTCTTGCCGATCTTGAGGTTGGTGCTGAAGCTCTTACCGAGAGCGATCTGGTTCACGTTCATACTCTCGATGCCCTCGGACAACTCCTGTACGCCCTTGTAGAAGTCGTCCATCTGAACGACGTTCTCACCGCCCTCGAAACTAAGGGCTTGAGCCTGAAGGGCGAGGGCCTTCATTTCCATCGCGGCATCATGAAACGACATACCGGTCTGGTTCATGCGTTTGATAGCGTTGTCAGCGAGTTCGTCGATGGAGCCAAGGCCAATAAAGCGCATCTCCTCTAAAAGGGCAATGCTGTTCCCGACATCCTTGACCTCAGCCCCAGTCTGGGTCCAGATCTGGGTCATCACGGATTGGGTAGCCTCCAAGTCACCGTTGAACTTCAGTGTTGCTTCACCGGCCTTTACAAAAGCGTCCTTGACCTGGTCGACTTGGCCTGCGAGCCCGGTCTGGGACTTGATGCCGTAGTTGAGGAAACGCTGGGTGACCGCGATGGCGGCTTCACGGTTCTTGTTGGCAACAGCAGACCCAACCTTGAGTATAGCGCCAAGGACTGCGCCCCAAGGCGTCGCGCCGAGGGCACCCATTGCCCCACCACCGAAACCGCTAGGACCAAGTCCTTGAGAACCAGGTAGGACGTCTGCGAACTTCTGCCCAGCAGCGCCAGCACCTTTGACGACCTTCGATTCACCAGTCGCTAGCCGCCCAGGCTTCAACTCGAAGCGCGCTGCCTCGACTGCGCGTTTGCCACGCTGCTTCATGGACTGGAACAGAGCCGTCTCACCCTTGAGACGAGCCCGCGTGAGCTTGTTCTCCTCCTTGAGGAGCTTGTTGGATCTTGTGATCTCCTTGTTCAGTGCCTTCGCGGCCTTGGCTCCGGTGACGTTCCCTTTCGCCACTTCCTCGGCGGTCTTGTTGACCCGCTCAAGAGCGTCATTCATGCTCTTGGTCTGGGCGGTTGCCTCGCGTGCCGAGATGGCACCGCGCCTGCGCGCCTTGTCGATGTCCTTGATGTTTTGCTTTAGCTGGGCTTCCAGCGCCCGAAGCGGAGCACCAACGCTCTTGGTGAAGACCTTGCCGAGCCCTTCGGCGGCCTTGCCCACGTCCTCCAAAGCATCAACAGCCGACCCGGCGGCTTCTGTCGACTTCCCACCAAGAAAGTCTGTTACCGACGGCACTCAGCACTACTCCTCAGCAGGAGGTTCAGCAGATGGCGGCGTTGCTGCAACCATGCTGCCGATGCGCTTGTAGAACTCGCGCGCCTGCACTGGACTCAGAGTGCCGAGATCGACCACAGGACCACGTCCACTGATCCGTTGCGCCTCCAGCATCGCCTTGTATTTGCCCTTGTAGGAGTCGCTGATAGCCTTGAAGAATTCCGGCGCCACCGCCATCAGCATCGGAATCTTCACCTGCGACGGCAGCTTCTGCGGCTTGCCGTCCTTGCCGCCTCTGTCTGGCTCTATGCCGGCCAGCGTGGCGATGTCCCAGGTGATGCCCATGCCGGCCTCGAAGCGGTCCCAGATCCGATCCTGTTCGGTCACAGCCACAGCTAGGAGTAGCTCGCGCTCATCCCGGCTGAGTGCCAGGGCCTCTTTCAAAGAGTACCCGCCATAATGGAACGCGACCTGAGCCGACGAGATAAAGGCGTCTCGTCGCGCGGCCCTCAGGCCGCTGAAGAAGGGTCCGGTGGGGCGTCGTCAGCCTTCGGACGAGCCGTCATCTCGGCGTCCTTCACGGCCTTCTCAAGCTCAAACAACAGATCTGCGTGCAAACGCTTACGGAATAGCTCGTAGAGGGCTGTCGCCATCGTGCCGCGGATGAAGTCGGGGATGGCATCCCAGGTCTTGCCGTCCCAGCCCGGCACCACAGACCGAATCTCCGCCTCCCGCCCGAGCATCTGCCAGAGCCACTCGCCCTCGATCTTCACGGTCGCTCGGCAAGCGACCAGGTGTGTCATCATGTTGTTGCGTTGTGCGTCGGTCTGAAGCAGTGAGGCGTCCTCCATGTTCAAAAGCTTGCGCTCGATGACGGCCATCGACCAGATGTAGTCGTCATAGACCGGGAGCCGAAACGCCACGCTCAGCTTCTGGCCCTTGGCCTCCAATACTGCCTCGTGAAACTCCTCGGGGTGGATCCCGAACCGGGCCTCCAGTTTGGCGATGAGGCTGTCGGGGACCAACGTCTCAAGCGGTTCCTTCATCGGCTCTGGCGGCTCTGGCGGTGTTTCAGCCGGCTTTGGAGGCGGAGCCATGCTGGACATTGGCGCCCGGTGGTCGATGGGCTCGGCGTTGGCCAGGAGATCGGCTTCAGACCCGGCCCTCGGCGCCGCAGGCGGCTTCAGGCTCACCGGATCGAATCGCTCGACCTCGACCTGAGACGCAGGTCCAGGCTTCGGTGGCGTGAACCCTGGGCGTCCATAACCTGTCTTCGGACCCATCTTCGGCGGCGTCGGCTGCGGCATCATGACCTCGGCTTCTGGTGTACGCTAGGCCCACTGAAAGAGAAAGCCCCGGTGTTACCGGGGCCACCTCTCGACTACTGTTTTGAGGTCACTTCGGCGTCGGCGCTACCGGCGCACCAGCATCAGTAGCAGGTGCCGGCGCCACCGGAGCAGCGCTAGCCGGCGCACCAGCATCCACAGCCGCAGGTTTCGACTGACACGCACCAACCAACACAAGAACCATAATGAGCTTCTTCATGGAGCCTCCTGGACCACCATTGGTCACCACCTAGGATGCGTTGCGTCAGGCTGAAACGACGTGAGCCATCACGCTCTCGAACCCGTCGACGATGGCCTTCTCGATTTTCTCTTTAGAGGCAAAGAAGTCGAACCCGTCAAGAGAGGTGGTGAGAGTGATCTTCTTCAGGTCCACGCCCTCCTCCTCAGCCTCCTCGATGGAACGTCGCATGTTGTCATCAATAACACCGAAGATGACCCGCGACAGAAGGTCGATGTTATCGGAGACAGCCGAGAGCTTCTCCGGGTTTTTCTCTACGCCCTCCACTGGGCCTTCCTCTGCTCCCCCAAAGTAGAGACCAATGACCTTCTTCTCGTTGTCGGGGATGTTGAAGTTACGCACCCAACCACCGTCTTGGAGCATAGCACCGTCATAGATGGTGGGGTCGAACACGGGAAGATTCATGGAGCCAAGCGCGGCTAGGGGTAGATCGGTTTTGGGGTCTGTGAACAGGACAGGCACGGGGCTTTTGAGGTTCACCTGATAGGAGCAGACCCGGATAGGGAGCTTGCAGTCTCCTATGGTGGCAGGCATCTGCTTTCGGAATTCGGCAAGCAGCTTGTGCGTCTTGAAGACACCCTTCGGCCCTTGGTGGAACATCTTACTGAGCATCCACTCCCAAAACGCCCAGCGGAGGCTCAAGACCTTGGCTGGCTGAATGTTTCTAGCCACTTCAATCATGGCCTTCACAGATTCTTCGGGTTTGGCGGGATCCCAGAAGCGCCCGAGCACGGCCGCAACGACTGCGCCGCCAGAAGTGCCGGTGACGCCGCGGAACCGGTAGCCCAACTGTACGAGCGCGAGTAGTGCTCCCAGAAAGACATAAAGCTTCATCCCGGAGCCGGATAGGACAAGCCACCACAAATCATCATCTGGGTGAGCGCGGGTGAGTTTGGTCGTCGTCAACGGCTCGTCTCCTCGTCCACGTCTTCTCTCAAGACAGGAGCTAACGTCGGATCGCTTTGAGGCCAGAGTTTGTCAGTGGCGTCGCGTTCAGCAGCCATTCGATAAGTGCCGCCACGTTCAAGCACATGTCGCATAGCTTCCGCTTGTCTAGCGGCGTCGTCTAATCCACGTGCATGGTCTCGAAGGCTACGGCTGACTTCGTTGAGTCGTTGCTTGTATTCATGTGCGGCGTCAACAGCTTGCTGAAGGGCGTTGAGCAGCAGGTCAGCATCGTAGGTTAGCCTCCCATCGCTATCAAGGCGACTACGGAGGATGGCCAGAGCATCAGACCTCTCGGTTACCAATGCTGTATAGGCTTCTGGATGAACCTGGGGCATACCGTTATCCGCACCATTTGGCTACAAGGAGAACAGCCATCATTATCCCGACTACTGACGCATGAAGCCAAAACTCTCGTTGGGTCATCGTTTTTGCTTTTCTTTGATCGCGCGCTCCACGTCCTCGGGCGAGAGCCCGAGCGCGGCGGCCTTGACCTTGGCCTTGGGCGCCTCGACGCTCTCGGTCTGCGTGCCGTCGGTCTTGACCTCGACGATGGTGATCTTCTTGTCTTCGGGCATGGTCACTTGTCCTTGTCGCGGAAGTACCAGTTGCAGCGATCGGCCAGCGACCACGCGCACAGCAGTATAAGGATGCAGGTGTCGACGATGGCGACGTAGGTGTCGATGTGCATGATCAACTCCCGATGTACCAACGATAGAGCACGCCCATGTAACGAGTCGTGCCGCCTGCGACGGCCTCATAGGTCGTGCGCATGAACAGACCCGTGGCGATGGGCGCGACCGTGGGCATGATGATGTCCTCTTTCCAGAGCGCAGTCGTCGGCAGCCTGTAGTCTTTGACGTAGCGCACCAACTCGATCGGAGTACCAAGCGGGTAGCCGTAGAGCGTGTGCAGGCCCATGACATCGTTCTTGTCGACGACGCTGAAGTGGGCCTTGTCGCCACGCGCGCAGTCCTGCACCCAGAACTGACCGCCTTGCACGAGGATCTGCGTCGTGGCCTCCACGTCGAGGATCGTCGTGGTGCCGGGCGCGCACTCCAGAGCGTAGCCCTCCAGACGAGCCTGGGCGCTGGCGTGCAAGAACGTGGGCGCCATGACCGGCACGCCATCGGCTGTCTGCCCAAGATGACTGACGCCGCTCATATCTTGGTCCCCTGGAGGAAGGCTTCGGCGAAGGCGAAGGACACGAGGTTGTCGCGCACCGTCAGCCGCAGGTAGTCGGGCTGCGCGTAGGTGCCCGCGCGCGCCAAACGCAGACTGCGTGGCAAGTGGATATTGGCGCGCATGAAGTTGACCGTGCCCGTGACGATGCTGAAGTCCTTGGCGATCTCGATGACATCGCGCGTGCGCTTCGCGTTCTGCCAAGTGAAGGCGAGGTCAGCGGCCTTGCACTCCAGCAGCAGACCGTTGGTCAAAGTGGACAGGGTGTTGAGCACAAACTTGTTGCCGAAGGCCATGGCCGTGCCCTCGAACAACAGGCTCAGTTGCGTGATCTCGATCTCGTGGCTGGCTGGCGGCTGGTACTCGAAGACCACGGGTGTCACACTGCCGTCGACCGCGAGATTCGCACTCGTGCCGTTCTTGACGGCCGTGGCGATGACCTTCGAGGGGATGTCGTCGATGCTGCGGTTGGCGTAGGGCTTGAAGTTGGCCTCGAAGTCGGCCTTGTCGGCGTCGTTCTGCACCTGGCTGTAGCCATCGGCGACGACGCCCTGGGGCAAGACGCCCTTCCAGATCAGACACGAGCAGACTTCGGGAGGATCGTAGCCGTACACCAAGTAGACTTCGCCGTCCTCCTCGTACTGCACGACGAAGCTCTTATCGGCGATCATGGGCTTGAACCATGACCAGTACCCCTGTCGCCGTGGAGTCGAGCCGAAGTCGATCACGTTAGCTCCTGGTAGCCACGCGCGACGGCTTGGAAGCTCAGGAGCGCTGTGAGGTTGTCACGAACTCGGATCACCAGTGCGTCCTCACTGCCCTCCGGCAGGACTATAGGTGTTGGGAAGTTGAAGTCGAAGCTCACGAAGTCGTCGCTGGCGCTCACAGAGTTTTTGATGGCCAGGTGCTCGTCGGCGTAGAAGAAGAAGTCACCGAGGTACTTGACGGGCTCCGCGAAAATCTGCGTCTCGATCCCGCCCTGCTGGGTGAAAAACAGCACGCCGTTTGTCAGCGGTGTGTTGATGGCCGTCGCGGCTCCAAAACGGCGGAAGTCGTTGGTATCGATCTCCATATTCGTGCCCGTGAGCACGATGCGCACATGGTCGATCCACTTGGTCTTGCCGGCATCGGCGGCGATCTTGAAATCCACGGGTGTCGTAGCGCCGTTCACGTCCATGGCCGTGCTGCCGCCGCCGTTGGCAAAGAACTCCCGGAGTTGCTTGAGCGCGGTCAACTCACTCGGCGGGATGCTTTTACTCGACGACGGCAGCACCTCGACCTTGAGAGCATGACGCGGCGTGACCCCCGCCTCGACGCCGGAGCCCTCACCGTCCTGTAGGCGCTGCTTGATGCTCACTCGTCGCCGTTCCCGTAGGAGACAAGGAACGCCGCGCAGTAGGTGCCGGCGACCGAGGGCTTGGTGACAACGGCGATGGCGTCGTCTGGTCCCAAGATCAACGCGCCATCAAGTATTTCCTCGCAGTGTCCGATCTCGCAGACCATCTGCGACCACAACGTGCCGTCGGTGACGGTCAGCGCGTCGGCTCCCTTCTTTGCCGTACCCAGGAACTTGGCGCTGGACGCGGAGTTGAGGTTCTCTGGGGTGATGGTCGTGCCCCCAGAGATCAACGTACCCGTGCTGGGCTTCTTGATCCACTGGACTTGCTGGATGTTTGTCCCGCAGACGCGCAGCTTGTGGAACGTGAGCTTGCGCGTAGTACCGCTGTTCTTGAGGTAGCACAGGCCCGAGAACGAGCCCGTGGTCGTGAGCGCGATGAAATCCGTGGCCACCCAGAACGCATCGCCCTTTATCGTGGCCAGGGCCAGGGCGGTAGTGGTCTGCGCGTCGGTCATGATCCGATGTTCGTGGTCGACAGATGCTTGCCGCCCGCTTCCTTTGCCGTCTTCGATCTTCATGGCAACTCCTCGCTGTAACCCGTGAACTTGAACGTAGCGTTGCCGGCTTCCTCACCCTTGAGATTGATAGACATCGCCGAGGCCAGGGTGATCGCCAGCATCCCGTCGATGGGTACGAACGTGCAGCCGGGACCGACGATGCACGACATGATGAGCGAGCCCGCGCTCATGCCCGTCATGCCGTTGCCAACGCCGTCCCAGCGCCAGGTGGTGAACGCGGGCACACGCACGCTGCCTGAGATCGTACTGCGTGCGGCCAAAGCCACGTGATTGGCGGTCGGTGCGCCCTCGCCGAAGTAGACCTCGACCTCCAACATGCGGTTGTGGTTGGTGTTGCCGCCGTTCCATCCGATCGTGAACCCGGCGATGTGCGCGGGCAGGTCCGTGGGCACGGCGCGCAGCGCGCGACCGCCGGTTGCGGTCACAGCGAGGATGGGCGTGGCGATGACGAAGCCCATGTCCTTTTCCGAGTTGCGGTGGAAGCTGCTCTCGACGATGCCCTCGACAGCCAACTCGTTGTTCGAGTTGACCTTGGCCAGGTAGCCCTTGCCCGTGCCGTCCTTGATCACATCAGTCATGTTCGAGTCCCTCTTCGTCGGTCACAATCTCGGCGTGTTTCAAGAGCTTCTTGAGCAGATCCTTGATGTCGTGCAACACGCTCAACATCTCTTCGTCGCGCACTGCCAGCGCGCGAATGGTGCCGTCCTGCATCACGCCCACGGCGTTGCCCTCGGCGTCGTACAGAACGGAGACGGGGGACTTGATGCTCATGCAACAGCCCGAGTACGGCTAAGCGGGAAGACTCCGCTATAAACGTATGTATCAGTAACCGTAGCCAACACAGTCGCGCCATCTACATCGTAGACCTTATACTGGTCGGTGTTGATAGTCTTGTTGGCGTTATAGGTGACAGTTTGTTCGACAATCTTTGCCGTCTTAGCTGCTGACGTCCACCAGATCGCTGAGGTAGGAAATGGGCTGGCAGCAGGAAGAGTCTCCTCATAGGCCCCGGACGTGAACCCCTCAAACGGACCATCGTGGGCCAGATGAATCAGTTGACGAAGGGTCTTGTGAACGGCAGCCGAGATTCCCGAGGCGTTGTTGAGCGCGTACTCCAAAGCCTCCTGAACTGTCGTCTCGATCGTTGGTGTACCGGTCGGATCGAAACCGACGCTGAGGGCACCGGATGCGTACTTGAAGTCCGCAACTCCACCAGCACCTGTCGTGACGATGGCCTCAACCACGACCAGCGTGGTGTCGTTGGTGATGGACTCGATCGTGTATGTGCCCGCGGCGGCTGTGCCGGAGATGGTGACCTTGTCCCCAACTTGAGAGGGGACGTCATTGGGGATGGCTTCACCCCTCAGCCCACCAGGCGAGATGACCACCACACGGGTACCCGTGGTGGTGGAGACGACCGTAACAGCCGTGCGATAGACGGTGGAGCCGGAGCTTCCTAGCTCCGCAGCATCGACGATGTCAGCATCGACGATGTCATCTTTGCTTATTCCAGTTCCTGCCCTTGGCATGGCCCTTCCGAGGTGTCTCCTCAGAGGGTGTCTTGGGCATCTCTGGTGTTGCGGCCGATGTCTGCTGCGCTTGCTGCGCCGCGAACGCGGCCTTTTCCTGCTGCTCGGCTTTTTGGTCCTCAGCCTCTTTTGCCGCGCGCTCTCCAGCCGCCATGATGGCGTCGACCACGGCATAGATGACCGTCCGCATGGTACGGAAGGCTGCCGCCTTGCCCTTCATGTGGTCGATCTGAGACTGAAGGCGCTGGATCTCCTGATGGACGCCCTGCTCGCCACGAGTCGCTTCATTCACAAGCTGAATCATCGTCGTCTGGGCGAAGCCTGCGCCACCAGCAGCCGTGTCGAACACCCCCGCCGCGCGAGCGTCGTTCAACCGCCGCCGGAGCTTGATGAGGTCCTCTTCCGGGTTCGATGTATACTCGTCAGCCATCAGGTAGCTCCTGTTTCTGCTTGATGAAATTGGCGACAACCAAACATGGCTCGCAATAAACGCCGTTTATGGCTTTTGCCTTCCGGCTGGAGACACGAAACCAACGCACAGGTTTGCCTTGGTACATCATGCCCTCAGAGCCGTGACCAGAACGACAGCGCCCATCACTGGGCGCTGTCGTCTCCTTCATCGTCATGTCGGTGGCGCGAGGGTCGAACACGACAGTCCTAGTAGCCGGACCAGGACCGCCATGTCAACCGCTCAGACATCACCAAATGACCCAGGAGATGTGATCCCCGGACTTGATCTTCGAGTACGGGGTGATCTGCGTGGTGCTCGTCTCCTCGTAGTCGTTGCCATCCACGACGGGACCCGGATCCTTGAGCAAACCACGCCAGAAGACCCAGAGATACAGACCGTTGTTCGTGCCGTCGAGCACGTAGGTGTTGCCTCCAGGCAAGGTATGCGCTGTGCCGGCGTTGACGTCGGCCGCCAGACGCTCGATGACACGAATCTGGCTCGATGCTGCAATGGCATTGGACAATGCCTGCAAGCTGGCGGTGGTGGTCTGACCGTCCGTCAGGTACGGACCCGTGTAGTCTCGGATTCCAATCTGAGCGTTGATGGTGTTGAGCGCCTCAACCACTGAGGGTGTGGCGTCGGGCAGGTTGCTGAACACGTAGAAAGAACCCGTGTTCGTCAACAGACCAGTCAGGCTCGTAGCCGTGCTGGTGAGGCCCGTGTCGATGACGTCACGGAGGTTTTCAAGCTCCTGGCGGATGCTGGCGTCACCGACGATGCCGTTGGTCAACGTCGTGCGTAGAGCCGTGTCGCTCAGGTTGTCCAGGCGCTCACGGTAGCCGTAGTAGAGGTCTACCGTTGTCGGTTGACCCGCTTCCCAGGTGTAGGCGTTGGCTGTCGAGATCGGAGCACCCGGCGCGATGGAGTAGAACTTCACCTCCACGCTGTTCGCGCTCGCCGAGCCTGTACCGCCGCTCATACCCGCAACAACGAAGCCGACGTTGGCGACGGTCTCCGTGATCGTCTTGTTGCCGAAGTAACCGACGTTGTCGTTGGTCAAGGAGACCGTGGCGGCACCTCCGCTGACCGCCGAGATCGCCAAAGTGGGTGCCGCTGTCACCGCGGCGATGATGGTGTCACGAACCGTGTCAGCCGAGTCGCCAGCCGTGAAGGCTACGGCTCGCAATGTGGCCGTTGGTACCACCGAAGCGTTGTTGTCAAATTCGAACGTGACAGCCGCATTGATGCCGTCATTCAGGACGAACGTCTCACCATCGACCAAGCTCGCACCAGCGACCGTGGTGATGGTACCCGTAGCCGCGACCGGAGTACCCACGCGCGTGAAGCCGTAGACGCGCTGACCGGCGTTGCCGCCTCCGAGGACCACAAGGCCCTGTTCATCAACCGGGTCGATGATTTCGACGTAGCAGGCGTCGAGATTGGCTGCGTCGGCACCATCTTGGATCGGAACACCGGTGCGGTCAGTCGCGGTCGCGTGCTGAAAGTTGCCAGTGCTGTAAGCTGTGATCGCCGTGTTGCCTGTAGCGGTGGTTGCGCTTGCAAACTTGCGTGTCGCAGTCAGAGCCTTCGCATCCGTCGTCTTGGCCGCGATGTTGGTCAGGTTCGCGGGGACGTTAGTGCCAACTGCTGTAGGGCGCTGGTAGGTGGGGACCGCATCATAGAAGTTCGTCGTACCCTTGACGAGTCGGCGGTCTGTACGGGTGAAGTTGAGGTCATCTTGGAGGCTGTAGGAGTTGCGCTCGGTCCAAGTGATCGCACCGTTGTTGCCGTCAGGTGCAACAGCCGAAGCATTGACGATCTGAACCGACGTGGCCGAGATGTACGCGGCGATGAGAAAGGTGCCGTTGTTCGCACCAGTCGCGGCACCAGAGATTGTCAGGAAGCGCCCGACGCTCTGTGTCGTCATGCCGGTCAGGCCCGTCAACGTCGCCAACGGCGACGCAAACGCCGTGATGTTCGCCGCTGCGCCTGTCTGGCCTGAGAGGGCACCACCAAATTGGTTAGGCTCGTCACCTAGTGTGCTGGTAGCCGACTGAGTGACTGTGCCTAGGACATCCAGGGCAGGGTCAAGACGATTTACGAGATACGTGGGCATGAAGCTAGCTCCTTAGACCGACCGATCGTGCCGTTAGGACAGAGTGCTCATGCCGCTCGGTAGTTGGCGATCAATCCGTGAGGAGTGAACGTCAGCAGCCGCACCTGATCATAGCCTGTGCCTACGCCGCCAGATTCAACCACGATGTAGTCTCCCAAGAGGGGGCTTGGTGTAGGTGTTTGGTGAAGTCTTCGTCCACCGCCGCCGCTTTGGTGAAAAACCTCGATCGTTAACTCTCCCGCAACATGGTAAAAAATCTCCGGCACGTCGAATACCCGTGGGTCGCCGGTCGGAATCAACGCGATACCAATGCGGTTCCAACCCGAAGATGTTGGAGTGACCGGCGTGGATATTGGCGCCCAGAACGGACCCGTGACAGGCGTGACACCCGTACTAGGCGCTAGAGCGACCCACGACACTCCACCGTAGAACACAACATCGTAAACGGCGTAAGCGGTAAGCGCGACCCAAGCTCCTCGCCAGATCAAGGACTCAGACAGCGGAGTCCAGACAAGTGAGCCGAGGGCGGGGACGGAGCCCGTGCTAGGCGCGGTGGCGACCCACGACTGTCCGCCGTACTGCACAACATCGAACGTGGAATACGAGGTTGGGGCTGCCCACGGTCCCTTCCAGGTCAGATTCCCGGCTCCGCCGAGCATGTCAACGACGGGGATTTCTATGTGGTCTGAAATCCTCGGCGTCTCGACCGTGACGATCATCCGTAACAGACCCTTCCTCAGAAGGGCCTGCATCGCTGGAGTGTCGAAGTTGGTTGCCTGCGTGTCAACAACGAGATTCGACCGTGGTTTCACCGAGCCGTTTAACGGATCTGGCAGGTGAACCAGCGAATGCGAATCGTTGATGAGGACATAGCGAGGCATGAAGCTCGGCCTTACCCCGAGGCACTAGCCTCACGCATGAACGTGGAAGATGAAACCTTGGAACGCCTCGGCGAAGTCGACATTACCTGCGATCTCTACGTTCATCGCGTAGTAGGTAGCTGCTGGAATTGGTCCTCCGGCCAAGCTGACTTGGTAGGGTGGATACGGGTTTGTGCCCAAGGTCCCAGTGAGCACCACGTCTGCGCCGACAGTACGGAACAGTCGGAGGGTGATGCCGAAGCCGGTCATGCGGGCCGGAAACGAGAACTGTGACTTTGGTACCATGCGTAACCAAGCCGCGTCATCACTGCCGCCGGTCCAAGAGAGGGCATTGGCAAACGGGATCTTCCGGCTCAAGTAGCCAAAGCGAGCACCTAAGGTCGCGTTCGACAGTTCTACAGGCCGCTGGTTCGGTGTCACCGTGGTCATGTACTTGTTCGGGTACTCCATCCACATGGACTCGTTGAAGTCCTCTACGATAGTGGCCCATGCAATCGTACTGGTCGGCAGGTACCCCAGGACTGTGTCGACCAACATTGGCTGGCAGAGGAGGCCGCCGGCAGTGGAGAGGCCCTTGGTGCCGCCCCCACGGGTCACCAGTCGACGATCGATGGCGGCATCAGGTGCGGAGCTATATGCCGCCGTCACCTGGCTCCCTGTCCATTGTACGGTGGCAAGGAGGAGATCATCTTGCGTCCCCGGACGCTCCGGGCTCCCTTCCGCGAACACCGTGATCGTAGTGTTCGGGCCATCGCCGTTGCGTGTGATGACCTGAATCTGCGTAGTCTCCGCGTACACGTTCTCGGTGAACATGCGTTGGAAAGATTCCTCCTGGAACGAGGTACCCGGTGGAAACGGCGCTGGCCCCGTGAATGTGACTGTCTCACTGATAGTACCGCCAACTTCGTCCTTACCAGAGATGAGAAACTGGATAGAAATGAAAGCGGCGTTGTAGTTTGAGATCGCCACACGCAGCCGCGATGGCGCCCGCGGCTGAATCGTGAACGGCTGTGCGCTGGCCCCGAGTGTGTCGAGCGTCGTGTTGCAGTAGATACAGTCAGGGCTCTTGTAGACCTTGCCAGCACTATCGACCATGATGTCGAACTTCATGGGAAGGAGGCCAACGTCCGTGAACAAGACACGCTTCTCGTTGAGAGCCGAGAAGAAGTTGCCACCAGCAACCAAGATCTCATTGGTGTTCGGATCAGTGACGTCGAACGAAGTCAGACCGGTGAACGAGCCCGGCAGAGCCCCCGCATCCACGCGGGTGTAGAAAAGATCCATGTCGATAGGTGCAGCCGAGACTACGGGGTCGTAGACCGCGATGACGTTCCGACCTTTTGGGATCCAGGCGGCCACGTTTGTGCCGTCGCTTGATCGGCGAACGCTTAGAAGACGGTCAGGCCAGAAGCCCAGCGGCTGGTAGAACGCACCCGCCCGCCCAGTGACGAGCCCAGTGGCGTCGGTTACAAACGCGCCAGCCAAGACCGTCTCTTCGCAGACCGTCCCAGGGAATCGCCCCCATCCCGTCGGCCGAGCAAGAACACATGCCGGCGGACCACCAAATGCCTGCCACATCGAGAAGCTGCCGACGCTCAGATCGTTGGCACTCGTGCCGTGCGGGTTGGTCGGTCCAACCAATCCGGTGCCAACATACGAACGATGGGCGGTATCGACGGGCGAGAACCATGGGCGAGACCAGGTATACGTGTCGCGGCTGTTGTCGACTTCGAGGCCCCCTGTCTCGACTCGAAGCACACCAAGGACCACAGACAATGCCTTGATCTCAGCACTTTGTGCGTTGTAGGACGTCACGGTCTCGATGACCAGCATCTCCAACGCGGTCTTGTTACGCCTCTTGGGCAGAGCGGCGAAGTTGTAGTACGGATTGGCCTCCAAGATACCGTCATCGACGACGCCATACTGTAGGCGCACGACTTGGCCGTCCGTGATGGCCGCGTCGACCGGGACCGCTTGGACCTCCGTTGCGGATACCTCAACCAGTTCACCGTTGGTAAACACCACAGTTCCAGCACCAACATCAAAAGAATTCGGATCAGCGTTGTTGATGGATAGCGCACAAGCAGACGTGTCGGTGTCCACGTCCTGAGCATCTGCCGATACAATGCCGTAGGCCCCCATCAGTTGGAGGCGACGACGCAGTTCTTCTTCCACACCAGCCTCAAACTCGGTGAGGCGGTCTGCGGACTGTGGAAGTCGATAATTAAGGCGAAGCTTCACAGGAGAGACCTTTCATCTAAACCAGCATTCGTCCGTTATCCAGGTACCGGGCGAAAATGGATGCGCCATCCAGACGGGCGCGTAGAAGCTCGATTGTCGGCCACAAACTTTTGAATAGAAGGCCGGACGAAGCGAAGTCATAATCGACTTCGGCGGCTGTCGTCAGCACGTAACGGATCGCACCCGTGACCCCGCCGCGCGGCTGCCAATCCCCAAGGAACACCGTGAAGGGGCCGTCGCTGTCGTCTACGCGGCGCCCCGTCACATGAAGCTGGTCGATGCTGATGTCGGTCAGAACCTCGACCGTCAAAATGTTGTTGGTATTGGCGAGGCCGAGGTTGAAGACCTGCTTGGCCTCCCGGCCCACCGTGACCGTCAGTTCGATGTTGTCCGCGTCTGCCCGCGCTGGGATCTGCCACTCAATCCTTGGTCGGTAGTAGATGATGACGGAGACGCTGGCCCAAGCTGCCACGAAGGAGACTGTTCCAAGCAGGTCATTCACGGTGTAGTCGCCTACCGGAACTGCGGCCTTCGATACCGCGTCGTACACAGCCACACTGCCTGGCAAGACCTTGTTGAGTAAGTTGACTTGGTACGGCGAGAAGCTCGGGACGGTGACTACGGAGACGGTCAAAGGAGCCGGGTCCAGAGGAGGGCGACATGGTGTCCACGCATGAACGCGCCCGCTGTCAAAAGCCTTCAGTTGAACGTAGGTACCATCCCAATTGGTGCCGCCCTCGGCATAGTTCCAGAACAGCATCTGGTCTCGACCGATCGGAAACCGGGCCAGCGTATCGTTCTTACCGATCGGCCTGAAGGGAACGAGAAGACTGTTGGCGACGTTGTACTCCTCCAAGTAGAGAGTCGATTCAGGCATAGGCCGATAGTCCGCCACCGTCGGACCTGAGACCCAATCCACAGCCACTGGACCCATGATGAGAGACTTATAGTTTGTCTGCGGGACCGTCAGAAGCTCGGATTGGTACGCAGGCTTGGCGGCGACCGTTACGATGGAGGAAGGCGACAATGCTGGAAAACCAATGGTGTTGTTGACTTTGATCTCATAGGTATAGACGCCAGAGATCAGGCTCACGAGGTTGGCCAGGTCGATCGTGAAGGTGCTACCTTCAATCGTGAACACATCCCCAGGAACCAGCAAGAACGACGACGTGACGACGACCGCCGGGGCAGCAACAGCGCCGGCTCCTATATCAGTGCTGTCTACTGGGTAGACAGGAAAGCTTCGGATACGAAAGCTCGTCCCGGCAGCGTGAGACGAAACGAGGCTCGACTTCAAGACCAGAAGGGCGTTGCCATCCCCTTGGTCCTGCACGCTGTCGATAACAGCGTCTTCGAGAAGTTCAAAGCTCACGCCCATATCAGGCAGAAGCCAGGGCAGAAGTCGAGAACCCTGGATGAGAACGGTCTGGGTTCCTGTAGCAGCTTCCGCAACCAAAGCCGCGCTCATCTGAGGTGTTAGAAGCGAAAACGGGTATCCGGCTTTCTGCATGAACCGGACTTGGCCTGTCATCGACGGATCGATGAACTGAAGGAGCCCACGGTCGGCGGTAGCGACCGTGGCGTAGGTCGGAGCGGCCTGGTTGATGACGTCTCGGACCCGAGACTGAAAGCCCGTCATGCCGTAGAGTGACGCCTTAGAGGCGTTCGAGTCGTACCACAAGCGTCTCGATCAAGAAGACGGCTGCCGCGCCCGCGAGCCCATTCAAAAAGACTTGTGTGATACCGGCAATAGTTGGTTGAACTGGCCAACTGAAGCCGATGGTCACGGCCAGACTACACCAGAATCCACTGCACATGGGGCAGTGGACCAGCTTGGAAAACGTCGGCGACTTCACGCATAGCCAGTCACGAGCGTTGCTCCATAGCGGTAGCTCGGATTGAGCAAACACGAACCAGGCGGCATAGCACGCGAGCACGAACAAGAGGAGCTTGTCCATCCTGACCTCCACACCAGCACCCTCCCATATGGCCGAGGATGAGGCAATCGACCTGAGTCGCAAAGTGTCGGGGCCGCTGGCTCTCGACGTCACTTTGCAGAACGCGCTCCCAGACGGCTCCTGGGTCAGCCGTCCTGTTCCTGAGTCCATCACAGAGGCGATGGAAAGGGCGCCGCTTGGTGCCCTGTACGAACTGACCTACGCCGCCTTGGCGAGCCGGCTTCGTAAGCTGCTCGATCCGACCGGCCCTGTTGGTGGTCTTCTTACCAACACACTGGTTGCCACCGCAGTCAACTTCCGGGCTCTAAATCCCAACTTCGGGACTGGGGGCGGTCGTATTCCGACGGTACCTCCGAACTCGGGTGCTGGAGCCAATTCCTATGCTGCGCGTGTTTGGGGGCCACAGAAGGATGAGCGGATGCCGACTCCGATGCCGCTTCCAACAGCATCGCCAGCCTATGCCATCGACCAAAACCCCATCACAGAACAGAACAAGGGTCTCCTGATCGCCAAGCTGTTTGCCGATCTACAGCATCATCTTCCTTGTGTCCTGTTCAATGTTACGTCCAAGACCTATGTGCCGGTCGGCATAGGAGGCTCGGCCGCTTCCAAGCGCTTCTTCCAAGACGGCAAGGTCGTCACCGAACTAGCGTACAGAGCCCTACTCTCTGTTGAGGCTACTGCTGTCACGGAAGACGATGAGAGCACCTCGAACCTTCAGGCCATCATCGAGGCGTGCTTCGGTACTTTGCGAGACCAGGTAGCATTTGGTGCTGCGATCTCAGGCAAGACCTGGCAGTTGATGCTGCCGATCAAGCTGTCGCCGTCCAACATCACCGAGGTTGATTCTCCTTGGGCACAAGGAGACGACAAGGGCGGCAAGCTCTACACCGCCACCGTCGGGCTCGATGAGATGATATTCGAGTGCTTCACCTACGTGGGCAAGCCTCTGGCGTTGCTGCTCTCGCAAGACGTTGCGGAGGCAGGAACGGATGGACCAGCGTCCATCACCCTGGCTGTCGGTGAAGATGACCCGGAAGGGCCAATCTACCTTCGTCTTGGGCAGCCACAACGTCTGACCATCACCAACGGCCCCGTCACCTCAGATCTGACCGTCAGCCAAACCAAGCGTGTCGTGGAGCTACGACAGCCATGGCAGGCCGGTACTTATCAAGTCATCCCTAGGCGCACTGGGGAAGCCACCCTCTACTTGTACGACACCCATATGACGGTCCCTGCCGCCTCCTCTGAAATACCCACCACCCGAGTTGGGGCACCGTTGGCGCAGCGGAAAGTCGTCGTGTTGGCGGTCTAACAGTCAACCCTCTCTCAGAGCCCGAGGAGTAACACATGGTTCGCGGTCGTCTTCCAGGCACAGTGATTGGTCAGGTCTTCCGGCCCGGCACGTCCACTCCCCGTGACTTCCCCCGTTACGCTGGCATCGTCGCCAAAGGCTTGGACATCAAGCTGTTCCGTGACTCAGAGATCGTCCGTGGTGACGTTGTAGGGGAGGTACTCCCCTTCTCGGGCACGACGTACATTGCGCCGTTGGCGAACCCAGCCATCCCAGACAAGAACCGCTCGCGTCTTTACACGAGCGACGGGCGCACCATCTCCGCGACACGGTGGAATTTCACCGAGTCGACGCCCGGTTCCAACGATTTCGATCAGGTGAGCATCGATCCGACGATCTTTTCGTCTGGTACGAGCTACCTGCTCGACTACGTCGCAAATGATCCGACGCTGATGGACGAAGTCCCGGTGGACGACTTGCGTGAAGTGCTGGCGCTTGGCGACAACCAAGGCCAGGTTCAGTATCGCGAAGGCATCGACTACCGGTTCCTCACCACGGCGACCGGCCCGACGCCAGGTACGGGCAACACAAACCCGACCCAACGCACAACTACAGCCATTGTTCCCGACGTTCTCAACACCGGCACCGGCACCGTCGCTTTCAATGTGGGTAGCTCCTATACGCACGACTACAATCGCGCGTATCTCATCGAGTGCACCGCGGCGGCCGGCATTATGCCCCTCCGCACGGCCACGCTGCGCGTCACTTGTTTCCCAACGTCTTCAGGTTCGTTGTGGGCGCCCGGCCGTTCGGTGGTCCAAGCCAACGAGGTCATCATCAATCTCGTGGAAGCCACGCCTGCCACCTTGACCAACGTGGCTGTGGAATACGGCGTCACGCTGGATTTCACGTTCGGTGTGATCAACTTCAACACCGTAGCCCCGGCTGACCGCTTCACGTTCAACGGCAACGGCCCCGGCATCATGGAGCTTGCCGATCCGATGCTGAACACCAACCAGTTCCCAGAGACCACGGCTGTCGTGGCGGCGGTGCTGGCAGGGCAGGGCGATCTGACGGTCAACCCGCAGACTCTCTACACGGGTACCGCCAACCAGCCCTATGAGTTCGAGTGCACGGCGCTACCTGTCCCAGTCGGCGCCGCCCGCAGTGCGACCTTCCGCTGGCGTACTACACCAAAGCTCAAGTCGCTCACTGGTACGGTCACAGCGACCAACCTCTCTGCCACAGTGGCGGGCGTCGGTACCCAATTTGTGTCGGAGATCTCGGCTGGAGACTATCTGCTCATCGGTGCAGACCTACGTCCGGTACAGGTGCTCTCAGTCACCAACGCTACGACACTGCTTTTGACGGCACCCTATGACATGGCGACTCAGATCGGCGTGAAGACTCTCCGCTACCGGGAGTCCACAGGTTCGTTCACTGTCGTGGTCACGAGCCCCACTCTGATCTCGGTGGATCAAGGCGTCTTCTGCGATTTCGACTTCGGCACGCTCGTCACCGACAACTTCGTTGTGGGAGATACATTCACCTTCACGGCGAAATGCGCGCGGAACCAGTACAATGGCAAAGAGAACCGCAACTACGACCTCACAGTGACGAGTACCGCTACGCCGCACCAAGTGACGATGTCCTACGCGGGCTCGACGCCTTTGTCCGGCTTCGGCAGCCATGCGTTCTCTGAGGGCAACCCACTGGTCCTGCCGAACAATCTCGTCATCCACGCGCGCAACATCACGTTGAACGACCGCTTCGATGCGACAGTTCCGGCTGATACGTTCGACCTGTCGCTCACGTTCGACGGGCTCATTGACTGGGCGTTGGAGGTGGGGAACACCGAGACGATCGCTACCTCGGATATCCTGCGTGACCTCACGGGCTCCGTGACAGGTACCGTTGGCGCCTACTACATCCTGACCCGCAAGGTTCCGACCTCGGTGCTCTACGTCCGTGGTCCGTCACCTAGCTTCACGAACTTCACGTTCAACCAGGTGACAGATACGACCATCATCTACTTCACGTCGAATCCTGGCGTGAATCTGACGGTCAGCTATCACTACAAGGGCGCTGAACCCGAAGCTGGTGCGACGTACTTCATGACGGGCTATCAGAAACGCCCGGACAGTGACTATGAGAGCGCCCAGGTGTTCTTCACCCAGGATGCGGCCAAGGACTTCCTGGCTCCCATGACGCCAGCGAACGACGCCGCCATCGCAAACCAGATCGCCTGGGACCAGGACGAGTTGAGTCTTCCTGGCGTGGTGATCTTCCTCGTGAGAGACAGCGACGGCGATGGTGTTTACACGACAGCCGACTACGAGGCTGCCATTGAGGTGTCGGAGACGTACAAGGGTACGATGGACATCACAGTGGTCAACCAGTTCAACGTGCGTGAGGAGTTCCGTGACTCCGTCGCCAACATGAACGACGCCACGACCGCCCGTCGTCGCATCGGCTACTTCGGCTATCCGACCAACTACCCAATCGGTGACGAGTTCACGTCTGGTTCGCGTGTCTATGTGGCCCGTCGTGAGATTCAAATCTTCGAGGACTCGGTGGCACGTGGTACGCTCGCCATCATCGGTAACAGCTACGGCAAGAAGACCATCATGGTCGAATCGCTGGGCAACTCTGACGGCATCGGCGCTATCCCAACACAGGTGACCTTGGACGGCAGCTTCCTCGCTGTGGCCCTGGCTGCGCGAGTAGCCGCGTTCAATGAGCCGTGGCAGACCATCTACAACCTACCCATCTCCGGCTTCGACGAGATCGAACCCCTCGACGAACGCCAGATGATCACGTTGCAAGACGCCGGCATCATCTGCCTCCGTGTCGAGGGCGGCAGCGCCTTCTACATCGGCACGATGACGACGGATGAGACGGAGCCAAGCACCCAGCAGCTTTCCGGCACGGTGCAGCGCCAGTACGTCCTCAGCCGCCTCCAGGACACCGTCAACCGCCGCGTGATCGGCTTCGTGGCCGACAGCCCGGAGGAAGCTGCTCAGAAGCTCTCTGGCGAGATCGTCGCCGAGCTTGGTGCTTGCGTGTCCGAAGGCAAGATCGCCCGCTACATCGACGAGTCAACTGGCAATGCGCGTCCGCTCAACCCAGAGAAGGACGTCGTGGCCTTCCGTGACCGCCGTGATCCGACTCGGGCGTTCTTCCGCGCAAGTTGGTATCAACGTTACCCAATCCTCTGGATCGACGGACTCGTGGCTGTCGACGCACCGACTCCTTGAGCAACCGCCAGCAGCGTGCTGATGGTTCGGGGCCACCATTCGGTGGCCCCCACTTTTGATGCGAGCACACTCTGATGACATGAAGACCCCGACGGTTCGGCAGTACATCAAGAAGCTCCAGGACCTCAGCCCGGATGACCCCGAGCTTGACGAGTACCTGGACGAAGTGGCTGAGGACGCAGACGAGTTGAGTGAATCGATCAGTCGTAAGCGTGTGGCCAAAGCGTTGCTGGCGGCAGCCGCTGCGCTGGAGGCCACTGCGCTTGAAGCCGCGACTTCTGCCGATGACCTCGTCAAAGACATGGAAGACGTCAAAGACCAGATCGACAAGGCCATCGCGTTGGCGAAGCGCAAGCAATTCGACAAGGCACAGGATGCTTTCGAGAGCGCCTTGTTCTCTGGCAGTACAATCTTGCAGGCCGACTTCTTCAGAGAAGCCGAGGTCGTCGAACAGGGCGAAGGCGAAGGCGAAGTTGACTACCCGCCTTGGGCTCGATAATAGAAACACTCTCACTCAAGGAAAAAACCATGGACCAAAAGACCCGCAAGACCGTCGCCACTTCCCTTCGTGCCGCTGCCACCAAGCTCAGCGCCGCGAACGTGGGGCATGTTCATCAAGCGGTAAAGAAGTTGATTGAGCACATTGACAGTGCTCAAGAGACGGTGGACAAAGCCGTGGACTTCTACATGGACTCTGACATCCCTGCTCAAGACCAGACGGATGCTGTTGGGGAAGCACAACAGTTGCTGGCTTCCTTCAAGAAGAAGCTGGAAGGTCTGTCGAAAGACATGGCACGTTTTTAGTTCCCAATGCGTGCTCACGACCTCTCTGCGCGCCTTGACTGGGCTTTGTCCGTTTTGGATGAAGCGAAGCTGCCCGTGGAAACGCGGCTCGCCATGGAAGCCGCTGCTGAAGTCCTCGCAGAGAAGCTCACCCAGACCGAGCAAAAACAGCTTGAGAAGGGCGAGAAGAAGCACGCCCGCAAGAAGAAGGTCTGGACCACGGTCACAAGCCAGCCCGAAAAGCACAAGAACGCCTGGCTTGGTCGTGCGTCCTTCTATTGGAAAGACGACCAGGACGAGAAGAAGCACTCGGTCAATATCACGTTGTCTGGTCCTGCGAAGCTCTCGATCAAAGGCAAGGACCTGCACGTCGCTCCGAAGGAGGGTGAGGACTACACCTGGGGCGAGGAGCACGAGGCCCAGGAGGGCGCCCCAGAGCCCGCAGGTGAGGAGACCAAGATCGATCCGACCTTGGACGCAGACGGTGATGGCGTGGCCGATGCCTCCCGCGTAGGGATCCCAGCAGCCCTGGTCTTGCCACCCCCGAAGCTCCCTTCCCTCCCTGGTCTGACCGAGGCCCAGGCTAAGGTCGAGGCCGATTGGAATGGCGCCATCGAGGCCGACCCGGAAGCTACAGCACAAGCCTACCTCAATACCGTCATGGAGAAGGCCGCCAAGAGTGGTGGACCACCAGAGTTCGTCACCGACGACACCAAGCTCCTTCAGCCCGACTATCGTGGCAAGACGATGGTGTTTAAGGACAAGGATGGAAAGCCCATCCTCGACAAGAACGGCAAAGAGAAGATCGTTCCGACGCCGGAGACCCAAGCATGGCGAGCCCGGAACAACGTGCTTCTGCACCAGGGCGCAAACGCAATCGCCAAGAGGGCCTTCCTCAAGCAATTGGACGAGCTTGCGAAGCTCGAAGATGGTGATCCTCGCAAGTCCGTGTTGGTGACTTCTGGTGGGACAGGCTCCGGCAAAGGGCATTTCTTGAAGCATGGCCCAGAGGAGGCGAAGGCCATGAAAGCCAGCACTGGTGCGGTCTGGGACGCGGCTGGTGAGCAGAACGCCACCGAGAACCCTTGGATCTTGGAAGAGGCTGAGAAGCGTGGCATCAAGTCAACCTTCCTGTTCATAGATGCTGATCCCAAGCGCCAATGGACGCACAAGAAGCTCGGAGTCGTTCAACGCGCCGCGGACCCAGAGGGCGAGGGCCGGATGGTGGATGCCCGGCTACACGCGGACAGCTACGCGATCGGAGCCAAGAACTTCAAGGCGTTCCACGACAAGCACAAGAGCCGTAAGGACGACAAGAAACCGGAATTCGTGGTCGTCAACACCTGGGATAATGATGACAAGGGTTTCCCGGTCATGAAGGTCAGGAAAGAAGACGAAGAGATATTCGACGACCGGACCGAGAAGCTCGACTCGGACGAGTTGTACGGCTTTGCCACTGAGGCTATTCAGAAGTCAGCGCCCACAGAGGCCATCAAGGAAGGTGCAACCGTGGGACAACCAATGTGGGGACCACCTGGGAAGTCCGCGCCCGCGGCAGAGGCGAAGCCTGAGTCGGAGGCGAAAGCCTCGGTTTTGGCTGCCGTTCTGCGGACCGAGCGCCAACGAGGGACCAAAAGGATGGCTGGTGACGAGAAGGGGGCCAAGAAACTCAAGGACCTCCTTACCAAGAACTTCGAGGACAACATGGCGAACCTCGACGACTTCCTGGCCGGCGAGCGTGAAGCCCTAGCCGAGAAAGTCAAGCTGTTCGAGAAGGTCGGCTTTGTCTACGACAAGGACGGCAAGCTCGTGCTGCCGAAGGGCTGATCAGCCGTAGAAGCGCCGAAAGGCTGCGCGCGCTTCTGGACCGATGCGGACGATGGGCGGTTTAAGCCGGCGCTGCATCCGCTGCTTCAGTCTCCAGGAAAAGGGAGACTCTCCCTCGATGAGGGAGTGTGGTGGAACTAGGACATAGTTTCCATTGGACCACAAGAGCACTACTCCACCAGGGCGCGCGCACAAGCTCGCCGGCCAGAAGCCGCCGAGGTCGTAGGGCAGGTGCGTCGCATCGCTGTGCAGGAACCAAGAGAAGGCACCCTGAGCCCGTTGCTCGCTGCCGGCTCGTGTTCGAGTGACGTGCCACGTCTCTGGAAGCTCAAGCTCGATCTTCGTCTTCGCCGCCGAAGCGAGGAACGCGGCAACCACACGTCGTGAGAGGGCTGACTGCTTCACATCATCCGTCCTTGAGCCGCAGGGCCACGTCTGCCGCCGCAGCATGGGCGACGATGTTCCCGGCCATGGTCAACAGCGCCTGGGGACATTCCATGCCGATGGGTGCGGCGTCCAGGAGCGCGATCCGCATCGACTGGATCATGGCTTCCATCAGATCCAAGGCATGGGAAATTCGTATGCGCTCACCGGTGGCGACGTCGAGCGCCTGAGACTTCTCGACGACCTCGGCTTCGAGCTTCTGGAGCGTTGCTTTGTCGTTCTGGACATCGTGTTGATGAAGCTCGTCGGTCACTATCTTGTGCGTCTTGTCGTTGTCGGCCTTGACTGCCGTGGCCCGTCGTCGGTTGCTGTAACGCATCAAGTCCTCCTGCCTTGGTCGTTGAAGTTGCTGCGGATGGCCCGACGGACGGCCGGATGGGCGCCAACCTGGACGAGAAAAGCATCGGCTGCACCCCGGCCTTCACCACGACGGAGCATGGAGCGGTAGGCATCGACGAGTTCGAGGAGGGTCATCGAGTTCGATTCCTGATGTAATCAGCAGCGTCGTACATACCAAGGCGTTCGGCGACCTTCACGAGGTCTTCGAGTTGGTCGCTGGTCGAGTCCTGGCGCTGGGGAAGCTGGGGGATCTCTTGGAAGGCTGCTGGGGCTTCTCGACGACGTCGGTACTCGCACCACGTCTCGTGCTTCTCCAATCTGCCGTTGATCTCTGGGGCTGAGCGCTTGCAACTCTTGCAGCGGCGGTACGGGTTGCCGCCCCCGATGGGCTCGGTGGGGTAGTCATCGTAGTCGCTCATGGCAGCACCAGCTTGATGGCCGCGTTTAGGGCCTGGGTGTCGAATGGCTTGTCGAGGAACGGGATGCTGCGGCTCTCGCAGAAGCCCTTAGGCTTCACGCTCCCGGACATCATGATGAAGCGCGGCTCCAACTCGGGGAACGTCTGTCGAAGCTGCCGGTAGAACTCCGAGCCGGTCATCAGCGGCATGTCGTGGTCCGACAAGATCACCACCGGCTGGAAGTCCGGGTTGGCGATGAGAAGCTCCAGAGCTTCACGCCCGTTGCCCGCGGTGCGGACCTCGAAGCCTTCGAGCTTGAAGGTCCTGGCCAGCGCACCCAGGAGGCCCGGATCGTCGTCGACGATCAGGGCCTGCTTCTCGGCTTTCTCGGCCTTCACGGTCGCACGTTCAAACACGCTCATGACTTCGCTCCCGCAAGTCGGCGGTCCTTGGCAATCTGGATCTCGGCCTTCACCAAACACGCCTTGCAGGGGCCATCGTCGAGGAAGAACTTGAGATGTGGATGCTTCCGTCTCTCGCGGTCGCAGAGCTTCTTGGCGAGTTCATGAATGGTCACGGCTTCTCCTGTGGAGGTAGCTCATCACTTCACCCTTTTCCTCTTGCTGGTTGACTTCATCACCGGACCTTTGTCGTCACCCCACAACCGAAGCTCCTCGATTGTGAAGTAGCCGTAGTTGTGGATGTCTTGCTCCCGCGGGTTGAGCCAGCACTTCCAAGTGTTCATCGGCTGCTGACGTTGCCCTTCACCGAAGCGCGAACCCAAAGAGAACCATCGCTTGCCCTTCGTCTTGAGCACGGCTTCGATGCCTGTCTCATGGAAGGCTTTTTCGCCGATGAACGTGTCCATATCGTCGACCAACAGCTTCTTCGCCGCCTCGACAGGGAAGTCGCTCGCACGGATGACGCAGAGGCCACGGGTCTGCAAGAAGCCCATCGGCATCGTGAACATGGCATCAAGTTCCATGACGCTGTCGTACAAGTCACGAAGGGATGCCTTTGCCTTATCACTCCTGGCAAGGACGAGGAACGACTTGTTGTCCCATGCGCCGACGAGGTCGTCTCCCATTCGCATCTTCGCGTGCGCATCGACGACGGACTGCATGTTCCAACTGGATACATTGAAGCCGAAGCCCTCGGCCGTATCGTCCGTGCTCTTGAGCCAGCCGAAGCCTTCCTCTGGGAGCTTCGTGATCTTGCGCTTCGAGATGCCCATCTCTGGCGCCGGTGGGTCTGGTAGCGTGACCCCGACCTTGCTGAGAAGGCTCCCGAGGATGCCCGACAGCTTGTTGTCGCGCTCTGCCTTCCAGAACTCGTAGTCGGTCATGGAAGGGCCGTCTGGATACCACGGTGTTGAAGGCGGACGGGTCGATCCGAACACGCGACGCAGAGGTCCGACGCCTTGTTCGTGCTCTGCCGTGAAATCGGCACCAAGGCAGACACCGATCACCTTGTGATGACCAGACTTCTTGCCGTTGTCGATGAAGGATGCTTTGTCGCCGACTCGCATGTTCCCCTCAGTCCAGGTTGATGTGGTAGCTCGTGACGCCAGGCAGCGCCTTCATGGCCGCGTCGAACTTGTCGTCGATGACGAGGCTGTTCGACGAAGCGGCGCAGAGCTTGACGAGCTTCACCTTCTTGCCGTCGTTGACTTCCACGGTGGCCCACACGTAGCACGAAACGCCCCGTCCGCCAGCGCGGTCCAAGAAGTGCGGCCCTTGGTGCTTGTCGCAGACGGCCTGGATGGCGCGCTTGTAGAGGGTACAAGTGGCCTGGACCTTGTCCTTCTTGGCCTGGAGGGTGGCGGCGCGCTTCGTAGCGGCCTGGGCCAGAGTTGCTTTGTTTTCCATGCCTTTAGTCCTCGATGCTGCGGTCGCTGAACCGGTCCAGGAACGCCTGCGGCGGCTTCGGGTACGAGTCGCCCCGCAAGGCGTCCTCGGGCTGAGGTCCGAGCTTGAGGTCGCGCAGCGTCTCCAAGCGGGCGAGGATGCAAGCCGCCTCTTTCTGCGCGTTCGGCACGGTGCCGATGGTCTGCTCGATCAGCTTGAGGCTCGCGGCCAAGTCTTTGGCCTGCTTGATGGCACGATCGAGAGTCTGTTTCTTGCTCGCCATTCTGTCCTCCGAGTTTCGTTGCCCTGACTCACACATCGTAATCGCCAGATCTGAAATCGACAAGGGCTGTTGACGTGTAAGGTGACTTCTATCACAGATCTCATGGTAGGCAAAGGGCCTACATCGGAAAATGCTATGCAGATTCAACAGTTTACTCGGATCACGTCATCTTCGCTTGACGCTCAACGCGATCTGCGTATAATACCTGAGTGAGCAACGGAGGCAACGTGAAGACGAAGCAGAGCGGCCAGAAGGTTCGAAACATCCGCCACGGCCACGGCTCGCGCCGTAGCTGCAACGCGGTGGAGAAGGCCATCGAGACTGCTTCGCGCCGCGAGCACAAGCGCCTGATCCGAGATTGGGATTCGGAGTAGCGGGCGGAGTAGCTGTCAGCGGACTCGATCTGTGGCGTCAACCAGGTAAGAGGGAAACACGATGACTTCGCGCAACTGGTTCGATGTGGACAAGGCCGGGCTCGCCAAGCTGATCGATGGTCGAGGCAAGGTCTTCCTGCTCCACGAGCTTGTGAGCAACGCCTGGGACACGGACTCGACCAAGGTGGTGGTCCTCCTGGAGAAGCTCCCCGGTGAGCCCAAGGCCCGGATCACGGTCACCGACGACCACCCCGACGGCTTCAAGAACCTGGCGCACGCCTTCACCCTGTTCGCCGAGAGCGAGAAGAAGGGCCTCGCAGAGAAGCGGGGAAGATTCAACCTGGGCGAGAAGCTGGTATTGGCGCTCTGCCTGGAAGCCAAGATCACCACCACCACCGGCACCGTCCTGTTCGACGGCGACGGCCGCAGGAACAGCCGAGAGAAGACCGAGGCGGGCTCGGTGTTCACGGGCGTCATCAAGATGACCACGGCTGAATTCGAGGAGGCCATCGCGGACTTCCGCAAGGTGCTCCCACCGCGCCAAGGCCCGGTGACGAGGTTCCAAGGCGAGGTGCTGGCTGCGCGTGAGCCGGTGGCTGTGTTCACGGAGACGCTGCCCACGGTGATCTCGGACGGCGAGGGTGTCATCCGCAAGAGCGCCCGCAAGACCACCATCGAGGTCTACGAGGTACGCCCCGGCGAAGTGGCCTCCATCTACGAGATGGGCATCCCCGTTGTGGAGACGGGCGACAAATACCATCTGAGCATCGGCCAGAAGGTCCCTTTGACGATGGAGCGCGACAATGTGCCGCCGAGCTACCTCAAGCTGGTGCGGGCGCTCGTGGTCAACGAGCTTCACGAGAAGCTCACCGAGACGGACGCCAAGAGCGTGTGGGTCACGCAAGCCCTGGGTTCGGAATCGATCCGGCCGGAGGCGGTGCGATCGGTGATCACCTCCCGCTTCGGTGAGGACGTCGTCACCTACGACCCGTCGGACAAGGAGTCGAACCACAAGGCCGCAGCCAACGACTTCCAGGTCGTCCACGGTGGCGTGCTGCCCGCCGAGGTCTGGGAGAACGTGCGGAAGGCCGAGGCCATCAAGCCCGCGGGCCAGGTGTTCCCGACATACAGCGGTTCGGCCCCCTCCACCCCGGTCCCCGAGGAGGACCTGACCGAGAACCATCGCCGCGTCCGCAAGCTCGCCATCGACCTCGCCCAGGAGCTTTGCAGCATCTCGATCTCGGTGCGCTTCTTCAAGGGGCCGCAGGTCGACCAGGCCGCCAACTACGGCCACCGGAGCATGGGCTTCAACCTGAGCAAGCTCTCCAAGAGCTTCTTCGATCTCGGCAACAACTTCGAGGGCGTCATCGACCTCATCATCCACGAACTCGGCCACGAGACCGAGGCCAGCCACCTGAGCGAGGCGTACCACAAGGCCATCACCAAGATGGCGGGACGTATCACCAAGCTCGCCCTCAACAAGCCGGAGTTGTTCCAATGAC
>CAYILR010000046.1:0-33519 GCA_964364175.1 uncultured Bacteriovoracaceae bacterium
AGTGGAGCTGTAAAGCAGCAGCGCCACGGAGGGGGCGGCGGACTCAACCGAATCACGCCGCTTGAGGAAAAAAGGGTTCTGACTCTGGTTAAGAAATTCCCCCAGTTTCGGTGTCGCAGGATTGCCTATGAGCTGGAGCGAAAAAGCTTAGTTTTTATAGGGAAAACGAAGGTTGCCGAGATCATGAAAAAACACGGTCTGAATCATGAGTTTATTCGTGGAAAAAAGAAACCACTCGATGTACCGGCTGAGATGTTACTCCACGAACCTTGGAAAAAAAATCTACTTTGGGGGATGGACTGGACGTACCTGAGGATCGGCGCAGTATTTTGGTTTTTGCTGGTCATGCTGGATTGGTATTCGCGTAAAATCATTGCATGGGGTCTTTTTCCTACGATCACGAAGTTTGAGGTGGTGGCGCTGGTGACGGACGCTGTGGTGAATGAGGACATTGATCGATTACCCGAAGGCGCGATGAAGCCGAGACTGGTTGCAGATCATGGGAGCGCCAATATTGCGGAGTACACGAGGAAAAACATCGAAATCCAGGGTCTGGATCTTTGGCTCTGTGGAATCGGGCGGCCCACGGGAAACGCACGAACCGAGCGAGTCATGGGGACTCTGAAGCGCGAGGAAATCCATCTACAAGATCAGTATATAAACGAAGAGGAGGCAAAAAACAGAATCGGACGAGCGATCTTTGATTACAACTTCCGGCGTCCCAATGCTGGGAACGGAGGCTTTGCTCCGAACTCTGTCCATGTCCAAGGAAGGAGGGCTCTGTCGCAAAGAAGAAAAGAAGCTAGACAATTGACTGAAAACCGAAGAAGAAAACACTGGGAACCAGGTCTGCCATGCTGAAATAATTCCTATCTTAGGAAATCAGCCCTTCTCTGTCACCCCTGCTCGGACAAGACAAGCCTATTCCAAGACCTGCCGCTTGATGGTTTCTGGTTACAAGCTGAATCATAGCCGTGTAGCGGTCAGCCTCAATCAGAATCTCCTGGGGGTTATCAATGGCGATGAGTTTCAATCCAAGCGACTCTTTGAGTTCCCTTGTGAATGGCAAAACGAAACCGGAGAAAACACTCTCCACTTGGGAAGTATTTCTACTCAGACTTCTGGAATTCCGCCTTCTCAATTTGATGCTGAGACGCTCGTTCTTGAGCGAACATCGATGGAATCCATTCAAATCAGATCCTTTCATGACAGGAATGGAAACTGGAAAAGCTCAATCATGACTCTTTCGCCTGCTGTGGAGCAATAACAAGTTATGCTGGAGATTTATCAATACAACAGCGCATCGCAATTTGTTCGAGATGCGTGGATTGAGAAAAAGAAAAAGAACAGTGCTTTTTCACTGAGGGCTTGGTCCAAACAATTGGGTTTTGCCAACAATGCTCCTCTCTCTTTGATGTTAGCTGGCAAACGACATATTCCCAGAAAATACGTTCCTGCACTGATTTCAAGCCTGGGTCTTTCTGCAGACGAAGGCCTTTTTTTAGAAACCCTGGTCGAAATCGAAAAATCAAAAAATATTCGTCAAAAGAGTTTTTACGAAGAACGTTTGCGTGCTCTGTCACCGAGCCCGCCGATTGGATTCTTTGAAATTGAAAGCTTTAAGTGTCTGGGAAATCCATTGCATACGATCATTCTCGAAATGACAGATCTGGTGGGATTTGAGCCCCAGGCCGAATGGATTCAAAAAAGGCTGAGAATCACGGCTTCGTTGAGCGAGATTGAGACTGCAGTTGAACGCCTGATTGGACTAGGTTTATTGAGGGAAGAAAAAAATGGTCAGTGGAAAAAAACTCAAAAAAACCTCACGAACCGAGTCGATGTCGCTGATCAAGGAAGTCAAGAGTACCATAGCAATGTTTCCAAGTTAGCTGCTGAGCAAGTCAGCCTGCAACCTGTTTTAGAGCGCGAGTACAACGGTTATGCCATCAATTTAAGAAAATCTGAGTTTCCTCGTGCAAAAAAACTCATCCGCGAATTTATCAAAGACTTTTCACGAAAAGTCGAAGCATCGCCTCAAGAAGGCGAAGAAACCTATCAACTCAACGTCCAATTTTTTGGACTTACTAAAGAGAGTAAAGGAACGAAGTAAAAAAAATGAAACCACTGAACATAAAATGGATGATTGCAATTCTGATGACAGCTGCCTCAACACACGCCTTAGCAGAACCCAGTGGCTCTGGGAATGGAGGTGGCTCTTGGGTTTGCCGCGAACCAAATCAAGATATTCGATGGAGTAAATTTGTGGATCTATACGAGGCTAACAAGGAAGAGCTAGATATCACACTAGCTGAGCAATCTGGATATTACATTGATATTGTTGATAGAATTCGAGTTCGATTTTCGAACGCAAATACTGCTCTCTATATTGGGGTCGCGCCATACCTGGATCGAGTCAATTACTTGCGTGAGCACAGACCAGAGATCGCCCATACTCGACAAGGCCTCGCAGTCATTAACGATGCTCTCTACCATCTCGTACCCAACGACCAGCAGTGCAGAGGCGGAAACATCAAATATGAACAAGTAGTCAATTACAAAGATGACGGCCAAATTTTAGTTCAAGCTGAACTCTTTCGCGAATTTACTGAAACAGCAAAGGCCGCTATTGTCATTCACGAGGGGGTTTACGCCTATTTAAGAAAATCATTTCACGACACGTATTCTGCCCGCACACGTGCGATTGTTGGGCTTTTATTTTCAAACCTCTCGAACGATTTGCTAAAACAGAAACTGAAAGAAGAAATACTAAAAGACTACAGCAAACCCCGATCATCCATCCAGGCGGCCGCGCTGCCTAGCAAACAACTTTTTCCTAAAACTGTCTCATCCAGCGGTCGCTGTCATTTTTGGAATAGTATTGAACGGGAAATCAGAACCTCGGCAAACACCAAGGCTTTGCTGGATTGCAACAACGCTGGAATGGACCTTTGCGTACCCCTCAACACGTATGATTCCTTAACGAATGATGATCATTGTGAATTCACGACTGCGGTACAAGGATATAAATCCGAATATCCAGGAAGAATTGCACAAAAAACAAATTTTGCTAACTCTGGCACAAGTGAACTTTCTGACCTTAATCATGGAAACAGCAATATACCAGAGGCAGACCTATCTCTTTGTCGTAGCAGAGCAGAAACACTCAAAGCTCAACTTTTTTCAGATTGTTCTCAATCAGCAACCGACTGCAGCGTCCTCGAGTTTACCCATATCGCTTCTCCTCATTGCGAGGGTGGCTCTGGCGAATGTATTGGGTCAGGCTATGGAAACCCACTCTGCTTTGTCTCTGTCAAAATTGAAGGAGTAGCCCTGAGCCAATAACTCAATCCACAATAGGATTGGGATTAAAATTCTTTGGAATTTTCGGTGAAATCGTTTTGAAAAAATCGACCATTTCTCGCAGGTCTTTTGCGTAATCACCGCTGGGATAAAGGACTTTGCCCACTCCCGCTGTTTTTTTCTCATAATCCAAATAAGCCAAAGCGATCGGCACACCTGATTTTTGAGCGGTTACGTAAAACCCTTTTTTCCAGTGATCAGCAAAAGAGCGCGTTCCTTCCGGCTGGATGATGAGCATCAATTCTTCCTGCTCCTCAAAAAGCTCGGCCATCATATCCGTGTAACTCATTGCCCCTCTCGTCTTGGAGCTCCCTCCACGATCAATGCCGATGGCACCCAGAGACTCGAGGCCACTTTTGAACGGCCAACGCATCCACTCATTTTTGATGGTGAATTTGATTTTTAGCCCAGCCAAGTGACAAAAAGCCATCGCGTAAACCAAATCCCAATTGCTGGTATGCGGGGCTGCGCATATGACGCATTTTTTGATCCCATCTGGCATTTTACTTTTGACAGTCCAGCCAGTGAATTTGAACCACGCTGCAAAAATTCGAAGCAACATCAATTTCGAAGTCCCACGATCGTCTCTCGAATTACAGCCAGAGCCTCTCGCATCTGAGGTTCGGTAATCACCAGCGGCGGAGCGAATCGGATAATGTTCTGATGCGTTTGTTTGGCGAGCAATCCTTTGTCTTTGAACTTCAAGCACACTTCCAGCGCACCCTCGCCTGCCAGCGGTTTGATCACCACTCCATTGAGCAGACCTTTTCCACGCACCAGTTCAATTCGGTCGGGACGCAGAGCCTGCATCGCGCGCATTTCTTTGCGGAAAATCTCGCCCATCTTCTCCGCGTTCTCTGCCAATCTCTCGTCGCGCACGACATCCAGTGCTGCCATCGCAACGGCAGCTCCCAGAGCATTGCCGCCAAAGGTTGAGCCATGGTCTCCCGGCTTGAGACAGAGCATGATGTCGTCGTCAGCCAAAACTGCTGAAACGGGCATCATGCCACCCGAAAGAGCTTTGCCTAAAATCAAAACATCTGGGCGAACATTCTCGTGATCACACGCCAGTAGGCGGCCCGTGCGCGCAATTCCGGTTTGAATTTCATCTGCCAGGAACAGAACTCGGTATTGGTCGCAAAGCTGTCTGACTTTCTTGAGATAGCCTGCATCGGGAACTACAACGCCTGCCTCCCCTTGAATTGGCTCAACCATGAATCCAGCCACGTTTGCACCTGAAATCGCCGTCTCCAAGGCCTGCGCATCGTTGTAGGGAATTTTCACAATTCCGGGCAAGAGCGGGCCGAAAAATTTAGCATTGTCTGGAGACGTCGACGCAGAAATCGCGCCAAACGTTCGACCATGAAAATTACCTTCCACCACGACAATCTGCGCCTCACCACCCGGGATTTTCTTTTTCTCGTATCCCCATTTTCTGCAAAGTTTGAGAGCGGTTTCCACAGCCTCAACACCCGTATTCATCGGCAATACGCGTTGGTATCCAAAATACTCAGTGATGTATTTCTCAAATTTTGACAGAGGCTCGCTGTAAAAAGCCCTCGACACCAAGGTGAGCTGCTTGGCTTGTTCAAGGAATGCCGCCACGATCTTGGGATGGCAATGCCCTTGATTCACCGCCGAATAGGCTGACAAGAAATCAAAATATCTCTTGCCCTCGACATCCCAAACAAAAACTCCTTCGCCCCGATTCAAAACCACGGGCAATGGATGATAATTGTGGGCGCCGTAACGTTGCTCTAGATCAATGTAGTATTCAGATGAGTTAGTCTTCACTCATCCTGCTTTACGACACCTTACTGGCTGGCACAAGCCAGTTCAGCCTCGGTGATTGAGTCACCCGAAGCTTTTTTGAGAAACTTGACCGCAAAATCTCTGACGTCATTGATTTGCGATTGGGTCTTGGCTTTGGCCTCATCGGTTTCTTTGCGCGCAATCTCGTCTAGTAGAGAAGGATTACAAAGAACTGACTTGATGGTGTTGAGCGCAAATCCTCTGATACTTGCGTAGTCCTGAGGACGACCCTCGATCTGATTGAAATGAGTCCACTTCGTGTAACCCGCTTCACTCGTCAGAGCATAAGCCGCTAGGCCATATAGCGAGGATTGCAGCTTGCCCACCATCGGTCCTTCTTGAATACTCCAGGCAGATGCATGAGGCTTTCCTTTAGCAACCATGAGATCCATTGCGCGATTCAAAACTGCAGTCAGGTAACCATACGAATCCACAGTCGCATCGTCTGAATTGCACTCAGCTGATGTCGAGTCGTCATCTTTTTGGAATTTATTCTCATCTGTGCAAAACAAGCCCGTCTGATCGGGAGCAATCCCACGGTAACCGTACCCAATGGCCATCACATCGTAGCTGCTCACACGATTCACTTGACGATATCGTCTCGGCAGGTACTCCATGATTGAGTGAGAAGTTCCACCTTCAGCTGTGTCCGAAGTCGCTCCGTAGTTTCCGAAGAAATTATGCCGCAAACCTAGGTTGTGCCCGAGCTCATGCGCTACCATTTCCTTGAAATATCCATTCATGTACGTGGCGTAATCATAACCCTCTGGAACTTCATCAAACTCATTTCCTGCCCACAGAGAATCCTGCAATGCTGGATTTTGAGCTTGAATATTGAAGGAGAGCTTGGAATTGAGTTTCAAGCTCACTGTTTTTTGTCGGACTGAACTCACGATCCGAGAAATTTCTTTGCGACCCTCAGCCAGCTTTTTCTCTGCATCTGCTTCTCGGCCCATCTTCGTGAGCACCTGAGCCTGGCGAGAAACTTCGAACCAACGAGTATAAATTTCAACAACAGTCGGACCTTGAATCAAAACTTGCCCGGAAAAAATCTCTCCGCTGAATTGATTCGCCAACGACGGTCCCAATCCACCGTACGAGGCTTTGTTTTTCAAATCCCACTCCAAAACATTGAAGCGAGGATCCCCGGTCACGATTTGATCTGCCGCAGGATCGCCTTGGGAAATAAACTGATACGAAAGAATTTTTCTTCCGAGAACAGGCTCCAATTTTTCATTCCAGTCTTCAAATGCTGCAGCAAAAGCAGGCTGAAATTCAGCGGGAACGTTTTTGACAAAGTAATGAATTGGAGAACTTCCCAACGCAAAGCGCGTGACCTTCACATCTTCAGCGCGCTCGGTGGTGAAAAAGCCCACTCCTGCCGTTGGGTTTCTGGATTTGAAGGAGGGATTAAAAATAGAATCCAACTGAATGTACCAACGAGAGCGAACGAGCAATTCAGGTTGATCCTTCGGCGCATCCGGATCGGTCGATTTCATGTGCGAATCCACATCAAACACGAGCGCGCCAGTGTCGTATTCCACCGAAACAGCTTCTGCCGACAGAGTTTTATGCGCTGTTCCTTCGCCAGTGGGATCGAGGATGGACATCAGGTCCAGATTTTTTCCCACCGCGCTGAGATCGAGGACCACCCAGCCTTCTTTTTCGTTGACTCCCGCCACCGGAATCATCACGAGATTTTTCAGACCACTTTCTTCGTTACACTCCCAAATACAGCCTTGCAAAACCAACATCAGCTGGCCTTCTTCGGTTTTTCCTACGATTGTTTTCACCTGCAACGGAGGAATGCTGGATAATTTTAGATTTCCCAAACCCTCGCTGTCGACATGAGAAACTTGTGTAATCACTCCACCAAACACACTTTGGTGCCCAATCAAACCGATGGGATAGGCCAAGTAATAGTTTTTGTCAGTGGGCGGCTCTGTTTGTTCGTCGTGGCGCGAGCCACTGGGTTGAACTGGGGTGGTATCACCCTCAATAGCTTGTGCACCCAAGTCCGCAGTTTTTTTCCAACCCGGTTGCTTGAGCTGGTCTTTGAGGGCTTGGGATCCAAACACAACAAACTGGTGCTTGGAATCTCCGATCTTACGAACCTCGTCCATTTTCTGTATTTTTTGAATTTCAGCTTTTTGCGCTGAACATGACACTAAAGAAAGACTGATAACGCCTGCAATAACACCCGAAAATCCCCTTAACACCCTTGTAACCCCCTTGGAAGACCCCCGTCTTCGTGCTTTAGGTAGATGCCCGAAGAAAAATCTAATGACAAGGTGTGTGAATTTTTTACAGTGGCTCGCGCCACGGTAAATAAGCAGTGGCTCGCGCCACGGTAAATAAGCAGTGGCTCGCGCCACGACAAACAAACAGCTACATCAGAAGACGGAAGAACCAATTCAGGATGAAATAAATAAAATCAGGCTTGTCCACATCATCCCCTGGCAAAGGTCTTGGTAATAACACTGTTTTTCTTGCTGTAAAGGACTCCATCCAAGCTGATAATTCTGAATTAAATTCAGCAGAACGGACATAGACTCCAACCTCCGAATCCGTCACTTCGCTCATCGAATCCAAGTTGCTCGAGGCAACCACTGTGTGCTCGTCATCAAAAACATATAACTTCTGATGAAGTCTTTCTGGGCCTTTTGCCATGTAGATTTCCAATGTCGGCATGTCGCTCATCAGCTTCTTCCATTCTCCTTTTAAAATTTTCACTGGAAATGGAATGTCTGAACTTCCGTAGCTGTTGGTCGTGATCTGAATCCGCACCCCTCGTTGTGAGGCTTCGACGAGCAGCTTCCTCTGCGTCGGCGTCAAAACGGCATAGGGCGTGTGTATTAAAATTCTTTTCTGGGCGCTCTGGATCATGAAATAAAGCAGATCCACCAAATCGTTCCTGGGTCCATACACAGAATTCGAATCTACAGCTTTCATCAGCACCTGATGTGCTCCACGAAACAGCTCTCCAAAATCATAGCCCTTGAGTCTCGGGTACTGCTTGAGCTCCGGATATTGGCTGATCCATTCTGAATCCATGTGATCCGTGAACATCCACTCCTCCATGGCGGGGAGCGAATTTTTGAGCCAGCTCACGGTTTGCGGAGATGCATAGGTCAGTTCATCGCGCAAATGCGTTGTGTTGCCACTGTAGAACTCCTCGTTGAATGCCAAAATATATCGCATTGCTTCGGTTGAAGAACGTCCGACCACATCCCCATCCTCGAAAACACGGTGATGATCTTCGGGTTCAGGAAAGTAATCTTTGGAAATATTCCGTCCACCCACAATGAAATCCTGGTGATCGACCACGATGATTTTGTCATGATTGGCAGCAAATGGGTGCGCAAAAGCGCCACTGAAAATCCATGAGTTATAGAGTCGGATTTCTACCCCAGCATCAGCCAGGGCCGACAAAACACTGGGTCTCCAGGGTTTGTACATCGACCACGCTCCGCGAGCATCTAGCATCAACTTGACCTTGACTCCCTCCAGTGCTTTTTGTCTGAGCTGCTCCAGGAACGACAGCCCAAAAATATCGTCCGATAGAATAAAATACTGCACATAGAGAGTCTGTTTTGCACTTTGGACGAGCTGATGGCGCGCATACCAGGCCTCTGTATTGCTGCGCAGCCAGCGAATCTTCCCTTCGGACAGTTTGCTCAACCTGGCCGCTTCGTCGTCCACAAAACGCTCTCCATTCCGGAAAAAATGTTCTCCTAAAAATGAATAGAGTTCCGGATAATTTTCTTTGTTGAAACTGGGATCAGTCAGCGCCTTCCATGTCGCCTTGATCCAAAAATCCTCTAAGGATCGGCTGAGCGGCTGATCCAGATTCACCTGCGGATCGAAAGTCGGCATGATGGTGTCGAAGAAATAATTTCGAATGATCAGTTTGGAGAGCGGGTGGTCCCGATTGATCCCTTCTTTTTTGAGCCAGGTCCGGATCGAGGTTTTAAATTCATCAGGGCGAGCATATTGAGAGTGAACCCAGGACGAGGCAGAATCACTCGCAAACGCGGCGAACGGCAATGTCAAAAATATTATCCACCTCAATACAAACATAAAAAAAAGAGCTACACTCAAGGTACTCGCATGAGGAATTCAATGATCACCCTTCTGAGTGCTGTCCTCACTGTTTTGGCCTTTCCACATTGGGACCAGGGATATCTCATTTTTTTCGCTCTTGCGCCTCTTTTTTATTCATTTTCTATACAAAAAAATGCTCGGGGCGCGGTGATCCATGGTCTGGGGTTCGCTTTTGCTATGACCATGGGCGGATTTTATTGGGTTGCCCACTCTCTTCAACACTATGGGGGGCTGCCGGTTTTTATCAGCATTTTGGGTCTGATTTTTTTTGGATTTATTTGCCAGCCCCAAATCCCTGTTTTTGCTTGGATTTTTTTTCATTACACAAAAAAACGTAAAACTTCTGCGGATTACCCTTTTGTTTTTCTGTTGGCGCTTGCACTCCTGTACACGGGCATCGATTGGATCATGCCCAAGCTCTTCCAAGACAGTTTTGGACACAGCCAGTATTTAAACCGTTATATGCGGCAGGGCGCGGATATCGGGGGCGTCCACTTCCTCACTTTTTTGATTGTCCTGTGGAATCTCGCGCTCTGGGTCTTTTTTAAATGGAAGAGCTGGCGCCCTTTGCTGGCGTCGGGTCTGCTTCTGCTCGCCAATCTGGGTTATGGCTGGTACCGCGAAAATCAAATTACACAAATGCTCAATCAGAATCCCCCGCGGGTCACCCTGGCTGCGATCCAGGCCAATATTGGGGACTTTGACAAGATCGCAGCCGAAAAGGGAGTGCGAGAGGCTGCATTCAAAGTATTGGAAAGTTATTTGAAACTCTCCCAGCAGGCCTTGACTCTCACACCCAAACCTCAAGCCATCATCTGGCCCGAAACTGCCTACCCCTCAGTATTCAGACAGCCCAGAACAGCCGCTGAACTAGAACGGGACCAGGGGGTCGAAAAATTTGTCAGACAGAGCCAAACCCCCCTTCTCTTTGGGGGGTACGACACCGATACTCGTAGCAAACAAGACTCCAACGCATTCTTCTTCCTCCACCCACGCCCCATTCCGATGAATCAGGGGCCGGAGCAGGATCTACGGATCTACAAGAAAAATGTACTTCTGATGTTTGGTGAATACATCCCGGGAGCTGAGTGGATTCCTCAATTTAAAACCTGGTTCCCACAAGTGGGGTACTTCTTGAGAGGGCCTGGCCCCGAGGTCCTCGATATCAAAACAGGAGACCCGCAATTCCCCACTCTGAAAGTCGGTCCGATCATTTGCTACGAAGCTCTGTTCCCCAACTATGTGATCATGGCAGCACGCCAAGGCAGCCAATTGATTCTGAACATCACCAACGACTCCTGGTTTGGAAAATACGGCGAACCCTACCTGCACTTCGCTCTTACCGTTTTTAGAGGAATCGAAACCCGGCTGCCCCAACTGAGAGCCACCAATACTGGCATATCCGCGTTGGTTTTGCCCGACGGTGAGATCATCCAAAAAACAGGAGTGTTCGAGGAGACGATATTTAACGTTCAAGTCCCTATTCTGCCCAAGATGCAAACCCTCGTTTTGCTCCTGGGGGATTGGTTCGGGTATTTCGCTCTGGGAGTTGGATTTCTGCTCCTGGAATATTT
Source organism: uncultured Bacteriovoracaceae bacterium (assembly GCA_964364175.1). Taxonomy (GTDB): domain Bacteria; phylum Bdellovibrionota; class UBA1018; order UBA1018; family UBA1018; genus CAYILR01. The sequence continues at coordinate 10,851 of CAYILR010000046.1, forward strand.
AAAGAACCCCGCTCAACGAACCTCGTTGAATCCCCAAAAAAATCGCTGAATCCTTAGCCACCTGTCATGGATTTAGACATCCCAAACCCCTTTTTCTATCTTCTACTTTCCCTATCTGATTGATTTCATTCAACTCCGCATATTCTCGTTTCTGTGTCACATTTGGCACCCGAATTGCTTTTACTAGAGACGTAGAGCGATTGCGGAAGTTGCATATCGGTTGTTGTTGAGCGAAGGAGCAAAAATGTCAGCGTCACAAGATTCATCCCAGAAAATCACGTTTGTTTACACTAATCTTTATTCCTTATATAAAAAAGGCAAGGAAGCGGCGATCTCGTCTAATCCTTTTGGAATTCCTGCGGCTGACAAAGCCCGCGTGATCCGCGCCGGAAGTCTCCAACCCGGCCTCCGAATCAAGTCCTGGCATCCAACATCATTTGATGATCCAGTTCAAACCCATCATCCCCGATCCAAAGAAGTTCAAAATCTCAAAGCCAGTCTGAATTCGCTGAAGAACCTGCAATCTCGATTGCACTTCATGCTGACTGAGCTGGAAGATTTGTCTAAAACGAAAAAAGACTAGTCACAAGGCCACTTTTGGACTGATACGGCGTCAGATTTCATTAAAAAATCCTCATGTACTATCGTGTACACTCCGGTTTTTTAATAAAATCTTCCTTGTCTCAGTCCAAAATTGTCTCTTGTGACACAATAGAACTAACCTGGCGTCACTGGACCTTCGCCTGGAGCAGAGGTCTGGGTCGGCGTAGGCTTGGGCAAGTTCTCCGGAAATCGGGCTTTCTCAGTGATAGCCGTCGCCTGATAAGGCGAGCGATGCAACGGAGCGCCGAGCTTGCCGGTTTTGGGTATCGTCACAATCAATTGATCCCCATCAAAAACCTTGGTCATTCTCTTGGAATCCACCTGATAATCCAGGGTAAATGATTCGTGGTAGCTCTGGTACGAAGACGAGCTGACTGTTTTTTCAGGATCATTCTGAGTCACTTCTTCGTTCTGCCGAGCACCTTTGACCATCAGGCGATTCCCTTGCATCGTGATCGAAATATTTTTCTGCTCATGCGTCGGAATTGTCGCAATGAGGACATAGGCATCCTCGTTTTCACTCAAATTCGCACCAATCGTCATCAGCTGGTAAAAAGGATCGTTCTGCCGAGTTCCGTAGGCAGAGATTTTTTGCGCCGTATCCTGTTGAATTTGGTTCAATGCCCGCGCAGCCCGTGATCCGATGTTTTTCAGGATTTCGGCTTGCTTCTTTATCTTGCCTTCGAACGTTTGCTTGTAACTATCCTCGCGCTGCTCATCTGCCAGAACCGTATTGTTCAGGCGATTCTCTTGGTTGGCTTGCATTTGAGCGGAGGTTTTCTCAAATTGTTCATCGAGATCAGTTCTCAAAGACTCAGTCCGCTGCTCGTTCGATTGTTTGTAGAGGTCCATTTCGTTTTTTGCACGCATTTGCTCATATGCAGACATGGCATTGCTTTGGGAACGGATCCCCTCTAGTTTTTCATCCGCCTGCTTTTTGGTGACCTCAATGCTGTCCTCATAGAAATTCTTGGTTTTCTTCACATCGCGATCACCTTCGTAGCGAAGCTTGCGCAATTCCTCATTCGATCTCATCCCCAGCTCATGGATCGCTGAGTCGTACTGGTCTTTTTCACGATCCATGATTTGCTGCTGACGCACTTCCTCGGCTGTGGATTGGCGAACGAATTCATCTTTAATATTGTCGATGGAGTGAGCAGACTCGTTCTGCGCTTCACGGACGCGCTTTTGCGACTCCTCGATCTTCTTCGCGGCGTCGCGTTCGGCCTTCTGTGCTTGCTTCTCCATGAACGACATCCGAGGGGGGGAATCACCCGTGGAGGGAAAATCAATGCTCAATGAAGAACTTCTCCCATTTGATAGAGATTGTTTTCGACAATGTTGAAATACCCTCGCACGACCGCTTCAAAAGTGGGCGCGTCCAATTTCTCCAAATACGCTCGCTTCTGTAGCAGGGTGGGCAAAGTGATCAGCTGCTCGATATGAGGCTGCGGATCCGAAGCGCTTTCTACCTGAGTGTCTTGAGGCGCGTATTTACTAAATACCTTCCTCAAAGCATCCGGATCAAAAAGCACATGGTGCCCATAGATAGATTGCTGAATTAAGTACTCGACAGTATTGAGTTGTTTCTTTGTGACGTAGATCACGGCGGACTCCTTCCTTGGATTCCAAATACCGACCTTCTATTAGTCTAGTTGACTCCGTTCCGAAAGTCTCTAGAATCTTATCTATGAAGGCTCGATCGAAAGGGAATTCGATAAAAGCCGCAAGGAAGCAGGCCGAGAAAAAAGCGGTAAAACGGCCAGAGAAAAAAGCTGGGAAAAGGTCTCAGAAAGCCTGTCAAAACTGTGACAAGGACCTTTCCAAAGCTGATAAAGCGCTCTTTGTGGAAGAAGAAGTGGGGCGGGTTTTTTGCTCCGAGGAATGCATTGCGCATTATTTCACACCTGCTATTGAAAAATTAGAAACCGAATATCATCGACTTGCCCAGTCAGTCGATGCTCAGAACGAGTTCCGTACCGAGGACTATGAGGCTTTGTCGCATCTGAGATGGCTCACCCTTGAAGAACCGGATGAGATTCGACGCCGAAAAAATCGGGATGGCGATTGGATTTATACACTGATCTCTGAATTTCAGCCCGGTGGACGTTCCGTTTGGTGCATTTGCATTTGTTTACTGCTCCGGGGAGAGCCGAGTTTTTTATTCATTTCATTCCCCACTGCGAGTTTGAGTCTGGTTCAACTTTATCGAAAAGGAGAAATCGTGGCCAAAGAAGAAATCGCTGCAGCTGCTGCAGCTTCGAAGGATTCTGAGGAACAAACGGACCGGCTTGCGGGTGAATGGACTCCGGACGAGACGCTGAGAGCCCAGTACCCCACTGTACGCGGCACGTCTGACATTCCACGAGGCGAATTTGCTGGATACCAGGAATGCCTGCAAGAAACTCTCGACCACCCCAACGAGGTTTGGTCGATTGAGTTCAAACAAAACAAAAAGCTTTATCATTTCATCCGGCATTATCCAGGGTCCAGCGCTTTTTGGTACGTCATCATCGCGCGCGACACCGAGGAAGAAGATCAATTGGAAATTTTGGACGCCTTCCCCACTCGCGATCGAGCTTTGATGAAGGCCTACCAAACCGGGCTGCAAGAAGTCGGCGGCGCGGACGACGAGGACAACCCACTCGCAGGCGGCGGCTCCGCCCGTGTTTTGCATTGACTTGATTTGGCGGACCAGGCTGGTCCGCCACTAAAACATAGGGTAAAAATGTTTCGGACCACCCTGGTCCGAAACCAAAAACCTAACGAATGCCTCCGCCCGAAAACGGCAGAGGCGAGCAAGCAGCTTTCATCGTCATATTGGGGTCCAGGCCACCTTGAGAAGCCAAGATGCATTTTCTCATCAGCTCGTTGGCAGGATCACCCTCAACACCGTCCACCACAAAAACCGCATTAAAAGGAGTTTTGATCCCAAAATCAAACTCAAGACCGTTTTGCTGGGTTTGATCGATTGGCAGCTTCAGACATTTGAAAATCGGATTATGAGTGTCCGGATCGATCAAGGCAACGATTCCGCCCTGAGTGTTGTCGTGCGTTCCTAAGTAGATGCAAATTCCAAGCGACGACGCGCTGCTGGTTTTTCCGTTCACCTTGAGTTTTCCGAGATTATCCGGCTGTGTGCAAACTGAGTAGGTCCCGCTGCCATCCGAGGACGAATAACTCAGAGGCCCGACAGTTTGGCAATTGCCGTAAGTCCCGGTTCCGGCTTGAGCCGTGGGAGCGATTGATTTTGTATCCGCTGATTGTGTACTAGTTTCTGTGGACTGCGGCGTGCGTGCAGCTCCGTAGTTTCCACAACCTGTCGACACAACAGCAGCAGCGGTGACTAGACCCAAAACAAAAACCTTATTGGTGCGTTTCATATATCCCTCTCCCTTTTGATCCCTTACTACTTCCCGTTACACTTCTAGATAGATGCAAGTGGGGTGCCAACATCATGAAGCGTTTTCATCAATAAAATCAATGTATTACTAAATTAAAACCGTATAACAATTAGACACCTGTCCAATTGTTTATAAGGAAAAAGACCCTCACGAACAAATCAGCTTACTTCTTTTTTGGTCTGAAATTCAGTTTGATCTGCAAATCGAGTTCGTTTTTTTCCAAGATCTCCTGGACCAGGCTCTGAATGTCCACCTTCTCCATCGCACGGTCGAGCAGGTCCGACGAGAGCTTGGATAGAAATTCATTCTTGGTTTTTGAAGCAGATTCGAGGATGCCTGCAATCAGGTCTTTAGGGAGCTTAAAATCCGAGATCAAAGTTCGGAGACTCTCTTCGGTCAGAAAAACCGTCCCCACACCCACGATCAAAAGCTTCCGAACCAGTTCAGTCGCTTTGCTCTGCAGGTCGTCGCTCATGGGTTCTTACGCTTCCTCATTCGCTCGCTCGACGAATCCTTGAACCATCTTGGGCAAGCTGCTTTTGACCATTCGATTCAGAATCAGTCCGGGTACAGGAATTGCGAATTCGATTTCAACTGTGTAGCGAATCTCCGTCTTTCCGGGACCAACCGATTTGAGTTCCCAGCGGCCGTTGTTCTTTTTGATCAAATCACCTTCGATCAAAGTCCAGGTCACGATTCCCTTTTCGCGATCTTCAACGTGGTCCAGGGTATAACGAGCGTCCTTGATCATGGAGACTTTGTACGCGACGCAAGCCTTGCCCTTGGCTTTGCTTTTGATTTTGACCTCTGTGCATCCATCCACAAAATCGGGATAGTCTTCGTATTTCACGATGACATCAAAAAGCTTATCGCGATCGACTTTCAAAACTTCTTTGAACTCTGCGTTTGCCATTTTTAGTACCCCGGTTTTTTGTCAAATCGATGTTCAGATTCAATGAGACGGACCGTTCCTGTCTCGGATCTCATTACGATAGAGTGAGTGAACGCTCCCCCCGGAACAAATCGAACCCCGTTCAAAAAAGTCCCTTGAGTCACGCCGGTTGCACAAAACATCACGTTCCCTTTGGCCAGGTCGTTGATTCCAAATACTTTGTTCAAATCAGCGATTCCCATTTTTTTGGCTCGCTCTTTTTCGTGTTCATTCCTAAATGCGAGCTGTCCTTGAAAATCCCCACCCATGCATCTCAGCGCGGCCGCAGCGATCACGCCTTCTGGCGCTCCACCGATCCCCATGAGCACGTCGACTCCGCTGTCTTTTTTGCTGGTCGCAATCGCGGCCGAGACATCGCCATCGGTGATCAACCAAATCCGTGCACCTGCAGCACGAACTTCTTGAATGATATCCTCATGGCGAGGGCGATCCAAGATCACCACGGTGAGTTCCGAAACTTCGCATTTTTTTGCGCGGGCGATTTCTTTCAGGTTTTTTGTCGGAGTCGCATCGAGGTCAATCGCACCCACCGCATCAGGGCCTACGGCGATTTTCTTCATATAAGTGTCGGGCGCATGGAGGAAGTTCCCCTCTTCAGCAATCGCTAGAACAGAAAGCGCATTATATAGACCGCGAGCACAAATCGTCGTGCCTTCGAGCGGATCCAGTGCCAAATCCAGCTTCTGCCCGCCGCCTTTTCCGACCTGCTCTCCAATATAGAGCATCGGGGCTTCGTCGCGCTCCCCTTCTCCGATCACCACTCGTCCCGCAAAGTGAATCGAGTTAAACATTTTCCGCATCGCTTCGACAGCAGCATGGTCGGCGGCTTTTTCGTCTCCGCGCCCCATCCAGCGGGCACTTGCAATAGCAGCCATTTCGGTCACACGAACAAACTCGAGCGCATAATTTCTATCCATGGGTATCTTTAAGCCCAAGAACGAGGTTTTTGCAATGTACATTCGAGTGCGAAACGAATAGCCTGGAAGAAATCTTTATGGCTGAATCTGATTCGGATTCCTCACCGGAACTCCAATTCCACAACACCCCCAACTGGCTGACCCTCTCGCGAATTGCGGCGGTACCCGTGGTGGTGGGGCTGATGTTCATCCAAGAACCCTACTGGGACTGGGCGGCTGCGCTCTTGTTTGCTGCCGCTAGCATCACCGACTACTTTGACGGATACATCGCACGAGCCAGCAACACGGTCACAATTTACGGAAAGCTTCTGGATCCGCTGGCGGATAAATTCCTGGTCGTGTCGTCTTTGATTATGTTGCAGGAGCTGGGGCGGATTCACCCGATCGTGGTCATTCTATTGGTCTGTCGTGAACTGGCCATCACCGGATTGCGAGCTTTGGCGAGCGCGGAGGGCGTAATCATCGCAGCATCGGGAGGCGCCAAATGGAAAACTGCGACGCAGATGGTCGCAATTCCATTCATCATCATCAATCAAGATCTCTTGGGTCTTCCGTTGTACTCAGTCGGCAAAGGACTGCTCTGGATTTCTTTGGGAATGAGTCTTTGGTCCGCGAAGGACTACGTCGTGGATTTTTTCCGTGGCGTTCAACTCAAACATCGCAAACAAAGAGAAGCAAAACGGCTCGCTCGCGGAAAAAAGAGTAAAAAGTAGAGGGTCACTCTGGCCCCGGCGGACTTCGCGGTCTCTAATAACCCATAAACAAGTAAAAGAAGTTGATTTTATTTCGGCACGCTACTTGCTAAAGGAGTTTGCGTCCCTCGCTCGGGAGAGTGAGGGACACGTGTTGGAGACCTAACAAGAGTAAGAGAGAAAAAGAGAAAGAGGAGAGTATGAAATCGTTTCGTTCATCATTTAGCAAAATAGGATTAACCGTAGGCGCTGCACTTCCCCTGTTGGTGGGAACAGCCTGTCACCAAAAATCATCCGATGATTATCTGTGGATCTTGTTGCTGGGCGGCGGGTACAGCTACAGCGGCGGCAGCACAGGTGGAGGCAGCACCTACTACGGCTGGTACGATGCCTATGGGTATCGTTGCGGCGCTCTCGGTCCGGGATGCGACTACTACTACAACGGCAGCAAAATCGATGTGTCTGCTGACCCCTACTACTACAGCTCTTCGGGCTGGAGTTACTACTACAGCAACTATTATGGAACTTGGGTGGACGAGAGCCCATCCGGCATCATCTATGATGACTACTACGGGGACGCACTCAACGAAGGCAACGAAGTCAGTGATGGCTTCGACATCATCAGCGATGTCGCTCTCGCCAATAAAAAACGGGATCAGGCTTTCGGTCACTACTTTGCTCAAAAATTCAGCTTGTCTGAAGAGCAAGGGACCAAAATTGCTAAAACCGTTTCTGATTACGGTTCTTTGAAAAAACGAACCGCAGCAGACATGGCCGACTTCACCAAACGCCTCTACGGCGTGGATTTCGGCAAAGTCATCTCCGCTGTGGACGAACTGAAATCCGGCAACAAAGCTCCGATGAACGAAGTTCTCGAAGCCGTTGCACAAAACTGGAACACCACACCTGAGCAAGCTAAACGCGTGGGTATGGAACTTCACGGCCACTTGCTGAAAGACCTCGGTATTGAGGACGGTGGCATCTAAATCGAAAGACTCTCCTCTAGAGAGAAACGATGGCCGGGAGGTGAGAAATCATCTCCCGGCTTTTTTTTACCCAAAAATCGCAGGATTTCGCCAAACGCGAAATCTGAGGGTTCGAGAAGCCTTCATCATGCCCTGGATTTCGCGTTTGGCGAAATGTAACATGGTTGAATGCTCTCCCCGAAAAACAAAGCGATCACCGAACTCGTCCTTTGCGGCGCTATCTGGGGATATGGGTTCATCGCGGTCAATGCGGCTCTGGAATTTTTTGGGCCGATGTGGATCAATAATCTCCGCAATTTCATGGCGGCAGCAGTGGCTCTCCCTGTGGTTTTTCTGATTCCGAAATTCCGAGCAAAATTCACTCTTCCCCTCTTTCTGGCCGCAGGCGCACCCGGTACTGCTCTCGCCCTCGCCCTCGTCTTCCAGACCTGGGGCATGAAATACACCTCCGTCACCAAAAGCGGATTCATCACTACTCTGTATGTTCTCTTTGTACCGATCGGAATGGCTCTGGTGCACAAGCACCGAATTTCGATCTGGCACTGGGCCTATGTCCTGCTGGCCCTGCTGGGCACCGCATTGATGTGCAATTTTGAATGGAATGGGGACGGCTGGAACAAAGGAGATGCTTTGGTGTTGATTGCGGCCATCCTGATGGCTGTGCAGTTCCTGCTCATCGATCGAACTGCCTCGAAGTTTAATGCACCTTTTTTGTTTAATACTGCGCAGACGGTTTGGGGATTCCTGGTCACGCTGCCGTTCGCCCTTCTCTTGGAAGGAACGAGCCTAAATCTCTCACGCCTGGGACTCTCCGCCTGGGCGATGATGGGGTTCCTTGCCTGGATCTCGACCTTGCTTGCCTTTGGCGTGCAAGTGGATGCTCAGAAACACCTCCCCCCCTCCACCACCAGCTTGCTTTGTCTTCTGGAGTCTCCATTCGCCGCCGTCTTTGCTGTCGTCTTTCTGAGCGAATCGCAATCCGTCACTCAGTGGATCGGTGGCTTCATGATATTGGGTGCTGCAGCTGGAGTTTCACTCTTGACAATTCAACCACAGCACTAGAAACGGAATCTATCATGAGAACATGCCCTGACCCGATTGCATTTTTTGAGGAATGGTTTCGAGAGGCCAAATCCAAGCGGGATGCCTGTTTAGATATGATGACTCTTGCGACCGTCACTGCTCGTGGAGTTCCATCCGCACGCGTCGTTTTGCTGAAAGAAATCAATCAGGGACAGTTTTATTTTTTTACAAACTATAACAGCAACAAGGCCGCTGACCTGAAAAAGAAACCTCAGGCTTGTCTGGTTTTTCATTGGCCATCGCTTCAAAAACAAGTTCGCATCACGGGAGCTGTGACGAAAACCACTCGAAAAGAATCCGAGGAATATTTCAGAACCCGTCCACGCGGCAGCCAAATCGGAGCCTGGGCTTCGAATCAAAGCCATGTGATTTCCAGCCGTGAGGTGCTCGAAAAGCGATTTTCAGATTTTGAAAAAAAATTCTCCGGGAAAGATGTGCCCTGTCCAAAGAACTGGGGCGGATTCCGCGTTGATCCGAAGGAAATCGAATTTTGGATTGGGCAGGAAAGCCGGCTTCATGACCGATTTTTATATGTGAAAAAAAACAAGAAGTGGATAATCTCTCGTTTAGCTCCCTAATCTGCTTAAATGGAGAACTGAATGAATACATTTCAACAATTCCAAGGAACTGAAAGTTATCTGACGGATCGTGCGCTGGAAGCCGCCGTCAATTGTGCGATTGCGCTGCAGCGCCCGCTTTTGATCAAGGGAGAACCGGGAACTGGCAAAACACTTCTAGCCGAGGCGATTTCAAAAGCACTGGGGCTGCCTTTGATTGCCTGGTCAGTGAAAAGCACTACGCGCGCGCAGGATGGATTGTACATTTACGACACCGTCCAGCGGCTGTATGACGCACGATTCGGCGAAGGCGACACGAAGGATATCCAACGCTACATCAAATTGGGTCCTTTGGGCCAAGCATTCGCGGCACCCGACCGAGTTGTGCTGTTGATTGACGAAGTGGATAAAGCCGACTTGGAATTCCCCAATGACCTTTTGCATGAGTTGGACCGAATGCGATTTAAAGTCCTGGAAACAGGTGTTGAAGTTGTCGCACGCGAACGCCCGATCGTAATCATTACCAGCAACAACGAGAAAGAACTCCCGGATGCGTTCCTCAGACGCTGCGTTTTCCACTTCATTGATTTTCCGGATGCCGCATTGATGAAAAAAATCGTCGATGTCCATCATCCCAAACTCGAGCAGAAACTGGCGCAACAAGCCTTGGATGCTTTCTACAAAATCCGTGGAATGGATCGAGTTCGCAAACGTCCTTCCACCAGCGAGCTGATCGATTGGATTTCTGCGCTCAAGCGATCTGGAGTTGGGAATGTGATTTTGGATGAAAAACTTCCTTTCCTGGGAACTTTGCTGAAAAAAGAGCAGGACCACCAGGCTTTCTCCGATATCGTGCACACGACCAAAAGGCGCACTCAGAGCACTTGAATGATTGTTGAACTCATCCGAGAATTGAGGCAACGCAAGGTCCCCGTCGGAACACAGGAGCTGGTCGCACTCGCCCAAGCCATGAGTCATGGGCTTCATCAAAATTCTCTCGATGAATTCTACTACATGGCCCGATCGATTCTCATTCACAACGAATCGCACTTGGACGATTTTGACCAAGTTTTTTCGCATCTTTACAAAGGCATTGCGTACACTTCAAAACTCCTGCTCGATGAACTGGAAGAATGGCTCAAAGATCCGCGCAATCGTCCTGAACTCACGGACGAGGAAAAAGCCGCACTCAAAGAACTCGACATGGAAGAGCTGCGCAAAATGTTCGAGGAGCGATTGAAAGAACAAAAAGAACGCCACGACGGCGGCGGGTACTGGATCGGTACCGGCGGCAGGAGCCCGTTCGGCACCAACGGATATCACCCGAGCGGCATCAGCCTCCGCAACGGGCCGCGCGCTCCGGGTGGCGGTGGGCGCAGCGTAATCAGCATGGCGGATGCACGGCGATTTCGATCTTATCGCAGCGATCTGATTTTGGACGTCCGACAAGTGGAAGTCGCACTTCGCAAACTCCGCAGCTTTGACCGGGATGGCCGACAGGTCGAACTCGATATTGAAAAAACCGTGGACGCGACTGCTCGAGCATTCGGGGAATTAGAGGTGGTTTTGCGCAAGCCTCGCAAGCCCAACACGCGAGTGATCCTGATGATGGACGTGGGTGGGTCGATGGATCCATTCGCAACACTCGTCTCGCAGCTTTTCAGCGCGACAAAACGAGCCACTCATTGGAAAGAGCTCAGGACCTATTATTTTCATAACTCTGTGTATGGCAGGCTTTACCAAACCGACGAACTCAGAGAGCCCGTAATGGTTCGAGATCTGCTCCGCGAGTGCGATAGCCGTTACCAGCTGATCTTCGTCGGCGACGCCTCCATGGCCCCCTACGAGCTTATGGGACCGTCCTGGACCATGGACGAGAAAGCAGAACAAATCACGAGTATACAATGGTTATTGAAACTCCGGGAGCACTTCCCCCGTTCGATTTGGCTGAACCCCGACCAAAGCCCCTGGGGCACCACCACCGTCGAAGCCATAGCAAGCGTGTTCCCGATGTTTCCATTGACCATTGATGGTTTAGAGACAGGGTTGCAACAACTGAAATCAGGCAAAAGCTCGAGATAAAAACTTGCATCATGTGCGTTCACGCCAGCCGGAGGCGATAGGCGTGAGGGCATGGATGCCCGAAGGCACATGATGCAAGTTTTTATCTCGAGCTGTTTACATGAATATCTAAATCAGTATGCCCAGTACGGGCCCGTCCCAATCGTTGAAGTGGTATTCTCGATTCCCACATACACGCTGCGGCCAAAGTGAAATGGTAGCCCCCAAATAAACATGGAATGCCCTGATCTAGCACCCACGTCACTGAAAACCGCATTCGTAGTGGTATTCCAATAATTCAGAAAATTCCCAATTTTAAATGAAACAGCTAGATTCGGTGAACCACCGCTGCCCTTGTGAGTCGCGCTGAGTGTTTGCAGCGAAGTGGGGCAAAACCAATCTGGGGCAGGTGAAGCGCAAAACGGCTGACCACTGTTGTCGAAAAAAATTCCATTGGAACCGCTATCCAAAATAGCTGAGGTTGTGTTTCCAGCATAAGTCGTAGACATCTCACCACTGCTGTTCGCAGGAATCTTGGTTACTCCAGTTGGCGTGTTATTATCCTGAGTGCCAATCCCCAAGAACAGGGTGCCGTTCACCGTTCCAACTCCACCGGTGGGAACGCTTGGCAAAACTAGAACGACGCCGTTGTTATCCTCCGGCAATAGAGCAACAGGATTGGTCACTTGCTGAGCCACAGGCATTTTGATTCCAGTACAAGAATTACCTACACAAGAATAATACATTCCGTTGTTGGCATCCGAAGCACAACCCGAACCGCAATCATCTGCAAACAATCCCACTCCCAAAATCCCATTAAATCCAGCATCCTCGGGAGAAGTGTCCGGAGTACCGCAAGAAGCTGGATACTTCGCGAAAGTCGAATCAATCACATGAATCGGCACTTGCACGGCAGGCTCACCACCCAAAATCACGTTCGCCATTTTTACAGGACCCCAATCTGTTCCTGAACCAAAGTGTGCACACTCAGCAACCGGATTGCCGCTGGTGTCGTTTTTTTGAGTCAGGCTGATATTGATCGCAGACGAAAAAATTCTCAGACCAAAGCTACCCGTATCCAGCAAAATATTGTTGATCGTTTGACAGCCACTCGTTGAGCCCGCTGGACAAATCGTCACGCTCGTACAAGGTTGATTGACATACTGACTCTCCACTGGACCGCAAAGCGAGCCGTTGACAGTGACTTGCATGACATTAGTGCCTGTCACGCTGGGTCCTGATACGACACTCGCTGCATGAGCCTCAGCTGTGCTGGACAAGCCCGTAACACCTGCGGATGGGCTTGTTCCTGGGGGGTTTGCAGCAGGCGTTGGGTTGGAGGTTGGTTTCGACGAACCATCCGTCCGTTCACTGCTGGTGCAATTCACGGCAACCCCGAAAATCAGGCACACTGCCACAAGTTTATTGAATTTCATCCAGAGATACTCCTTCTGGAATCAAAGATTGAATATAAGCTCGACCACGGATAGCCCGCATATGGCCACCTTTTTCAACCACGATATCTGGGGTTTGAACGACATCGGTGTGACCCAGATTTTTTCGCCTTCGATGGCCACCGCCCCTGCCTTTTCGGGAAGCTCGATCATATTTGTTCCAATGGCTGCCCAAGAGAGCAGACAAATCGGGGTGAGCATTTCCGGACCATGAAATCGCAAAAATCACCCCATCTAAATTAGTAAATTCTCTCAGCTCGCGATTCTTATGCTTAATTTTGTGAACTATATAATGTTCGTGTACTTCGGGTTCTTCACGAACCGCTTTTTGCGACATTCCCCTGCGGTCATGCTCAACTGACCCTTCTCGATCACCCAGGCCTGCATAGCTTGTCGCTGAAACCAATAATGGCAATAAAACACTAACAACAGTTTTATTCATGCAGATTTGATTATAACCCATGTCTTTCGTATTTTTATAGTGAGTCTATTGAGACACAGCAAACTATGCAATAACGAAAATATGGCTTAATATAAATCCTAATGCCTCATACAAACCAGAGAATACTCGCGAAGACGGTCCATCTGCTACGGGCATTTTTACCTTCCTGGAAATTTTTTGATGACTTGGGTGACGATGGGGTTTTGCTCTATCGTACGGGGACGGATCAACAGGCCCTGGGTGATTGGCAACCTGCCATGAGCCAGCTTCAAAGACCCTGGAGCTGGCTTTTCTTTAACCCTGAAGGAAACTCACGCCTAGCGATCCAATCCCTGATTCAACAATTTCAAGCAGAAATCAACGAATGGGAGGATGCAAGGCCCGTTGAGGAAATCGAGAATCAAGTTTCGTTTCAATTGATCAAAAATCTGATTCCAATTCTCATTTCCAAATCAGGAAATCTGGAGACTTTTTTTCAATTCAAAATCCGTGCTGGATCGGATGATTTGATCATTTCCAGGACCTATCCAACATGAGCGAAGCCCTGCTTTGGACCCAAAGAATTGCATCCGTGTCAGTCATGCTACAAGCTCTAGAGTTTTTTAAAATGAGGCATTCACTGAAAAGTTCCCGCGGTGGAATTTGGGATTGGAGAATCATTCGTCAAGAATTCGCGGTTTATCCCAGGATAATTCAAAGCATTTTGGATTTTTTTCTTGGGTATCCCGGTTTTATCTTTTTATTGTGTATTCAATTGATCGCTGCGGTTTCGATCTTGATTTCTCCCCACCCAGTTGCTTTTTGCGCGCTCTTTGCCGGTTCTGTCCTGATTTGTCTGCGCTGGCGGGGAACCTTCAACGGTGGCAGTGACTTCATGACTTTGATTGTTCTGATGGCGCTCTGTGTATCGAGTTTTTTCCCAGAAAACCCTAAAGTACAAATCGGCTGCCTTGGCTACATCGCTCTCCAATCCTGCGTTTCGTATTTTTTGGCGGGGTGGGTGAAAATCCGGAAGAAAAATTGGAGAACCGGCAAGGCGTTACGTGGTTTTTTGGCTTCCTCCATTTATGAACCGAATTGGACCACACGATGGATCATCCAGCAGCCTGTAGTAGCCTTTTTACTGTCCTGGGGAGTCCTGGTTTTTGAGTGTAGTTTTCCGCTGGCGCTCTTTTTCCCTGATCTCTGCCTCATCTGGATCGGGACGGGCCTCACCTTCCATCTCGGGAACGCCTACATCCTCGGGTTGAACCGATTCGTTTGGGCCTGGGCCGCCACTTACCCTGCACTGTTCTACTTCAGTAGCCAGTATCTCGCGATGCTAGTTCAGCATTGAAGCTTCGGTGAGTGACCAATTCATACATCCACTGCCCGATCGACGCGTGATGGCAGTTGCTCAGGAGGGCGTATGGACTCTGTTCAACCTGAGGGGCATAGACCACTGCCCAAATGTACTCACTCCCCGGAACATCCCAATGGCTCTTCCAAAGCTTGCCTTCGCCTCGTCCATGATCCGTGGTAATGATATAGACCGTATTTCCAGCATAGCCAGGCTTGGCTTCCACTAACTCAAAAATACGGCGAATATAGGAATCTCCCCGATGTATAGCGTCCAGATAATTGGCATATTTGTTCTTGTGAGCCCACTCGTCCGTGTCATCGAATGAAATAAATAAAAACTGTGGATTGAAGCTCGGGTCGGGAATCTTTTTTTCCACCGCCTTCATCGTATCGGCATCCAAACGAGCCCCGCTCCACCACGGAGACTCACGATCCCAGGGAAATCGCCCGTTCTGCGCATAAAACCGAGGTTGCCCACCCGATTGAGTCAATACACGCTCGATATTTTTCCAACTACTGATCACTCCAATACCGCTCTCAGGGACTCCTGCAACCAACATCCGATCTGTAATGGTAGGATACTCCAGCTGCCCGTTCCAACGATTGCCGTCCACTCGTGACTGATGGACTCCGCTCAAAATATCGGCATAGGCCGGAAGCGAGATCGTCTCCGGGTTATTCGCCTTGCAAATGGAACCCTGCTCTCGATTGCCAAACACCCATGCATGCCGGGTCTGAATCAGGTCCTTCCAAACAAAAGGCATGAGCACGTCTTTGGGAATCGGCAGGTAGTCACTGCCGATGGATTCATCCAATCCATTGAAAAATTCCTGGTGCCTCACCCCATCCAGGGTGATCAGCACTACTTTTGTATCTGTACTGGCGTCAACAACCTTAGCCGACATTAGGACTGCTATTGCACTACAAACAGAAACACCTACCCCGAATAGGATCTTATTCATAAGCAAATTCCCCCCATATTTTCCATTGAAGCAGGTCTTTATTCGTTCTGCATCAGAATTTTTTCAGAGTTTGTTTAGAAGCGGCCTGGATCGGCTCCGATAAGCGTTGAATAATTTACATATTCTATATATAGATTATCCCCATGCGGCAGTTGAGGTTCTCAAATTTTCTTGGATTAGGCAGTATTCTTGCCATTTCGCTGGCTTTTGCAGACGCAAACCCTCAGGACAGCCGGCGATTCTACTTTTTTCGCGAGCCCCTTCGTTCCGAGGTCTCCCTGAATGTGCCGATTCGAACATTTTTGTACACTAGCTCCCTGGCCTTGAGCGCAGGAGAAATCGCTGGGGCATACTACGGCGCACCTACACAGCCTGAGCTCGCTGCAGCAATGCTTACGCTGTACCAAATCCCTAACAAGGTTCTGAGCCTGCCCGCTGCCTCATTCGGCACGTTAAAAACCCTCAGTGCTTGGAAGAGATCAAAATCCCTGAGGCCCTTGCTCGAGAATGAAAACGTCGACTGGATTTTTATGGTGGCCAGCCGAAAATTGGATTTTTCCTGGTTGCAGGTGGTCCGAGAGGAAAGCCATCGGTATATTTTTGTGACCACCCTGGGTGAACTCAACCTGCCTCCTGGCGGAATTCCTGGATTGGGCGAAGCCATTGAAATTCAGCAACCCGAGCTGGCCACGATGACCCTCCGACTGGAACTCAATGGGCAGAGATCGACCTCCGAGTGGAGCGTGTCCATTCAAGATCTGCTGAAAAAAAAAGGCATCCCAGCAGAAATCACGAACGCATGGCGCAGCGAATTCAAGTCGTTTCGTCACCAGCAAAGTCTGATCTCAAAGCACCTCACTCATGATTATTATCAAAACGCTCAAATGAAAGGGCAAATTTCTCTTCCAGGCGAAAATCCCATTGAAATTGGCGCAATGGGTTACGGGCACGAAATCGCCCGAATTCTGAAAATCGGGCTCTGGAACAAAATGGTTAAAAAAAACTCAAACCAGATTCCCCTGGATACTCGTGAAGGCCGCTGTAGATGGCTTCTGTCGTCTGATGCTCGCGATTAGGGTTTCTTCAATTCTATTGCAAACAAATAGACTGTGTTTCTTATACCAATTCAGCTAAAATGATAAAAATCAAATGACTTCAACAAAAAGATGAACTGGCACAAATCCATCGCAAACATAGGGATCACTCGCAACCTTCCCGCCGCAACCGCAGAAAAAGTAAAAATCACTAATATCATCTCGTATATATTCGGATGGATTGCCTTGTTTTACTTTGGGCTTTTTCACGTTCTCGGCCTTTCGCTCTTCGGGCTGCTAGCCCTTCCCTTCAGCATAGTTTTCTTCTCGGTCCTGAGTCTCAATCACTTCGGACAGAACAAGCTTTCGCGCGCCATTGTCGTCATAAATTTCACATCTGTTATTTATATTTTTTCTTCTACTCTGGGGAGGGATGCAGGTGTTCATTTTTGGTTTGTCCCAGCCATGGTGGTCCCATTCCTTCTCTTTTCTTTGGATGAAAAAAAATACCTACTACCCTCGGCCATTGGTCCTTTAAGTGTTTTCATGTTTTTGTGGTTCTCTAAATTCAAGTACTCAGTCGTCCATTTTGCCCCAATCAGCTCAGATCAAGTTCATCTGCTGTCGATTTTCATGATTGTTGGTGGATTTTCTACAGCCTTCGGCATCGTTCTTTTTCTGATTTCTGAGTATGAAAAAATGTTCCGTATGAAGCTTTCCGCCGTTCACGCCATGGAGAACTACTCTATGGCTCTGGATGCTTCCAGCATTGTGGCGTTCACCGATGTTTCTGGAACGATCACTTTTGCAAACGATAAATTTTGCGAAATTTCTGGCTATTCGAAAAATGAACTCCTCGGGAAGAACCATTTCATCCTCAGTTCTGGCCACCATTCGAAAGCGTTCTTCGTGGGATTATGGAAGACGATTTCATCAAACCAGGTTTGGAAAGGGGAAATCTGCAACAAGGCAAAGGACGGCCATCTCTACTGGGTCGACACTACGATTGTTCCTAAAACCGGGGTGGATGGAAAAATCGAACAATACATTGCGATTCGGCACGATATTACCCAGCGCAAACTCGCCGAACAGCTGTCATTGCAATCTGCAAAAATGGCATCGCTCGGTGAAATGGCCGGCGGCATCGCTCACGAAATCAACAACCCGCTCGCAATTATCCAGGGAAAATCGCAGCAGTTGATCAGAACGATTCAAAGAGGCAAGTTCACCCCCGAATATGGCTCCGAAGAACTCTCAAAAATCGTTAAGACCTCAGAGAGGATTGCAAAAATCGTTCGTGGATTAAGAGCTTTTTCTAGAAACGCCGAGAAAGATCCCTTTTTATCGTTTGAGTTGAAAGCTTTGTTCGATGACGTGCTCGGGCTGTGCTCAGAGAAATTCAAAGCACATCAAATCAAACTTGAAATATCCTCTACTCCATCCATCTTCCTCCAATGTCGTCCAGTTCAACTGGAGCAGGTACTCCTGAACCTCCTCAACAACGCACACGATGCTGTGCTGCCGCTTGCAGATAAATGGATCCGAATTGACTCAAAAATCCTAGACGGGAAAGTTCTGATCTCGGTCACTGACAGCGGCTGTGGTATACCACCCGAAATCACTAATAAGCTGATGCAGCCGTTTTTCACTACCAAAGCTGTCGGCAAAGGCACTGGGCTGGGGCTGAGCATCTCCAAGGGTATCCTGGAAGACCATCATGGGCATCTCCGCTACGACGCATCTTCTCCCAACACTCGTTTTGAGATCGAGCTTCCGCTGAAACAAAACAGTGACAAAACGATTGTTTCGGCTACTTCAGAGAAGTCCGCAGAAGATCATTAATGTAACTATTGAGTGAAATGGATTTTTTTAAACAATGTTCCTTGAGCGCCTGATACAGGTTCTTATCCAGCTCTAATTGAATTTTTTGAATATGTTTATCCACATATGCTTCTGTCAGAAACTTAGGTTGAAGCCGCAGCCACAACTCCGGAGTGATTTGCAGCGCATTAGCAACCTCATCTGCGATTTCTTCTGGCTCAAAGGGTTTTTGAAACAAATGATATACGCCGAGTCTCCAAGCCTCTCTCATGGTCTCATCGTCAGCATTACCAGTCACCCAAATGACCGGAACATTTGTTTTCAGATTCCTCAAAAATCGAAGGAGCTCAATTCCGTTCAGACCCGGCATCTTGTAGTCGGAGACAATCACTGCCGGTCTTTCTTTTTCAATCAAAGCAAGCGCTTCATTGCCGTCAGAGGCGCACCGATACTCAATGCCTCTCTCCTTCATTTCGGTAGCTAGCATTTCGAGCACGTAGGGTTCGTCATCAATCAAGAGAACTGTGGGCATTCTTTTATCGTAGAAACTTCACCTGGTAATTGCAAGTGAGAGAAGAGCCTGCGAAATCGATTTTTATTTGGCGGAGCCCCTCACGCTCGCACTCCTGTGCTCGCTCCGGGGCGGCGCCCTCGGACTAAGTCGCGCTTCGTGCGCGACTTACCGCGCCGAACGCTGACGCGTTCACCGCAGTCGTCCTCACGATCGCTCCCGCCAAATAAAAAAAGCTCCAAAAGGAGCTTCTTTTATTTGGCGGGGCGGTCAATCGCCGGGACAACCGGCCTTTCCCCCACACCAACTAACGACAATCGCTCAGTTTTTCGTAACACCGCGCTACAAAAACCGCGATTTCCTCCATCAAAAGTATGTCAATGAGGGCCTCTCTATCAAGCAAATTTCTGAGGAGATTCTTTCCTCCAAGGATGCTGTCAGACATGGGTTGTTAACTTTTGGTATCCCCGTTAGGGAAGCTCACCAGCCCCATGGAAATCCTTCAAAGCCAAGGTTTGGCCAGCAAATTCGAAACGGGCAGCTCATTGCCAATCAGACTGAACAGAAAGTGATCTCAGTCATTCATGACCTTACTGGAAAAGGTATGGGTCTGAGGCAGATTGCTCGTACGCTCACTCAGCTTGGCATTTCTACCAAGGGAAAAGGAAAGGCGTGGCATCCTGAAATGGTGAAGAGGATTTTAAGTGCATGTTGCAACTGCTAAAACCAAGCTAGGCCGACTTCTTCTCAGTTTTAATATTTGGTAACCTAATACCTATTCTATCAAGTGCAGTGAGGCCAACTGTTTCCTTCCAAAAACTAATTGCATATCGATCTGTCATCCCAGAAACGACATCAAGAATTGCAGGGAACAGTGTTCCCTGGTCTTTGGCTGCTAAAAAGTAACCACGAATTTCTTCTGGTAATTCTTTAAATACTGGCGAACTACTTAGATCGGACTCCCTTGTGAGCGGATATAATTTATCCAAGATACCGGTTAACACCACTCTCGCCAAGTTATCTTGCTCACGAATAAATTGCTCTGGAAAAATTGAGTTTCTATATAGCTGGCCCTTCAAAGCAAATAGACTATTCCCGGCGCTAGAGTCGGCTAGCTTGAGATACACTAGATTTGGATCGGTTTGTTCTTCGTTTGTTTCCTTATGTTTGTAAGTGTGCGCATTACTCTGAATAAAATTATTTAAATACAAAGGAAGGTTAGCGAGTGAGTGATCGGCCTCCGCAAAAAAAGTATTTGAAAAATGATCAATGGCACGAAAGACATGATTCAGAGCAACTCGCAAAAATTTATCACTAAATTCTTGAATATTGTCGCATGAAGGCTCAGACAAAGCTGCATCGAAAGATAATTTGAGAGATTCTTGAAGTTCTTTACCTTCGTGATCAACACACATCAATTGTGAAAGAGTTTCAAACTGAGACAAATTTTCTAACGACTGTTTTCCGGAGTAAATAGCAATGGCATCCAAAACATCCCCACTTAAGTACGCAATGTCATCAGCTGCTTCCATAAAGATACTTGCCGGATGACGTAAGTCTAGGAGTTCTAGCTTTTTCATTATTACATTCAGCTCAGATCGTTCCGAGTCATAGCAGTTCGTTTCGGTAATTTTTTTCTTCAGAATAGCAGCTACAAACGGCCCAGATACCTGTATCTTTTCAAACCAAATCGGGTTTAATAAAATTCTAACAACTTGTTTATTGTCATCGAATATGTGCGCTTCATTTTTGTCTTTGCAATACTCTTCTATTACTACTTTTCCAGTGTGCCCAAAAGCTGAATGCCCTATGTCGTGAGCCAAGCAAACTGCAGAGGTTAGTTCCTCCAATTCAGCAGAGAGTTTATGGTAAGTTTCATGGTCGGATGTAAAAAGCTTCTTGAAAACTGTAGAGCAAAAATATCTAGCTATGTGTCGACCGACCTGGGCTGCTTCAACAGAGTGAGTTAATCGAGTGTGTACGTGATCGTTGTAGGGAAGTGAGAATACTTGTGTCTTGTGTGAAAGACGTTTGAAGAAATTTGAATGAACTATTGTTCCGAGATCTCGGTTAAAAGCATTTCTCGCGCGGATTGGATTTTCGGTAACTACCTTGTCAGGTGATCTCGCCAAGAAAGCGTTCATCCAAACTGGGCGATATTTGAAATAATTGTCCTTCATCTCCAGACATATCGGAATAATTCAACAATACTTGAGTATTTTTGTTTGATTTTTTCCTTTAGTTTTCATTACCTTGAATGCGACCTTATCGCTAAGGATCAAAGCATAATCCCAGAGCCTGCAACCTTTTGATGGGTTTTCTTGCGATCCTCATATTCCTTTTTAAATTTAATATAGGCATCAATCTCTTGTTTTAAGAGGTCGGGTGACGCAAACGGACCTGAATATCCATCGGCGTGAAGATGGGCCGAAACAAAACCAGAGCAATACACAAGCTTATCACAGACAAATTCGGCATCACTTTTGGGGCAATACGCTTCTTTTAATGTTGCGTACTTAATCTGACGGTCAAATCGTTTTACCGTACCTCCAAACAATTGATCTAATATGAAAGCTTGGTACGTCTTTCTTAAGCTATTGAAGCCCTCTTGCGAAAGACGCTCTCTTTCGTCTGGTGCTGTTGCAGCCCTTGCTCTATTTAAGTATTCCTCAGCTCTAGCGTGAGTCTTGTAGTCGAGCTCCAAATCTTTTTTATGGTTGAGAGCTACTAAACCAACACGCTCTTCAACTTTCTCAATCCAGTGGCAGAAGAAGTCCTGCTTCTCCTTGAGTTTCTGCCTCTCTGCTTCGTTCAACAAATCGAATAAAAAACTAATATCGTGAGTGAAGATAATAACTTGCCTGCGACTAGATTCATCTACTAAGCGTTTCGCAATATAGGATTTACGTTCATGATCGAGCGAATTCACTGGGTCATCAAAGACAATACCTCCTTTGAGACTGCAGACTTCAATTTCGGTCAAAAAATCTGCAAGTGCGATTGCTCTTTGCTCACCTTCGCTCAGAACTTCAGCAGGAGAATGGTTAAAAACATCCAACTTTCTAAGGCTCTTCCCTGATCTCCCTTCTGCCTTAATATCTATTTTGAAGTTTACATGAAGTTTCTGCGCCTCTTTGAAAAAAGTCTGTTGATATTCTTTAGTGAAATATTCATTGAAAATCTTTTTTTGTTTATCGGTAATGGGGCGAGAACTGATTGTCTTTTCGGCCGATATTGCGCCAGCGACCCATTTCTGAATTTTGATGAACTTCTCAATATCAGAGGCCAGCTCAAGGAACTTTAGCTTATGTTTTAGCAAACTAACTGTATTGCCAAGTTCTTGAAGTTTCTTCGCAAAGGTGACGGAATCAAAAATTTTTATTGATTCTTCAATGGCAGTTTTAATTGTATCATTTTTTTCTTTGGTATTTGGTGAAACGAGTAAGGGCACAGGAATTTGGCCAGACGAAATGAGGCATTCTTTAGCCTGAGTAAAAAATACCTTAATTGACTCGTCTAACACTGCAAAATCAAACTTATCCTGTTGTCTATTTGTTTCAAGCCACTTTGATAGATTCTGCTTCGACCCAAGAGTTGGCAACTTCGTTACGTCGTAGGCAAGCCCGAGAGTTTTAAGAGTCTCTTTTGCAGTTTTTACGTCCTTCTCTGCTTGCCCATCCAAAAACTCAGAATAACGGCTAAACAGGGTCAGAGCATTGGCTTCGAGCTTTTGCAAACAAAGAGGGCAAGAGTCACCATTTGTTGGAAATGCACGACTCCGAATAGAACCTTCCTCGTAACTGTTCAGCCCGTTTGAGTGATTCACTTGCATAATTTATAAACAGGATT
>CAYILR010000047.1:0-30462 GCA_964364175.1 uncultured Bacteriovoracaceae bacterium
GATTTTTAATGAAATATTGCAATACTTTTATCATGCAGAAACGGGTTTTCTTTTTTTTCTTTTTTGAATCACTCGCCATGGCGGCATCTACCCCCGATCTCTTAAGGCAGCACCATCGCCAGGTGGATCAAGTCAACAACCAGGCGAATCAAAAATTAAATTCAGCCGACCAAGAGTACGGAAAAAAATTGATGCGTTGGTTGAAAAAAGGAGCACCCGGCAGCCCTCCTCCTGCGGCCACGGAGCATAGAAACATCCTCCAGAAAAATTTAAAAGAAAAAGAAAATCTCGAACGCGCACTCCAGGAGCAAATCCGAGCTGCCCGTGAAAAAGAAATGCAAATGCGGGCGCAGGAATTGGAGCGGCAGCGGGCAGCCCAGCCCTCGGATGGCAAAGGGGCTCCACCAGCGGGAGCGCAGCCTTTGGGGCGTCCAGCTGCTCCACAAAAAGGCACCCCCGCAAGAAAACAAGTCATCGTCGACGGAGCAAACACACCCAAAGAATTACAATTCGACGCGGGCCCGAAAGAAGACGACGAGGATGCCGCCCGTAAGAAGAAGCTTCAGGATGCTGGGTTGTTATAGGGGTTCAAATTCAGATCGTGTAAATCGCTATTTAGGTTGAGTTGCGCCGGAGGATTCTGAGGTGGAGGTGCCGTCTGTAGCTCCCGCAGTAATATCGATTTTTTTGTTGGAAGACTGAGTCGATTTTCGAGAATCTTTTACGGTGGGTGCTGTGACTGGTTCGTCGGCGGATTCATCCCGGTAAATGCGGAAGCAGGGGATGGATTTTTGACGAGGAATGGTGGTGACATGGCACGAACAATCGCGGATTCTCTCGTTGCGATGGGTTTTTTCGTTGATTACTTCTTCCTCCATCGTCACCTCGACAGTTCCTCGGTAGGCGCGGCCGTGTGAGTCGCGTGCAACGAATTCGTAAACACTTCCTTCACTGATGACGGACATCAGCGTTCTTTTTAGTTTTGGATCGAGAGTCAGGGATGAATCTCCGGTGACGCTAATCGCTGCGGATGTTTTGAATTGAGCTCGGATTTGCTCTTGGGCGCAGGCGAGTTCGGTTTTCTGAGCGGATTCGAACGAAGCGGTTCCTGGATTTTGGATGAAAGGCTCGGCGTGTGCTGAGAGAGCCGTAAGCGTGAGCAGAAGTTTGAAGTAAGTCGAGTTTTTCATATTCAAGATGGGGAATGCTTTTCCGCCGACCTCTATGATTCTAATTTATTTGTGAAATTTTAGCTCCCTTTTAAGAGAGGTTGGAGCGGCATTTTTTTCCTATCAAACGCGACTTCCATCGGATGAAACACGCTAAGACACTCGATTTCTTATCATTGCCGACCTTCCGTTTTCAGAAGTAAAACTTGCTTAGGGCTTATTTTATAAATCGATTTGCATCGAAAAATCGCTAGGGAGCAATCGCAAGACGTAAGGCCCTCCCAACAAAGTGAGGGCGCTCGTTCCACAGAGTCCCGCGCCAGCCAGAAACCCAGTCAGAGGGTGGGACGAATACTGCCAAGACAATAAACTGATCGCCGTTCCGGCCATAAACTGCGCCAATGTACACGCACCCAGCGCAATACACTGGGCTCGTTGAGTCATGAATGGGATGATTTTTTTTGGAGCACGTCCTGTAGCTTTCATTCCCAGCGATTCGAGCGTTTCTGCAAGGCTGGGATTAATGATCCATCTTCCGTTGATCTCGATTGTTTTGACGTTGGGATTGTTTTGGATGAACTGCGATGTCCCCTTGAGAATGGAAATTAGGAAATAAAAAAGTGTCGGATTCATTTCCGAAACTTGCTCGCCCATCGCTTTGCCTGAGAGGGCCAAATTTTGGATATTGAGGATGAGCATGTCGTCCACACGAGTGGAGATTTCCAAATCAAAATGAAGAGGTGTTTTTTTCGCTGTCTGAGAGTCTGATGTCGAAAAGCCGCAGAGCTCTCCCCTTTCACAAAAGGCAATGGACCGGGCGATCTCCTCAAAAACAGGGTTTTCTTTAGAGGCCCGATCATAGCGGCGAAGAATGTCCGTGGCCAGGATTTCTGAGATTCGGGGAGAAGTTTCCTTTAAGGCGGACACAAGAGCAGGCGAAAGAACTGACTTACAATTGGCCGCCCATGTCACTTGACCCAAAAGTAATAAAAATATCCCTGCAAAATACTTTTTCATGTCCGATCCTCGTTTCAGTACAAGCTTCCCTTATTACTAGTAACTAAAATAATCAACTATATAAATTTTATTTATTAAATCGATTCCTCATGTACCAATCTTTCCGGCTGACGAACCCTGTTAAATTTGCTATCTACCTCAAAAATGCCCAAAAACATCAGAAACTTCTGCATTATCGCGCACATCGACCACGGCAAATCCACGCTGGCGGATCGGCTTTTGGAGCGCACTGGGCTGGTCACGGCTCGCGAAATGGAAGCCCAGTACCTCGACAGCATGGACATCGAGCGCGAACGCGGCATCACGATCAAGGCCCAGAGCGCTCGCCTCAACTACAAGGCCAAAGACGGTCAGACCTACATTCTCAATTTGATCGATACTCCGGGGCACGTGGACTTTACTTACGAAGTTTCTCGTTCGCTCGCCGCATGCGAAGGTGCGATCCTGGTCGTCGATGCGTCTCAAGGTGTGGAAGCACAAACGCTCGCCAACGTCTTCATGGCGCTCGAAAACAATCTCGAAGTTTTCCCGGTCGTGAACAAAATCGACCTGCCCGCTGCCGATCCCGAGCGGGTGTTGAAAGAAGTCGATGAGACGATTGGATTCGTCGATACAACCCGTGCTGTTCTGTGCAGCGCCAAAGCAGGGATTGGAATCGATGAGGTTCTCGAGGCCGTAGTGAAGTATTTCCCACCGCCGAAAGAAGCGGACGATGCTCCTTTACAGGCGCTCATTTTTGACAGTTGGTACGATCCCTACCAAGGCGTGGTCGCGCTCTGCCGTGTTTTTGATGGAGTGATCAAAAAATCCACTCGGATTCGACTGCACTACGTGGGCAAGGAATTCGATGTTCAACGCATCGGAACCTTCTCCCCCAAATTCACAGACGTCGAACAAATCGCAAGCGGTGAAGTCGGTGCGATCGTTTGCGGAATCAAAGACGTGCGCGATATGAAAGTCGGCGACACGATTTTGGATGCTCGAAATATTGCACCCAAACCCCTTGAGGGATTCAAAGAAGTCAAACCGATGGTTTTCTGCGGTGTCTATCCGATTGACGCTGACGAGTACAATGACCTGAAAGAAGCTCTCGAAAAACTCCGACTCAACGACGCTGCAATCAGCTGGGAGCCAGAGACTTCGACTGCATTGGGCTTTGGTTACCGCTGTGGATTTTTGGGATTGCTTCACATGGACGTGGTCCAGGAGAGGCTTGAGAGGGAATACAATCTCAATCTGATCACGACCGCGCCGTCCGTGATTTACAAAATCAAAAAAACCAATGGCGAAGAGTTGATGATCGACAATCCCGCCAAGCTCCCTGATCTGACTCAAATTGAGGTGATCGAAGAGCCCTTCATCAAAATGACGATTCACATGCCGTCGGAATATGTGGGTGTGGTCATGGCGATTTTGAATGAGCGTCGAGGCATTCAGGACAAAATGGAATATCTGACAAAAGAGCGAGTGACGTTGATTTATCACATGCCGCTCAACGAGATGGTTTTTGATTTCTATGATCGCCTGAAGAGCGCGACCAAGGGTTATGCCTCGATGGATTACGAGCTGAGCGATTATCGCCCTGCGGATCTGGTGAAGCTGGATATTCTGATTAACGGTGAACTTGTCGATGCACTTTCACTGATGATTCACAGGGACAAGGCGGCGTATCGCGGTCGCGAGCTGGTCAAAAAAATGAAAGAATTGATCGATCGCCAAATGTTCGAAGTCGCGATTCAGGCTGCGATTGGCTCCAAGATCGTGGCTCGTGAAAGTATCTCGGCACTTCGCAAGAACGTGACTGCAAAATGTTATGGGGGTGATATTTCTAGAAAACGAAAGTTGCTAGAAAAGCAGAAGGAAGGAAAAAAACGGATGAAGCAGGTTGGTTCTGTGGAGATTCCGCAGGAGGCCTTCCTCGCGGTTTTGAAAATTGATTAAGAAGGACACACTGAATGGCAGCTAAGCCCAACGTAGAATCGATCGAAAGAGTTCTCAAAGAATACGGGCTAGCTATTTTCTTCGCGATCGTTTTGGCCATGCTTTTTCGATTTTTCGCCATCGAAGCCTATCGAATTCCCAACAATACGATGCGACCGACTTTTGAGCCAGGCGACACGGTTTTTGTTACCAAATGGGATTTTGGGTATCGCAATCCGCTGACCGGCGAAATCCTGATTCAGGGGCGCAAACCTGAGCGGGGTGAGCTGGTGGTTTACTCCCTGCCGTCGGATCTCAAGCGAGATTCCATCAAACGCGTGATTGCATTGCCAGGCGATCAAATCGAGATCAACCAGGGCCGCATCAAGCTCAACAAAAAACAGCTGACCGATGATTCACAAAAAAACACGAGCTGTTTTCCTGAGCTTCACTACCGAGTTTGTTCGGAACCACCGATTTTGGAAGAAATTCCATTGATGACTGTGCCCGAGGGACAGGTTTTTGTTTTGGGAGATCTCCGCACTTTGACTCCTGAAATGAAGCGGACCAAGAACTATGGATTGGTTCCAATGAACCTGATCAAAGCAAAAGTCCGATGGCTTTGGCTGTCGATCGAACCCACTGGATCTTCGGGGCGAAGTGGGGGATGGTTTTCGAGGATTCGTTTCGAAAGAATGTTTAAGGCGGTGGAGTAAGAATGTCAGCAGTTAAAATGACAGAGAGGAAACATTTTCTCAGCACAGCTGATCTGACCCCGGGCGAAGTCCGAAGTCTTTTGAATGCAGCTCAGAAATTTCGCAAGCCAGTTCAGGCGGATCAAAACACTCCTCTTCTTCAGGGCAAGACGGTCGTGAATTTGTTTTTCGAAGATTCGACACGGACCCGTTCTTCGTTCGAGTTGGCGACGCGGCGACTCTCGGGAAATATTCTAAATTTTTCGGCTTCTACTTCCAGTATTCAAAAAGGCGAGACGCTTCTCGATACCGCAAAAAATCTCGAGGCCATGGGACCTCAGTGCATTGTGGTTCGGCATTCTTCGGCCGGTAGTCCCAAAGTTCTTGCGTCTGCAGTGGCTATGTCTGTGGTGAACGCGGGCGATGGATTTCATGAGCATCCGACGCAGGCTTTGCTGGATCTTTTTACGATCGAAGAAAAACTGGGGACCGTCAAAGGCAAGCGCGTGCTGATCATTGGCGATATTGCACACAGTCGTGTGGCTCGTTCGAATATTCATTTGCTTCGAAAAATGGGTGCCCAGGTAGCGGTTTGTGGCCCTCCGACGTTGCTTCCTCCTCACCCAGAGGTTTTCGGGGTCGAGTGGGCGTACCGCCCCGAAGAACTTCTCCACAAAGCCGATGTAGTCATGATGTTGCGCGTGCAGTTCGAGAGACAGAATCGCATGCAGATTCCCTCGGCCGGTGAGTACTCCAGATTTTGGGGGCTCAATCGAGATCGCGTGAAGCTGCTCAAAAAGGGCGCCATCATTTTGCACCCGGGCCCAGTGAATCGCGGCGTTGAACTTGCGCCCGAGGTGGCAGACGGACCCAACTCGGTAATCCTGGATCAGGTTTTCAATGGAGTTTTGGTGCGCATGGCAGTGCTTGCGTCGGTATGTAATCCGGAGGGGCTGAAAAAATGGCTAAAATAGCGCGCAAAACCTCGGCCGCTCATCCGGGCAGCGTTCTCATTACCGGCGGAAGAATTTTGGACCCCTCCAAAAAAACGGACAAGCTCGGTGACTTGCTGATTGCGAATGGAAAAATTGTAGCCGTCGATGGAGTCGGGAAAATTCCGGCTTCGAAAGCAGCAAAAGTGATCCGAGCCAAAGGCAAATGGGTCGTTCCGGGCTTGATCGATGTGCACACTCATTTGCGCGAGCCTGGCCACGAATACAAAGAGACGATTGAGACGGGAACGCGTGCTGCAGTCGCGGGTGGATTTACATCGGTTGCGTGTATGGCCAACACGAATCCCGTGAATGACTCACCGAACGTCACGGCGTTCATCCGTGAGAAGGCCAAGACCTCAGGCTCGTGCCGAGTGTTTCCAGTCGGGGCTGTGAGCAAGGGACTCAAAGGGGAGGAGCTGGCAGAAATCGGCGGAATGGTAGCCGAAGGTGCCATGGCCATCAGTGATGATGGAATGCCCGTGATGAATTCCTATCTGATGCGCAAGGCGATGGATTACGCGAAGGCCTTTGGCATCCCCGTGATCAGCCATGCCGAAGATGCGAATCTCGTGGGCCAGGGCATGATGAACGAAGGCGCACTCTCGAATGAACTCGGCCTGCGCGGCAATCCCGTGGCTGCCGAGGAGATCATGGTTGCGCGTGAAATTGCGCTCTGTCGACTCACGCGTTGTCCGGTTCACATTGCGCACGTCTCCACTGCGTTGGCTCTTGAGCACATTCGTCGCGCGAAAGAAGACGGCCTGCCGATCACGGCAGAAGCGACACCGCATCACCTGAGTCTGACGGAAGAATGCCTTCGCCAGTACGACACGAATTACAAAATGGCTCCGCCGCTGCGATCCGAGGAAGACGTCGAAGCCCTGCGAAAAGCACTCAAAACAGGCTTGATCGATATGATTGCGTCGGATCACGCACCCCACGGAATGGTGGACAAAATTCTGGAATTTGATCACGCAGCCTGTGGTGTGATTGGATTTCAAACCAGCGTGCCCGTGACTTTGCAGATGGTGCATGAGGGTTTGCTTAAACCCTTGCGTTGGGTGGAGTTGATGACGTTGGCACCGGCGCGGATGTTGCGGTTGGATTTGGGAACATTGCAGGTGGGAAAAGAAGCTGACGTGACGATTTTGGATCCGAACGAAGTCTGGACGTTGACAGATGATCAGATTTTGTCCAAAAGCAGGAACACGCCATTTTTCGGGAGAAAAATGAAAGGCAAAGTCAAACAAGTTTGGGTGGCTGGACAGGAGAAGTACAGTGAATGAAAATTTGAAACCTGGAGTTTTGGTCATTGAAGGCGGAAAGATTTTTGAAGGATTCCTTTTTGGTGCCCCGACTTCGGTCGATTCGATTCGCAGTGCAATTCGCGCGAAGCAGGACAAAGGATTTGGCGAAGTTTGCTTCAATACTTCATTGACTGGGTATCAGGAAATTCTCACAGATCCGTCCTATTACGGGCAAATGATCTGCATGACGGTTCCGCATGTGGGCAACACGGGCGTGAATCACGAAGATCCAGAGAGTGCGCATCCGTGGTGTGCGGGATTTATTATTCGGGAGAAGTCGATCAGCCCTTCGAACTGGCGTTCGGAGTCGGATTTGGATTCGTATTTGAAGCAGCATAAAATTCCAGCGATTTGCGGGATCGATACGCGCGCGTTGACTCGGCATTTGCGGTCGAGTGGTGTAGTTCGCGGAGTGATTTTACCGCGCGAAGAGCAAGGCCGTGCTGCTGAGTTGTTGCGAGAGCTGCCTTCTTTTGAGGGGCGCGATTTGATTTCGGAAGTGTCGACGGAAAAAAGCTATGCGTGGCCGTTGGCGGGGCGATCGGGCAAATCCAAGAACTTCAAAGTAGTGGCCGTGGATCTGGGGATCAAATGGAATTTGCTGCGCAGCCTGGATGCTCAGGGTTGCGAACTCGAAGTCGTTTCTGCCCAAACCACCGCAAAAGAAATTTTGGCCAAAAAACCGGATGGAGTTTTCCTCTCGAACGGTCCTGGCGATCCCTCTGCGGCGCCGTATGCGGCTGAAATGGTGCGTGGGATTTTGGGGAAAGTCCCTGTTTTTGGAGTCTGCATGGGACATCAGATTTTGTCGCTGGCTCTGGGCGCTTCCACCTTCAAATTGAAGTTCGGACACCGTGGAGCGAATCAGCCGGTTTTTGAAGAGAGAACGAAAAAAGTCGAGATCAGCTCCCAAAATCATGGCTATGCTGTGGATCCCAAAAGCATCCCCGCGGGAGTCGAAATCACGCACGTGAATTTGAACGATCGCACCTGTGAGGGGATTGCTGTGCCCAACCAATGGGCTTTTTCTGTGCAATACCACCCCGAAGCCTGCCCCGGTCCCCATGATTCTGAGGAATTGTTTGAGCGATTCACCAAAATGATGGAAGATTTCAGGGTGAGGAGCAAACGCTAACGAGACCTTCTTCCTAACTCAGAGCGTAGCGAGGAAGGTAAAATGCTTGAAAGTACGAGGAAAACAAACAAAAAATACGGAGCTGTACTCGAAGTAGTACAGCGAGTATTTTTTAGTGAAGTTTGACGAAGTAATTTCAAGCAGTTTGCCTCCGCAGTAGCTCTGAGTTAGGAAGGAGGTCTCATGTATCAAAAATACCTGGATCCGGTGATTGAAGAGTTCACGACCGGAGATTACTACCGCGAAGTCTACGAGGCCAAGCAAGAATATTTTGAAAAGGCCGGCGTAGTCTACGAGGATGATCCCGAGTTTGAACAAAGAATGTGTATTTTCATGGATTGGTACATGTTCGAGCGGGATTTGCCGGGCGTGGATTTGCCACCGATCAAATTTTTCTTCCGAAAAAATCGGGAAAAATTCTCCAGCGAAGAGCTGAGCATTTACAGGGATTTTTGCTCCACTGTTCATTCAATTTTCAGGCTCAAGCGATTTTCATGGTGGGGCAAAGGACTTGTGGTCGTAGATCTGTTCTCCAACAAATCGCACAACGTGATGGATGCGGAAATCAATATCGGGTTTGCGCGTGGGGATATTTTTGAAGCTCGGATCATTCCCTTCAAGGGGACGCATGAGTTTTCACGCGGATTTTGCTTTCACCCTGTTGAGATGGGGTCCTTCATCATGAAGGAGATTCGCAAAGTCCGGTTTCAGGACAAGAGCCGCCAGACGAAGTTGATTTTGCAGCTGGCCTCGATGAAGCTCAAACACGCCCGGTTTCAGCACATTGATATTCACAACATCTATACGTTTGAGTCAAAATTCTAGCTGAGGTGTTGGTGAAAATTGCGACACATACTGTAGCAGCTTGCAACTATCTGAAAAGATTCAGATTTGAGCCATTTTTTCTTTGCCTCTCAAATCGTTTTCGATCAGGATAAGTCTAAACAAAAACCTCATCTTAAGGAGATGATATTATGAAAAAACTAATCACATTGTTGGCTGTATTCGCATTTTCCGCTGTAGCTTTCGCAAATGACCCAGCTCCTGCTGCTCATGAAGAACATCATGATGCTCCAAAAGCTGCAAAACATGAGAAAAAAGCTAAAAAAGCAAAAGCTAAAAAAGAGCACAAAGAAGAAGCTCACGAAGGCGCAACTCACTAAGAGTTGAGTTTTCTCGATTTAAACCCCAACATTCTTTTGAGTGTTGGGGTTTTTTTTCGCCCACAAATTGAGTAGCATGGGTCTCTAAATGAATCCTCCTCGTAAAATCCTGGCCATCAAGCTTCGCTCATTAGGCGATACGGTTTTGATGTCCGCTCCGATTGCAGAGCTGCGACGAGTTTACCCGTTTGCTGAAATTCACGTCCTCATTCTTACTCAGTGGCGCGAGATTCTCGAACACCACCCAGCGATTCATAAAATCATCTGCTACGACAAGCCCCAGAACAAAGCCGCTCGGGCAAAAGCCCTGGCTCGTCTAGCGATTCAGCTCCGCCGAGAGAAATTCGATACCGTCGTGAATTTTCATGCTAGCCCGAGCAGTTCTGCACTGGCATTGGCTACTGGAGCGCATGTTCGATCCATTCACTTTCATGGCCACAAGGATCGCAACCGTTATTCCACGGTTGAGATTGAGGGCAAGGGTGTTGTGAAACCCATCATTGAGCGCGACATGGATGCGGTGCGAGCTTTGGGGATTCAGGTTCCTGCAGGCAGGCTTCCACACTTGGAGCTCTTGGACTCCGAAAAGCAATGGGCCCATGATCGCATTCAGGCCCTGGGATTGACCGGACCCGTTCTAGGTCTGGGTTTAGGTGCAAGTCGTCCGAGTAAAAGCTGGCCTCTGGAACGGTATGTAGATTTGGCTTTGCAGTGGATCAAGCACACGGGCGGCTCGGTCATCGCTGTCGCAGCACAGAGCGAGATGGAGTTGCAAAATCGTTTCCTGAAGAGCCTGGACGATTGGTTGAGTGTAACTCAGACAGATGCGACTCACAGAGCAGATATTCGCAAAAAAATCATTTTTGAAGTGGGTCTGCCGCTCAGACAATTGATGTCTGTCATTGGGCAGTGTGCGGTTTTTGCGGGTAATGATTCGGGGCCGAGACATCTTGCGGTGGGATTGGAACGACCGACGGTGACTGTTTTTGGGCCCGAGGATCCGTTTGAGTGGCATCCGTATCCCGCTGAAAAACACCCTCATTTTTTTGTGAAAGGACTACCCTGCCGACGGGATGCGGACCCGGGTATGCCGCCCTGGTGCGGGATTTCTGTTTGTGTGCAGGAACAGCACCGATGTATGACGATGATTGGTGTGCATGAAGTTTTGGGTGCTTGTTTGAAGGTGGCGAAGTCTCAATGAAAGTATCGGTCATTATTATTACATTGAACGAAGAGAAGTACATTGCGCGTTGCCTGAAATCCGTGGCATGGGCGGATGAGATTTTGATCGTGGATGCGTTGAGCGAAGATGAGACGAAACGCATTTGTCTCGATCAGCAGGCGCCTTGGTCGAAAAAAATAAAATTTCTGGAAAGAAAATGGTCTGGGTTCAAAGACCAACGCAATTTCGCGCTCAATCAGGCTGCGAATGATTGGGTCCTTGCCATGGACGCCGACGAGGAGTGCAGCCCCGAGTTGATTCAAAAAATTCGTGAGATTTTAAGTCAGCCGGTGACAGAGTTCCGGGCCTACAAGGTGCATCGGCAAGAATATTTTCTGGGCAAGAAAATCTATTACGGGATTTGGAATCCGAGTTATCAAGACCGATTTTATATGAAGCAAGGGGTGTACTACGTGAACGAGATTCACGAGTATCCTATTTTTCCGGAGCCGCCCGGTCGCATTCATGAGCCGATTTTGCATGCTCCTGATTTTGAGCCGGAGAAGTTTTTGTACAAGATGAACAAGTACACGACGATTGAAGCTCGCGATCGAGTCAAGGCGGGGCAGAGGACGAATGTGTTTCGGATATTTTTTGCATTTCCTGCTATGTTTTTGAAAAATTATTTTTATTACAAAGCTTATCGAGACGGGATGCACGGTTTTGTGATTTCTATTTTGGAGGGGATTTCGCGAGCAGTTCGTCACATCAAGATTTGGCAGATGCAAAGAAATCTCTCATGAAATTGTCCGGGTTTACTCTGGTTCGCCAGGGCGAAAAATTCGATTATCCCTATTTGGAATCGATTCGATCGTTGCTGCCATGGGTGGATGAGCTGGTAGTGAATGTGGGGCGAGGCGATGATTCGACCGAAAGTCAGTTGCAGGCTTTGATCGCACAAGAGAGTAAATTAAAAATTATCGTGACTGATTGGCCGATGAGTAATCCTCAAAAGGGCGGAGAGCTTTTGTCGGAACAAACCAATATTGCCTTGGATCGGTGCACTGGAGATTGGTGTATCTACCTACAGGCGGATGAGGTTTTGCACGAAGAAGACGCCCAGAAAATTCGAGATGCGATTTTTTCGGCGGATCGTTCTGGGGCGGATGCGGTAGTTTTTAACTATGTCCATTTTTATGGATCGTACCAAGTCGTGCAAAAAACTCGCAGCGCCTACCGTAGAGAAGTGCGTGCAGTACGACGTTCGAGCGGGGCTCGGAGCGTGGGAGATGCGCAGAGTTTTCGTCTCGCCTCGGGGGAAAAACTGCGGGCGGTTTTGTCGAGTGCGCGGATTTTTCACTACGGTTGGGTCCGTTCGCCAGAAAAAATGAAAGAGAAGACGTTTTTCATGGATCAACTCTATCATGGTGCGGGGGCTGGTGATCACGAATCAGGAACCCCTTTTACCGGTGATAATTACCTGTATAAAAAAATCTGGGGGCTTCGCAAATTTGAGGGGACACATCCTTCTGTCATGCGAGAAAGAATTCAAAAAAAAGATTGGAATTGGGACCTGGATCGCTCGCCCTGGACGTGGCGGTTGTCGGATGGGAAAAAAATTGTACTGGATCTGTTGGAACGGCTGACCGGTTATCGAGCGTTTGAATACAAAAGTTATCGGTTGATCAAATGACAAAACCTGCTGCGTCCATTTTGCTTGCGACTTATGAAATGCCCCGGCATCTCGAGTTGGTTTTGGCGGGATTGCAGCGTCAGAGCGAAATGGATTTTGAAATCATTCTCTGCGATGACGGATCGGGGGCCGAGACGGCGCAGGTGATTGAACGATTCAAAGCTTCGTCGGAGATTTCTTTGAACCACGTTTGGCAAGAGCACCAAGGATTTCGAAAATGTCGGATGTTGAACGAAGGAATTCGGCGATCGCAGGGAGAGTGGCTGATTTTCCTGGATGGGGATTGCGTGCCTCATCGGGATTTTGTGAAGGATCATTTTCAGCAGCGAGAGGTGGGCCGATACTTGGCAGGCCGTCGTGTTGAGCTGGGTGAAAAATTCAGCTCCAGCCTGACTGCGGAGAAGGTACGGGCCGGGATTTTTGATTTTCCGCATTTGAATTTCATCAAAAGTGTTTTCGAAGGAGATTCAGAGCACCTGCAACGAGCGGTGCGTGTCGCTTGGACTCCGTTGCGGCGGCTCCTGAAAATGGATCGAGTCGACGACATGAAGGGTTGCAATTTCTCAGTCGCGCTGAAAGATCTCGAAGCGATCAATGGATTCGACGAAGCTTACGAGGGATATGGCCGTGAAGACACCGACGTCGAAATTCGACTGCAGCACCTGGGGCTGAAAATCAAATCGCTCAAGGGGCTCGCGCTGCAATTTCACGTCTGGCATCCCCGCCGCGAATTCACCCCTGCAAACGACACTCGGTTGGAGGACCTCCGTCGGAGCGGTCGTGTGGTTTGTGAACAGGGGCTCAAAAGCTCACTTGGGTAATCGAAATTCAGTTCTGTTTTTGAGTGCGGCGTCGACGTATTCATCTCGAAACAGTTTTTTGGCTTCGTTCCTGGCATCACTTGCGCTCAGTTTTGGATTTTCTGCCTTAATTTTGGTGGCTAGATCCGATAGGTAGACATTTTCGAGAGATTGCTCCCAAAGATAGTCAGGCCCGAAGATTGTAGCCGGGCCCCAGTCTGCATCAAAAAAATTATACGTGACGTACAGTGTTTTATTGGGGCCTTTGTTCTCGATGACGATGAAACCATCGTTTGTTTTTACGCGGTTGGACTGAGTTAAAGCATAAAGATAGATTTTCTTTTTTTTCGTTCGTTTGATTTCGTAGGCAATTTCGTAGGTGATGTTCGGAACGAATGGAACTGGGATGATTTGTTCCCAAAGAGTGAGCCAGACCATGGGGCTTTTTTTCGACTTGATTTGAACGCTTTTATAGCCAGGAAAAAGATCCCCGTACTGGTCGATGTGATCAATCACGGATTCCAGTTTTTCAAAACTGGAATTAACCCACATCGTTTGTTCAATTCCCATGTAATAGGGCTGTCCGGGTGTCTGCCAGGTTTTGATTTGGACAGGGCCTGTGGTGGTGATCTGGAGTGATTCTGCCGGAAAAGGCCAGCGAGAGCTGAGGTTGGCAATCACGTCAGTGTAAGGGCTTTTGATGCCCTCTAACGAGTGGACGTTCGGTAAAGTCAGGATGTGGAACAAGAAAACCCAAAATCCCATTTTGAACAGTCCTTATCCGGATGACTTTTCTATTAGGGGCCGTGGCGACCCGTTTTTTTATAAATCAAATATAACTCATCTCCGACTTGTCTACACTGATTGAGTTTTAAATTTATGACTTGTTCTTTCGTGAGCCCGAGTCCGTCGACCAATGTCGGAGCTTCGGCGCCACCTAGGATGCGTGGGGTTAAGGTGACGTGATACTCGTCGATCAAATCTTGGCTCGCGAAATCCCACATGACGGCTCCGCCGCCTTCGACGAGGACTCGGCTGATTCCTTGGAATTGCTGGAGTGAGTTTAGGATTTGATGCGCGGTAGGTTCACCAGATTTTTTGAGTTTCACGATTTTGCTCGAGGCTTCATAAGGACGGAGTCGATCAGCAGGTGTATCCTCCTGAACAAATAAAATCCGATCGATGTCAGGTGAAGTAAAAAACGGCCAGTCGGGTGAGAAGCCTTCCAAATTTCTACTGATGACGCCATTCCAGATTTTTCGGCTTCCGTCGCGGATTCCGCAGGGACGTTGGAACGATCGCAGTGTTGCGGCGCCAAAAATCACGATGTCGCATTGTTTGCGGAGGACTTGCATGTGTTTGCGGTCTTCGGAGGTTCCGATGGGGAAGTGGCTGCGATCGGCTAGGCCGATTTTTCCGTCAAGACTCGTTGCTAGGTTTGAGAATACGAACATTATTCAATCTCCGTTTTTCGTTTTTACAGCACCCTTGAACCCTTTGCCGATCAAAAACACTTCCTTGCTTTCTTTGCGAGTGCTCTTGGGTCGCAGGACTTTGAGTTCCTGGAAGTTTTTCTTAATCTGATCCGAGAGATTTTTAAAATCATCGCTATGGAAAAATTTGACTACAAAATGACCGCCGGGCCTCAGGAACTTCACGGCTGCTTCGAGCGCAATCTCACATAACTCCGTGGATCGAGTTTGATCGGCGACTTTGATTCCGGTAGTTTTGGGTGCCATATCCGAGAGCACCACATCGAACGGGGGGGCGATCTCGGCTTCGATCCAGGTTTGTTCCCACGGAATATTGCGAACATCGGCTTGGATAAAAAAAGCATTCGTCAGCGTCAGCTTAACCATCTGCAGATCGACTCCCAGGATGCGACCCTTGGGTCCAATTTTTCTGGAAGAAAACTGCGACCAGGATCCGGGCCATGCGCCGAGATCGAGAATTTTGTCGCCCGAGCGAAGAATTCTGTAACGCTGGTCGATTTCTTCGAGCTTGAAAACCGAGCGCGCGGCGAAATTTTCCTTCTTCGCTTTTTGGAAGTAATAGTCGCGCGGATTGTAAGTCATTTTTTTTCCAACTCCGAATAATCCAGCACGGGTTCTACACAGCAATCGGCTTGGTCAAAGAGTGGAGCCCACTCACTCCATTTTTTGCTTCGGAATGCTTGTTCAGCACGAGTTCTGGTTTCTTTTCCTTTGGGTCCAGTTGCGTAACCATGTTCGGCCAGCTCGGGTATTCCCAGGACATCACAAGTCGTCACCCAAAATTTCTTCTCAATTGCTCCGACGGAAATTTTGCGGCCATCTGCAGCCTCATAAATTCCGTAGCAGGGAAATTTTCCGGTTGCGAGTGTCTCGCCATATTTTGGGAGCTCGCCAGTGACTCGATATTCATGAATCCAGAGGCTTTGCGCCTTGAGCAGGGTCTCGCTGAGACTGACGCTGGTTTTTAGTCCAGTGGCTCCTCGAGCTGCAGCATCAAGCATAGAAGACATCGAGAACGCAGCTTCGAAGCAGGTCATGACGTCGGCGAGTGGAAGGCCGGTCATTCCTTTCATCACCGACAAAAATCCGGTGACAGCCTGAAAATTCAAATCATGCCCAGCGCGATCTCGCCAAGGTCCGTCCTCGGGATAGCCCACGATGCTGGCAACGCAGATTTTTGGGTTCAGCGAATGGAGTCGAGCGGCATCCAGTCCCAAGCGTACTTTGGCAGCGGGGCGGAAGGCTTCGATGAGGCCGTCGGATTTTTTTACGAGTTCAGCGAATTTTGCCTGATCCTCTTCCTTCTTGAGATTCAGCCAGACGATCTCTTTGCAGCTATTCAGTTCGTCATAGAACGGGCCGAGATCTCGCACAGGATCGGGCTTCTCAGGGTTCTCCACCTTGATCACGCGAGCCCCTTTGAGAGCCAGGAGCTTGGCCGTGAACGGGCCAGGGAGGAGGATGGAACAGTCGAGGATGGTGCGGCCATTGAGCGGGCCGGGAATGGGCTTTTTGGACATGGGAATTGGATAACATAACGTTAGGCGAATGTGAGCGGATTTCGCTAAACGCGAAATCTGACGGGTCGAGAATGAGTTTCGAAGGCTCAGATTTCGCCAAATGCGAAATGGGTTATTTCGGTGTTTTGGGGCAATGTCCGGGGCGGGGGCCAATTTTGGGGAATTGGCGGCAGACTTCGGGGCGGCGCTCGTAGATCGTGCAGAGGCGGGTTTTTTCGTGGAGGAAGATGCAATCGCGCCCATTGCGTTGCTCGATCGTGAAAATCTGTGTGCCGGTACGGTAGGATTTGATGTAGCCCTCGCGGGTGAGGCGAGCTGCGATTTTCTTGGGGGCGGTGGAGGCGGCCTCGTTCTCGGTGACGAGCTTCATCCGCATGAGGTCGGCTAGGCTCACTTCGAGGGGCAGTGTGCAGCATCCGCCCCAACAGCCGTCGCACATGCCTTTGTGGTACTTGGGCCAGGTCGAAGGGAGATCGATTTTGACGTAGGATTTTGTCACAAGGTCCTCATAAAACAAAAAGGGCACCGTTTTGCAACGATGCCCTTTTCGGAAAAATAAGTGAGTCTGAATTTTCCGTGGCGCGAGCCACTTGTCTTCAGAACTAGATTCGGCGGAAGCAAGCGGTGTCGAGTTTTACGACAGCGTCTTCAGCAGATGCGCCTGCTTTGTTGCCTTTTGGGAAGTTGTTTTTGTAAATTTCAGGCAACAATCGGCTGCAAGATCCAGCTTGGCAGCTTTCGATGTTCATTTTGATGTAAGCAGCCAATTCGCCTTTGGACATGTCCAAGCAATTCTCAGAAACAATCTGAGGAATGCTTTCTGGGTGACTTCGGCCTTGGACGCGGAGTGCGCGAATCAATTGAGCGTCCACGCCCAATTCGCTAGCTTTGGCTTGTAATTGTTTGAAACGTGCAGCAGTTGCCTGTGCTTGTTCCATCGCAGCAGTATCAGTCGAAACGACAGAGCCTTGATTCAAGCCGCGCTCTTCAGCAGCCAAGCGAGAGAAATTCTCGTCAGCTTTGTTTGCGAGGTTGGTCATTCTGTTGCGGAGTGCAGGATTTGAGTTCTCAGAGTACATGGAAGCAATCAAGTTTTCGACTTGTGAGCGGGCAGATCTTTCGGTGATCGCATTGCGGTCAGCCCCAGATTCGATACGAATTTTTTCGAGTTCAGCGCGCATTGCAGGGTCAGCCAAAATGCGGTTGATCATGGCGCCTCCAGAACGGGAGCCCAGGAAACCTTCTACAGCAGTTCTGCTGAGAGCGCGTTCAATCAAGGCTGTTTGAGGAGCAGCATGTGCAGCAGCTGCGGACAGAGCAATCATCAATACTAATAATACTTTTTTCATATGGTTTACGACCTCACTTCTTTCTAAGTTAATTCTATCGAGGTATTACCCCCGTTTTTATTGGGTGAACTATG
Organism: uncultured Bacteriovoracaceae bacterium; assembly: GCA_964364175.1. GTDB lineage: Bacteria > Bdellovibrionota > UBA1018 > UBA1018 > UBA1018 > CAYILR01. The sequence continues at coordinate 17,493 of CAYILR010000047.1, forward strand.
CATTAATTTATCAATTTGGTCAATATATATTTGGTCGGGGATTTCATTTTTTAGCCTGCAGTTCACGCAACAGTTGTAGTTGTGCTGGGCTGAGCTGTTTCCAACCGTCTACGAGGATTTTGAGGCCTTCGATCAGAGCGCCCATATCAGCAAAATGAACCTCAACAGCGTTTAAATTGACCACAGTTGCTGCTGGGTTTGGATCGCGCATTTGTTGAGCGATGCTATTTAAGGCCTTCGATTTTTCGATGAGATTTTGAGCAGTTGCACGGTTTCTTTCGGTGCCGCTGAAAAACTGTGAACTCGACAAAATGCCTGTTCTCGGGAGAGGAACCTGGGCTCGGAATTGTGGGGCGGTCCTGGCCAAATGAGCGTGCTGGCCTCTGAGATACAAAACCTGCTGAAGGAGCCCATTCACATAAGCGTCGGCGGATCTAGGACTTTGTAGGCAAAGCGCTAAGAGCTGCTGTTCATGTGCGGGCGAAGAGACCTTTTGTATGAGGCTGTTTTTGAGGGCAATGCTCTCGTTTTCAAGCTTCATGATGCTGTAGGCCTGGATCATCTGCAGGGGTAGAATCGGGTCAACTTTTCCAGCAGCGGTACTGGCGTTCCACGATGAAGCCGCATAGACACCCGTTGCGAGCAAAGCAGCAGCTCCAGTGATGATGGCCTGGTCAGCCAATGACAGGACGATGAGCTTTGGAAGCGTGATGGGTTTGAGGCCAGGTTTAAAATTCCTCAATACTTGTGTAGAAAGTGCAGTTTTGGCCGCTTCGAGCTGGGGTTCGGACAGAGTGCGGCTTGGGCGCAAAGCTTGTACCAGCCGTGTTGCGGTCGAGCGCATTCCGCGTCCGAGAGTCGCGTAAATGCTGCGAGCTTTGTCCGCAGTGAGGCCTACACGGGGTGCCCCGCGAGAAGCAATCTGCCAATTCCACAGCGTGATTCCTGTGAAAATCCACATGGTGATTTCAGAAACCGCATCTACACGCGCATAGGGATTGTGCGCCGTGATTCCGTTTTTCTTGAGATTCTCCGAAGTGTTTGCCAAAAGTTCGTAAAGAGCTTCGCGGTTGCTGGGATTTTCGTAATAATCTGCAAGCATTCGCGCGATCGCGTCGTCATAGGTCTCGGGATCTTGGTGAGTCAGATGCAAGATCAAGCTCATGAGTTCGGGCGAAACTTGACGTTCGATCACCGTGTCGCGGTTGCCGAGGAGTCCAATTCGTCTCGCTAGATTGCTGAGCTGCTCATTCGTTTTTGCGAAATCATCGAGATAATTTCTGAATTCATTCCAGCGGTGCTCCCATTCGGATGGGGATTGGCCTGCGTTGGGAGTGATGTTTGCAGTATGAGCTTGCAGACTGCTGTAATTTTTTTCGTAAGCGTAAATTTCGTCACCCAAGCGAGATGCATCGTTGAGTGAGCGCTCATCGGCCCAGGTCTGCGGTGCTGTAAAATTTGCGGTGAGGCTCACGAGTAGTGCTGCTGCTATCAGTTGTTTCGGTTTCATCGCTGACCTCCGGAGGATTGCTGCGCCATTGCACGTTCGTATCGTGCACGGTGCAGGGGATCTTTGAGAATTTTGTAAGCATCATTGATTTGAATAGAAATTTCTCGGGCCTGCTCAATGGCTTCGGGGTTGTTTTCTCCGCGTGCGGCTTGCTCGCTGCGAATGCGATCGGGGTGATACTTCATTTGCATCATGCGAAACGCCTGTTGGATTTCCGCATCGCTTGCTGTGGGTTGAACGCCAAGCAAAGCATAATAATCTGGAAGATTCACGAGATTGTCCATTCGCTCTTGTGGACGGAGTTGGTAGCTGTAAACTTGCTGGAACAAAGATGCGACAGTTTCATAGCGCCCTTCTTTTCCTTGCATGGAGAGGATCAGAACAGGCTCAATCTGACTCATGACGTAGGTTTCAATTTGATGGGAGGCTTTTCGTGCTTGTTCCAGGGCTGCAGGAGTGATTTCTCCTCGAGCAGCTCTTGCTTCAAGTTTTGCAAACGCCAAGTCGATTTTCTCGAGTTCGAATCCACGTTCAGCCTCTGCGATTTCAAGCAAGTCGAAATCTTTTTTGAAATCTCTTACGAAAAGTGTTTTTTGAATGGTTTTGTCTTCCAAGATACGCAGCAGAGCTTTTTCTGCTTTGTTGATTCGAGCCAAAGCTTGCGAGGCTGCTAGCACCGAAGTGGCTTCTGCCACTGTTTTTTTGCTCTGAGCTTCCGCGCTTGCTTTGATCGCCGCTTCATTCCAATTGACTTGTTCGCGTGGCATTCCGATCGTCTCAAAAAGCCGAGCGTATTTTCCATTCCATGCGCGAGTCCATGCCAGCTCACCCACACGGACAAATGCGGGAATACCAAAGAACGCGACGTTCATCGCAGCGCTCATTCCCACGCCGATCCAAGCAGCCTTGGCTTCTGTTCGAGCGCCTTCGACGTCCCAGTAGCTGAGGAGTGCGTTTGCAGAGGGTGATCCTTCAAAATATTCTGTCATTCGATCGGATCGCTCTTCCATTCGGTAGGCGCCGTTCGCTTGAAGGAAAAATTCGGGGACCATCACGACCATCCCGGCAATCATGTAGGAGCTCAGCGCAGGCATGAGGCTTCGCTCAAAAGCTTTGAAAGTACGGAAGATGGGGAGAGAGGGTCTGAACATTTTCGAACCGATCCACACCAATCCTTGTGTCAACATGAAGGGAAGCAAAGCGGACATGGGGCCGAAGTAGGCGTGTGAGAGATGCCCGAATGTGCCGGTGTCGCGCAGTTCGTACTGAAGCTGTTCACGCACTTTTTGGTGAGTCACGATCAACTCAGGGTGCTGTTGAAGAATCAGTTGATCGAGAGTTCCTGAGGAGCCGATGAGGTCTTGCAAGTCTTCTGGTTTGTTTGCTGAGCGGACTTTGTTTGCGACGGCTTGAACTTTTTCACGCTGGGTTTTCAGGGCGGTTTGAATGAGAGAGTAAGCCTGTTGTGTTTCGCCATCGCCCAGTTGATTCAAGGCTTCGTACAGAGGTTTGTCGTTTATGGGGAGAGTGAGAATCGGGTCGGCCAGAATTTCATTGATGAGAATTGAACGATACGCTTCCTTGATTGAATCGCTAAGTTCAATTTCGGAGAGAAAAACCTCACGATTCGCAGTGGGAGCTGATGCAAATCCGAAGATTTTTTCAACCATGGCAAATTGAGCTTTGTCTTGACCGTTGGTTAGGGTTGCTTTGGCATCATAAAATGCTTTGCGAGCCAATCCATAGTTGGGTGCGGACATGATGATGCTGAGTAGCTTTCTCACAGTGATGGTCGGCTGAACGGTGGTTTCCATGATCGGGAGAACATGGAATGGGAAGCGAAGAACTTTGTCTACGATCGGATTTTCAGTAATGCTTCGATCGAAAGAAGAAACATTCGCGCCAGCAGCGATGTAGAGCAGGATGGGAATTAGCTTGGTTTGAGAATCAGGGGTGTTTTTCAGTTCCTTGATTTTTTTAGCATCGAGCAGAATTTGTTTGAGCTTTTTTTGATAATTGAGGCCGGGAATTTCAGCGACGGCTTGAGCGAGTTTGGATTCACTGGCTTGGAACCAGGTTTTCAAAAGAACGGAGTGATCTTTTTTCAGCAAGTCAGAGTAGCTTTTTGTGTATTCGATGAGGACAGTGGTGAGCTCCTCCTTCTTTTGGAGTTTTTCTTCGGCAGTCCAATTGAAAGTAGGATCATCAATCAGTTGGCTGATGGCCAGGACGATGGACCCCAGTTTTGCGCTGGCGATGATTTCTGCCAAATCGTCGGTCTCGTGTAGGCGAAGCAGGATGGGGTAAGCGACCAATTGTGGGATGATCTGTTTGGTGAAGCGGATTTTTTCGCCAGCCTTGATCTTATTGAGAGCATCAGACATCGCATTTGCGTTGAGAGCTGTTCCCAGCGGGAAAACTGCGTCAAATGCCAGTCCAACTAATTCTTCAGTGGAGAATGCGGGGAGTTTGTCTGCCTTGATCTGCTCAGAGAGAGCTTGTCTGAGGAGAGTTTCTTTCACAAGAGGATTGCTCAGAGGGTCTGCTTGGCCCTGGGTAGGATCACCTTCGAGCTGCACCAAAATCATTTTTTTAACAGTATCAAAATAAGCATTTTGTCCAGCTGTGCCCGGCTGAGTTTGCGCGCGGACTAGTTCTACGATGATTTTGTTCAGAGAAAGCTGGATGGCGGTGTCTGGTGAGTCCGGATGAGGTGCATAAATCATTGCTGATGCGGTGTTGTTGAGCAGGTCTTTGTACCAGTTTGCGCGCTTGCCGCCTTGGGAGAGGTCGTAGCGCGTGATTTTCTCAAAAATCGGATAGGGGACCTTGAATGAATTTTCTGAGTTCCAATTTGCGTAAGCGGTGAGCATGCCCGCGTTCCCGTAGATTACGGTCAGCCCGCTCAATGTCGTGAAATAGTCCTGCAGCATTTGCGCACGGTCTGTGGCTTCTCGATCCGCTTTGAATTCAACGTCCGAAAAAGGCAGGGTGATGAAGGTCTCCACATCTTTTTTTAATTGATTTTGTTGAATTACGAGCGAATTGACTTGTTGTTGAAGCGGGGCGCGACCCTCGGCAAACCAAGCCTGCCCTGAAGTCAGGGTGCCAGGGAATTTTTGTTGAAGGAGGATGTTTCTGGCAGATTGTTTAATTTTTTCGAGATGGATTTGGATGCTACGAGCGAGCGAGGGTTGAGTTTGCGAAGGCGTAGCGTCAGCTCGAGCGTTGCTTAAAACAACAGCAGCTCCACTTAGTTGGAACGCGAGGATCGCGACCAGAAATCGATTGAAAATAACCGCACACATCGGGGCTATTTATATATGATATATGTGAAACAATCAAGTAAAAATTACATGTTTGATGTGGTTTTGCTCAATTAAATCAATTGAAAGATCACTATGTGCTCAATCGTTCTGATTGAATTTTTCCGTGCCGATCTAAGAATCGGCGCCAGGGGTCGTTCTCAGCCAGGAATGAATCCGGATCAGTTTTTAGCAGATCGATGACGTCGTTGCGTGCACGGGTCAGCCACTCCTGGTCGCGGATGAGGCTGGCCATCTTAAAGGGCATGCTTCCGGCCTGGCGAGTACCCAGGAATTCTCCGGGTCCACGAATTTCCAGGTCGGCTTCGGCGATCTTAAATCCGTCCTGTGTAGATTCCAGGACGTCTAGGCGTTGTTTGCTGAGCTCTCCGGTTCGCTGAGCGGTAAAAAGATAGCAATACGATTGATGCTTTCCGCGGCCGACTCGTCCCCGCAACTGGTGAAGTTGAGAGAGGCCGAATCGCTCGGAATGTTCGATGGCCATGACGGTGGCGTTGGGGACGTCGACTCCGACTTCAATGACGGTTGTGGAGACCAGAACGTGGATTTTTCCTTCTTTGAAGGACTGCATGATGGCCTGCTTTTCGTCGCTTTTTTGTTGTCCGTGAAGCAAGCCCACTTTGAAGTCTGGAAAAACCTCGTGTTGCAATCGTTCGGCTTCGAAGGTTGCGTTTTTGAGATGAATAAAACCTTCGGATTCACTTTCGTTCACCAGAGGACAGACCCAGTAGGCCTGTCGTCCTGCGGAGAGTTCTGAGCGGATTTTTTGATAGGCTGCGAGCTTGTTGGCCTCAGCGCAAATCTGGGTTTTGACCGGGGACCTGCCGGGGGGGAGTTCACGAATTGTAGAAACTGAAAGATCTCCGTAGGCAGTGAGTGCTAGTGTGCGAGGGATCGGAGTAGCGGTTAGAACGAGAGTGTGAGGAGAAAGGCGGCCTTTTTGGCGAAGTAAACGACGCTGCTCGACTCCAAACCGGTGCTGCTCGTCGATCATCACCAAAATTAAATTTTTAAATTGGACGGGATCTTCAATCAGCGCATGTGTTCCGACGACCAAAAGGGGCTCACCTTTTTCTAGCCGCTCTAGAATCACTCTGCGCTCAGCAGCTGGAGTTTTCCCAGTGATCATGACGGATTGGATTTTTCCTCGGAAAAGTTTGTCGACGCTCAGGTAATGCTGTTCCGCCAGGATTTCAGTCGGTGCCATGAGTGCGGCCTGTCCTCCTTGCGCGAGGACTGCACCGGCTGCGAGCATCGCCACAGCCGTTTTCCCAGATCCCACATCTCCTTGAATCAGGCGGTTCATGGGATGAGGTTGTTCGAGATCCCCCAGAATATCCTTCAGTGAGGCTTGTTGGTCCCCAGTCAGCGAAAACGGCAGCGCTGCAGTGAGATCTGACACAGCGATTCCAGCTGCTCGTGAATCGAGAGCGATGGCTTCCTCGCGACGCATTTTTAGTCGGCGTTTGAGAATAAAATATTCAAATTTAAAAAATTCATCATAGATCAGCCGCTGATGAGCTGGAGTTGAGAAGAAATCCGTATCACTTTTTTGTAGGGAGTCTGGAAAGTGAATCGTGCGGATTGCTTTTGAAATCGAGGGGAGTCGGTGAGATTGCAAATAACGTTCGGGTACATCGTCATGAACCCAACTGGCCGCTTGCTCCACGGCTACAGAAAGAATTTTTCGGAATGTACGTGTGGGAATCCCATCGAGTTCGGGATAAATCGGAACAATTCTGCCAACGTTTTGCTCGCTACTGGACCAAGTGGTCTCAGGATGCAAAATTTCAACCGAGCTTAAATAACGCTTGGGAGTTCCTGTCGCGAAAAACCTAGCTCCCGCCTTGAATCGATCCACCATTCCCTTGGGTGCATAAAACCATTTCAGTGTTAAAAATCCGGATGAATCCCGGCATTGCACAGTGAACATGGTTTTGTGTCCACGCCCCATGTAAGCGGTGCGTGCAGAAATCACTTCGACTTCGACAGTGACAGGAGTTGTCGTGTCTACGGGAATTTCCGCAATTTTTAAAATTTTAGAACGATCTTCGTAAGTGCGAGGAAAGAAAAATAAAAGTTCACCGATGGTGCGAATCCCACGCGAAGCAAAAACTTCACCGAGTTTCGGACCGACTCCTTTGAGAAATTGAACAGGAGTATCCAATCCAAGCGATTGGCGAGCTCCAGCGCGCGCGCTATTCGTAGCGGATATCGATAACGTCGTATCGGATCTGTCCTTTTGGGGCGTGAACAATGACTTCGTCTCCCGAGGTTTTGCCAATCAACGCACGAGCGATGGGAGAAGTCACGCTGATTTTGCCAGCTTTGGCATCGGCTTCGTCCACACCTACGATCGAGTAGGTCATTTTTTTGCCCGAGTCTTGTTCTTCAACAACAACAGTGGCTCCGAAAACGATTTTGTCAGTTTTGATGCTGAGAGGATCGATGACTTGGGCGCGGGCAATTTTGCCATTGATGTCTTGAATTCGCCCTTCAATAAAACCTTGGCGCTCCTTGGCAGCAGAATAATCTGCGTTCTCGGATAGATCTCCATGCGCACGAGCAACCTCGATTGCTTTGATGACAGCAGGGCGTTCCACCGACATGAGGTTTTTCAGTTCTTCTTCGAGCATGCGACGACCTTTCACGGTCATCGGGAATTTTTCTTCAGCCATATAATTGACCGCTACCATAGTGCTATGGGAAGGTCCACGCCATGATGATTCTTGACGTAAAAAACCTGAAAAAAACCTATCATCGCGGAGCTCAGCCGGTGGAGGCCCTCAAGGGAGTTTCACTCCAGGTCAACACGGGCGAGTTCGTGGCGATGATGGGGCCGAGCGGATCGGGGAAGAGCACGTTGCTTCATTTGATTGGTGGTTTGGATCAACCGACTGCGGGTGAGGTGGTGATTCAGGGAGAGCCGATTCAGAAGCTGGAAGATGCCGCACTGTCTGCGTTTCGCCGAAGGAAGCTGGGATTCATATTTCAATTTTTTAATTTGATGCCGACCTTGAGCGCTCTCGAAAACGTTGCTTTGCCGCTCTTGCTGGATGGAAAAAAAATGAGTGAGGTTTCTACAAAGGCCACGGAGATCCTTTCATTCATCGGGCTCGAAAAAAGAATCCATCACACTCCGGATGAGCTTTCGGGTGGAGAAATGCAGCGTGTGGCGATTGCTCGTGCGCTGGTGACAGATCCTGTTTTGATTCTGGCTGACGAGCCGACTGGGAATTTGGATACGAAAACAGGCACGACGGTTTTGGAGCTGATGTCGAAGCTGACGCGTGAACGAGGACAAACCATTGTGATGGTGACACATGATCCGAACGCAGCGTCGTATGGAACGCGCAAGATCCTATTGCGTGATGGGTTGGTGGAGTCAGATGTACGGAGTTAGAGCCTTATTTCAATACATCGGTCTCAGGCACATGGTGAGGCGCCCGTTTCGGACTGCATTGACAGCACTCGGGGTGGCGCTGGGAGTTGCGCTTTACATCGCGATCACGATCATCAATCGCTCTACATTAAATTCTTTTAAGGACAATATTGAATCTGTTGCGGGTAAGGCGGGCCTCACGATTTCTGGAGGGCAGGCTGGGTTTCCCGAGGACGTTCTGGATCGAATCAAAAAAGTTCCGGGCGTGAAGCACGCAGTTCCGATGATTGAGGCGCGTGCGTATTTTGCGGGTGAACGCAACACCGAGACGCTGATGATTTTTGGAGTAGATCTGCTGCAGGAGCAGGCAGTCCGCACCTACAAGACTACTGATCAGCAAATCATCGACGATCCTTTGGTTTTTCTGAATCAACCCGACAGTTTGATTGTGACTCAGAGTTTTGCAAAGGAATTTGGGCTCAAGATCGATTCAACTCTGAATCTCGCCACCGCTCGGGGCGTTCAAAAATTCACGGTGCGGGGTCTGTTGACTCCCGAGGGTCCTGCCAAGGCGTTCGGTGGATCGATTGCCATCATGGACATCGATGGCGCGCGAATGACTTTTGGAAAAGAAGGAAAGTTAGACCGAGTCGATGTCGTGGCGAATTCGAGTGAGACTCTGGATGTTGTGGCAGAACGGCTGAGAGTGGAGCTGGGACCGAGTTACACAGTCGAACGTCCGGAAACTCAGTCTGAGAACATGCAGCGGATGGTGCAATCGTACCAAGGGATGCTTTCGTTCTTTAGTTTGTTTGCTTTGTTGGTGGGGATTTTCTTGGTGAGTAATTCCCTGAATATGGCTGTGGCAGAACGGCGGCGAGAGATCGGGAGTTTGCGATCGTTAGGCGCAACACGCTCAGGGATCATGATTCTATTTATGGCCGAATCCCTGGTGATCGGATTGATCGGTTCGGCTTTGGGTGCAGTGCTGGGGCGGCTCATGGCGGGAGGCCTGGTCGGAGCGGTTTCGAAGGCAACCGAGGCTCAGTTTTTTATCAAGGTGCAGGTGGCTCGGATTATTTTTGGGGCTCCTGATGTGATTTTGGCGTTGGCGATGGGGACGATTGCAGCGTGCGTAGCCTCGTTCGTGCCCGCGTTTCGGGCGACGCGTGTGCAGCCATTGGAAGCGATGAAGCGCGAAAACGCCATGAAGAGCGAGATCGGTGAGAAAAATCTGTTTTGGCGGTTTGCACCTTTCTTAGCTCTGACCCTATTGGTTTTGTCCGCGATAGTTTCGATTCAACACTGGGGTGGGCTGTTCCCGGGAGCTTCGCTTTTGAATCAAGTCGCTGCGATTTTTGGGGCGACACTGCTGGCGCCATTTTTGGCAACAGGGATGATTCGCATGATCCGGTGGGCGACTTTGCGAATGGATGGGACGGTCATGAGATTGGCTCAGGAAAACCTGCTGCGCAATCCGCGTCGTACCGGCGGCAATATCATGTCGTTGTTGGTGGGGCTGATGTTGGTGGTTTCAATTGCGATTGTTGGGCAGAGTTTCAAGCAAACGATGTTGGAGTGGTTTGACCGGGTTTTTAAGATGGACTTGGTGGTTTCTTCGAATGGTCGCATCATATCGTTTCAAATGCAGTCGGTGAATCAGGATCTCGGGCTTGAATTGATGAAAGTCCCGGGAGTGAAGCCTCATTTTTCGGGCAAGACTCCGGGTATGAGATTTGTTCATCAGAAATTTCAGGGCGAGCGGATTGGGATGAAGACCTTCGATGAGCCAGACGCAGATTTGCATTATGCAACCCTGGATGTTCTCGATCGGCCGAGGGAGGAGGCTGGATACGAATTATTTCATTCGCCTGATCCAGTCGTGATGGTGTCACAGAATTTCGTGAAGAATTTTAATAAAAAAACAGGCGATAACATCGAGTTGAACACGCCATCCGGAACGAAAAGCTTCCGGATTGTGGGAGTGGTGACGGATTTTGCTTCGCCTGTGGGAATTGTGTACATGAAACGCTCGATGTACCGGGATTTTTGGAAAGATCCGCTCATGACTATGTTTTCCATCCGTGTTTTGCCCGGATTTGATCCCGATCAGGTTAGGCGCGAGATCAATCGGCGGTTCTCAGTTTCCAAAAACTTGGTGGCAGCTTCGTCCCGTGAATTGCGGCAGGACTTGGTCAATGTTGTGGATCAAAGTTTTTATTTTGTTTATGCAATCGAGTTTGCTGCTCTTTTAGTTGGGCTGTTGGGGTTGCTGAACACGATGACCATCAGTGTGCTGGAGCGCACTCGGGAGATTGGGATGTTGCGTGCGGTGGGGATGTCGCGGCGGCAACTGTTCGGGATGATTTTTCAAGAGTCCATTGTGCAAGGTCTGGTGGGCGCTGTCGCTGCGGTGATTCTTGGGACGTACATGGTTTATTTTTGGGTGAAGTATAATTTGACTGAGGTTTTGGGTTGGATGGTGGATTTTCACTTCCCCATTCAATCGATTTTGATCACGGTGGCGTCGGGCGTTTTGGTGGCTTGTATTGCGGGTTGGTATCCTGCTCGCAGGGCATCGAAGATTATTATTCGAGAGGCACTAGACTATGAATAAATGGATTTTTTTTGGAATTGGGCTGAGCGGAACGAGTGCGTGGGCGGGGATGGATGGCCGTGCGATCATGCTCAAGAACGAGGAGGCTCGTAAGGTGAGTGACGTGCAATCCCAAGCTGTGATCGTAACGGGGGAGCCCGGGGCTGTAGAGAAAACCAAAAAATTTACTTGGTGGAAAAAACTGCAGGCGGACAAAGTCCATTATTTTACACTGACGCGATTTCACTTTCCGGCTGAGGTTCGAGGGGAGGGGATTTTGTTTTTGGAACACGGCGGAGAACAAAACAACGAAGTCATGCTGTACCTGCCGACTTTTAAAAAAATCCGCCGCGTGGAGAATGCCCAGCAAAGCGGCAGCTTCATGTCGTCCGAATTCAGCTATTCGGATATTTCGACGCCGCATGTGGATGACTACAAATATCAGTTGAAACGTGAAGAGAAATGTCCAGAGGCTGAGGCAGCCAAGCAGCAGTGCTTTGTAGTTCAGAGCGAGCCTGCGACTGATGTGATTCGTGAGCGGACCGGATATACAAAATCTGACCTATGGGTGCGCAAAGATAATTTCATGATGGTCAAAGCCGAGCACTATGATGGTGAGGGCAAGCTTTTCAAACGGATGATTTCTGCGAAAATCTCGGAAGTGGACACAAAGGACCACAAATGGATGTCCCATTGGATCAATATGGAAAACCTCAAAACCGGGCGTTACACCACGCTGACGTTTGATGAGGTGAAAGCCAATTCGGGGATTGCGGACTCGATTTTCACTCAGCAGAATCTGCAACGAGAGCGGTGATCACAATTTGCGCATGTATTCACGTAGAGGTTTTATGTCGAGCACAACCAAATTTTGAAAAAAGGATTAAAAAAACGGTAGCCCTTGTTTTCCTTGAAGAGGATATTCTGACCTTCGAGTCTTTTCAGGGACTTCACAATGGCATTATTGTTGGAATGTTGAATTGTTTCCTTGAATGCATGAGAGGTGACTTCGAATCCCCCGGTCTGTGCGACGGCCACCAAAATCTTGCGTTGCAGCTCGGTGAGTCCAGAGTCATTCATGATGTATAGATAAAATTTTTCTTCGGACTTCAACACCTGAGAGTAGATATTGTTTTTTTCGGCCTCATCGATCTCATGGCCTGGCTCCATTTTGTCGAACGCGAACCTGAAATATTGCTGAATGTCCCCAGAAATGCCATCGAGATCAGTATAAATTTGGGAGAAGATCGATTTTGAAATCTTGATTTTTTTTTGGTTCAAATTTTTTGAAACAAAAGCATAGAAAAGTTCAAGAGGAATTTTTTCAAACTCAATGGGAACAGCAGATTTATAAAAAGGATCATCCGGGCTTCGAAAAATGAAATCCATTTGGTGTCGCAAACTGCCTGCGTACACAAAGGGTGCCTTTTGAAAAAGCTGTATCTTAGAGCGCATTTCACCTTTTATTTTTTTATGATCTTTAAGCTTTTGAATTTCCTGGAACTCGTCCACAAAAATCGCAAATCGGTGTTTTTTTGAGAATCCACGCAAATCTTCCAGGACCGCAGATAGATCAAGCAAACTGGTTTTTGCATCAATCGTAGGCAGAAACTCAACCCCGCTTCCGTCGCTTTTTACCTCTGCCTTGACCCTGAAGCGGGCCAACGATTTGATCGTGTCCTCGAAAGAAAAAAACTGAGTTTGAAGGTGGGCAAAGGCCCTCACAAAACGATGGGTGAGTTCAGTGTTCGAATCCACGCCATAAAGATCTGCATGGAAAAACTTCCCCTGATATTCTTCTTTCAAAACTTTCAAAATCAGAGAGGTTTTCCCGCACCGCCTTTCACCCACAATAAAGACATTTTGAATATCGTGAAGGTTTTTTTTTAGGGTCGCTTCGAGTTCTGGGCGCTTGATATAGTGAGAACCTTCAACCACTGCCCCAAATCGAAATGGATTTTTGTCTAGCATAGGAATATATTACACCAAAAGGTGATCTACCAAAAGGTGTATTTTATGTCAAAAACTGTGTCATTTGTAACGCATTGAATAATAAACGGGGGGGGGGTAAAATGGTATTTAGTCAGGACATTTTCTGTGACCCTGTGCCCCGGAGAGGTCGCGCGTCAAAATTTGAGGAAGTATTTTTTTGACGG
>CAYILR010000048.1:0-26607 GCA_964364175.1 uncultured Bacteriovoracaceae bacterium
TCCGTCAAAAAATAATCTCAAAAATTTTGACGCGTGACCTCTCCGGGTCACAGCTCCATTCAGCTATTATCTAACAAAAAACCAAATCAATCAACTTATGTTACGGTGCATAACATACTGTCTTTATTGATTTATTTCTAAATTGTTAAGTTGGACTATTAAGAGTGATATCCAAACCAGCCCATGACCCATCGTGGAGAATTGATATCACCACGAGCAAAAATCCATAGAACAACGAGGACCACCAGACATCCAGCTATGCCGAATGAGGCAATATCCAGACCTTTTCTTCGATGACGTTTGGCAAAAACGCCTATTTCAAAAAAAACAAAGGCAGAAGGAAGTGCCCAATAGGGGAAAAACCTCACAAGCGTCATCATGGCTTCCATGCGAAAGAAGTCTCCTTACGCTAGTTTACAGATTTTGATCTAAAGCGCTATCTAAGAGTGCGTAACAAAATAAAAATCGTAACGAGGCTGAGCGAAAAGACTGCAGACAAGGCCGCAGGGCAAAAAAGCGCGGAACCGATGCCAAAGCGCATCGGTGAGCACTTTTTATGCCCGAGAACGCCGTCTGCAGTCTTTGCAGCCAGCCGCAGTAGATTTTCATTTTGTTACGCGCTCTAAGATAATAGGGTTTTTAATTTTGCGACCTGATCCGTCTTTTCCCAGGTGAATTCAGGTTCAGCTCGGCCGAAGTGTCCGTAGGCTGCTGTCTTGGCGTAAATCGGACGGAGCAAATTCAATGACTCGATGATTCCAGCGGGTCTCAAATGGAAATACTCACGAGCAGCAGATTCGAGTTTTCTCAACTCTACAGCTTCAGTCCCGAATGCATTGACCATCACACTCACCGGCTCCGCCATTCCAATGGCATAAGCGAGTTGAACCAAGCAGCGGTCAGCTAGTCCTGCTGCCACCAGATTTTTGGCCACATATCGCGCCATGTAGCATGCTGAACGATCAACCTTAGAAGGATCTTTTCCTGAAAAAGCTCCACCGCCATGTGCGCCGTGTCCGCCGTAGGTGTCCACGATGATTTTGCGTCCGGTCAGACCACAATCACCCATCGGGCCGCCCACTACGAATCGGCCTGTGGGGTTGATATAGTATTTAGTTTTTGAATCAATGTAGTTGGCAGGAATTGTTTTTTTGATCAATTCCTCGACCAATGCTTCTTGAATTTGTTTGTGGGTCACGACTTCGTCATGTTGGGTGCTAATCACCACGGCATCCACACGCTTAGGTTTTCCACCTTCGTACTCGACCGTAACTTGGGTTTTGCCGTCCGGACGCAGCCAGTTCAGCTTGCCGGATTTACGAAGCTGGGTCAGATTCGCTGCCAGTTTATGTGAAAGATCTATCGTCAAAGGCATGAACTGCTCGGACTCGTTCACTGCATATCCGAACATAATTCCTTGGTCGCCTGCACCTTGCTCTTTTTGGTTGTGGAGACCTTCACCGGTCGTCACACCTTGCGAGATATCCAGAGACTGACGATCCAGAGTCACCATCACACCGCAGGTTTTGTAGTCAAAACCTTTGTCCGAAGAGTCGTAACCAATTTTGCGAACTGCTTCGCGAGCCACATGAGCGTAGTCCACTCGAGCACTTGTTGTCACTTCACCCGCCACCACGATGAGGCCAGTGGTCACCAGAGTTTCACAAGCCACGCGAGCGCGTGGATCTTGAGTTAGGATCGCATCCAGAACGCTGTCCGAAATCTGGTCAGCGATTTTATCTGGGTGCCCCTCTGTGACTGATTCAGAAGTGAATAGATAGTTGCCAACAGCTGATGTGCTTTTGCTCATTTTTGTTTGTCGTGGCGCGAGCCGCTAGTTTCTTAGCATGGCGCGAGTCACTTTTCCCTCTATGTAGAAGTTTCTAGTTGATGATCTAGTCAATGTGAATAGGAAATTTAGGGGTCGTGCCTTTGCGCTGCTCTTTACGTTTACGAGCCTTGCCTTTGCGAGCTTGGCGTACTTTGCGAGCATTCCGAGTTTTACCAGTTCTTGAAGCCATGAAAACCTCCGCGGTTTTTGGGGCGTGGGAGTTACCCAAACAGCCCACAGTTATTCAGTATAAAGCTGGGTCGGTGTACAATTGTTGGAGCAGTCTTGTCAAATGTTTTTGAGGTTACCTCTGTGTTTTCAGGGGGTTTTTTAGCTCGGGAATCGCTCCGACCCCCTCCACTCCGCATTCTGCTCCGTGGCAGTGCTGATGCACTGACGGTTTCTCGGGCTCGTGCCCTCGAAATGTCCTCTCGCTTAAGTGGCCTCCAGCCACCGCGAGAAGCGACTCCCGAGCTAAAAAACCCCCTAAAAACACAGAGGTAAATTTGTGCCCGTGGTTTTTGGAGATTTAGTGACCCGTCCTAGTTTGTAACCGTTCGAATGGACGCTTTCGCACCATTGGAGCCCTCACAAACCTTTTGTAACCCTGTGAATGGACGGATTCATTCCATTCATAGGGTTACAAATTACATCTGACCTAACGCCTCAGCCGCACATCTCCCAAACACAGCGCACCGGCCAGACAATCTTTGCTTTTTTCACGCTGAACGAACTTCCAAACCGTCGAACGCGGGATTTGCATGAACTGCGCAAGCACCCCGGCATCACTCCACCCTTGCTGACAAGCCAATCGAATAAACAACTCCTTAGTCTTAGAATTTCTGCGCTGAAGATTACGCAAATCACTCAAAACCTCGGTCGCCGCATAGGCCGCAGCCGCAATTTCCGCCAAACTCCGCTGGGGCGTTTTGCTAGGTAAAGCCGCCGCAGGAAGAGCGGTCCCAATCACAGCAACACTCGGGTCCGAAGAAATATAACGGTGAACAAACGCGAGATTCCCCCCTCCCAAAGCCGCCGTTAAAGATCTTTGCGAAACCCACGGATCCACGGCCGCACCCACCGAACCCCGATACGTCGACCACTTCCATTCCAACGGATCCTTGCAAAGCCTAGCCCGACAAGGATTCAGCAAAACATACCGAATATCCCGGCGCAGCTTGTCGGCATCGACGATAAGAGCAGGTTCCGGCACCGGCTGCCAGAATGGAGGTTTTTCCCCAAACACTGTGGTGAATCGCCCCAGAATCCGTGCCAGCCTTACTCTGTCTTCGTGGGGGGCACTTGACTTCAAAACAAAATGGATGTGGTTAGGCATTAGCATAGCGGCCAATGCGTTGGGGAACGCAGCCTTCAGGCGATGCCATAACCAATATGCTTTTTCTGGGTCTGTGAACGGGGCGTTTTCTCCAAAGGTCCGGGCAACTAAATGATAGTACATGCCCCCGACATGAGCAAAAGCAGTGCCAACTCTCTAATTCAACACAACCAGTGCCTGAGCAATTTCTGAGTCTGTGACAGCTTCGATTCCAGCAATGTTGTTCTCAACACCGACAGTCCGGATCTCTTGAATGAATTCCTGAAGAACGATCGAAGGGTCTTCACCGGCTAAGTAAGCTTTTGCCTCAGGAGCAACTGCCTCACCTTTTTGTTTGTTCTCAAAAGTTTTATAAAGGGTAAACATTGTTGCTACAAAAGCCGTATCAGCAAGATAGGCTGCGCCTAGTCCAGCCAATGCTCCTTGTGCCGAGGTCACCATGGATGTTCCGGTCAATGTGGGAACAAAAAAAGCAATTCCAGTCGAAAAACAGAGCCGATTGTGAACTTTGTTTCCACAAGTATCCAGCCAAATATTGTCTGCCAGAGCTACGGAGACAGAGCTTAGGATAACCACCAAAGTCAGAATGATTTTTTTCATGCCGTTTTGTGTATTCTATACGTTTTATAATGTCAAAATATCTATAGCTCATGCAAAAAGGTTCCATGAACTCTGTTTACGCTACCGCATTTCAACTTCTGAAAACTAACGATCCGGAATCGATTGCAAAAGGATTTGCGATGCTTCGTTCTGAAGTCGAATCGCGTCCTTCGGACATGAAGGCGCTATTTGAATATGCAGGAGCTTTTGATTTTATGGGAAAGGAAGCCGACGCACTCCCTCATTACGAAAAAATTCTCCAGCGTGGGTACGAAAAACTTCCTCTCGACGATCAGCCTCGTCTTTTTGTTCAACTCGGAAGTACTCTCAGAAATTTGAATCAGTTCTCTCGTTCACGAGAGATTCTCGAACAAGGGTTGAAGTACTTTCCTCAATACTCCGCTCTTATGGCTTTTCTAGCTTTGACTGAGTATTCGCTGGGAAATCATGCACAGTCCACGCAGCTACTATTCGAAGTCCTGCTGGAAAATCCGACTGACTCTTCGATTACAGACTACTCGCGGGCTTTACGTTGGTATTCAAAAAATATTTAGGAGCCTACAAATGTTTCTCCATAAAATCGAACCCTCAAACACCGAAATGCTCCGACGAATTCTCACGCTACACGATCAGATGCCGCTGGAATGGGATCACACTCATCAGCCATCACAGAAGTTTACAGAAACCTTGCTTCAGCAAATTCAGACTACTGAGATTCCTAGGGGATTTTGGATTCTCTCGGCCGCGGCAGTCCCCAGTACAGACTCGGTCGCTGGACTACTTTGGGCTAGCATCAAAAAGGATAGAGCAGAGCACGTTTATGCCTCGATCAACTCCCTGTGGATTCATCCCGAGCATCGTCGTCAAAATTTCACTCCACTTTTAACGAAGGCCTGCACGCTGTGGGCGCGTGAACAAGGGGCTCGGTACCTATCATGCACAACGCATTTCAATAATGCTCGGATGCGAAATTTTCTCGAAAAGACATCACTCAAGCCAGTCATGTTAGAATTTCGGAGTGATATTTTAACGTAAGCAATCCAAAATTTCTGCCCCATATTTATCGCGCAGCTTGGGGCCCATGCCTTTGACTTCGAGGAGCTGATCGAGCGACGCCGGTCGATGCAACGCAAGCGTTTGCAGGACTCGGTCGCTGAGGATTCGGAAGGCAGGGATGCCCTGCTCTCTCGCTTTGAGGCGGCGCCAGTTTTTTAGTTTTTCGGCGAGTTCTCTTGAGAATCCACTTTCTTCGAGTGGGACATCAAGGGATTTCTTCGGTCCTTTTTTCGTGCGTTTGGACCCGCCACTACTCTTCGACAAACTCGCCGACCAAAGGCTTGCACTGATTTTCAGTTCACTCAAACGCACGGCCGTTGCCTCCGCACCGAGGGCCAAAAGATCGACCTTGCGAAACGCGATGGTCTTGCCGTCCTTCTCAAACGATTCCTGGCGAACGGAAACAAACCGAGCCTGAGTCAACACATCCAAAACCGCTTCGAACTGCCCTCGCGGCAATCTGGGCATTCCTTTTTCTGCTTCTTCAAAAAGTCGCCCAACCGCAACGCCCGAGCGTGATGTGAGAGAAGCCAGAACACTCACCGCCACTTCGCGTTCGATCTTGTTTAACACGCGTGAATCGACAAAGCTCGACTCACCCTGCGTACATCGATCGCAAGTTCCACAGCCGCCCAGCGTGTCGCTCTTATCTCCAAAGTGTTTAATAAAGAAAAGCATCCGGCAATCCGAATTGCGCGGAAATGTTCCCATCGTGTGCATGGCTTGCTGGCGATAATTCCGTTGGTCTTCGTATGTGCGCTGCCAATCTGGCTTGCCTCGCGTGACGTTTTCGTCAGGATCGACCAGAACTCCGCCATGGATCCACAACTTCTCCAAAGCTTTGTCGAAAGCCTCGAGATCCACCGAGCTTCCCACTCGCTCACGAATATCTTGCTTGGCACGTGGAGATTCACCGCTGGCTGCAAAAATCCTCTGCAATACCGAGACCTCGGGATAATCCCGTTCAAAGAAAAAATCGTGCATTTTTTGATCCGCAAACGCATGGAGCAAAATCGCCTGAGACGGCTGCCCATCCCGACCCGCGCGCCCGATCTCTTGATAATACCCCTCGACACTTCCGGGCAGCCCCGCATGAATCACCGTTCGAACATCGGCCTTGTCGATTCCCATTCCAAACGCGACGGTAGCAACAATCACGTCGGATTTGCCGAGCAAAAAACGCGTCTGCACTTTCTCGCGAGCGTCTGCGTTCATTCCCGCGTGATAGGCGGCGGCGCGATATCGATCTTTCAAAGTATCCGCAATTTCATCCGCATCTCGGCGCGTGGGCGCGTAGACGATCGCGGGGGTTTTGCCTTCGAGCATTTGGACGCAGGCTTCTTTGCGACGCGCTTTGGGGACCTCGTGAACTTGAATCGCGATATTCGTCCGACGGAATCCTTGGATGAATCGCACGACAGCGGGAATCGCGAGCGGAGCCGCAGCCTGCGGCGACCCAAAAAGCTGCTTGACAATATCGTTCTGCACGACCGGCGTCGCGGTCGCGGTCAACGCGATGATCGGCGCAGGACGCAGCACTGCCAGGCGTTCACCCAGCTTGCGATACTCCGGGCGAAAGTCATGCCCCCACTGAGAAATACAATGAGCCTCGTCGACGGCAATCAAAGTGGGCCTGCGCTTTTGCAACATTTCCACAAACCCGCCGAGCGCCAGACGCTCGGGCGCGACAAAGAGAAAATCGAGTTCACCTCGCAGAAAAGCCACGCACGTAGCTCGCGACTCCTCGCGAGTCCGGCCCGAGTGAATTTGCTCAGCCCGCAAACCACGAGCCTTGAGCGACGCCACCTGATCATCGATCAGAGCCAAAAGCGGGCTGATCACCAAAGTCACACCGCCGAGAGCCAGACCCGGCAGCTGATAGCAGAGTGACTTGCCCGCGCCCGTCGGCATGACGAGCAGAACATCGCGGCCCGAGACCAACGTCTCGCAAACCTGCTCCTGCGAAAGCCGGAACTCGCTGAATCCAAATTTTTGTTGAAGCAACCCCCGTAGCACGCCTTGAAGATGCCTCAAGTCTGCTCGCAGAGTAAACGAAAATTCCATGCCCAATTTGTGATCCCTGATTTCGGATGAATCCTCCGGTTTGGAGGGTTACAAATGGTTTGTAGATGGCGATTTCGGATAAATACTCCGGAATCCAGGGTCACAAATTTTGACAGCATAAAATCGATGGGTTATTTGATCGATCCAAGTGATACTCAACCCCCTCCAATTCGCAGTCGTTCGAGAAGACCCGCAGATCGAGGCGGCGCTCGTTGCTTCGAAGCAAGCCAAGCACATCCTGCTGATCGGCTCGGGCGGATGCACCGCACTTTCGCTGCAGGCCCTCTACCCCGACCTCCAAATCACCCTCGTCGATCCCAACGCCGCGCAAATCAGCCACGTCCGCCGCAAAATCCAAGCGCTGCAATCTCTATCCGGCGCACAACGCAAGCAAACCTTCAACATCGAAGACTCCGACCCCCACGGCCTCAACGCCCGCGGTAATTTCGAGTCCCTCTTTCGCGGCCTCAAAAATTGGACGCACGAGATGGTCTGTCCACCAGCCGATCTCGCAAATATTTTTGCAAGCCCCACCCCCGCAAAATGGAAAGCCCTCTTCAAAAACAAGTACTGGCCGGTGGGATTTGAAATGTTTTTCTCAGACTCCATCCTGAACGCAATGTTCGGGCCCGACGCCACCCAACACGCACCCCCGGGTTCGTACCCCGATTATTTTCGTGGCGTGATTGAAAAAGGCCTACTGCGCTCGGACTGCTCGACCAACTACTTCCTCCACCACATCTTCCTGGGATATTACCTCGACCGTCCCGAGGCTCTCCCCCCCTATCTCACCCTAACCGCTCCCAAAAACTACGCCTTCGAATGGCTGAACACCGATATCCTGGGCGTCCGTAACTTTGCAGACTACGACCTAGTTTCCCTCTCCAATATCTTCGATTGGATGCCCGAAAAATCCGTGGCCAAAATCGCCCGCAGACTCACGCAAGAAATGAAGCCCGGCGCCACCCTGGTTTTCCGCCAACTCAATCATTCCAAAAACTTTAAGAAATATTTATTATCTAGATTTAATTTCAAAAAAAGTGTAGAAACCTCGCTGTGGAAAAAGGACCGTAGCTTTTTTTACTCCAAGTTGAATATTGGAACGCACCGTTGAGGTAGTTTTTGTGAAACAACTGATTGATGAAATTCTGAAAGAAAGCCGGTTTGCAGAAAACCCCTACTTCACCAGCTTACGCAGCAGAACCTTCGACAAATCCGATTTCATCGAAACCCAAATCCAATTCTACACTGCCGTCGCATTTTTCAGCCGACCGATGGCCACACTCGCTGCACGAATTCCCACGGATGCTCTCCGACAAGAAATCGTCCGAAACGTTTGGGAAGAGCACGGCGAAGGAAATCCCGAACAAAGTCACTCAGCAACATTCCAGGAATTCCTCTCCCGACTCGGTGGAATCACCCGCCAAGACATCGACCAACGTGCTCTTTGGCCGGAAATGAGAATTTTCAACACCACTCTCGCAGGAGCTGCCACACTCGACGAATACATCGTCAGCGCCGCGATGTTCGGAATGATCGAACGCATGTTCTGCGAAATTTCGTCCTGGATCGGCAACTCGCTCGTCGAACAGGGCTGGGTCACGCGCGATCAAATGATTCACTACAACCTGCACGAGAAACTCGACATCCGACACGCCGACGATTTCTTCAACGTCGTCAGGCCCGCTTGGGACGCTAGCTCCGACAACCGCTACTCCATCGAACAAGGCCTGCGAATGGGCGCGACTTTATTCAATGGGCTTTATGAAAGTCTCTATCAGAACCGCAAGCGAAGACTAGCCCGCCGATGAACTTAGTCAAAGTCACTCTCGAGAAACGCCCACTCTACCAAGAACGACTACGTGACCTCGAAGCCCTGGCAAGTTACCCACTCGGCACCGATCGATTCACCCTCAGCCATGGCGAAGATTACTTTGCTTTCTTCGACCGCTTAGGCACCACTCACTACTACGCCATGCTCGACGGAAATCGCCTAGCCGCCGTAGGGGCCGGAATCCTCCGCAAAGTCCCCGAAAAAGCTTGGTACGTCTGCGACCTCAAAGTTCACCCCGACTACAGAGGTCAGCACATTCCCTTAAAAATGATCACGGGAGCTTTTTTCCAAAACTACATCCGCTGCGCCCGCGGCTACGGAATCTCGATGAACTCCGCAGGATCCAAACAAAACCGAGTCGCAAAACTCGCAAAGCATTTCAAATGGGCACCTACCTCGAGCTCAACACAGCTCGAGATTTATTCTCTCGATTCCGCCGCAATAAAGCAGATCGCACCCATCCTCGAAAAACACCGCGGCCCGATTTCTTACCTCTCCCTCGCCGGGAAAAAAGACCTCATCCTCCAAAGCACTGGCAAACCCTTGCCGCTTCTTCACGCACAATTCGGGCCCTGCGCAGCTGGCAATGTCGCCACGCCTCAGGACAACCACACCCATATGTTCTGTGTTCCCAGCCAAGATCCACTCGCGATCGAACTCAGCTCTCAGCAAGTACTGCCTTCGTCTTCAGCAACCCTCATCCAGCACCGAATGAAGCATCAAAACTGGCAGCATATTCTCACCAGTGATATTTAATACTCGCACTTGATTTGTTTGATCCGTGTCCAATACCATTTTCCGAACAAGGACTGCTCATACCGAAACAAGCTCGCTTCAAAGTCCATCAATCGGCCATGTGAGTCGTAGTGAAGCGAAACATAGTCCTTGAGCTGCGTACGCGATAACCAAGGAAACTTCCGCACGCCAAAGATCCGATCATTCCAAATCCAATAAGGGGAAGTCGGTTCAATGCTCGATTCATGCGTCCAATAGCCTTCATCAAAAAAATCCAGCATCATTTTAGCTCCGGTGGATTTTTGAAAAACATCCACACTGAGCTGAGATTTTCTCGCAGAGTATCGCACAGCGATGATCTGGCAGTCCTCACCCAGCTTTGCCTCCATCAGAACCTGCTTCAACTCTACCAGTGGCACTCGACGATCCGGAAAGGCAAACACCACCTGAACGGAAGCCATTGCCATCACAATGGCAGCATGAATCAGCAAAATTTTCTTGAACATACGTTCTAATTCGAATCGTTTTTGTCAGTCGTACACTGCAGATCGCCAATGCTCAAATTCGCGTAAATATCGGTTTTTTCAGCGCGCCCTTGATCATCGAGGCCACCACATTCACCGATCGAAATCCCCACAGTGCAGGTTTTTGTTTCAGAGTTCATCATGTTCCATCGATGAAACATCAGGCTAAACATATTCAAACTTCCGATGCACTTTGCAGATCCCGAGTGAATCACGCCACCGAACGATGTCACTGTGTCCTGAATCGCTCTTGGATTGATGTAAGTCACTTTTTTCACTTTCTCGCGGACTTCCTGAGATTTCATCAGAAACGCGATCTGATCCAAAACCGTCATCGGAGTCGACGCGAAGCTGACATTCGAAAATGCCAAGAACAAACCCAAGAAACCTGTACCCAATCGAAAAGAATTTTTCATAACTCTACTCCTTTTTAATAATTTCTAGAAAACCTAATCGGCGTGTAACATGAGTGGTTTATCCAGACAATATGAATTCAATCTAAAATTTGTTTTAAAAA
Source organism: uncultured Bacteriovoracaceae bacterium (assembly GCA_964364175.1). GTDB lineage: Bacteria > Bdellovibrionota > UBA1018 > UBA1018 > UBA1018 > CAYILR01. Next base: position 10,498 of record CAYILR010000048.1, read on the forward strand.
TCAAACTGGCCTAGTTCTTGCTGACATGGAAGCATGAAAATCGCCCTTGTACTGATGTTATTCCTGATCTCCACCATCGCCCACGCCTTCGAAAAGCCACCCATCCCTCTCACTCTCCACGAGCGACATACGCTTCAATACGAAAAACCTATCCGAAAATTCTCCATCGACGGACGCTGCGTGCACGCGTTGCCCCTGCCTGCACAGCAGCGCAAACTCAACGAACTGCTCCTGCAAGCCGATCACGTCGGAACCTGTCATCTACAAGTCTGGTTCGACAGTCAGTCCGAAATCCGGACTCTCCACGTCCGCACGCACTCATCGGACTTCCCAGCCCTCTGGCAGGCCCTAGCGCAGCTTCACGAAGCGCAGGTTTTCCTCTCCGGCAAAACCTGGACGATTCAAGGTCTCATCGCCGATCCACAAGAAGCTCTCAAAATCGCGCAAATCACTGCCGACTATCCGCAAGAGACCCGAGACCAGAGCACGTTGAGTCCGGAACTCGTACAACACTTCCGAAAATCGATCGAAAACTGGATTGCTCGCAACCAACTGGCTTCTCTGCGTATTGAGCTCATCGGCCAGTCTTTGAGGCTCACCGGCACAATCGCCGATGCCACCACCCAAGCAGAACTCGAACGTCAAGCTCGCACACTCGCACCGAAAATCGACATTCGACTCCAAACCCTTCCGAGCACAGATCCGACGGTTTACTTTAAAGTCACTCTCTTGGAACTTTCCAAACAGGATGCCGAATCGCTGGGCATTCAGTGGACTACCGAATCGACGCCGCTTGCCGTTTATTCCAGCACAGGACTCCAATCCGCGCTCCAAATTGAACTCGCGCTGCAAGCCCTCGCAACAAAAGGAAACGCACGGGTTTTATCTCGCCCCGAAATCGCTCTGAAAATTCCGGGCGAAGCTGAATTCATGTCGGGTGGGGAATTTGCTGTCGTCATCAAAACAGCTCAAGGAAAATGGCTTGCGCATTGGAAGCAATACGGACTCATGCTTCATATTAAAACCACACACACCACCGAAACTCAGGTCCGTCTCGATATCAATGTGGAATCAAGTCAGGTTCACAAGAACAGTGTATCCCAAAACGATGTTCCCTCACTTCAAACCCACCGAATGAAAACTCAGGTCGATGCGACTTACGAGCAGCCACTTTTCCTTTCTGGACTTTATCAAAATATTCAGCAAGAGCAGACTCAGGGCATCCCTTTTCTTTCACAAATTCCATTGATCGGAAGATTGTTCGGAACCCATTCGCAATCCGAGAGGCAAACCGAACTCATCGCGATTCTGATTCCCCAGAAAAAACCATCCCCGCCTCGAACACTGCTCGAGCAAATCAAACCGGAGTCCACACCATGATCTCCCTCCTAGAATTTTTTCCAGAATCTCTCCGCTCAGCACTCCTCGACCCACTCGTCACCGACATTTGCATCAACGGACCACTTCATATCTATGCAGAAACACAAAACCGATCTTTCCATCCCATTCTCTCGCCGTGGAAAAATTCAACCCATCCCGACGCTGAAATGAAAAAATGGGTCATTGATCTACTGACCCGAATCGGAAAATCCTGGGATGCGAAAAACCCATTCATCGATGCGGCTCTCCCCACAGGTCACCGACTCCACATCGCCTTCCCTCCCATCGCTTCACCCGGAATCCTGATCTCCATTCGTGCACACCGACCCACGCAAAAAAATGTGCACGAACTGAAATCCCGCTGGGCCCATTGCCTCAACGCATTTTGGCTTCTCCAACAAGCCCTGCTTCACCGAGAAAATCTGCTGATCTGCGGTGCCACGGGCAGCGGCAAAACCACACTCGCGCAAGATCTACTGAGCGAAATTCCAGAAGACGAACGCCTGATTCTGCTGGAGGACACTCCAGAAATTCAACCTGCCCATCCACACTGGATCGCACTCTACACGCGCCCTCCCAACACAGACGGATATGGCGAAATCACCCTACGTAGCCTGCTCAAACAATGCCTGCGAATGCGCCCAGATCGCATCGTCCTCGGGGAATGTCGGGGAGCGGAAGTTCTGGATCTCCTCCAAGCGCTCCACACGGGACACCCCGGATCACTCACCACCTTGCACGCCAACTCCGCGCGCGATGGGCTCAGGCGCCTGGAAATGCTGGCTTCACTGAGCGGGGTGACCCTCCCCCGCCCACTTTTTCTGGATCTAGTCGCTTACGGGCTCCAATGGATCGCATTTACGGAGCGAAATACCTCCGGAAAGCGGGTGATTTCCGAAATTCACCGCATCGAAGGGCGCGAAGGGGATACCATCCTCCTCCGACCAGTGATACAACGACCCTAAATGGACTCTCTGGTTTCGCACCGCCCATTCAGAACCCCCGGGCCGCACACTCAGCAAGCCTCGATCGAAAGCTGGCATGCTCGCTTCTCAGATCCTACTGGGCAAAAAGCCCTGTGGCTGAAATTCCAGGTCATCGTCAGTCAAAACGGCTTCACTCGTCTGGGGGAAGTCTCCGCGATTTATTTTCATCGTCAACCGCACCAGGAAACGCAAATCTCCGCGTTCCGACAAATTTTCGATATCCGTAATTATCGCGCGCAGGAAACGCCCGAAGGAATCAGCATCCTGATCGGTGGATGCGAGTTTTCCTCTCGACACACGCGCGGAGCCATCGCCACTCAGGGAAAAACTTTTCGCTGGGATTTTCAAATTCACAATTCAGAGCCCTCCGGTCAGTTCAACCTCATCGCAACCCGACACCCCCTTTCCAAGCTCGGCTGGATCGAGCAGCGCGCTGTCAGCCCCGGAGAAAATCTGAATTTCGTTGGAAAAACTTGGATCAGCACTCATCAAATGAGTGAGCAATCGACAGAATGGTCGCACGCATCGGGTATGCAAGGCCACTGGGCCGGGGCTCATCTGCCGTACTCTTGGATTTGGAGCCACTGCAATCATTTCATCAACAGCAGCGGAGCCGACACTCCCTTTGTGTTTGAGGGATTGAACGGAAGAGGCCGAGGATTCTTTGGCCCCACTTTCTATCCGCGGTTCCGATCTTTTTATTTTTTATATCGCGGCGAAGAGTACGCCTTCAATTCCATGTGGGACACATTCCGCTCACGCTCCACGAATACACTCACTGAGTGGAATTTTCAGGCGGACCGGGGCGCACTTTCTTTTCGCGGGCAGGTCAAAGCAGACCTCAAGGATTTTGCGGGACAGAGCTTCGAGGACACCGACGGCCAGACGATCTACAGCTCGAACGCGCAGCTCGGGCAGATGACGCTTTGGATTTACCGCGCCGGGAAGCTCGAGGAGACTTTGCGATCGCAAGGCGGAGTGGCTTTTGAAATTGCTCTGAGGAAACCCAATCCGTATGTTCCGATACTGATTTAGCGGGCTCCATCAGTCCCGCGCCCCCGGCTGGGAAAACCCAAAGTTTTCCACCCGCCAGAGTAACTATCGCTAAACCTAAAACTGCTGAGTAAAGCCAATCTAGTTTTTTCAAATCGATCCTCGAAGCACGACCAGCCACAGTGACCCGCCCAAAAGCCCCAACACAGCCGGAGCCACAAAAACAAACAAGGGAAGCAAAGCCCGTGATGCGAGCAGTTGTGATTCTTTTTCCAAAGCCTGTTCAATTTCTCCTCTGAGCGCGCGCAACTGAGCTTCAATCTGATCCTGGCAAGGCCGCCCTTCCCACTGAGCCCATTGGATTGAAGCATTCAGCTCCTGGCCCACTTGCAAAATTGAAACCCGCAAAGACTGTTTTTGTGAATGAGTTTCAAAACCTTGGAAAAGTTCTCTTCTCCAGCCAGGAAATAATTCTGTAGCTCGAATCCAGGCCAAGTCAGGAGTCAGACCTGCCCGCAAAGCACTCAGAAGACGTTCCCCCGCCACTGGGGCTCGCACGATCCAATCGCGCTCTTCAAAACACAACCCCCCAAATTGAGCCCGTTGAATCTGCGATCCCATCCATGCCAACGCCAGCAGCCCCCAGATGCTTGCCAGGGCCACGCCCCAAAGCCATTCACTCAGCCCTTGCAACTCAGTCATCACCACAGGCCACAGAAAACCCAGCAAGGGAATCAGCGCCACACCCAAAACCGCCTGGGTCCAAGCCTGCGAGACTCGGGCCTGAGTTTTTTGAATCGCCTCTCGATGCAATTCCGCGCAATCTCGAATCCGCCTCAAGGTAGGCAACAGAGCTGCCCCCTGTTTCCGCAAATCCACCACAGAGGAGTGAATCAGGTGTCCCCACGGGGGCTCCAGCGCCAAAAAACCATCGATCTTCTGTGATTCAATCACCCAACCCGAGATGAGGTTGGCTTCAGTCTTCGTCAACGTCGTGACGACCTGATTCACCGCCAGCAAAGGTTTTGCCCTCTGGACCCAACGCGAGTGAAGCCTTCTCAAGAAGGACTGCGCTGCTATTCCTGCCAGAATCCACACGATTTGATTCAACATCCGGCGAAGGTAATGCAAAAATCATGTCACTGTCTTGTTCACGCAGATTCTGCATCCAATCCTCGAACTCATTCATGAATGATTCGGGTATAATCAGCTCTAAATCGCGGTACTGCGCACCTACAGGCTGCTCCAAAGTCGAATAAGTCGCCATTCCCTCGGCGGCCTCCAGTAGAGCATAAACGAACGCTGAGTCCTGTTTCCGGACTCGGATTCTGCGGAAAAAAACAGCTGTCATCTTGCGGTTTTACCTAACATACCGTTATCCTTATTACATGAGGATTCTATACTTTGCAGTCTTGGCCGTAGCTTTTGCAGGGACTTCCTGCGCCCTCCTCGAGAGAAAATCCGATTCCAAAGAAAATGCCCAAGTGGCTGACGAGAAACCCGCCAAAGCAGAGGCCCAAAAAGCTTCGACTCAAGGCCCGGTTCCCACAGCTCCTTCCGATCCTCCTCCTGCAGAAGCTCGTGCTTCAAAGAAAACTGCGGATGCAGAATCTGCCGCACATAAATCTTCACCCGCAGAGGCGGATTCACCGCCCGAATCCGAACCCGAAATCGCCCGCATCACTCCGCGCCCCGGCCCCGCACGTCTGCACGATTTGCCTCCGCAAAACGATGGACAGCGAATTCAAATGTTGGAAGAGCGCACGCGCGACATTCACGAACAACTCGAGGCTATGAAAAATGCTCTGGATCGTTTGATTCAGCAGCAAGGAAGCCCCAGAAAAGTCTCCGCCCCTGCACTGACACCCGCAGCTCCACATCCGGCAGCTGATTCGGATATCGGAGTCCCTGCCGAACCCAAGCCCGTGCGCAAGGGAGATCCCGAAGCAGGATTCGTGAGAGACCAAGCGATTCAAAATTATCGTGCAGCACTGTATTTATATAAAGCTGAGAAATTCCCAGAATCCATTTTGGCTTTTGCCTCGTTCGTGGATCGCTACCCCGACCATCCTTTGGCCGGGAACGCACAATTCCAGATCGGTGAATCGTATTACAAGCAACGCGAGTACCGCCTGGCAGCGCAAGAGTTTGATAAGGTCCTGACCTCATATGATCGCAGCAGCTCAATTCCACAAACCTTAAAACGCTTGGCGGACTGCAAAGACCAACTCAAACAAAAAGAAGAGGCTGACCGATATCGAACCACCCTCAATACGCTCTTCCCCAACTCACCTTCGAACCCGCATGAACGAGGAGCTCTGATGCCTGTCGTTTCGCCCGCAACTGCATCCCGAACCAAGGCAGGTCCACAACTCGATGCTCCGCCTGAAGCAAATGAAGTCGAGGTCAATTCTGACCCGGATGGGGTCAAATATGATCCTCATTGGGGAACTCAATGATCGGTTGGGCCAGTATTGCCCTGATTGCGATTTCCAGTTTTGCAGCAGAAAAAGCCCCGCCGGTCAAAAAACCGCAGGTGAAGATTGCCTCGAAAAAATCTGTTGCACCCACACCCCTCAAAGAAAAGCTCAAGCTCACCCAGAGCGCCCCAAGCGACGCTCCAGCCGAAAAGCCCCCTCGCTCCCAAGAGTGGAAAAGGCTCCCCCGTCAGCCGTGGGAACAAACTGCACCCGCTCTCCCACCTGAGATTGATCGACTCGGATTTGACCGACGGAGCATCATCCGTTTCAAAAAACCCACTGGGTTTGATTTGCCCGTTTTTGTCTCGAGCGAACGAATGCCGCTCATCGGACAAATCACCGGCGCCAAATCCGAGGGTGTTTATATTTCCATGGGTGACCTGGTTTATTTAAGATCCGACGACAACCTCCAGGTCGGCGAAACCTACGCCATCACCCAGGAGCCCTACAGCTTGCGCGCACGCAAATCGAATCGCCTGGGCTACTCCTACATGATTTTGGGCAAAGTCAAAGTCACTGGCGTCAAAGATGGATTCTTCATAGGCATCATCCAGATGGCCCGCGAGTTCGTTTCACGAGGCGCATCACTGGTCGCATACCCTCCCCGAATTCGAAACCTGAGTCCGATTCCCGGACCCGAGGGAGTGGAAGGCGTCATTGTCCTCGACCGCAACTTCTCGACTTACACAGCCGCTCAGCACAAGCTGGTTGCGGTTGACCGAGGAACTCAGGACGGAGTTCAACCCGGAATGGTTTTTCGCGCGTACGAATACGTCGACCCATCCAACAACAAGCGCATCACCAATGCAGATATCATCCCCGTCACCGATATCTTGGTCATCCAAGTGACCAAAACCCACTGCATGGGTTTGATCATTCAAGGGCACGGGCCTGTTTATGAAAACAATAAAGTTATTTTGTTAACTGACGTGAGTGATCTCAAAAAAATGGGCAAGATCGCCCACGAAAAACTCGGTGGCAGTAGCTCAACCGATCAAAAACCCAAGAGCGAACTCGACGAGCTCGATCAACTCGATGCGGGCGGTGATATCGGTCGCGATGAGGAAAAAGAATTAAAGCAGCTCGAACGTTGGAAAACCAATCCCAATGGTGAATCAGGCGGCCCCGATGATGAGGAAATTGATCAACCCGTTCCTGGTCCCGTTCAAGGACCGATGGAAGGCGAAGAAAATTCGGGTCTACCCTCTCAAAAGCCACCTAGCGAAGATGCACCTGCGGCTGGCATGAGTCCGTCGCAGTCTGAGATCGACGACACTTCACCCATTACTCCTGAAATCGCTGCACCGGCTGAAGAAAATATAGGGCCAGCTCCGGAAGAACCCGCAACTCCGACCTCTCGTCCGAAAAAAGAAAGCGCGCCAGTTGAAGAGCCTGAGTTTCCGGCTAGAACCAGATAGTTTAAGCCGTTACTTAAGCTTGTTTTGATCGTCAGAAATGCCTTCGAGTCCTTTTTTGAAGGCGCGCATTCCTTTACCCAACGCTCCACCGAGCTCCGGCAAACGCCGTGAACCGAAGAGAAGCACTACTACCAACACGATCATCAGATGACCTAGGCTTAATCCAAACATGGTTCATAGATGTCATGGGGACGCAGGTTTGTAAAGATGACGAATCTGAAGGGGATTTTTAATTGGAGCTTCGGGGGCACGGCCTCCGTGCCTCGCATTCGCCCTCCTACGGAGGGACGCATCCGCTCGAATGGAACCCCCAGCTCCAATTAAAAATCCCTCATTCAGATTCGTTAACTCACACACGCTGGCTTGAAACGAACAAGCAAAAACTGTCGTGGGTTTTTACGGTGGCGTACCGAAGCAAGTTCGGTATTCGGGGATTCTTCGCGCCATGGATGGCGCCAGCCCGAAGGGCGCGAACACTTCGAGGGCACGAGCCCGAGAAGCCGTCAGCGCATCAGCGCTGCTCCGGAGCGTGAAGCGTAGGAGAGGAACAGGATGCGTGTTCCCCGATACCGAAGCTTGCGTAGGTTACAGCCATCCGTAAAAATCCCGCCTGTCTGGACATGGCACACTTCCTGCTTAGCTGTTTGGGCTATGCACGCTATTATCGAACTTTTCCAAGCTGATTTTCCCCACCTCTGGAACATCCCCGATCCACCCGCGCGGCTCTTTGCCCAGGGTCAGCCGAAGGCGCTGGATCTGCTCATGCAACTTCCGGAACGCGGGCTGGCCATTGTTGGAACTCGTCATCCTCAGCTCCGAACCGAAAAGCTGGTAAAGTCGACCGTCCTGGAGCTGCGTGAAAAAAACCTCATCATCCTTTCCGGGTTTGCCATTGGCATTGACCGCGTTGCGCACGAATCTGCTCTGCAAGCGAAACTTCCCACCATTGGCATTCTTGGAACTCCACTCACGAGCTCCTATCCCGTGGAAAACCAGCAGCTCCGGCAGGAAATTTTAAAGTCCGGCGGTTTATTGATCACAGAATTCGAAGCGAGTACGACCACCCACTCCTGGCACTTCCCACGCAGGAACCGTCTCATTGCTGGCTGGAGCCAGGCCACTTGGGTTGCCGAGGCCGGACAACGCTCAGGCGCGCTCAGCACCCTGCAATGGTGCCTGAAAACCGCCGGGCGCCGGTGTTACGTCACGCCCTGTTTTCCGAGTGAAATCCAATATGCAGGCAATCAGAAATGGCTTTCTGCCGAACCTCGGGTCGAGACTTTCTGGGGAACCCACAGCCTGGGCTCCACCTGGCTGGAACTTGCAGCCATGAGGCCTCCTCAACTGGAATTTTTCGAAAAAACACGGGCAACCGAAGCAACTCCCCCGATTATCCCCCCTGATGCTCTAAATATTGCACAAGCCATTCAACGCCTGGGAGGACGCCAAGAGGCCCTGCCCGTCTCGATGGTGTTGGAGCACTTTCTGGATCAACCTGACTGGAACGCACAAAGGTTCTTTCAAGCAGCTCAGGTCGCGATCCAAGCTGCCATAATTATTGAAAAAAACGGAGGTTGGATAGCGCCTATTTAAACCTTACTGATTTTGTACTTTATAGTTTTAAAGTTTAAAAAAATAATATATAAACTCTATCAAGTTGAGGTAACCATGATTCTTTTGAACATTTTCCGTTTCATGCTTTTGCTGACTTTTTCTACGGCTGCCTTTGCCGTTTACAATGGGCCTTCAAACTCCACAGCAAATCCGTTCATGTCCGCAATTGCAAACCTGACCCTGGCGATGACGCAGGAATCCCTACAAGCCAAGACAAAAGCACGGCCCGAATTAAATCTGAATCAACTCCTGCTTTCCAATAAATTCCAAGCCTTAGAGCTGCCTGACGCCATCAAGGCAAGCTTGAAAAAACCAGAAAAAATCACCCTTGTTTACAACCCAAATACACGCAAACTTCGCGTCGAATTCAAGAACATGAACAATCTGTGCCTGCAAAACGTGGACACGACCTACGGGCACACGCTCCGCCTGGATATGAAATTCACTAAAAACAATGCCTATTTAGAAATTCCGATGCAGGCTGAATTTCTCAAATTAAGATCCGTGGGAAGAATCTCGACAGACGGAGTTGAACTTCATTTCCAATCACCACTCGTGCCCATCAACTTGGATCCAGTGATTCAGCGCTATGCATTTTATACCGTCACCCCACGCTATGCGAGCGTGCTGCCCGACAACGCCCTGGCTCGATCGCTCAATTTTTTGGATCTTAGCTTCGCTCACAGCAAAACCACAGTAGTGAGCTGCCAATAACGTCCTGCCTTTAAGATCTTATAGGATAAAGTCCATCACAGGCTTCCAAAGCAGCTTATAGGCCAGGTCACTGAGATGAACCGGGTCCAAGATGCTTGCATACGACCACAGAGGCTTCTGCCCATCTGGCGTAACCAGTGCTGAATACTGATCCAGAACATAAATTTGATCACCCAAGGAAGCGCCGTACCTAGCATTGTAGGCCACAATACTATCGTGCGTGTATTTAAACCCCACAGGCGGAACATTAATCAAGAAGACTTGTTTAACCCCGCTCTGGCGAAGGCGCTGAGCGAAGTTCCTCACGCTATCGACCACCGATTCACCCAGATTATTGTACTGGTCAATCAGACAGCCGGAGAGAATATTATTGCCGCTGATGGAAATCACGACTTTTTCAGGACGGAAAATTTCGATATTCCATCGAGCTCTGGCTTCGAGAAGCCCAATCGTATCGCCATAAATTCCGGCATTATAGGTGCGACCACTCCACTTCATTCGGTTCTTCTCGCTATAACCCCGAAACATGGCCATCAACGAGTCACCGATCAGGATATTTTTGTTTTTTGAAGCACTGGAAAATTGCTCGATCATTAGCTGCATTGATTTTTTAAAATAGCTCTGAGCCATCGCCGGCAAGGCTCCCATATAGGGGGCAAAAACTTTATCCTCTCCCTGTAGAATCCTCATTTTATAGTATTTCGCAAAATCAAATGAGGCTTTGCCTCCAGACCATTTAATCCAATCCTTCTCAAACCGCTGAAATGCTGTCTGGAGGGCGGGAACCAGAACCTCGTCAGCACGACAGCGCGATCCTGTTCGCACGCTGGGTACATCAATTAAAGAGTCGTAATCGACGGCTTGCGCATAACTGAAACTGGAAGCTAGCGAAACTGACGCTGACAAAAGGGCCAATAGAGCAGATTTTCGAATTGAATGGGTTTTCATAGGTATATTCATATTGATCGGATTTTGACGGTTAAAACTGATCCTACTTATTAATGTTAATTTTAAATTTTACCTCATGGTTTTTTGGCGGTCCTCCGATCTGAACACTGTATGAGTCCACAGCATCCACCCGTGCGTCGTTTTGGAATAAATCCGGTAGAAATACTGATATTTTCTATAGTTGGACTTGTTTTCATTAATTCTGTGTATTCATTATTTAAAGAACGTGAACAAATTCACGGTATTGGGATGGCATTAGTCAGCAATCAAACTCCTCAGCAAATTCAAATACAACAAGCTCAAATGCAGCAGGCACAGCTGCAGGGTGGAGGGAGATTTCCTGCTTCCATCAGTCAGTCCATGATCAGCGAAATCGAGGCATCTTGCTCCCTGACACCTATGGAACATCATACCACTGCAGAAACCGTGGTTTTCAAGGGGAAACTTTGCACCAAAACATCGGACCAGGTCACGATTCACAATAAGAGCACGAAATTCAAGCACATTGCGCAAATCAGCGACGATCATAATTCTTACGAGGCAAGCCAGCCCATTCCACTTCGCGGTGGCAAGAACGAGTTGATCCTGGAATTCCACATGAACAGTGGAAAAGTTGTTACTCGCGAAATCACTGTCCATCGGCAGTAAATCTACCAGCCAGAATCCCTCAGTCGATTCGAACTTTTTTATGTCGGGTACGCCGCCGTCTTGCTCATACTCTGACGCTGACGCGTGGGCGGGTACCCGCACACAAAAAAGTCCGAATGCCTGAGGGATTTATTCTAGGGGTACTGACGGTTGGGAGACAGCCGCAGCTAGTTCAATTTCGGGGATTCTTCGCGCCATGGATGGCGCCAGCCCGAAGGGCGCGAACAACCGCACGAAGCGGGCTCCCCGAAATTGAAGCTAGCGGAGGCTTCCCAACCGACTAGAATTGACTGGAAAATTCTGGCCTGCAGATACTCGATTGCCCCGGCCCGATAGATCTACTATACCCACCGTGTGGATCTACTCAGCCAAACCGCATTTCTGATTTCAGCCACGGGCCTTGCCCTGGGGTTTGCGACGCTGGCGCGCAACGTACGCAACGCGCTTTTCATCAGTTTTGCTGTGCTGGCCTTTGCAATCACGGGATGGGCTTTTTCTTTTTTCATTTATCAGACTTTCGATATTCCTGAATCTTACCGTATTCACCTGGCGTTCAATATATGGCTCGCTCCGATTGCGATTTTCTTCATTCGGATTCTGACCCGAACTTCGGATTACACGCCGGAGAAACGATGGTTGACGCTCAGTCTGATTTTTTCGGTCGCACTTTCCATCATGCTCGCTGTCGGATTGGACGCTCTGCCTTGGGTGGTTCAGTTGATTTATTACGCTCCCACTCCGATCGCTCTCCAAATCATCTGGCTGATGCTCAAGGAACGAAAAAAACCAGCCCATACCCTCATCTATGTAGGCGCTCTGGTAGTTCTTTCCACTTCTCTTCTCGATCACGTTCCTGCACTCGGCACGGCGTTGCCGGTATTTGGCAATCTTCTTCTCACGGCCTATCTTTTCCTCCTCTGCCAAGCGATCACTCAGCAAAAATCGTTGGATTTTCGCGCTCTCATTTCTCGCTTTATTGTTCTTGCAGTCATTGCGGTGATCATTGCTTCGCTGTACGCGCTGTTTTTTCATTGGATCAAAGAAAGTCCCACACTCTTTTTTATCAATTCATTCATCGTGTCGTTTGTGATTCTCATGCTGCTGGATCCACTCCGATCCTTCGTGCGGTATTTGACTGACAACTGGATTAAAAAAACACAAAAAAACCTTTTGTTAGCCATTCAGGAAGAACACGACAAGGAACGTCTGGCAGAAATCGGGCAAATGGCAGCGGGTCTCGCTCACGAGATCAGAAACCCCTTAGGGGCAATTCAGGGTGCGATTCAATTTATCGATCCTTCTTTGGATCGACCCGAAAAACCATTTCTAGAAATCATCCTCGAAGAAACACGAAGACTCGATCACGTCGTGACACGATTCTTAGAATTTTCAAAAAACAAACCCCCTCAATTGATCAAAACCGATTTGAATCCACTCGTTGAAAAAACAATCCAGAATTTGCGCCCAGGTTTAGCAAAAAATCTCGATATCCGGTTCGAACAAGCACTGTCCCCTGCTTGGATTCAGTGCGACCCCGAGCAGATTCAACAAGTTTTGATTAATATGATTCTCAACAGCTCTCAAGCACTTCAGAAACGTCCTTCGGGTCAAATTCATCTCCGCTTACAGAATGCCGATCTCGCCGAAAAATCCCGGATCACACTCACCATTGAGGATAATGGACCTGGGATCACAAAACTGAATCAAGAAAAAATTTTTCTGCCCTTTTTCACGACCACGGCGCACGGTACTGGCCTCGGACTCTCGATCAGTCACAAAATTATTCAGGCTCACCAGGGTAAAGTTGAAATTCAATCCGAGGAAGGAAATTACACCCGCTTTGTGATAGGGTTTCCTCGATGTTAGAAAATCGAATCCTCGTCATCGATGACGAAAAAAATATCACACTGGTCATCCAAGCCATCTTGCAAAAACAAGGATGGGATGTCGTTGCCTGCAATGATAGTTCACGCGCACTCCAGCTTCTCGAAAACGAATCCTTCCAGATCGTGCTCACTGATCTTTACATGCCCGGCGCAGGAGGAATGGAAATCCTCGAGGAATGCAAAAAAAACTACCCGCAAATTCCCGTAATTTTAATGACCGCATTTGGAACCATTGACACTGCCGTCACCGCACTCAAGCAGGGTGCATTTGATTTCATCACCAAACCCTTTGACCAAAAAGATTTGATTCAATCCATTCAAAAGGCTCTCCAAGAGCACCGTTCGCGCGAACAGGAGCCCATCCCAGTTCTGCAGACACTGCCATCCGATTCCACCACTCCAAAAGATATTTGGATGATTGGTGAATCCGCAGCGATGACTCAGATTCGTCACACACTCCAAAAAACAGCGCCGACTTCTTCCACAGTTTTAGTAACAGGTGAAACGGGGACTGGAAAAAAACTTCTGGCACAGGTGATTCACCACATGTCCAAGCGCGCTGATAAACCTTTCATCAAAATCAACTGCGCCGCCATCCCGGCAGATTTGATGGAAAACGAACTCTTTGGAGTGGAGCGCGGAGCCTTCACTGGAGCTGCGTATTCCAAGCCGGGCCGATTCGAGCTCGCTCACGAAGGCACTTTGTTTTTGGATGAAGTAGCGGATATTCCATTGGAGACTCAGGCCAAACTTTTGCAAATCTTGCAAAAATGCGAATTCGAACGAGTCGGCGGAATCGCTTCCATCCGAGTCGATGTTCGTATCATCGCATCGAGCAAGCGAGATCTCGTGCAGGAAGTTCAGACCGGCAGATTCCGTGAAGACTTGTTCCACTGCCTCAATGTCATCCCGATCCATCTTCCTCCCCTCCGAGAGAGAGAAAAAGACATCGGTTTACTGACACAAAAATTAATTCAAAAACTCAGCCAGACCCTAAAAAAACCAGTTTCAGGAATTGATCCCTTCTGTATCCAGGCATTTCAAAATTACTCGTGGCCCGGAAATATCCGGCAACTCGAAAACATCCTGGAACGCATGATCCTGATGTCAGACTCCGATGTACTCGGCCCCGGTGACCTGCCCGAGGAAATCTCGAACCAGCTTTCTGTCCCCACCCCCCTCACATTCAAAGAAGAAGTCCGCCGCAAGACCCAGCAAATCGAACGCGAGTTGATAGAGCAAGCACTTCAACAAACAGCAGGCAACATCACCCATACAGCAGAATCCCTCGGGCTCTCGCGCAAGGGACTCCAGCTAAAAATCAAGGAACTGGGGATCCGTAGCTGTCGATGAATTCTTTCCCCCTTCAGACAGTTTAGATAAAGAAATGTATGCTTATTTTTATCTAGATATAATTCACTTGACTTAACTTTATCCGAATTATTATCATATAGTCAGTATGACTAACATCAGGCGGCAGTTGCAATTCGATCTGAAAAACCACAATGCTATTTTGCTCTTGGGTCCCAGAAAGACCGGAAAATCAACGCTATTGCGGCAGCAGTTTTCGGATGCTTATTGGGTCGACCTTCTTCTGACTGAGATCCGAACCCAATTTACCTTACATCCCGAAATGCTTCGCCAAATCGTTGAGCAAAAAAAACCAAAAAAGGTTGTGATCGACGAGATACAAAAGGTGCCCGAGCTGCTGGACGAGGTTCACTATTGCCTAGAAAATACAAAAACCACATTTATTCTGTGTGGCTCAAGCGCCAGAAAACTAAAAAAAGTGGCTTCCGGGGTGCTGGGTGGACGTGCCGCTAGGTATGAGTTTTTTCCGCTGACTACAAAGGAAATTCCAGACGCTCAATTGGAGCAGATTTTTAATCAGGGTTTGATTCCCCAACATTATCTTCACAAAAAACCAGATCGAATTCTGAAGTCGTACATTATTGACTATCTTGAAGAAGAAATTCGCCAAGAGGCTACTGTAAAAAATCTACCTTCGTTTTCAAGGTTTTTAGAAACCGCAGCTTTGATGAACGGAGAACTTCTTAATTTTAAAAATGTTTCGTCAGAGGCCGGAGTGTCTGCAAACACCGTTAAGGCTTATTATCAGATTCTTGTGGATACTTTATTTGGATTCTATCTTCCCCCGTGGGAAAAATCTCAGACGCGCCGGATGATTCTGACCTCGAAATTTTACCTATTTGACTGTGGAGTAGTGCGTGCATTGAAAGAGTTTCAACCCGTTTTGCAAGGCACGATGGAAGCTGGTAAAATTTTTGAAACTTTTCTGATTAACGAAATCCGGGCTTATTTATCTTATTCGGCCAAATTTCATTCGATGTTCTTTTGGAGGACCAGCACAGATTTGGAAGTTGATTTGGTAGTTGGGAGAAAGCCCCTGCTCGCAATCGAGTTTAAATGCTCCAATCAAGTGAAAGACCGAGACCTGAAAGGACTGAGGGCATTCTTGGAGGAAAATCCTTTGCGCCACAAAATCGTTGTTTATTGCGGAAAAGAAGAACTAAAAACCAAAGATGGAATAGAAATTCTACCTTGGAAGACCTTTTGCAAGCGCCTTTGGGAAAATGAATTTCTGTGATAAAAACATCCCCCATTTCTTAACAATTGCTTGTTGCAATCATAAAACTCTATTTTAACTCATTGAATTTACTAAAATTTTTACCCCCCCCCATTTTTATGGAAGCTTGACTTGTTAAGGCCGTCCTGAGATACTAAAAAGTGAAAGGCTCGGATATTAGGAACGGCAGAAAAGGTAACTTTGATGCGCGACCTCTCCGAGGCACAGCTCTATGCGGAACGTGTACTTATACCTTCTTTTGATCGCAAGCCTCGCCGGGGCCTGCCGACCCGCGATCGACGACAACGCACCGGACCCAGTCACTGCTTCTTCCTCCACGCCAGGAGATGGATCGATTACTACTGCGATGCTCGCTGACGGAGCTGTGACTCCAGCAAAACTATCTCAAGAAGTAATGGATGACCAATCTTCGTAATCGAGGGCTGGTTACCTCAT
>CAYILR010000049.1:0-26013 GCA_964364175.1 uncultured Bacteriovoracaceae bacterium
CCGTCAAAAAAATACTTCCTCAAATTTTGACGCGCGACCTCTCCGGGGCACAGAATCCAATCTAAAATATCCTGCCTGATTTCACTGACCTGACTTTCCGTCGAGTCCCCACCCCCGCCAGTACTAGGACCTTCTGCATGGGCAGAAGCAACCATTGACAACAAAGCTGCCGTCAAAATTCCACAGTTCTTGAAATAGGTAATCACCATAAAAATACTTTCCTTAAATAAGGCCAGCGTTTCGCAAGGCCGGATTTTACACCGCTTTATTGCGGCGGGTCAATTAATAACTGACAAATTAAATACAGAATAGGTGAATTTAATCAAAAATGGACATTATTTTTCACTTTTAGTGGAAAATATATTATAATATATTGATATTAAATAATAATATGAGTTCTTTATTCGATTTCAAAGACTACAAACAATACCTTAAATACCGGATCATGCAGCAGCCTGCACGAGGGCGAGGGTTTCGATCCAAGCTCGCTGAGGCCGCCAAATGCCAGGTTTCTTATGTTTCCCGCGTACTCACAGAGAATGCCGATTTTAGTTTGGAGCAATCTGACGCGATCAACGATCTCTTGGGACACACTTCCGAAGAAAAAGATTTTTTTTTGATTCTTGTGCAGTTCAATCGAGCGGGAACCATTTCACTCAAAAACCACTTTCAAAAACATATGGACGAGATTCTAAAAAAGCGTCTCGTTCTCAAAGAACGCCTGCAAATCAAAGATACACTCTCTCGTGAAGACCAAGCCACCTACTACAGCGCCTGGTACTATGCCGCTGCACACATTTTGATCAGTATTCCTGCTTACCAAACTCAAAAGGCACTCTCACACGCACTCGATTTGCCAGCAGACAAAACAGCCGAAGTATTGGCGTTCTTAGAATCCATTGGACTTGCCCAGAGAAAATCAGACGGCGGATTTATCATTGGAAATGGGCGCATTCACTTGGAGCGAGATTCGCCTTTGATTTCCAAACATCATGCCAATTGGAGAATTCAGGCCATCCGCGCAATCGATCGATCCTCTCCTGAAGATCTTCACTACTCTGTCTTAGTGGGAATTTCGGACGAGGATGCAAAAAAAATTCAAGCCATGGCAGTGGAATTCATCAAAGAAGTCATGAGCATCGTTCATGACTCCAAACAACAAGGCGCACACTGTTTCACGATGGATCTGTTTCGAGTGTGATTGCTTGTTTGCTGAATAATGTGATTTTTGGAGTTCGACATCCACTTTCGAATGGTTCTCGGGCTAGATTTTTTCGACTGCCAAAAGGCCGGTTGCTAGATCGGAATCACTAAAGCCTGTGACATCTATTCCTTTTTTTTCTGCGATATCGCGGAATTTCTCCAGGTAGTCTTGAGCTGCAGGAGATGTCTCATCTCCTAATGCAACTTCTGTAATGGCTTCTCGAGGCATTTGATTGAGGTCAGCACGATTGTCGCAAATTTCTTGGATTGCATCAGTACTGTAGAGCACGGCAGCTACGACTGCTGCGACGGCTGAATAGCCTGTAGCCACACCTGGGAGTCCTGCGCTCAACGCCCCAGCTGCGAAAGTAACGGTTAGGCCGTCACTGAGGACCGCAGAGCCAACAAGACTTCTTCGGTCAACGCTGGTGTTTGCGTCGGCAAAAACTCCGATTGGATTTAGTCCAGAGAGACTTGCTAATGTGATTGCTGCTGTGAAATATATTTTTTTAGACATAAATAGTTCCTTTCTTATTAGTTTTTAAACAAACAATGCTTGTGCCAGATCTTAGGCGCCATGAATATAAGTGACCCACCTCGGGTCACTTCTTCGGTACCTCTACTGACTATTTTTTTTGATAATAACAACTGCGCCAGACTCTGAATTTGTGGGTTTTTGGAAGATCCATCTCTTCTACAAAGACATGCAAAAGATTTCCATTGAGACTTACCGTAGTTTTATTCCTTTTTTCTCCCAGCCCGAGAATGAAAGACAGTTTAGGTATTCCCATATTGATATATAAGTCTTGTAGAGTCAGAACATTGTTTTCGATCATAGTTTCAACTGCGAAGGAATGATTGGGATAATAATTCAAACCCAGTTTCAACCTCACCGGAAACCCACCAGAAATATAGAATCGCGAAGGAAGCTTCTCCGCCGGCATATTCTCGTAAACTCCCTTTTCTTCGTTATAGCCAACTTTGACTTCATAGTGAGGTTCTATGTGGTAAAGTAGCACGCAGCCAGAGTCGGCGTCGCGACCGGACATGTCACCGGCGGTAGATTTATCGAAATTCCCAGGGTTTTTTTGCAAATAATAAGTGCCTGCGAATTGTTCAATTCCCAATTGAACGTTTCGGTCTCTAAAAACATCTGTATACAGGTCCACGTTTTCATTTTTTATCGAAAACGAGATCCGGTACTCTTCGTCGTCGTAACCAGCGGATCGTAACATTTCGTGTAAAATCAAAAAATCAATGTTGTTATTGCTTATAAACAAAGCGGTCCATCTGTCCAAATTTAACGAGATCACATGATCCTGCGTAAAAGCATCGACCAACGAACCCGACCTATCTTTCAATTCTTGTTCTGTGACCAAGATTCGTTGAACACTTAAGGTGTTTTTGAGTAGTTCCAAATCAATATTGTTTTGAGAAATGATTTGTTTGCCCAACACCGAAGTGCTCAACAGAGTCACTATTTTTTGTCCCCGCATCAGAAACTTTGCTCTGATGTAATCTCCACCGCCACTATCAATGCCGCCTGAGGCATGGGCGAATGAACCCATCGCCAATAGGCTTGTCAGGAGCGCTGCCCTTTGTATTTTTTTGAAAAAAGCTTTTTTCATAGAATCTCCGAATCAATTAACTGAGCGCAATACCTGATAATATCGATATGATAAATACCCTATCGCGACGCAACATGTCAAGTAACTCAAGAAAGAGCCAGGAGATAGATTTCTTTATTCAATTATCACTAAATATGATGAAAATAATTCATCATTTACCGATACTATCCTGGGGAGGGTTATGAAAAAGCCATTTGAATTCGAGGACTACAAGGCTTTCCTGATTCATTGGATCGAAAGCCAGCCCAGCCGCGGACGAGGATTATCTCGGAAAATAGCTCAAGTGCTCAAAATCCATAGCACCATGATGAGCCACATTTTGCGAGGCAAGCAACACCTATCCGAAGACCAAGCGCTAGTGCTTTCCGAATACATGGGGCTGACCGAGCTTGAGACCGAGTACTTTCTTGCGCTCGTGCGGCTGGACCGTGCGTCCACCCATAAACTCAAAACAAGAATTCGCAAGGAACTTTCTACGTTACAAAACCAGTCCCGCGAAATCAAAAACCGAATCATCGAACACCACAAACTCTCACCCGAAGACAGCGCGCGATTTTATTCCAACTGGTTTTACAGTGCGATCCGACTTTTGAGTGATATCCCCGCCTATCAATTTCGAACGCAATTGGTTGAAGCGTTTGATCTGCCCCGAGATGTCGCAAATGAGGCGGTAACATTTTTGATCGAGAAAGGACTCTGCCGTGAAGCAGAAGGACGAATTGTCATTGGGCCTTCTCGCACTCATTTGCCCGCCGATTCGCCCTATATCTGGACCATGCACAAAAATTGGCGTTTGAAAGCGATCGAGCGACACAGCAAAACCCTTCCAGGTGAATTATTTTACACTGCGCCTATGTCCATCGCCGTGGAAGACGTAGCGAAGGTTCGTGAACTTATTTTAAGACTTCTCGAAAAAGTCACAAAGATTGCAGCGGCCAGTCAACCCGAGCGCCTTGCCGTACTGAATATCGACTGGTTTGAGATTAAGTGATTGGGTGGTCTACTAATAATTTCCAATTTTTTTTCCACAATATGTTTTCTACGGCTGTTTAACGGAGTTGTTTAGAAAAATTTTTGAGCCATTGGTATAATTTATCGCCTCGATCTTTTTCTTCGCCTCGATATCCCAAGAATCCATTGAGAGCTTCTGGGAAAAGAGGATTTTTAACCAAAGCAGCAAGTTCTTTACGCAGATATTTTTTCAGTCGCGCGGAACTGCCTTTCAGTTTTTCTTCAACTTTTGTGTTTCCAGACAGCACGAGCGCTATATCGTCTAAATCATGACTCATCCGAATATCCGAGCCTCCTCTGTCTTTGAGTGCTTCCAGTTTCGTGGCGACAAAGTACGGAAGGCTCAAAATAAAAATGACTCTACCATTTGGCAATTTGATGGATTCTCGATTGATGATTCCTTCTTTGTACCATAGGTTGGTGAAGCCAAGCGTTTTGGATGAAGTGGGCATGACATCAACCGATATCCCCTTATAATCCCAACGACAAATCGGCGGACTTTCTTCGTCAACGGGTTGCTTAAAACCCAGTTTCCAAAGCTTTTTTTCTAACGACTCAAAAGACGCCAGGCCAGAAATTTCGATGATGCAATCCACATCCAGAGTGCTCATCGACTTGGGTGTGGCAGGATCATCCAGATACAACGATGTCGTTGCGCCGCCCACAAAAACTACTTTTTCACGAAGTTCTGCTCCCAGACCTTCGGCCACAATCATGAGCATGTCTAAATCAGGATGTCCTTCAATCATTGAGAGGGAATTTTTAACCTTTTTGCGAGCTCTTTGGAAGCAAGTTCGAATTCCCGAGTCCGTCCGATTCGTAGGGCATCCACCAAGGTCAAAAGCTCGTAAAGAGCAGGATCTTGCATGGCAGAAAAAGGAACAGATGGATACAAAGGGAGCAAGGCCTGACCACGGACTTTTCCTTCTGAAAACGGCCAAACGAGAGTCATATCCGAAGGCACTTTGAGTTTAAGTGACAAGGGTTTTGCAGAATAAGCAGTCGGCATCCCGCGGGTCAAAGGCCCCATTTCAGTGGGAAATACATACCGTAAGCCGTGAGTGAGGAATTCAAATAATGCACCCGGATTTACTTTTTTCTTGGAAAAATCGATGAGGCCTAAATGGTTGAGTCGGCTTAGGCAGTGCTTGATCTCTGCCTGACTGAGCCCTAACCATTGCGCTAGATCCATCTGTCTCCAGCCCTTATTACCTTCCAAAGTAACCAGCTTGAGAGCGACTAGAATATCCTGAGATTTTAAGACTTTTCGTGCCGACACAAGATCAGAATAGCCTAAATAGCTACAAATTACAAATTGTAATTTGTAGCTTAATAAATTTCATTTTAACCAATAAAACTAACCGAATCACTGTCTGACGAAATTCCAAACAGATCAGACACTGTTTTGAGATGGATTTGTTTCGAGTTTGATTCTCTATCGTTTCTATGCTCAAACGCAGGTCTTTTGGCAAGAACAGGTCGTGGCTTGACGCGAATTCTGAATCCATCCGGCTTGATCGTCAGCGTTTCTTTGATTTTTAATTCGTAGGGCTCGGCGAAATCGAAATCAAAATTCAGCAGAATCATTCCTAGCGCTAGCGAAGCTTCCGCCATGGCAAAACTTCGCCCGATGCACGACCTCTGGCCATTTCCAAAAGGTCGGAAAGCATACGCCGGCCGCGTGCTTTCTTTCTCAGGATCAAAATGGCTGGGATCAAACCGATCCGGATTCGGACCCCAGTACTTCGTGCTCCGATGCAGAGGTCCGATGGCGATCGCCAAAGGACGATCCTTTTCGATAAAATATTTCCCCCCTAAAACCTGATCTTCAAAGGGTGCCACAGAAAAAAGCGGCGCTGTGGGATACATTCGCAGGCCCTCGTTCAAAATCTGCTGGATGTATTTCATTCGCGAAATATGCCCCAACCCGATTTCGTTCGGGGCAACTCCACCCAAAACCTCATCCGCTTCGATGCGCGCGCGCTCCCGGATCTCTGGATTTTTCAGCAACTCATACATGATAAAACTCAGCAAGCCGCTGGTGGTTTCGTGCCCTGCTATCAAGAAAGTCAAAATCTGATAGCGAATATTGAGCGGATCCAATTTTGTGCCCGTTTTGCGGTCGGTCCCGTTCAACATCATCGATAGAAAATCATTTTTGGGTGGCCTTCCAGCATCTGCTCCGGATTCAGTGGTTTTCATTCGCTCTTCAATCACTTGATCTACCAGTTGATTCATCACGCGAATCGATCGCTGGTAGCGCCAATCCGAGAGCAACAAACGATTCAGAAACGGTGGTCTCGAAATCCTCTCTCCTGCTTCACGCAGCGCTTTGCCCATCGCCTTCAAGAAGGGGTGCAATTCTTTTTTCCGAAACGAATGAAAACGATAATCAAATCCACAAATCGAAATCGTGTCGAGAGTCAGGCGAGTCATCTCGTCAGCAACCATCAACGGTTGATCCCCAACTGATCTCCACTTGTTGACCATCTCGCCCGCGACTTCGATCATCTGCGGGAGATAGTCCTTCATCGATTTGGCACTAAACCCCGGCGTCAGGATCCGATGGGCTTTGCCCCAATTCTCTTCACCATGATGGGCCGTGAACAACCCATCTCCAGCGAAAGCTCGAACCTCGAACAACGCGGAATAAACGACTTTACGGTATTTGGTCTCGTCGCAAAGCTCGCCCACCATTTCTGGGTCATAAACCAAGGTGAGCACATTCGGGCCAACCCTGAGCCTAAAAATTCCTTCAAACTGACGCGACAGTTTCATAAAACTGCGAACGGCTCGTCCACCCATCAGCAGATAGGCATGCTTAATCAAAGGATAACTTTTGGGTTGTGGAACTGGCAACATCGCATCCGAAATAACCCGTTTTTAGTAACAATTCCAAGGAATAACACCGAAAGGAAACTGAGGAGGTCTCTACAAGGACCTACGTGTATGGATTTTAGCGAACGCAAACTACCGCTCGAAGCGGCTGAATCTATGAGACTTTGTCCAATTAACTCGGTGCATCCTTATGTCCCGATGTTGGCTCCGATGTACATTTTCCTCCGCAGAAACGTCAAATTTGTGTCAGTCAAAGGCCCCCTAGATTTCTTCACCCCCGAGGAACTTCAAAAACTTCTCCCCTCGGAAAGCTTTTTCATTCCGCCCTGCGTTGACCAGGCTATTCCATTCCGAGACGCAGGAAGCAGAATCCGAGCCATCTTGAGCTGGAAACCCCGCACCGTCACGACCGAAGAATCCCTCTCTCCCACTCCCTACGAACTCAGCGACAGCATCATCCAAATCGCTGGCCCACTCTGGGGTAGCAAAATGACGGTGGAGCCATTCTTCATGACTGTCCTCATCACCGAACTTCTGAAGCCCCTACAATCTGAGCATCTCATCCAAGCTCGCGAACAAAGTGTAGAATTATACGAAACCTGTGTACTTCGTTCCTCTTGCGCCGCCTTCTTGGCTTTGCTTTATGGTCTGACTGATCTTGAATTTTTGGAAGCTATCCAAACCGCTTCGTTCTTAAGAACACTCCACCACGGAAGCGATCCTGACCCCATCACAAAACTTCCCGACTGCGAGCAAATCCTCCAGCTGGCAGAAGAGTTGGTTCCCGATTCACAAACCCGCTCTATTTCCATCGATCAGTTGGATAGTCGCCCTGAACGGACAGCGAAAAAAATCGTTTCCCGATTGGCTCGCGTCGTGCACCAGCATCTGATCAGTGAGCAAACTCCAAGCGTCAGCATTTACGAGAACGGAGGGTTCTTGTCGAATGGCTGAACTCTCTTCGTTCAAACCTCGATCACTCAACAGCAACGGCGTCGCGGGACTGCTGAAGGAAGAGTGCGATGTTTTATACAGCAACGTGTTTTCGGCCAAGAGCGTGGGACGGGTCAGCGATTTGATCGCAGCCCGGTTAGAAGACCAGATTAAAGACTCCGAAGTTCATGTTCGCGCGGCTATTCTTTTTACGCTCATGGAGGGGTTGCTCCAACAAAGCGGGAAACGAAAACCTGTTTCTCTGGAATGTGGAATCGACGATGCTCATCTTGTGATTTGTGCTTCATTCGAAGCTGATGCCACAGCGATCAAAGAAGCTGGATCGATTGAACGAATCCACAATACTCAACCTTCCAACGCATTTGAATTTGCGATGACTGGGTTATTGGCGGTTTGCCACCATGTCATATTGAGAACTCAGGCGGCAGAGAATCGAGTTGAATTGATTGGAGTCCTGGCGCTGCCGGGCGTGATTACAGCCGAAGAGATCCATGCACTCGATCGAAAGATTCAGATCGTTGATTTGGCCGAGAAGCCTGAAGAAAGTCCAAAAACTCGATCTTACACCGAACTCGGTGACCTGGATTATGCGAAACTCCTGAAGGACGATGGCGGCATTAAAGATAGCGCTGCACCCAAAACCGGCGCTTTCTTAGTCAAGGACAATCAAGACTGGAAAGCAGAACTGCGGCGAATCAAAGCAGTCACAGACAAGAACAACACTGAAAAAACCGTCGTCAAAGGTGATGAAAAACAGGATAAAGAATCGAATCAAATCGTTTCTGGTGAAGACTCTAACAACCCGGGTGCCTATGGAAGCTCTTCGAACCAAAATTCTAATAAAAAAACAGATCTCAGACTCATCAAAAATTCCATCGCAGATGCTCCTGAAAAATTAGAACCCAATGAGAAAATAGAATTTTATAAAAAACAAATCCAAGCACTCAGAGATCGATTGAATGAGTACATTGTTCAAGCAGAAACTGCACCAACACTTGTAGCAGGAAAAGCGCAGAGTCCTGATTCGAGCGGAATATCATCGAGCGCAACGCCATCAGGAGAGAGCAGCACCGAAGAAACTACTCAACCCAAGACCATAGGAAAAAAAGTATTAAACTCCATTCGGGGATTCTTCAAACGCGCCTTCAACGAAGACACAGCAGAAGGTGCTACTACAGAAAAAGTGGTCACAAAAAAAGAGGCCGCAGCCAATGCCAGAAAAACTAAATTCAAGCTGGCTGACATCAGGGCTATTGCTGAATCAGCAGGCAAGACAGAAAGTGAAAATTCAGCTATCCCCATTCCGTTAGCGACTCCCCAAACTGAAGCTCTGGCTGCAGAAACCCAGCCAACAGAAACTCAGCTTAAAAAGCAAGAAGCAGAAAAAGCACTCGCCGCTGAAAATCCAGATACCGCGAAAACACCAGAGTCGGTCGAAGCAAAAAAAGAAAAAAATCCAGAAGAGGATTCAGAGGAAGCTGCTTCTGCAGAATCTGCTGATGCTGAACTGACTTCCAACAAACTGATCAATGAAATCAACGGCGGCGGTCTCGATAAAATTGTAGCCCAAACCAAGGAACAGCTAGAGAAGGCCAAAAAAGACCCTGTTCAGGCCAAAAAAATCATCGACAATATGATGGGCGAAGTGATGTCTGAAAAATCAAGGCTCCTCGAGCTCGCGAAAAAACTCAACCTCTCCATTCGCCAAAAAGAACTGACATTCAAAAACCAAGAGCAAACTTATCAAGCAGAACTCAGACGCAGTTCAGAGGCCCTGAAACAGAAAGAAAGCGCGTTGACTCATATGAAAGGGCAAGCGGCTCAAACCAGCGCGATGATCGAGCAGCTCAAGAGCGCCAACCAAGTCAACGCAGAAGATCTCCAGTTCAAGCATAAATACGCACAGCAACAGAAGGTTGTGGCCTCACTCAAAGAAGAAAACATTGCAGTGCAAGCGAAATTCGACGAGCTCAAATCTCAGCACAACTCATTGAAGCTCAATGCTGGGGCGAAACAGAATTCACTCGAAACGCAAGACCTCAATACTAAACTCGAGCGTGCACAAAAGCAGGCAGATGAATACCGCAAGCAGTACCAGTTCGCGATGGAAAAACTCCGCGAGAAAAAACCCACTGAAAACCAGGGCGTCAACACCGAAGAAATGAAACGCCGATATGATGCTGCCTTGAAGATGGCCAGCCAAAGCAAAAAAGAAGCCGAAACTATGCGCACCAAATTCGATGAGATGAAACGCGACGAAGTCCGGCAGCGTCTTGAATTGGCCAAAGTTCAGGAAGAAAACCGACGCAATTCTGAAGAGCTCAAGAAGCTGCGGGATACGAGAATACGTCCGGGCAGCGGCAACAAACCGGGCGGAGCTGCTCCTGCAGCTCCCGCAGCTGGAAAGAAACCAAATGCAGCTTAGCGTAGGGGTTGGGTTGATCATGTTTTGCAGAGTAGTCATTGCAGACGAATCGGCCTGTCACAGGCCGTCAGATCAACCACCTGCATGGTGGATGGAAGTACGTGCTCCTCAAAAAATTCTTTGCGAACCCCTGGAAATAGGCAAGACTGAGGACATTGCCTGGCAAAATTACAAAAGTCCTACTGGTATTCAATCCAAGTACGAGCTGTCACGGATCAGTGAAAACGCCTATGGAGTGACTCTCAATTTAAAATTTATCAAATATCCAGATAATGACGCTTCCGAACAATCCAAAATCAATACCGATTATCATTCGAAAGTGAATGACTGTCTGAAGGAAGTTA
This sequence comes from uncultured Bacteriovoracaceae bacterium, assembly GCA_964364175.1. Lineage (GTDB taxonomy): Bacteria > Bdellovibrionota > UBA1018 > UBA1018 > UBA1018 > CAYILR01. Next base: position 10,404 of record CAYILR010000049.1, read on the forward strand.
ATCCCTACTTAAAGGGACCTTCGGGAGAATCTCTGGTAATTCAACTCAAACCACCAGAAAAATGCACGAGACCGGACCACCTGATTGAAATTGGCGAGAACGGAATTCGAAGTCATTCAGAAAAATATGAAGCAAACATCGATTGCACGACTATCGCTCACGAACTTCTTCATCTACTCGGGTTGGTCGATGAGTATCCCGAAAAAATATTGGGTTACACTGTCGATCCACAAACGGGAGCGAGAGTACTGGGCAACAATGTCACTTCCAAAAATGCTTATGACTGCCGAGCCATGGGGGTAGAAAATTCGATCATGCGTGATCACAGAATGGCCTTTATGGCTGTTCAACCAAAACAAATATGGGAAGCTAAATTTTGTACCTGCAATGCCCCTGATTTTGAGTGCTCTCATTTTATTGCAACAGAACTTCAAAATTTTTATAGAAAGAACAAGTTAACAGAATGTCCTACTAAATTTAAAATTCAAAAAGACAGGTATGAAACTGTTGGAGCCGAGCTTGTTGGCATTCCCACTACTCGGCCTCTCCTCTCTTTTGGGTTAGGTCAAGGTCAAGTCTATAAAATCGGAACAGCACCTCCTGCCCGTGACTCACTTTTATACCCCGCACAGTTTCGTTCAATTATTTATCCCGGATGCCAAGAAAAAAATAGCATTTACTATTCTTGCGCGGCCAATGCATACCTGACTTCCATTCCCAATGATGGAACCGGATGCACCATCAGCCGTGACAAATCGTGCATCAAAGGAGGAGAAGAATGGCTCAAATGATTTGGATGATTGTTTTGGAATGTGCAATTTTTGCAGCTGACGCTCAAAAACCCATCGTCGTCATGGCGGAAAGAAATACACAAATCGGAATTGAGCAGATCAGTTTAACTTTAGAGCCTTCTGGCACAGTACGCTGGGTACAAAATTCGAATTTTCTGAGTGGGGCTTTTCCAACCCGTTTGGGAGTTTTTGAAATCAAGAATAACGCAGAACTAAAAAAAGAAATCACTTCGCTAACTTCGATTAAATCTGAAAAACTCGACGCCAATATCTATCTCAGTCCTCACCGACTCAAGGTGACTGTAGGAACTGTTGAAATTTACCCTAGCTCGAAAGTCTATCAAAAAATCGTCGATTTATTGAAAAAACCTGAAACTCGTTCGGACTGGGTTGTGGTGGATGGAGAAAAAATCGACGCGAAAACAAAATCTTTGCAATGCGCCCCCGATCAAACTCCACAAGAGCTGCTATGCAAAACTCGGCTGGGCTTAATTCACGCAGATCGGAAATATTTTTTCAAGAAATAACTCTGTTTGGTACCGGTACCAAAGTTATCCACAATCAGAGATAAAACTTAATCCCACTGACAATCAGCGCTCCTGAGGCAAATGGAACCAGCTGATTCTTTTTAACATCAAAAGTTTGTGCCGCTCCACCTTCGGCGAAAAACGAGATCCATCCATCTTGGAGGGTGAAATACTCAAGTCCGATACTCGCACGGCCCGTAAACGCGATACCCGAAACTACACCGGGAATTCTAGGAACAATTCCCAGTCCTAGCGGTTTCCAGCTTCCTCTCAATCGACTGGTGATGGGGGTTGTCCATATGAAATCTAAAGCAGCGATCCAGAAGTGTTTAATATTGGAATCTTTTTTTGTCGGATCAATCGCTGTTGCGTAATTCATATAGGTTCCCGAGAGTTCTAGTGCGAATCGGCGCTCCGAAAAATAGGGAGTAGTAATCGAAATCCCACCCCCTTGGCTGGTTCCCAATCCTCGCCCCACCAATCCTGCGGAAAAATGGCTGGAGCGTTCGGGCAGCTCGATGGTTTCAGCATGTGCACTCAAAGAAACAGCAGCAGATAACATCACCATTCCAACGAAGGAGAGCAATTTGATATTTTTCATAGCTTTAGAATAAACGATCGAAAGGAAATTACAACCCCTGTGCCTTGCGGATCGCATCCGCAATCTCACGAACAGCCCCGAAGCCGCCTTGGTGCTCGGTGATGTAGTGCACACATTCCTTCACTTCATCCACGGCGTGCGGAACAGTCGCGCTGAAGCCGACTCGCTTGAGGACGGGGATGTCGAAGAGATCGTCTCCCATAAAGCCCATCTCGTCGTCCTTGAATCCGGTGGCTTGGGCGATTTTGTCTAAGGCTTTAATTTTGTCTTCGTCGCCGAGGAATACGTGTTGGATTTTTAGGAATTCCATTCGAGTGCGAACGTCCTTGGAGTCCCCCCCGCTGATGATCGCGACTTGCACTCCGGCTTTCATCAGGACTTTCAGGCCGTATCCATCTTTGATGTGGAAAAATCGGGTCCAACCCATTCCTTCTTGCAGAAAAATTCTGCCGTCCGTCAGCACTCCGTCCACGTCTAGGATGAGGAGTTTGATTTTTTTCAATCGGGTTTGGATATCTTTGGTTTCGAGTAATTTTTGGCTGACTTGCTGACTCATTTTGTCCTCGCTTCGGGCAATAGATACGGCATGCCTGCCACGGTCTCTCGGATTTTCAAAAGTTGTTTGACGAATTCGCCGACGTTTTCTAGGTAGAATGCGTTCGGTCCATCGCTCTTGGCTTGCGCGGGGCGTGGATGGCATTCCATGAATACGCCACTGGCTCCTGCTGCCATCGCTGCTCTTGCGAGAGTTTCCAAATACTCGCGCTTGCCACCAGAACTTTTTCCGCCCACTCCACCACCCGGAACTTGGATCGAATGAGTCGCATCGTAAATCGCGGGAACTCCCAGCGACTTCATCGCCTGGAAAGAAATCATATCCACTACGAGTGTATTATAACCAAAAGCCACTCCGCGTTCGGTCAGCGTCAGCCAATCTTGCATGCCCTTCTTGCCTGTCTCGCGTTCCATCTCGCGGGCTTTCGAAACAATATTGCCGGCGTCCCAGGGAGCCAGGAACTGGCCCTTCTTCACATTCAACCGCTTGCCGCGTTTTAAAACCGCGCGCGCTCCAGCCTCGATCATGTCCGTCTGCCGACACAAGAACGCAGGTACTTGCAAGCAATCCACAACCTCAGCCACGGCTTCCGCCTGATCGGGCGTGTGATAATCCGTCAGCAAAGGCAAACCGGTTTTGCTCTTCACCTGGCTCATCATTTTGAGACCTGCAGCCATTCCCGGTCCGCGAAAACTATCGCCGGAAGATCGATTGGCTTTATCGAATGACGCTTTAAAAAAGAGCTGAATCTCACCGCCCGAAATCTGCTCACTCAACTGACGTTTCAATTCCTGAGCGACCTCGAGAATCAATCCCTCGTCCTCGATCACGCAAGGACCGGCAAACAAGGTCATCGGAGGCAATCCGGATCGACTCATTTAGGCGATTCCTTTGAGTTTGCGTTGGCCGTCTGCGCCTGTGCTGCTGCTTTGGCTTTCCTTGGCGGCTTTCACAAAAGCGCTGAACAAAGGATGCGGCTGCAGAGGCCTACTCAAAAACTCGGGGTGAAACTGACAGCCCAAGAACCAAGGGTGATCCACGAGCTCGACCATTTCCACTAACTCTGTGCCGGTTTCTTTGTGCGTGTGTTTTCCGCTGACGAGCAAACCTTTGCCCTCGATTTTAGACCTAAAAGCGTTGGAAACTTCGTAGCGGTGTCGGTGACGTTCAGAAATCGAATCTTTTCCGTAGGCCGCAAATGCCTTGGTCGGCTTGCCCTCGTGTTTTGCGACCAACTGACAATCATAGGCGCCCAATCGCATCGTACCGCCCTTGTCGGTCACATTTTTCTGCGATTCCATCATGTCGATGACGCTGGCTGCACCCTCGGGTTTGAATTCTGCTGAATTCGCGTCCTTGATGCCGGCTACGTGACGTGCAAACTCGATCACTGCCAATTGCATTCCCAAGCAAATTCCAAAATACGGAATTTTGTTTTTGCGTGCGTGTTCGATCGCCAAGATTTTTCCTTCGATTCCACGCTCTCCAAATCCGCCCGGAACCAGGATGGCGTCGACTTGATTGAGTAGTTCTTTGTTCTTTCCATTCTCAAGCTCTTCGGAATCCACATACAACATAGTGACGCGCACATCGTTGGCGACACCGCCATGCACGAGGGCTTCCGAAAGCGATTTATAACTATCGCGCCAGTCGGTGTATTTTCCCACGATCCCGATCGTCACTTCGCCCTTGGGCTTGCGGATCTTGGCGACCATGTTTTCCCATTTGGAAATATCAGGTTTGCCGGTCCAAATTCCCATCAGCTCCGCGACTTTTTCGTCGAGACCTTCTTGATTGAATTCCAACGGAACTTCGTAAATCGAATTCACATCGACGGCGCTGAAAACTTGCTCGGCTTTCAGGTTACAGAACAACCCGATTTTTTCCTTCACCTCTTTGGGAAGTTTTCGGTCCGTGCGGCAAATCAAAATATCAGGCTGAATCCCGATTTCGCGCAGCTCTTTCACACTGTGCTGAGTCGGTTTTGTTTTCAACTCACCTGCTGCTGCGATGTAGGGAACCAGAGTCAAGTGAACGTAGAGGCAATTGGTATTGCCCTCATCGTTGCGCATTTGTCGAATCGCCTCGAGGAATGGCAGGCTCTCGATGTCACCGACTGTACCGCCGACCTCGATAATCGCCAAGTCTGCGCCATTTGATGCCTCGCGGATGTTCTTTTTAATTTCGTCTGTAATATGAGGAATGACCTGAACCGTTTTACCAAGATAACCGCCCGCTCGTTCGCGTCTGATCACAGCATCGTAAATTCGACCCGTGGTGAAGCTGTTTTTGCGAGTAAAATGTGCACCAGAAACAAATCGAGAATAGTGTCCCAGATCCAAATCGGTCTCAGCACCGTCGTCGAGAACAAAAACCTCGCCGTGTTGAAAAGGACTCATCGTGCCCGGATCGACATTGAGGTACGGATCCATTTTGATCATCGTCACGCTCAGTCCGCGTTGCTCCATGAGCATTCCGATCGATGCCGCACTAATGCCTTTTCCAATGCTCGAAAGAACGCCGCCGGTGACAAAAATATACTTCTTCTGTTTAGCCATTCGTCTTTAGTTCCTTCCTCACTAGTTCTAAATCTTCCGGCGTATCGACTCCGACCGACCTAAAATCCGCTTCGACAATCCCAATCGGAATTCCGTTCTCCAACGCCCGCAGCTGTTCCAACATCTCCCCGACTTCCCAAGCTGACTGAGGCAAACCACTGAACCTCGTCAGCATCTGCTGAGAGTATACATAGAGACCCACATGACGCTTGCAGGCAAAATCGCCATCTTTTGCGGGAGCTGCGCCGCGGGAATAAGGGATGCCGTAACGTGAGAAATAAATCGCCTGACCGGTCCGATCAGCCAAGACTTTTACCACTGCGGGATTGCTCAAATCGGCTGGATCTTTCATGGGGGTCATGACCGTCGTGAGTTCGAATCTGCCCTTTTGAGCCAGTTCCACGGCCAAATCAATCGCGTCGGGATTCATCATGGGCTCGTCGCCCTGGACGTTCACATAAAATTTTGCAGGAATTTCAAGGGCTACCGCCGCCACTCGATCCGTGCCGCTCTTGAGATCCGGAGAAGTCATCCGAGCTTCGCCGCCGAAGTTCTTTACGGCTTTCATCACGCGATCGTCGTCGGTTGCCACAATCACGCGATCGACCCGCTTCGCAAGAGAAGCTCGTTCATAGACCCATTGAATCATGGGTTTTCCAAGGATGTCAGCAAGAGGTTTTTCCGGCAGGCGGGTGGAGGCCATGCGAGCCGGAATCACGGCGAGAACGCTCATGTAGAGGGACAATAGGGGAAGAGACGCCTTAAGTCACTTCTTTTTGCACGGTTTCCACGACGAATTTAGCGTTTTTGAAAGCTTCCTTCGCGTCTGACTCCGTATAGAACTCCGATGGCGTCAAATCATCACTCCCGTAGAAGGACAGTTCACGATCACGCCTCAAATCATGGGAGATTGCTGCGAGTTGCTTGAGATGCTTTTGGGTGGCTTCCGAAAACCGTGAGGCATGCTCCAGAAGAATCTGGCTGACATCATGAATTCTCGGAACTGCGATTTGCGCATTTTGGAGCATGGCTTTGAGGGCCAGTTCGACCACTTCCTGCGACTCCCTGACCACATCGGCCCAGCTCTCGAGCTCAACTAGCTTTTCGAGCGCGATCAGCCGATTTTTTGCACGCTTGATGTAATCTTGCTGAAGGGAAGTGTTTTTCATTTGTTAATGTTTAATCCAGTATCGCTGTCCAGATGCGAAGGAATGCTTCACTTTCCCGTCTAGTATCCACTTTCGAATTTGCGACAAAAACCGCGAGACCAGATAGTCCTTCTCAAAAAGCACAATCCCCTCGATCGCCGATTCAAACCAAATGCTGCCTGTATCTGCAAGTCCACTCTCGGGCATATGAACAAAATGAGGATTGACCTCGTTGGGTCCCGGGACCAGCTTTACCTCTCGTTCCCAAATTCTGTAGAGTTCTCGTTTCAGCGGGGTGGATTTTTTGAGGACAATCAAGAGATCCACGTCGGATTCCTCGGTCTCTTCTCCCCGCGCGACAGAACCGAATAAAACAACACCCAAACAATCATCCTTCCAAACATCACGGATCTTTTGAATCAACTCTGTCGCAGGAACAGGTTGCAGTCCCCGATCAATCGCCTCAGTACAGACTTGGTTCAAAGAAATCCCTTTGCAAGCAGCTGCACGAGCAGCTTTGGCGTGAAGCTTAGCAGGTACTCGTAAAACGAACTTGCCTGAGTGTTTCTCCATATCCGTTTAAATAGTATCATAGTATCATTTAGAAAAGAATCATTTTATAACTCGCCTGGACAGACTAATTATTAGAACAAAACTGTCATTTAATGACAGTTTCAAACAAAAACAATCTTGACTTAGGACTGTTTTAGATTAATACTGTCATTTAATGACAGTTTCAGACAAAATATTACAAACTCGAGACACGCCCCTTATTCTCACCGATACAAATATTCAACATTGGCTGAAAGGCACCGACGACAGCAGATACGGTCTGATCAAACGAGCATTGGCACGAAAAGATTTAATCCAAATCCGGCGAGGGCTTTATGTTTTAGGAGAACCCTATCGAAAGCGAATTTTCCACCCTTTTGAATTAGGCCAAGCGATCTACGGGCCTTCATTCATCAGCTTTGAATCGGCTCTTAGCTTTTGGGGGCTGATTCCCGAAGCGGTCTACACCATCACTTCCGCATGCTCCAAACGTTCCAAGAATTTTGATACGCCGTTTGGACGCTTTAGTTATTCCAGAATTCCTTTTCATCCACTTTTGACACAAGTCAAAAGAATCGTTGATGGACAACAGATTTATTTCATTGCCAAACCTTTGCGAGCTTTGTCTGATTATGTCTACGCATCCGGTGAGAGTTGGGATTTTCACTCCTTGCTCGACTCCCTGCGAATCGACGAAATGCCCGCACTGGAGACTCAGGAGATCAACGAATTAAAGCAGTTTTATCATCATTCTCGAGTTCAACATTTTTTAAAATCTATAGAAAGGGACTAATTCATGAGGATTGAAATGATTCAAGACCGACTCAATGAGTATTCCTGTAAGAGCCCCATGGAGGAAGAAAATGCAATCAAAGAAATTTTCCAAGAAATCTGCCTTGCGGGACTTTCTCGAAGCGGTTTTTTCAAAAAAGCCGCATTTCAAGGAGGAACCTGTCTTCGAATCTTTTACCAACTCCCGAGATTTTCTGAGGATCTAGATTTTATTCTTCAATCTCCGGACCCCCATTTTGAGATGAAAAACAATCTCGCTTTTCTCCAAGAAGAGCTTCGAACTTTTGGTTTTGAATTCGAGATTCAAGATAAATCCAAAGCAAACCAGGCCGTAAAAAAAGCATTTCTCAAAAATGATTCTTACGGAAAAGTCCTCACCTTCCAGCACAGCCCTCGAGTTGCTCAATCCATACCCAAAAAAATTCAGATCAAAATCGAGATCGACGCGAAGCCCCCGATGGGCAGTGAATTTGAAGACAAAACCCTGACCTATCCCTTTCCTTTTTCCGCGATCGTGCAAGATCCGCGCTCTCTCTGCGCAGGCAAAACTCATGCCCTGCTCTGCCGACCTTATTTGAAGGGACGAGATTGGTATGATTTCCTATGGTACGCGAGAAAAAAAACCAAACTCAATTATCATTTTCTAAATAACGCACTCGAACAAACAGGACCCTGGGCTGGAACAAAGCTCAATGTCAACGAATCGTGGATTTACACTGAACTTAAAAATAAAATCAACCAAGTCGATTGGGATTTGGCAAAGCAAGACATCCAACAGCTTGTACAACCCCATGAAATTCCTTCGCTCGAATTCTGGAAAAAACGGTTTTTTTGGGACCAATTGAATCAATGGTTATCTGCATAAAAGTATCAAAAAGTGATACTTTCGTGCAGAAAAAAGTTCTATTAACCCTTAAGAAAGAACCTTGGCCTCGCCCTGAGTGGTCACTTCACCTTTTTGATTCTTGGCTTCCAGCGCGACTAGCCACTCACCTTGACTGGTGCCGGCGCGAACCATCGCGGTGATGGTGATGACATCGCCGGGGAAGGTCATGGCTTTGAATCTCGTTTGGATCGAGTGGAGGTGAGCTTTTTTTCTAGCCTCGGTGGCTATGGCTGCCACTGCCCGGTCGGCTTGGCGTGCGAGATATCCCATGCTCAACATTCCATGAGCGATCCTTCCCGAGAGTCCTGCTTTGCGGGCGATGTCGTCGTCCAAGTGGATTGGGTTGTGATCACCTGAGGCTTCGGCGTATTGCTTGAGTTGCTCGTTCGTAATGGGTCCGATTTTCATAGGCTCGATGGTGATATTCATTTTTTCAACCCGCCTCTTACAACGATGGTAGTTTTTGCCAAGCCCAATGCTTTGCCGGATTCCTTCACGCTGGTTTCAAAAACCAAAAAATGCATCGATCCTGACGAGCCTTTTTTCTCATGGGACTTCGTGATCTTCGTCTCGTACTCGACTTTCATCCCGGGTTTGATGGGAGCGAAGTACTCGTACTCCTGCTCGCCGTGCAGGATGCTGGTGAGCGGAACTCCATTTTTTTGCAGCAGCTCAAATTCCCCCTGACGATAGCGAGTCATGTAGGTCGGTGGTGCTTCTCCCGTATATTCTGCGCCCACAGCCGAACAAAACGCCTTCAGCATTTTCTCGGTGACTTCCTCCTGGAACGGTCCAATGATCTGGTTCATTAACTGCTTCGTCGTCAGATCACTCACTTCGATTCGCCTTTCTTAAAAACAGATAGTTGATGGGGTTCAACTCCAGACCCTTGATCGCAGTTCGCAACAAAAACACGTTGGGGTCGTAATAAACCGGAATCACCGCCGCCAATTCTTCCTGCAACAATTTCTGCGCATCCAGATAGATTTTCTCTCGGCGACTCTTGTCTGTCGAATGGCGCGCGGTCACGATCATCTCATCGTATTTTTCGTTTTTGAGTGTCGTCAGATTGTTCGAGTTATTGCTGGTGAAAAGCCACAGGAAATTATCGGGATCAGGAAAATCTGCTGCCCAAAGCCGGAAATACATAGGGGTCGCCTTGAGTGAAATATTGGTGCGAAGGTTGCGGGTTTCGACAGTCTGAAGACGGACATTCAGCCCAAGATTTTTCCGCAACTCGGACTGAACGAACTCCCCGAATTGAACGTGCGAAGCATCGGACGAAATCAGGAAATCCATTTTGATATTGGCGACGTCGAGCCCCGAGAGTTTGAGTTCTTGCCTTGCAGCCTCGGGATCGAACTTCAGACCCAGCTTTTTCGAATGGCCCATGATTCCCGGAGGAACATAGCTCGTTGCAGATTGCTGCTTGCCCATCATCACTTGAGGGATTTTACTCAGATCGATGGCCATTGCAATCGCGCGTCTGACGTGCGGATCGGTAGCTGGAAATTTCGATACAATAAATCCGATGTAAAAAACCCGGAGATAATCGACGTACTTAAGCTCCTTGCGGTCTTTCATCTTGCGCAATTCAAGACCTGGCAGTCGATTCACAAAATCCAATTTTCCTGAATCAAAGAGTCGCAAAGCGGTCATGTCGTCTTTGACCAAAATGAATTGAACGTCGCTGATGTTTCCTTTGCTGCGATAGTATGTGGGATTTTCTTTGAGGATCACGCGAGAGTCTTTCTCATGCCCCGCCAGCAAATAAGGTCCGAGGGACACCATTTTTCCTGGGCGATCCCAGGAGTTGCCATATTTGCTCACGATGTCTTCGCGAAGCGGGAACGTCACCCAAAACGTGGGAATGAAAATCCAGTGCGCGACAGGGCGAGTGAGCTTCACCTGAAATGTGCGGTCATCGATGGCTTTGATTCCGACGGCTTTGAAATCGCGGACTGTGCCTTTGTAGAACCACTCGGCCCCCTCGATATCGAACAAGAACGAAGCATAAGGCGCACCTGTCGAAGGTGAAAGAAGGCGCTTCCAGCTATAAACAAAATCTGCGGCTTTGAGAGGAACTCCATCGGACCACTTGATGTTCTGTCGCAGTTTGAAAGTGTAAGTCCGTCCGTCCTCACTGATCTCCCAACTCTCAGCGAGCGCCGGAACGGGCTTGAGATCCTGGTCCATCTCGACGAGACCTTCCATCAAGTTCAGCAGAATGTGGGTTTCGATGGTGCTGTTGGCTCGGTTCCAGTCCAGAGTCTCGGGTTCTTCGATCATCCGAAGACTGATGGATTGGCCTGCAGATGCAAGAGATGCAATTCCTAAACTAAAAGTAATTAACCATTTCAACTGTAACATCCCCCTTGACGCGCGCCTGGCAACCCAAGCGTGATTCACTGCTACTGTATTCGGCGACTCCCCCGAGCCGTTCGATTTCTTCTTCTTCGAGCGCGGAGAGAGAAGAAGCTCCGGCCTTCACCTTGATGTGGCAGGTGGTGCAGGCGCAAAAACCGCCGCACGCGTGCTCCAACGGGATGTCGTGATTCAACGCTACATCCAGGATGCTCTCGCCCATTTTCGCTTCGACTGTGACATTGACAGGGAGAAATGTGACCTTAGGCATGGTTATGCTGAAAAACTCGTTCCGCACCCGCAAGTACGTTTGGCATTCGGATTATTAAATACAAACCCTGTACCGTTCAATCCATCTGAGAAATCTAAAGTCATGTTTTGCAAAAAAAGTAGGGATTTTGGATCCACGACTAGCTTCACGCCCTCTTGCTCGAAAACTTTATCAGCCGGAGCCGCAGGATTTTTCTCAAAATCCAATTTATAACTCATCCCCGAGCATCCGCCGCCGACGACCATCACGCGCAACATCGCGCCTGGTGCTGCAGCATCCGTCGTCTGCAATCGTTTCACTTCTTTTAAAGCTTTTTCAGTCATGTGAATCATGTCGTAACCTCACTACTGCGTCCGAAATTTTATCCACCGCATAATCGACTTCCGTCTCAGTCGTCCAACGCCCTAGTCCGAACCGCAAAGTCGAACGCGCTTGCATGTCGGTCAATCCCAGTGCTTTGAGAACGCCAGATGGCTCGATGTTCTCGGAGTTACAGGCTGAACCTGCGGACACCGCGATCTCCTTGACCATCATCATGAGAGTATCTGCTCGTGCGCCTTCAAAACAAACACTTAAATTATGGGGCAAGCGGTGCGCCATTCCGCCGTTGCACAGGACGTTGTCGAGGCGCTTGCTGAGGCCTTTCCAGAGACGGTCGCGAAGGGTGATGAGACGCATCGATTCTGATTTCATCTCGCGCTGGGCAATACGCGCTGCGACTGCGAGGCCTACGATGCCAGGGACGTTGAGCGTGCCGGAGCGCAGGCCACGTTCTTGGCCGCCTCCGCAGCACCAGGTGGGTAGGATGACCCGTGGGTCTTTGCGACGGATGTAGAGAGCGCCGATGCCTTTGGGGCCGTAGATTTTGTGAGCGCTCAGGGACAGGAGGTCGATGCCCATTTCCTGAACGTGGACCAGCGTTTTGCCGAGGGCTTGGACGGCGTCGGTGTGGAAAAAGACGCCTTGGCTTTTGCAAAGCTGGCCGATTTGAGCCAGGGGCTGGATCGAGCCAACTTCGTGGTTGGCGGCCATGATCGAAACTAGAACGGTTTGGGGTGTAATGGCAGCGCGAATGGTCTCGGGGTCAACGCGGCCATCTTTGGCGACGGGGACGACGGTGAGGGTTGCTAGGCCCTTGCGTTCGAGTTCGCGGCAGGTGGCTAGGACTGATTTGTGCTCGATGGCGCTGGTGATGATGTGGTTGCGACCGGTGTTGGTGTCGCGCTCGGTTTCGAGGATACCTCGGATGGCCATGTTGGAGCTCTCGGTCGCTCCGCCGGTAAAGATGATTTCAGAGGGGTTAGCGGCCCCGATCCAGCTGGCGATCTCGGCGCGGGCCTTCTCGACCGCTGCGTCTGCGTCCCAGCCAAAGCTGTGTTGCTTGGCTGAGGGATTACCGAATCGCTCCATAAAGTAGGGCTTCATCTCCTCAAAAACCTCCGGGTCCACGGGCGTCGTGGAATGGTAGTCGAGGTAGACGGGGATTTTGGGCTGGCTCATGGGGTTTTGTTTAACAAATCGCGGGGGAATAAGCAATTTGGGAGTGAGTCGCTGGCATGATCTACATTTTAAAGGCCCTTAAAAAGTAGATTTTTACATTTTCAAGGCCTTCAAAAGGTAAACCCACACCATGCAGTACTACAAGTACAGTACACTTAGTACTGTACTTGTAGTACTATTCGTGCTATTCATAGAATATGGAAACCGAAGCTAAGTCCGTTTTTAGATACGATTCTGTTTTGAACGAAGAAGATCTATGCAACTACACAGCTGAAAAAAAGAGTTTAACCCACGATCTCGCCGCTGGAAAAAGGCTGGTTCTTTTTGGTCGAAGAAACACAGGTAAGACTTCCATTATAAAGTCTTGCGTTATTCCCCAGTTGAGAAAAAAAGGGCATTTTGTACTTTTTGCTGATTTCTACGGCGTTCAAACGCTGGAGCAAGTCAAAACACGATTGAACCTCGCACTTCAATCCTCTCTGCTGGAAACCTATCCGATTCGATCTCGACTCGATCAAGCTTTAAACCTGCTGACACTTCTTCGCCCCGTGCTTCATACCGATCCCACCGAAGGACTCAGTTTAACTCTGCATCTTGACTCCCAACCTCTCCCGGCGCTTCATCAATTTTTTAAAGCGATTTCTAGTTTGAAAAAAAAATCGAACTGCACCCTCATTTTTGATGAGTTTCAAGACATTCATCACATATCCGAGTGCGAGGCATTGTTTCGAGATGCTCTGCAAAACCTTCCTGCAGAGATTGGTGTGATGATTTTAGGTTCAAAAAAACATCTGCTCGGAGAAATTTTTGCACGCCCTCATGCTCCGCTGGCGGGATTCGGAGAAGATCGAATTTTGCCTCTGATCCCCTATCATGAATATACAGAGTACATTCAAAAGCGGTTTCTTCCACAAGGACTATCCATCGAGCCCAAAAATTCAGAGTATCTTCAGAACTTTTTGCAAAGAATCCCAGAATCGATCAATATCGTTTGTGAACAAATTCGGACTCAGTTCTCCCATTCGAACAAAAAAGAACCTAAAAATGTCACACTAGAAATGATTCATACGGCACTAAAAACAGCGGTGGATGTTCGCCGAAGTCGTTTTGAGGAATATTTGAGTCACTACACCGATACCGAACAAAAAGTAATGACAGCCTTGGCGAATGAAGGTCCTGTCGAAAGCCCATCCGGAAAAGATTTTGTTGCAGCCACAGGTGCGTCCCAAAAAGGGGTCAGCAAAATCATCAAAAAACTAGAAAACGAAGCTGTCGTTTATCATATCGATGGTAGTTATATTTTGGCTGATCCGCTGATGGCGGCTTATTTGAGAAAAAATCGATAGGCCAAAACTACCTCAGTCTTCGCTCTAAAATTCTCTGTTGAATCGCGTTCAATTGCGGTGAAAAAGTCACAAACTCACTGAAAACCTTCAAACTCATCCCCGATTGCGACCAAGGCCCCACTAACTCGTCCAAAAAAGAGGCAGATAGGATTTTTACTTGGCTATAATCCACCGTCACCTTTTCTTGACGCTTTATCGACTCTTCGATTTGATCCCTTAGCTCTGGCAAGCCAGGGGTTTTTCTCTCTGTACAAAACTCTCCACAGATTTGATGGAGATTTATTTTTTTCAAGCCGTGACCTTTACGGCAATCAGTGTCCCATCCCATGGATGAGAACTCTTTTTCTGCATGGATACATCTCGGACTTGGACCACCAGTCCACCGTCGGAAATCAAAATCGCTTCTCCACCGTTTCTGTTGATGTAATCCGAAAGGAGATAGAGACCCACTCCACGGCCCACCACCGACGTTCCGGTAATTCCTTCTTCCATCGCCAAGCGAATCAGAGCCATGGGGGACTTGCCTTTTGTGTCCGAGAGGTGAGGATTCCTGGGCAAAGTCGTGTGAATGCCTGGCCCTCGGTCGACGATGACAAAGTAGAGAAACCCCATAAGTTTTTGTGCAAAAACTGCCAGCGATTTTCCGCCGCCGTGCTCACGAGCGTTGATCAAGAGCTCCTCAAAAACAGTCATCAGTTCATGGCGACTCGAAAATCCGGAATCTTTCATAAAATCAAAAAGCGCCTGGTCTGTGGTACCAGGCAACTGAGCGATCAGAGATTTTCCGTCAATAACTGATTGGACGATGTCTTCGAGCTGCATTCTGTATCTAGGTTAGAGAAAATGAGCAGAGATTACAAGCAACTGGGTCTGTTTACCTTTTTTAAGGCCTTAAAAAAGTTTATTTTACCTTTTTTAAGGCCTATATTAAGTAAATGAATACTCGAATGAGGCGGATCGCATGGAATCACCTCCTAGAATGGAAAGATCAGCCCTCTCGCAAACCCCTGATTCTCAATGGAGCCAGGCAGGTCGGCAAAACCTATATTGTTGAACAATTTGCAAAGGAGCATTTCAAAAAGCCTGTTCTGATTGACTTCAAAGAACAAGCAACTCTAAAAAGTATTTTTACCGTTGACCTCGATCCCCAACGCATCATCAATGAACTCTCTGTTCAGTTGAACCGAGATATCGACCTCGAAAATGATCTGATTTTTTTTGATGAAATCCAAACGTGTCCTGAAGCATTGTCGAGCTTGAAATACTTCTATAAATCGTTTCCAAAAAGCTATTTTTGCGCCGCCGGATCGCTCTTGGGCCTTGGGCTCAATCCCGATGATTTTCCTGTGGGTAAAGTAAATATTCTCAATTTATATCCGATGAACTTTGAGGAGTTTCTGTGGGCCCTTGGTGAAGAAAAGTTGGCGCATTATCTCAGTCAGAACGGACCCAAATTTGATATCTCAAAGGCCGCTCACGACAAAACTTGGAATCTGTTGAAACACTACTTTGTCACAGGCGGATTGCCTGAGGTTGTTTCTACCTATGTGCAAAATAAAAATACCCTCAACTCCGCTTTTCAAAAATGCCGCACACTCCAAAAAACATTACTCAGCCATTACATGAATGATTTTGCAAAACACTCCGGAAACCTCAAATCAATGAGGATCGAGGCTGCGTTCAAAAGCATTCCACTTCAACTCGCAAGAGAGTCCGAT